>CAYZSO010000029.1:0-37630 GCA_964479695.1 uncultured Fastidiosipila sp.
GCTCTACGAGGCACTCTACGGGTTTTTTCTTTGGTTTTACTGTAAAAGTCAGGATATATGGCCGTATGCTGGAACTTCTTCCATATAATAGCATAAAAATTACATTATTTTGATATAATGTCGCTGCCAGCCTAATTTAGCCGGTTGCTGACGTCTTGTCTGTCTTGGAATTGCCGATTATACTTGTCCGTAAATTATGAAAGGAAAAGCTCCGGGTGTGTTTTTGCGGACCTCCCGAAGCTCTGCTCAATAAAGCATGATTATTGTAACAGAATTTTATTTGAAAGAAAGTTCCCCTGATCAACCTTTATCATTACGGGGTTAGATATTCCTCCTTGTCCGACTTGCGGAGGAGAACTTCGATACTACGATCGTCGTCTAAGGAAAGCCAAAAACCACCTAGGAGATTCCCGTGTTTACTCGCTTCGTCGCTTACGTTGCCAGAACCGAAGCTGTGCCAGATTACACCTAGAACTCCCCGATTTCCTTCTTCCCTACAAGCGTTACACCGCCGACGTTTTCGAAAATCTCCATCAGGACAAGGAGACCCTAGCCCCATTTGAAGCCCGTTCTCGCCGCAGAATAAAACGCTGGTGTGAAGCCTTCCTTCGTGAAGCTCAAAATCGCTTGCGTGTGCTTTCTGCGTCTTTGTATTCCTTCGCTTTCCTGGCCAAATGGCTACTGATGCTCTCAAAATACCCTTTTCACCTGAACGGCCCTTTTGTCCAACGCCTCTGACCTGTAATGTGGGTTTCAGTTCATGAAGGAGGTGTAAAACCCATGAAAGTAAGAAAAAAACGCGAAGAAATTGCTTATGAAAGGGCCAGGATCCTCAGTCCACTTCTAGAGAAGGAGTTGGACCGGGCTGCGCATGCCCTATTGCTAAAGCAGATTAGTGAGAAGGAGAACGTTTCTGAACGAACCTTGCGCCGTTGGCTTAAAGCCTATAGCGAGCAAGGATTTACCGGTTTGCTGCCCCAGGAAAGGCCATACCAAGGCACGTACGCCATTCCGGAGGACGTGGTAGACCAAGCGGTTCTGCTACGTCGAGAAGTCCCACAACGCAGTGTGACTGACATTATCCATTTACTTGAACTAGAAGGGCGCATCCCAATGGGTAGTGTAAAACGCTCGACGCTACAGGACCAGCTGGAAAAAAGAGGGTATGGAAGTAGGCAATTGGCGATGTATTACTCGTCGGGTACAGCGGCTGCCGCTCGACGTTTCCAGTACAGCGAACGGAATGCGCTCTGGCAGGCGGATATAAAATATTTGCTGATCCTTCCGGCAACCGCCAAACGTCCCGCAACACAGCTTTATGTATCTGTTTTCATCGATGATGCCACGCGACTGGTAACCGGATGTCGTGTCTATGCGAAACAAGATGTTCACTGCGTACTCGATTCTTTCCGTTTTGCCATGGAAAGGTATGGCGTACCCGTTCGTTTATTCACCGACAACGGTAAACAATACGTAAGCAAAAAGCTCAAAGAAGCCTGTGCCAAACTGGGGATTTCCTTACTTCGAGCGAGGCCATATGCCGCGCAAGCAAAAGGTAAGGTAGAGGCGATGAATAGAGTATTAGATAAGTTCGTTGCCGAAGAGAAGTTGGAGCATCCCAGCAGTGTTGAGCAGGTCCAGCACGACTTAGATTGCTGGCTGGAACAATTCTACTATACCCGGCCTCACAGTGCACTGGAAGGGAAAACACCACACCAGGCCTTTAATGAACAGACGAATGACCTTCGCTTCGTTGATGAAGAAACCATGAATTATGCCTTTACGTCCACGGAACTGCGTTTGGTAAATAAAAGCGGTTGTCTGTCGTTCCGGGGAAAGGAATGGGAAGCAGGAAGCGCTTATATCGGCTTGAAGGTGGAGGTAAGTTTCCAGACGAATAATCCCGATGAACTTACGATCTACCATGAGCTCATGGGCTCGAAACAGATCCGTGTCTTAACGATGAGACACCACACGAGGAAAGAAAAAGCAGAGGTAGCCTTGGTTCCCGAAGGGTCTAGGATTTTACAACAAGCCAGGAAAGCGCCTCCAGAACCTACGGGAGCCACGTTCTTTCGCGATATGTTAGGAGAATAAAGGTATGGTGAATGAGTTTTACGGCTTTGTCCACACCCCCTTCACAAGGGATATTCCGGTGGACAAATTATTTTTAACGCAAGAGCAAGAAGAGGTTTTGGGGCGTTTGCAGTATGCAGCCAGCCACCAGTGGTTTGTTCTCTTGACGGGTGACTGCGGTAGCGGGAAGTCCACGTTACTCAGGAAGTTTACTCAGGAACTCGATCCGAGTGTCTACCGTTCTTTCTATATCGCTGATTCACAGCTTAGTCCTAGGCATTTCTATAACGGCATTTTGCGCCAATTGGGGGTGGAAGGTGCTTTCTACCGCGGAGATAGCAAGAGGATCTTGCACCGAGAATTAGAACTGATGATTGGCATGCATAAGCTCCGCCCTGTGGTGATTGTTGACGAAGCACACCTTCTCAGCAAAGAGATGCTCGAAGAGTTGCGTTTTCTACTGAACTTTCAACTGGATTCTCACAGCCCTTTGAGTCTCGTGCTCTCTGGCCAATCCGAGCTCATGGAAAAAATAAACCGCCAAGCCTACCGAGCGATCTCCCAGCGTGTGAATCTCTTTTGTCGCACGAAGTTCTATGATGAAGGCCAGACTTATACCTATATCCGCCAACAGTTGGCTTATGCGCAATCTCCCGCGGAAATCTTTTCTGATGATGCGTTGAATGTAATTTTCCACTATTCATCCGGCTGTCCGCGCTTGATTAACCGACTCTGTACACACAGTTTGCTCTATGGAGCGCAACGCAAAAAGAAAATCCTTTCGGCGACGGATACTAGGCTCGTGATGGAACAAGAAATGTGAAGCCAAAGGCTGCCATGAGCAGCCTTTTTTGTCCCCAAACATGGACACGCACTTCGGCAACCGGCGGACATTATGGGTTGGCAACTGACGGACAAATTAGGCTGGCAGCGACAGATATAAAGTGATTTAGTGCACAAAATAACTCCGCAAATTTGAGCACAACTGCCAAATTTCTGCCAGAGTACCGAGGCAAAAATATCACCATTCTGCTCAAATTATCAGAATCGTGAGGTATTTATTGGTTTTCGATACCATCTTCTCTCAGCTCAAGAATAAGCCTGACGCAACCTGCCGCACTCGCTCTGAGGTGTATTTCCCAGAGTCCTCTGTGGCGTTCGTTCGTGTTGCTGATGACAGTTTCTGTATTTGCGTGCCCGTTCGGGGTGTTTTGAGGGTTCGGCATGCTCGAAGTGGGTGGAGTGTTCGAAGTCATCTGAGTGGTTTGAGGGGTTTGAGAGGGTGCTTTGGCCAAAGCCGCCCGCAGCACATCCTGATCCGTGGCAACAAGGATCGCGGTTTCACCTGCTCTCGTCAGATCAAGATCGAGGATGAGCCGGGTTTCCTCCCGGTGTATTTCCTTCACGAATGTATGGAAACCGGTCGTGATCGTCCCAGGCACGTAATAGCTGTGAAACCACTGGACAACGGGGGAACTCAGGCCTCCGAATTGATGCCAGCCGCAGCCTCGGCCTGTATCAACCATAAAATGTTCGAAGCAGTTGTAGCTCTGGCCTGTTTCTTTCTGCCAGAGCTTGAGCGCTGTTTCGGCGATTTGGTAGGCAAAATCAGTCTTGCCGGTGTCGAGGGCTGCTTTGAAGAAGAGCCATTGATAAGGCATCCAGATCGCGCCGTTCCAATAGCCGTCCGTTTGGTAATAAGGGGCCTCCCGATCTACAGTTGTGATGCCGTAGGTTGTCCAGAGATGCTTCGGACTCATGAGTTTGGCCCACAGTTGCGCTTCTTGGTCAGCGGTCACGGCCCCGGCAAATAACGGCGTGACCCCATCCAGACCCATATTGAAATTGATTCCGTTTTCGTCACGAAGAGGTTCGCCCTTATGAATGTAGCTGAAGTAGCCGGCATCTTCATCCCAGGCGACCGTTTGAAGGGCTTCGGAGAAACGGGCGATGTCCACATCATATCGATCAGCAGGTTCGCCGAGGCGTTCCGCCGTGTAGGCAAGAATTTTCGCACATAAAATGGAATTGGCCGTCGTAACGACTGGGGTGGTGTCTTCTTCTATGTGTCTTCTGTGGACTTCCACTTGCGCCGGGTAGTCATCCCAGCCACCCGAATTATAGAAATAATCCCACGGCCGCAAGAGGCCGGAGCTGCTATCCGCCATCGTTGAGCTTCCCGCCTGGCCTGTGAAAAACAGATAGTATTGGACAAGGCTTGGAAAAAGCTTACGCGTCTCTTCGTCGCTGAGACCCAAGTTCAGTAGTTCAGCAAAAAGATAAAACTGTGTCGGCACCGGTGACCCATGATGGAGAAATGCCGCATCCTCACACCCGGGTTCCGTGAGATAGGTATTGAGGCAGTCCAAGGCTCTTTGCCGCGAATATTGCAGAAGACCCATCCCGATGAAGCCGGAATCCCACGTGTAGAGGCTGTCCCACCATCGCCCGGGCGTATTGTGTTTGATATAGTGGCCTCGAGTATAGACCGGGTAGACCACATTGGTCAGAAGGACCGCCTGCATAAGTTGTTGGCTGAAGCGGTACTTTTCACCATCAGGAAGGAGGGGTCGTTTAGTTGCGGAGGGCGTCTTTGGCCAAAGCCGCCCCCCACCCACCTCGCTCTGATCGATCGATGGGTTGGCCTTGCGAAGATCGCTCATGACTTCTTGCTCTGTTTCACCTGCCGTGAGATATCCGTAGATGGACTTGCGCTCACCCGGTGCCAACGATATCGGGCGAAAGAAGACGTCCGTATAGTGGCCCTGACTGTTGCCGACCAGCGTGTCGTGCACATGGTCATGGGCGGTATCCCGCAAAAAGATATCAAGTTCATCATTGAACAGCTCCCTGACCCGATACTTGTCATAGGACCAAGTCATGCCATAATATTCTGCGATTCCGGGATATTTTAGTGTGAGAAACTGGGCTTCGCTATGTATCGCGGGCGCGCTGGCGCCGCCTTCATACGTGACTGTGAATTGGTTTCGGTCTTCATACTCGCAGAGTAAGAAGCAATCGAGCCTAGCCCTATTAGCTGGACTTTGCGCCGGGGTTGAGGCGCTCTGTGCTGATGTTGAAGAACTTTCTGCCGGTGTTGAAGAACTTTCTGCCGGTGTTGAAGAACTTTCTGCCGGTGTCGCAACGTCGATTGCTTGGAAGTGCATGGTATAACGGCCTGTTTCGAGTGGATGTCCCAGCAGCAGATAGGTGATTTGTGGACTCTCCGAGTCTTCCGTTGCTTCCAAGGTCAAGATGGTATCGGTAGCATCTGTAATCCCGACGCTACCGTCCTTTACTCGAAACACTGATTTTCCTTGATCATGTCGTACACAGAGGCACGGATATAGGATTGGTTCACTGAGTTCAAAAGTAAGACTGATCGTGTCACCGGGGGTACCAAAGCCTTGCCCCACGCCATAGCACCCGAGGAAGCTTGAAACCGCTTCTTCCCCTCGTCGCAAGCCATCATATGTCAAATTATCAGTTGGCTTAGGCGTGCTGAAAGTTAACTGATCGTAATCTCTTGCCCTGCGAACGGAATGCTTAGCGGGGTAATGTGGAATGACTGTCTGAGCTGTCGCTCTGTGAGCGGCTGCGATGAAGTGGAGAACAAGGATTTGCGGTTCATCCGTCTGATTGACGCATTCTGCCCGAACGAAGCGTCCCTTAGTTGTAGAGGATCTCTCGGTTGAGGGATTTTCAGTAGTTTGGGAGGATTCCGGAGCTGAAGAGGAATCTGGGCTTAACGAGGAGTCATGGCTTGAGGAGGAATCAGGAGCCCAAAAAGATACGTCAACGTAAACGTTATCTTTCCACTCTAATTCGTGACGAAACTTGAAATACGACAAATCCGGTTCAGCTTCCCATGGATGAAAATTACTTTCAAAACGCACGTTGGGCACATCCACTTTACGGCGAAAATAACCCGGCATGACTGAAAAATCAAAGCGCATGCCATCATTGGCGGCAGGAATATGAGAGATGCCGCTGTAAAGTTTCGAATAAGGCCCCCAAGCCGGGAGAGTTAAGTCATGAGATTTTGTCTTGTCCATTTCGTTCGGCACGCCCCGATCTTTCTGCGTTCTTCCTGGGTTTTCACGCAGTATGACTACATAAGTTTATTTTTAAACATATGTAGTGAAACTTGTCAACATTTTAAGCAAATATGTGCTGTTTTTGTAACCGATAGAACGGCGTTTTGGGCGGTTTGCCTTCACACTGTAGACGAGAGGTTCCTCTTTGGGCACTGGCAGAATGGCTTTCCCGAAAGGAGGGCTCGAACATGAGAAATGATATCCAGAAGAAACAAGAGTTAAGCAAAAGTGACATTTTCAGACAAGGAGTCAAACGTGTCATCATGACGTTTGTGGCCTTATCCGCCGTGATTTTGTTGGTGCGTTTTCTGTTCCAACTTTTTGGTGCGGATGTATCGAATCCTTTCGTGGAGTCGATATACAGGATTACGAGCCCGATGACATGGTTCTTTGATTTGGTGTTTCCGACGCTTCGGCTGACGAACGTGACACGTGGGGTTGTTGAGGTTTCGACTTTGATTGCTGCTGCGGTTTGGGTACTGATTGGTTGGTTGATCGGGAAATTGGTGGGATCCCCGGATCGTAAGCCTTTTGACCATCAAGACCTGCCGATCTGACACGTGAACTATTGAGTCTGATCAGCATTTCAGGTTAGCTTATCGGCTTCTTCGATGGCCACGTAAGTTTAGCGAATTGAACACGCAAGAAGACCGCGAATCCAGCAGTGGAGACGCGGTCTTTCTCATGGTACGGTTTCTCATGGTGCGGTTAGCGTTTGATGCTCAGACTAAGAAACTATTTCTTGTCCTTGGTGTCAGAACCCTCACTTGGTTTGTTAGGATCTTTCATGGCGTCATTTTGTGGCTTTTCCTTGCCAGTCGGCTTGTCGTTGCCGGTCGGCTTGTCGTTAGCGGCTGGGCCGCGTTGCTTCTGCGTGAAGGAGACGATCAAACCGAGGACAGCGACCAGGCCAGCGCTGATCAGGAAGCCGCGCCAGAAGTTGTTGTCTTCGGGTTCCTCGCCGGGCGCGGAGGGCGCGGAGGGCGCGGAGGTTTCGGGCTGCATCGAGGTCGGAGCCGGTGTCGGGGCTTGGCTGATCGCGAGGACGGCGGCCGAGAGAGCAGGCACCTCGTATGTGGTGATTTCGGATAAAACAACTGCAGGGGAGGGGGTGGAGCCGGCGGCTTTGGCCAAAGACGCCCCCACCAAACCATCGGCGATGATTGGTTCGTAGTTGCCGAGGGGGAGGGTGATTTGCTGGGCCTCCGTGGCTGCATTGAAGATGACATGATACTTAAGCTCGCCGGTGACGGGATCGGTGATCTCGTAGTGGAGGAGGTCGCGGGCGGGTTCGGTGGCGAGGCTGTAGGCGGCGTTGATGTCCGTGTAATCGGTCAGGCGGATCAGGGGCTCTGACTTGCGGAAGGCGATGAGATCCTTGAAATACTGGAATTCCTCAGGGAACTGGGCGGCGCGGTCGTAATCCAGGAAATTGACGCTGTCCGGGGAGATGTAGGAGTTGTGGTCGCCGCCCTTGGTACGCATGAATTCCTGGCCTGCGTGAACGAAAGCCATCCCATTACTCATGAACTGGATCGTGGAAGCCAGCTGGTGGCGCTTGGCGATGGTGGCGTCATCGTCGGTGGGGTTCGTGGCCTTGAGCTTGTCCCACATGGTGAGATTGTCGTGCGCCTCGTTGTACACAACCGACTGGGATGCGTCTATATAATCACGGACTTTCTGGGCGCCAAGGATGTTTTGGTAAATATTCCAGGTGAATTCACTGTTTTTGACGCCACCCACCCAGCCGGGCTCAGCGGCTTCGAAGACGGATCCCTTGATCAGGTCGCGCAGGCTGTCGTTGAAGAAAGCATACCCCGGCAGCTCCTCTGCGTGATATTGGTCGGATGGCGTGACATTTTGCGGATGATAGCCCATCTCCCAACCTTCGCCTAAGAGGATGATCCCCGGATCGATTCGGTGGAGTTCACGCTCGATTTCGTTCATGGTTACCACATCGTGAATGCCCATGAGATCGAAACGAAAGCCATCAATCTGATATTCTTCCGCCCAATATTTCAAACTATCCACCATGTACCGGCGGAACATGGGTTGCTCACTGGCTGTCTCGTTACCAACGCCTGTGCCGTTTTGCAAGTTACCCTTCGCGTCATAGCGGAAATAGTAGCCTGGAACGGTCAGATTCAGTGGGCTGTTGGTAGCGTCGAACACGTGGTTGTAAACGACATCCATGATGACGTAGAGTCCCGCGTCATGCAGCGCCTGAATCATTTGTTTCATTTCGGTCATGCGGGCTTCCGGATCTGTGGGGTCGGTTGAGTAAGAGCCTTCCGGAACGTTGTAATTTTGCGGGTCGTATCCCCAATTATAAGCTTCGTTGAAACCTAGGGGGCCTAGCTCATCGATGGATTTGAAGTCATACATCGGCAGGATTTGGATGTGCGTTACGCCCAAGCTCTTCAGATAGTCGAGGCCGGAGGGGTTGCCTTTGTCGGTCTTCGTGCCGGTTTCCGTAAGCCCCAGAAATTTACCCTTGTTAGTAATGCCGTTGTCCGGAGCGATCGTGAGGTCTCTAATGTGCGCCTCGTAGATCATGGCGTCGGTGTAGCCGCCGTCGAAAGATTTGCGTACCTCCGACCAGTTGGCTGGGTCAGTTTGGGCCGGGTCAATCACCACCGTTTGCTCACCATTTGCCGTCACCGCGCGGGCATAAGGATCGACACTGACATTCGTTGTGCCGTCAGCGAAAGTCAGCCTGTAGTTGTACCTAGTCCCGAGCAAATCGCCCGTTTCTGTAAAGGACCACGTGCCGCGCTCGCCAGCCGTCAGCGGGATCTCGTTGGTAACGGTTGCCACCTCGTTGGCGGTTGCCTCGTCGCTGGCGGTTGCCCCGTCGCTGGCGGTTGCTTCGTCGTTGGTGGTTGCCCCGTCGCTATAAACCAGCAGCTCGACCGTCTCCGCAGTCGGTGCCCACAAACGGAAGGTGGTTTCCGTCGGGGTATAGAGGGCCCCGAGCTCGCCTTCATAGAAAAATTCGTCATTGAATTCTTGTGAGTGCAGCCAGTCCAGTTGTTGCAGTAATTTATATTGGCCAAAGCCGCCCACTTCAAAGATCAAATCCTGAGCTTTCCCAACAGGTTCTGCGAATTTGATCACCAAAGTGTTGTCGAAGTTTTGTGCAATGTTTTTGAAAGTGAAGGAAGCGACTGTTGCGCCTTTCACCGTCAGTGTCGGCGGATTTGCGATTGACACCGGCTTCGACAAGGTCAGCTCCGCCGTCTGGTCGTCGACCAACTTTGCATTCAGGATGACATCGGGAATCTCGTCTGCCCCGTGGTAGATCGTCGGATCGTTTTCTGCGATCCAAATTTCATCGGTGGCCGTCAGATTCGTCAAAATTAGGTCTTCCGGCGTGTTCTTATCGGCCCAATCGTTGCCGCCCTCAGATTTTCTCACAATGATTCCAACGCTTTCTATCCCCTGGGGATCCGATAATTCAATTGTGGCGACAGGTGTTGTTGTTCCCTCTGTGCCTGTGGTTGTGCCGGGTGTCAAGGTGCCCTCTGTGCTAGTACCGGTGTTGCCGGTGTCACTCCCATTTTCACTCCCATTGTCGAGTACAAAATCATATTGCTTACCCTCGCCTGAACCAATCCAAGCCCAAACATTCCAACCAGTATAGTCCTGATCCGAGTAGCGCAGGTAGTGAATTTTTAGTGTAACTTGTGTAGGTGTTTCCGTAGGTGTTTCAGCAGGCGGGCTATTGTAAATCTGACTCTCCGTCCCACGAAGCCAAATCTCCGCCTTACCATCGCGGATTGTGGGGAAGAGGTCCGCCGTTTGTTTCACCCATTCACGGCTGCCCTCATCTCCGCGGGCAATAACGCCGATCTTCCCCCACTCTTCCGGCAGCGCTACAGTCGCAAAACGTCCATAGGAATCTTCCTGCGTAAACTCATACACTTCGCCCGACCTTCCATCGCCCCAAATCCACAACTTCCAATCCAAATTCTTATCTTCCTTCGCAGGCTGATAATGAATGGTCAGCGTGATGGTTGAATCTTGACCGGTTGTGGTCAGTGAACTTTCAAGGTTCGGCGTGGTTTGAGTTTTCTCTGGACGACGACCGGCAAAATTTGCAGAAGCTTCACTCGTCCGAGACGCCGAAATGTTCCCGCCTTGCCCACCTCCAGATGCCAAGAGCGGTGCGCTAGATCCCAACACCACACTTAAGACGAACAATAGGGCAAGAGCTAACCGCCGCAGAGATCGCAATTTCCGTCGCATAGCGTCCCCCTCAAAATAAATATTGTTCATATTATAACCTCTCCAGTAGATTCGTGGGCGTAATTTTTTGGCCAAAACCACCAAACCCACCCCCTCCACCTTCTTCAAACACGAGTAAGTTTTTCAGAAACCATCGCCATCTATGATTCATTAGATCTACTTCCACTGCGCTGTCGTTTTAGCTTCGTGCTTGAAGGAACGCTTACTTACGACGTATGGTTTCTAGTGCAGGTTCGTGAGTGTTTAAGATTAGTGATTGAAGGAGCGCTTACTTACGACGTATGGTTTCTAGTGCAGGTTCGTGAGTGTTTAAGATTAGTGATTGAAGGAGCGCACATCTGCAACGTATAGTTCCTGGGAAGGTTTCTATCGCGTTTAGTGCAATGTGATATCTATATTGAACAATTTGTTGTGTTGAATATTTATATAATAGGATAACTTTACATGAATGGATCTATGTAACTATTACTCTAATATAGATGACATGCGACATGCCAAGAAAACTTGTCTCTATCATGGATTTCTGCCATCAGGATCAGAAGGTTCTTTCGAACCTGGTCAGGATCCGGATCTTTGCGACAAAAAAGCGTTTCCTCTTGACCCCAGCTAACAATTCGACAATCGGCTGAATGATTTCTGATCAGCATATATGAATTTTTGAATGAATACTGACCTTGACTGAAGCATTGTTAAGAAAAACTAAGATCCAGCAGAAAGAATCTCCCCCGGAACCAATCACAGGTCGGTCAGACGTCGCAAGTTACCCGATCTGAACCAATTTGGAAATAACATAACAATTACTCCAAGTCTCAAAGGCGCAAAACAGGAGAAATAAGCCGTCAAAACCGCTCCTACAGCAAAGTTAAACCGATAACGAACATTCGTAGGAGAAATAAGCCACCAAAACCGCTCCGACAACATGAACTCACTACACGAACGCACTACATATGTTTAAAAATAAACTTATGTAGTCAAACCGCGCGCAGCGCAACGCGCACCGCAGCGCGCCTGCAGCGCAGCGCGCACCGCACAACACCTTACAGCTTCCCGATGCGCTTGCGGTCCTCATCGCTCAGTGTGAAGTCAAAGATTGCGAAATTTTCGGCTTGGCGGGCAGGGCTAACAGATTTCGGAATCACCGCCACGCCGCGGTCGATTTGGTAGCGAAGAGCCACTTGGGCCGCGGATTTGCCGTACTTTTGGCCGATTTCGGCCAGCTCAGGAAAATCCTTCAGCCCTCGGAGAGGACTCCAGGCGACAGGCAGGATGTTGTTCGCTTGGCAAAACTCAATAAGCGAGTGATTCCAGTGGCCGGGATGGGACTCAATCTGGTTGACCACCGGGAGGACCTCCGCTTTTTTCAGGAGCTTCTCCAGCTGCTTTTCGGAGAAATTAGAAACACCAATGGAACGGATAATCGAAAGCCCCGCATAGCCCTCAAGCATACGCCAGACCCGTTTTGTCTCCTTTTTGTCTTCCATAGGGTGATGGACAAGATAGAGGTCAATGTAATCCACCCTAAGGCGTGCAAGACTCTCCTCAATGATGGTTTGGACAGAGTGGATGTCTTTGACGCTCTCTTTATCGGTAGGCAGTTTAGAAGTTATGAAAAACTCACCGCGATCAATGCCGCTCTGCTCAAGAGCAAGCCCCACCACCTCTTCGTTACGGTACGAAACGGCGGTATCAAAGTGCCGGTAACCCACCTCAATTGCGGACACAAGTTCCGTCGTATCATAGGTAAGATCGCCCATGTATTCGTGATTCTTCTTCCCGAAGGTATTTGTCCCACAGCCAAGCGCGGGAATTTCGAAATAATTACTTAACTTAAAGTACTCCATTTTTTACCTATCCTTTCAGTATCCGGGCTATCTTTATGGTGAAGGAATTGTGCCTTGGGTTGGAGGCAAGATGCGCTTGCGCAGGTAGGCTGCCTCACCCAGTTCTTTGCGTAGATCCGCTTCTGCCTGATCAAATGCCTCAGCCAGCGGGTCCAGTCGTTCAGCCGGCATGGCTTGTCCGCGATAGCGTGCTTCTGCCACAATCTCGGCCAAAGCCGCCCACCCCGACCCCTCTGCGCTTGTTTCAGCTTCAGATGTTGTCGGAGTTTCCGGAACTTCATGACCCGGCTTGTAAAGGGCATCCGGGTCAGCCGATCTTTCATCAGCCGTCGCACCGTTTGTCGTCTCTTGTGTCGTCGACTTGTCAACCGTTGACTCAGCGGCGCCAGTGTCGGCGGAGCTGTCGCCCGCGCCGCCCGCGTCGCCAAGCTTCGCTTCGGCTTGCGTCAAGTAGGACGCAATTTCGCGTTCCGTCAGGCTGGGTGCCAAGCTGAATTCGCTCTGCAGGCGATGAAGGTTCAAGAGCTCATCCCAATAGAAGACCGCACGGCGGTTGGTATCCGGAATTTTACCGGCAAGCCAGGCGCGATCATGGAGATTGGCAATATGCTGCACGCGCTTCTTGTAGTAGAGCCAAGCCAAGAGGACCAGGAGGGCCAGCCCCAAGAGAATGAAGAGAATTGAGGTGATGATACGGGAGATGCCGCCGTCCTCCTGTGGTGTCGTTTGGGAGGTCGTCGTGGCGGGGGTGGTGGTCGGTTCCGCGGGCGTCGTCGTAGGGGACTGGTCTGTGGGAGCCGTCGTTGTGGTGGTTGTCGGCGGAGGCGTTGGTGATGGGGAGGGACTCGGAGTCGGCTCCGGTTCCTGAAGCCCTTCGCCATTGAGGCCGCCGGGCGTCGGGTCCACAGCCACCCAGCCCAAGCCGGTCAGGTAAACTTCCGTCCAGGCGTGGGCGTTATTGGAATTAATGTAAACCGTGTCGCCCGCGCCAATTTCCCGCTGATTGGTGCCGGAAAGCGCATAGCCCTCGACGTAGCGCGCCGGGATGCCATTGAGGCGCGCCAGCATCGTCATGGCGCTGGCATAGTACGTGCAGTAGCCTTCGCGCGTTTGCAGGAAATACGTGACAAAATCGGTATTTTCGGGCGGCGCTTCGGGGCTCATCGTGTAGTGGAAATCAGGGTTATTCGCCAAGTAATCAAGGAGAGCCTGTACACGCGTATATTCGCCCGTGCTGCCGGCGGTAATTTCTTGAGCCAGGTCGTATACATAGCCGCCGGCCTGGTAGTCGGTGTTGTCCGGAAGTTGGAGGTAGTTATAGTAGGCATTCGCTTGGTTTGGGAGCGTACCCTGGAACGCCGCCGCAGCCTGATCAAGGGACGAGAGGGTGGGGCTGGTGCTTTGGCCAAAGCCCAAAGACCCCGCATCGATATCATAGGTTTCAACATGGTACGAATGCTGGTTATCGAAGATCGTTCGGGCGTAGACAGTGCCGGCCTGATTGAAGTAGAAGAGGAGCGCCTCTTCGCGGGACGAGACCAGGTCGGTCGGCGTGCCGCTGTGGGAAACAAGCTGCGTACCCTGT
Organism: uncultured Fastidiosipila sp.; assembly: GCA_964479695.1. GTDB lineage: Bacteria > Bacillota > Clostridia > Saccharofermentanales > Fastidiosipilaceae > JAAYZH01. The sequence goes on from CAYZSO010000029.1 coordinate 13,848, forward strand.
CGCAGCGGCGTGAGATCATAGGCGTAATTCGTGTAAACGCGACTGGCGACCGCTGCCGGCAGCAAATTGAAGAAAGCCTGATCGCGGTAACTGTTGAAAACCTCGTTCTCCGCACCGCCGTTAAACGGCGAGGAATAGCGGTAGTTCGGATTGTTCACGAGCCTCGTCCAGCGAAGGCCGTCGTAGGTGTCGGAGCTTTGGACTTTGAGAAGGCCCGGAACATTGCCGGTAACTTCAGCTACGTGGCTGTCTTCCAGCGTAACCGGGCCGCCCAGCCGATCCCCCAGCGGATAGTAGCCGTCTTCCCCAAGGGAGAAGGGCGAAATCGTGAGCGGCGGCTGCAGCGAATCGGGGAAGAGCGTGATCAGGTCGTCCACGATGCCTTGCCAGTAGGGGGAGTAGATTTTCGAGTAGCTCAAGACTCCGGTTGCGGCTACGGCCAAAGCCAGCGCCAACACCACTGCGATCGCCATTTGACCGCTAGCAGCCAGCAGGTGTTTCCCACCGCTTTTCTTACGCAAGAGGTCTAAGAGGTGCCCGGAACTTAGGAGAATCATGAGAATGGCCACGATTCCCATCGGAATCAGCCAGAGTAGAGTCGACGGATTGGGCACATAGAAGGTCAAAGAGAGCAGCAGAATCAGAAGGACCAGCGGGAACCAGAAGGTGCGGACCTTCTGAATCATCAAGAAGATCAGGAACGTGAACCCGAAAAGAACTAGAGAGCCCAGAAATGCCCAAGAGTCCCGCTCGGTGGCTGTCAAGGTCGTATTGATGTTGCCAACGAACGTGAAACCGTCGGCTAGGAAACGGTTGCCCAGCACGCCTGCGGCCTGAAGTCTGGCCGTCATTGTTTCGGTTAGATTCAGAAACCAGTCGGAATCCCTGAGGGGCGTGAGCAAAATGACCAGGCTTCCGACGATCACGACGCCCAGTGTGGCAATCGTGGTGTAGGAATTGAAGAAAAGGATCGTGAAGCTTAGTAAGGTGACAAAGGTCCGGAAAAAATTCTGTCCAATCGTGATGTCAAAATGGAAGACATCGGTCAGGATTTGCGCCAGACTAAAGGCAAAAATTAAGCTCATCAGGAAGAGCAGGGCTTGGCTCTTGATTTTGGCAAGTAAGTTATTATTCATCGTCGGATGTGGCCTCCGTGGCGTCCCTCTCACCGGCTTTCGTGGCACCGGCTTTCGTGGTTTGTGTGGACCTGGCAGCCCGCGGTGCCTTTGCAGTCTTAGCACCACGTGCAGATCGAGCAGATCGTGTGGGCTGCCCGGCCGTCGTCGTTTGTGCCGCATTCGCAGACCCGGCAACGGCCTCCTGGTAGGGTACCAGAGAGTTCAGGCGGGTTGGGAAAAGGCGGATTTTGGCTGCGGCGAGGGGACGCAGCATCTCGTTCAACGTTTGTTTCGTTTCGTTGTGAAGGAAAATTAAGAGCACTTGAGAGCCTTGCTTCTGAGCGCGGCGGATCTCATCGGAGAGCTGCTCGCTCATGCGGGCGGTCAAGATGACAATCGCGCGGTAGCGCTGTTTGGCGGTTTCTTTGCGTAACAAGTCGGAAAGTTCCAAACGGTGGCTTGTGATCTGGCACGCTTGGCGGGTTTCGGATTCTTTGCTGCGGGGGTCATTTTCGCGGATCTGGGGTTTCCAGTGCATCATGGCTCGGTAGAAGCCCTGCGGCTCGATCCCTTCGCCGGGCGCTGTGTAATAATCTTCACCGAGAAGGAGACTTAAAGGGCCTTCGGTTCGGGAAAGCTGTTTCATGGTCGAAGCCATGATTTCCGGTGCGTCGTTACTGTAATTTAGAGGTTTTATGCAATCGTCGGGGAGTTTCGGATCCATCACGAAGAGGATACCACCTTGGCGAGGGTCTTCAAATTCGCGAGCCAGCCATTTGCCGGAACGGGCAGAGAGTTTCCAGTGGATTTGTTTGATACGGTCTCCGGGAACGAAGTCTCTGACGTTGGCCAAAGTATCCACTTCGTTGGATACTTTGAGGTTTTGAGTGTTCATGAGCACTTCTTCCGGCGCTTGGAGTTTACCCGCATTCGGCGACTGCCAGCGGTAAGGGTTGGGAATGACATCCATTTCGACGGAGGTTCTGGATTTGCCGCTTGCCCGGTCGACTCTCGCAGAGCGAGGGAGTGGCAAGTAGAAGAAACCAAAGAGATCCTGCAACAAGATGGAATCCGTGCCGACTTGGTAACTGCCTTTGTTTCGAGCGGACAAGGTAATCTCCTGGTAACTGGTGCTCCGTTGCGGCAACACCGCCGTCAAAATCTTGCGCACATAAGCGAAATGCGGTGTTGGGTAGAGGCGCCAGGTGCGTCGTCTGTCGACGCCACGGGGGCGCCTACCCTCGCCGCCGCCGGCGGCGCCGGCAGTGCCTTCAACGCCGGCGTCAGGCAAGGACTCGGCGTCGTTTCCGTCGTAGGCGACATATTCGTCGAAGAAATGGACTTCGCCGGAGCTTTGGTCGCTGAAACTGGTGTGCCAGTCTTGATCCGGCAGCAAGCTGTCATTGCCGTGGGGAAGGTTGAATTCGATTTTTACCAAAGGAAAGAAGAAAGGACTGCGATTCTCGATGGCGAGCATCAGCGTAAAGGGTTCGAGGCGGAAGACTTGGGCTTTGGCCGAGGTAAGTGAAATTCTGACGAAATGACGCCCAATGAAAAGCAGCACAAAAGAACAGATCGGCAACGCCAGCAGCAGAATCAGCAAGAAAAGCAAAGGCTCATTCGCACTGAAACTGTAGATAGCGTAAGCGATCCCTACCAGGATCAGATAGAGGACAAAACGTACGCTCATACCTTACCCACTCATCTCAGGACTGACGCGGCAATGGTGTGGACTTCAGGATCTGATCGATGACCTGGTTCGTCGTTACGCCGGCCAGTTCGCTGTCACTATGCAAGATGATACGATGCGCCAAACAATACGGTGCAAGATAGTGCACGTCATCCGGCAGCACATAGTCGCGCCCCTCAATGAGTGCACGACCTTTTGCAGCCTGCACCAACATCAACGCTCCTCGAGGGCTGACCCCCAGCTGCACCTGCTTGTGCCTTCGGGTCTCCTGCGCAATCTTCGCAACGTAGTCATAAAGGGCCGGTGCCACATAAATCCCGATCGCCGCTTCCTGCAGACTCCGCACTTCCTCGACACTCAAGACCGGCACCATGTCGGCCAAAGGCGAATGCCCCGCATGCATCTGGTAAATGCGAACTTCTTCATCCACCGACGGATAGCGCAGATTTGTCTTGATCATGAAACGGTCCAGCTGCGCCTCGGGCAGGGGGTAGGTTCCAATCTGCTCCACCGCATTCTGCGTCGCCACCACCATAAACGGATCCGGCAGCTGATAGGACACACCATCAACGGTGACCTGCCGATCTTGCATGGCTTCCAGCAGCGACGATTGCGTTTTCGGTGAAGAACGGTTGATCTCATCACCCAGCACCAAGTTCGCCATGATTGCGCCCGGGTGGAAGGTGAATTCCCCCAGCTTCGGGTTGTACATATTAAATCCGGTGATATCGGAGGGCATGACATCAGGCGTGAATTGGATTCGGCTGAAGTCTAAGTTTAAGGATTTGGCCAAAGCCTGCGCCAACGTCGTTTTCCCTATACCCGGTACGTCTTCCAGCAGCACGTGCCCACGGCTGACGAGTGCGATGATTAATAAATCTATGGCTCGATTCTGGCCAATGACGACGCTCTGAACATTTTTGCGGATTCTATCGATTGCTTGCTTAATCTGTGCAGGCTCCATAGAGGTTTCCTTTCTGGTGCTTGGTTTGTGTTGGTTTGGTTTGTGTTTGTGTTTGTGTTGTGTTTATTTTCGTGCTTTTAGTGTTGTGTTTGTGTTTTATGTTTTGTGCTGTGTGTTGTGTTGTGTGTTGTGCGTTTGTGTTTGGTTTGGTCTGGTTTGGTTTGGTTTGGTTTGTGCTTGTGTTTGTGTTTGGTTTGTGTTGTTGTGTTGTGTTGCGTTTTCAATTTTGTGTTTATTTTCGTTTATTTTGTTTTTTTATTTTTTAGTGTTTTGTTTTGTTTTGTTTTGCTTTGCTTTGCTTTGCTTTGTTTTGTGTTGTGTTTTCTATTTTGTGTTTGTGTTTTATTGTTTCAATTACGCTGTACATCAATGATTATGCTGCATTACGCAACCAGCTCTGATAGCCAGGTTCATTATCCATTATCCTTCATCCACCGGGTTATCGGGCTATCCTATCGTTGTTTATTAAATTAATATTCAATTTTCATCCGATTTACAGTCGCCATATCAATGACGAAGCAAGTGAAATAACCTCCAAAAGCGATCCTAAGCCCTGAAATGACTTGCATAATCTCACTTATTCTATCACTAAGTGATTCTAGCGACTATAACACAGGTCTTACAGTTCTTCAGCCTCGCCAGAAGTACTAGAAGTACTAGAAGTACTAGAAGTACTACATAAGTTTATTTTTAAACATATGTAGTGAGTTCGTTGGTGGCGGAGCGGTTTGAGCGGCTTATGGTTCCTAGTATTGGTTCTTGGGTGTTTAAGTGCTGTAAAGGAAGGAACGCATATTGCAGCTTATAGCTTCTGGTTTATCTTCGCAGTTGTTCTAGTACTTGAATGCGCTTGCACATATCTCCAAATTAGCTTATATGTGCATGCTAGAGCCGAAGTCTATGTGTAACATATCACCCAGCTTGCGCATATCTTCAAATTTGCTTAAATGTGCATGATAGAGCCGAAGTTGATGTCAAGAGAACATCGAAGTGAATGGATGACATATCATCCAACCTGCACATATCTTCAAATTTGCTTAAGTGTGCATGATAGAACCGAAGTTGATACATGACACGTCATCTAATCTGCACATATCTTCAAATTTGCTTTTATGTGCATGATAGAGCCGAAGTTTATACATGACACGTCACCCAACTTGCACATATCTTCAAATTTGCTTTTATGTGCAAGCGAACATGCTCCGCACCAGGGGTTCTCATATTTCTACCTGACCCCCCCGAGAGAAAACTCACTACATATGTTTAAAAATAAACTTATGTAGTGGATTAGAAGCAATACGTCGCCCAAACCGCTCCGTCAACAAGAACTCAAACGCAACACCAAGCGCAAACCGAGCGCAAACCAAGCAAAAAGATTTCCAACCTGGTTCAGATCGGGAGACTTGCGACAACAAATATTTCCCAGTGAAGATCTTGATACTTGTCTTACTGCGAGATGAATGATTACTGACCTGAAGACAGAAATTATTGAATGAATACTGACCTCGACGAGGAGACGGCCTTCAATAATCACAGCACTGACAAGAAAAAATCTTTAAACCGTTGAGTCTTCCGATCGGTGTCGCAAGTCTCCCGATTCGAACCAACTTGGAAACAAGATAATATCTGCTCAAACCATTTGAGCACTAAAACAAGCAACAATAACCCGCCCGAACCGCTCCGCCATCAAGTTCTTGCTCACCGCCGAACAAAAACAGGAACAATACGTCGCCAAAGCCGCTCCGAAACCTGAAAACTCCCTGAAAACTCACTACATATGTTTAAAAATAAACTTATGTAGTGGATTAGGAACAATACGTCGCCAATACCGCACCGCCAGCTGGCAGTGGATCACCAACCGAACAAGCCATACTTGCGCGAGATCCGCTGGAGTTGTCGCGTCAGCAAAGGCGACAAGAAAACCAAGAAAACCGCCGTCGAACCAGCATGAACCAAGTTAAATGGAATACCCGCCAGATAAACACTCCACACAGCCGTTTGTCCTTGCCAGTTATATAGGAAGAGGACTGATCCAGTATCCACAACCAACCCGTATACGATAAAAACCAACACAAAACCCAACACCGCAATCACCGGCAAAGGTAGTGATGACAACCTGTTTTTTTGCGAACTCAGGTTTGAGCTCTTTTGCGAATCCCAACCCAAACCCGAACCCGAATCCAAACCCGAGTCCGAACCCAAACCCAAACCCGAATCCGAACTCTGTCGCGAACTCAGCCGATTCGCGACGTGACCGCGGCCGACGCGATCGCGGCTGAATAAGCCGGCCAAGAAGCCAACCAGCGCCATGCCGAACATTTGGAAGGGGGTGTTGATGCTTTGGCCGAATAAAAAGTTGGATAAGAACATGGTGAGAAGTCCCACGGTGAATCCCGGTGCGCTCCCCAGCGCGAGGCCCGCAACGACCACGATCGCGGCCGTGGGTTTCACCTGCGGGACGAAGTAGAAGAGCGCTCTGCCGGCAATTCCTAGGGTGGCCAAAGCCGCCATCACCGCTATCTCCCGCGCTTGGGGACGCTGATTTTCCAGGTACAGGAGCCAGAGCAGGATGCTTTCGACGATCAGGAGCACCGCGGCCAAGAAATACTGCGTCGGAAAAAATCGCAGCCATGCCAGCAAAGTCACAACCATCAACACGCAGACCAGTAGAGGGAGCCAAGCCTTTAGTTTTCTCGATTTTGAATCCTTCGCACCGGAATCCTTCGCACTGGAGTCCTGAGCACTTGAATCCTGCGCACCGGAATTCGCCGAACCCTTATCCGTTGACTTCACATCCCGCGATTTTGCCATGCGTCGATCACCTCCTCGGTCGTAATGGTGCCGGGCAGGAATCCCTGCGCCGCGCGGCAGGCGTCCGTTGTGTAGAAGTAATGCCCGCTGAAAAATTGGTGGGGCTCCGCTTGCGCCGCAATACTGCCTTGGAAGAGCAGCGCGCAACTGTCGGCATTCGCAGCGCAGAAATCCAGATCATGCGAGACGGCAACAATCGTGATACCACAGCCAACGAGACCACGCAGAATCTCGGCCAAACGCAGGCGATCCAGGCTGTCCAGCCCCTTGCTCGGTTCATCCAGCAGGAGTAAATTCGCTCCTCGCAAGAGTGTCACGGCCAAAGCCGCCCGCTGCAACTCCCCTCCGCTCAAGTCAGAAGGGTGAAAATCTTTACGTTCTGACAAACCCAAAGCATCCAAAAGATCCATCGGCTCAAAGTGGCTTGGCCGCCAGGCGTCCGCGCGTCGGCCAAACAAGGCGTTGGTGACGGCTTTTTCTTCTGAGGAGAGTTCGGCCCAGACTTGCGTGAGCTCAGCCTCGATTGTCTCGGCTGTGAACAGGAGGCGGGGATTCTGCGGCAAGAGAGCTGTGCGCGGACGTTTCTTGTCGCGCCATTTGAATTGGCCGCTTTGGGGACGATTGAGCCCTGCCAAAGTATGAAGCAAAGTGGATTTCCCACTCCCGTTTCCACCCAAAATAGCCAGAAACTGCCCTTCGGGAACGGCCAGTGATAAATGATCAAGCACTAATGGGCCGTTCCGGGTGTATGTGAAGCTGAGATTTTTGATTGTGACAAGTGGTTCCGGATCGTGCATGGAATTTGCTTTTTTATTGGAATTCGCATTTTTATCAGTAGCAGAAGCTTCGGCCTGACGGGATTCAGTCGCCACAGGCTCTGAGATTTCTCTGGCCAAAAGTTCTCGTACTTCGCGGATTTCGAGCGTAAGGTCGGCAGGTGAAACCGCATAACTGATCCGTGCCGCAGCGGGTAAAGAACCTTGCAGAGCACGGACTGTTTCACTAGAAATTTCAGTGGAATGACCGCTTGTCGCGAAATTTTCTTGCGCAGCAAAGCTAGCATCGAGGAGGTGGGTGGCGTAGTCTTTGGCCGAGGGAAAAAGGGTGATGCCACGTGGGCTGCCTTCGGCGTCTCCACGACCACGACTCTCGGCGTCTCCACGGTCGCATCCCTCAGCAACGCGGTCGGCGCCGCTGCCGCCAGTAGCGCCGCCTTCCAGGAGGAGCACGCGGTCGGCGAGGGGGAGGATGAGGTTTTGCTGGTGATCCGTGATGAAGATGGTGACGCCGAGCTCGCGATTGACGCGGCGGAGGATGTGGGCAAATTCGTCGGCGGCGATAGGGTCGAGCTGGGCGCAGGGTTCGTCGAGGACTAGGAGATCGGGTTTAAGGACGAGGACGGAGGCGAGGTTGAGGAGTTGTTTTTGGCCGCCGGAGAGGTGGTTGGTTTTCTGTTGGAACCAGGTCTGCATGCCGAAGAAATTAGCCATTTCGGCGATGCGAAGGCGCATTTCGTTGGGGGGGACGCCTTGGTTTTCGAGGCCGAAGGCGAGCTCGTGCCAGACGGAATCAGAGACGATCTGATCATCGGGATTTTGCATGACAAAAGCAATCCTGCGAACGCGGTCGGAGGGGGCGGCTTTGGCCAAATCCTCACCATCGAAGTAGATGTGACCGCTCCGCTCGCCATGGGGCTCGAGCTTGTAAATTAAATGCCGCAGGAGCGTGGACTTACCGCTGCCCCCTGCACCGGCGAGCAACGTGAAACTACTCTTCGGCAGCGTGAAACTCAGGTTCTGCCAGAGCGCGTCCCTGTCGGGGTAGGCGAAGGTTAAATTTTCTGCTGTGAGTAGATCCATCGAAGGCTCCCTGCTGTGTTGCCGATGAAGGGCAATAATGTAATAAGGCATATGCATGAAAAGGTGAGGAGGCCGGCCCCGGTCCAGGGCGGGAGATAGAGGTAGGGGTAGAAGAATGCATCAAGTTTCCCTTGTGAAGTCAGGATGGCGACTAGGGTGGTTAAGGTGGCCAAAGCCGCCAGCTGCACCGTATCTTCGGAGGTCCAACGATAGAGTTGATAGCGGGTTTTGGGGCCTCGGAGACTGACGCCTCGGGCTTGCATGGCGTCGGCGGTGTTGATTGAACTTTCGAGTGCCCAACCACTGAGGGCGGCTAAGAGGGAAGACTGCCGCTGCAAACGCCGGCGAAGGGGAAGTTTGTCGTCTTGGTCGGAGAGCTTTCGCACCGCGGCCAGCTGACGCGCTTCGCCGCTGAACCTGGGCAAATAGCGAAGCACTAAGGTAAGCAGCAAGGAGAACGTAGGGAAGGGCGAAAACAAGTAGAGTAGGCGGTCGGTTTCGAGTGTCTTGTAAAGATGCGTAAACCAAAGCATCGTCACCCCCAAACGCAGCCCGCCTTGTGCGCCGTCCAGGATGGCTTCCAAGGTCACGGGATTTCCGGATGGCAAAACGAAGAGAATCTCAAGGCCGTAATGGCGGAAGCCGGCATTGATCAAGGTTGTCGGAATGGCCACAAGGGCCGGCAAAAGAAAGAGCCTCAACCTTTTGCCGGCTTCAGTTTGCGGGAGCAACGCCAAAATGGCACCCAGCCACGACACAAGGATCGTGGCCGGGTGGGGGAGAACCATGCTAAGTGTCAGAACAACTACATAGTAGATGAACTGAAAAGCGGGGTGACGTCTGGAAAAGGCGGCCATCAGGTATGCTTCGTGAGGTCGTCGTCATTCCGGTTGCGGCGGCGGAGGATAACGAGAACGACCAAGAGAATGGCCGCACCGACCAGCAGGACGATACCCACGAGGTAAGGCGTGTTGCTCTCCCCGGTTGCCGGCACATCCGCGCCTGAGGTCGCAGGCGTTTGCGCGGTCGGGGTGGCGGGTTTGGTGGTAGGTTTGGTAGTTGGCGTGATCGTCGGAGCCGTTGGCGTGGTCGTCGGAGCCGTCGTTACGCCTGCTTCAGCGCCGTTTGTGTTTGACGTACTTGCCGCGTCAGAGCTTGTGGTGCTTTCTGTTGTGGTGGTTTCTTCTGGTGGCGCGACTTTCCCCAAGGCAAAGATCGTGCCGGAGTCATTGCGGAAAATGATGGCCCCTTGGCTTGTCAGAATCGGTGACGAGGTGTTGAAGCCTTCCGCCGTCGGCAGGTACAAGGTGGCGGCGGCTGCATCGGTGCCTTCGCCAGCATCGGTGCTTTCGCCCGCATCTGTGAAGTAGTAGAGTGCGCCGGGCAATTTGTTCGTGGTCAGGTACACCGTTGTCGTTCCATCAGCAGCGGTGACTGCCAAAGGCGAGCCCTGCGCATAGCCATTAATAGAAATCGTTCGAGCAACGGTCAAACTAGCGGTGTCGACGACGTAGGCCTTGTTGAGTGAGCCTATGTACAAGCGGCCTCCGACTACCACCGGCGTGCCGGTAACAGCAGAGCCCAGCTCCAGGGTCTTCAAACCCGTGATTTTCCCTGATGCATCAACGCCGAATTGATGAAGTCTGCCCTGGCTTGAGATTGCATAATAAGTGCTGCCATCGCGAACGATTGTTGAGCGGACATTGCTCCCGGCAGCTACGCTGTCAGTCAGGACACCTGTTTTTTTGTCGTAAACCAGGAGGCTCGCCGTGTCGCTCCCGCTGATATAGTACGAGCCGCTGATGATCCCGCCGGCCCAATAGAAACCGTTCGCCATCACGTCACGCCACGCGGCATTGCCGGTGGCCACGTCAATTGCGGCCAAAGCCGCCTGCCCCCCACTCTTCATGAACGGGGCATAGACCAGTCCGTCATCGTAGGTCAGCGGGCTCTGTGCTTGGCCTTTATCCGGGTCTTCATAGAGCCAGAGTGTATCCCAGGTTTCCGCATGAAGAGCCATAACGAGGCCGCCGTCTAAAGGCAGGAAAAGGCGGCCTTCCGCATAGAGCGGGGCTGTACTCGCGTAGCCTTGGCCGGCGGGGAGGGCTTTCGTTCGAAGACTTGTGCCGGTGACGGGATCAAGGGCTTCCAAAGTTTGCCCGTGGATGACGAGAAGTTCGTTATTCACAATAATCGGTTGGCCGGAGAAACCCGACCAGGTGGCGGGGTTGCCGAAGGCTTTGCTCCATAACAAAGTGGTTTCCGCGGCATTCAAAGGCGTCTTGGCACCTGCCGAGAACGCTGCCTGGTTATCCGCCGTGCCGCGGAAAGACGGCCAGAAAGCAGGAAGATTGGTCAGATCTCCTGTGTTGGTATCGGTTGGCAACGTTGGTTCGGTTGGTAACGTCGGCTCAGTTGGTGACGTTGGCTCGGTTGGCAACGTTGGCAATGTTGGTAACGTAGTTGGTGTTGTGGTGGGTTCTGTTGCTGACCAACCTACCGTGAAGTAGAGCTCCAGGCTGTCGCCCGGCTCGAGAATTTGTTGGCCTAAACCAACCGATGCATCGACACCATTCACCTTGAACATCCATGAAGACCAATCAGCGCCGGAGATGGGGGTGAGGGAGCTTTGGCCATTGATACCACTGAGGTAACGACCCCAGGAACTGTCTGTAAAATCCAGCGTAAGACCATTATAGGACGCAAAAGTTGTCAGGACTTCTTCGGCTGTCACATCCCGGTTATCCGGCAGCATGTAGTAGAAATCACCTTCTGCGAAGGTTCCCACCGCTGTGGCCCCTTGCGCAACGGTGAGGGCGTCGTTGACGACTTTCACCTTGATGCTGGGCCAGCCGGTAACGAAGTTGACACTCAGCTTGTCGCCCGGCTGCAAGACTTGCTGATTGAGGCTCAGCATGGAACTCGCACCATTCACTTGGTAAGACCACCCTGACCACAACGCGCCGCTTGGAACTACATTACTGTCCAAGCCCCGGACCGACGCGAGGTAAAAATCTTCGCCGTATGCATTGTAGACGGCATCGGAGCCTAGAGCTTGGTCGAGGGCGTCTTTGGCCGACATATTTGTGGTGTAGGGGATCTCGACATTGTCGATCAAGGCTCCTGTCCACGGCGCGCCATCCAGAGCCTCGGCTGTGTCGTTTCGGACTTCGAGGGTGACTTTCTGAGTGACGACCGGTGTTGCGGCCAAAGCCCGCGGCGGCACAATTCCCACCGTCAGCAGCAGGACCAGAAGCCAGGAAAGGATTCGTGAGGGATGATCGTTTCGAGTCTTTTTCATAAAATGCCTTCTCTTTCTGTTCTTGTTTCTCTTCTTTGTTTCTCTATATGTCTATTTGATTTGCGATTTGATTTGCGATTTGATTTACGATTTGATTTGCGATGATTGCTCAATTGAGTTGGTTTGCGTTAGTTTGTGTTGATTTGCACCTTAGTTCGCAGGGACAACATATTTCCACACGAGCCTGTCACCGGAAGAAAGTGTGTAAACATCAGAAGCAATCGGTTGTTGAATACCATTCACTTCGTAGGTCCAGCCGGAGCCGGGGCCGGCGACTTTTTCTGCGATCATTTTGATGGACACGACATAAGCCCCGAAACCGAAATCTTGAATTTCCCGGGGAATGCGATAGAGGTCAAAAGCCCTCTTCGAGACGTCCAGCACGCTTTCGCCGGAATTCAGCTCAATGACTGCGTTGAGTGGTTCATAGCCATTTGCGGGAACCAAATCCCAAACTTTGGCGTCTATCAGACGGTTTTTCACTTGATCCGACGCATTGACCAATTGGGTGTAATCAATTGTGAAAATGATTGTCGCCTGCGTTGGCGTTGGTGTCGGCGTCGGCGCTACGGTGGGCAAGGGCGTCGGCGCTACAGTTGGTAAGGGCGTTGGAATCGGTGTCGGCGCGGGCGTGGGCGTTGCCTGCGCCATCGGTGTTGGGGTTGGGCTAACCCGTGGTGTAGGTGTTGGTGTTACCCGCGGGGGCGAGGTGGGCCGGCTTGTGGGTGTCGGAGTTGCCGCCTGCGTTGGACGGCTCACAGTTGTGGGGCGGCTCACGGTGGTCGGCGAAGGGCTCTCGCCCGGTCGAGTTGTCGCTTGCGGAGAAGAGGAAGCCGCCGCGCCGCCGTTAGAGGAGGCCGGCGCGGAAACAGGTTGGGATGTGTGATCGTTAGAAGAGACGCCGGCCTGCGATTCGTTGCTGTTGCTGGCACCATTGCCGTTGCTGGCGCCAGCAACAGATGTCGTGATCGCCGGGTCGACGGTGGACTGGTCGCCTTTCGTCGTGGCTTCGGTTCCGAACCAGGAACAACCGGTGAACACGAGCGTAATCACAAGCAAAAGTGCGAGTGACGCGGGCTTTGGCCGAAAGAAACTACGATTCAAAAATTTGCGATTCGATAATCTGCGTTTCGATGATTTACGATTCGATAATTTACGATTCAAAAAAGATCCCTCCTACGCAAGGGTGGGAAGGATCGCTGCACGTTGTGGACATCAGTGCAGTCTCACTCTCCCTCCGAAAGCTAACTGATTCACAACCTTGGCAGGTTTCCTGACTTCACGCGAGCTCTCACGCCTTCCCGAATTACCGGTGGCCTCTTGTGAGAGATTCGTGATCACAGTAGCGGGGGCTGTCGCAGATTTTCACTGCATTCCCTATTATCCAGCACGTGGCAGTGCCGGCACCAAGATCGATCTATGCGTAATTGTAGTGGGGTGAGGGGGCTTTGGCAAGCGCAAATGAGCTTAGGATGAGCTTGGGATGGGCTTGGGATGAGCTTGGGGGAGGCGGCTTTGGCCAAAGCTACCGCCCCAACCCTTGAGTTTCGATCCCTATGCGGGACTCACTAGCCCTCGAGCTTCTCTTCCTTCTGGCGATCGGAGACCCGCAGAAGCTTCGTTTGCTCATCTTGCTTATCTTGCGTGAGACTCGTCACCCAGCACGAAACGGAGCCGGCCTGAGCGGGGAAATCGGCCTCGCCATTTTCGTCCAACTTGATAGCTTGTTTGAAGCGATCGAGGTAGTCCCGGAAGCGCTTGCCGGCATGTTCGGAGCCGAAATTCAGGTGCACCGACGCCTCTTCTTTCATCGTCATGACGACGGCGAGGAGGCCGGGGTGCTCTTGATTGCCTTTGCGGATCCAGCCGATGGCTTGGGGAGAGGTGAAGAAGTCGACCTGCTCACCCCAAGCGTAATTCAGGCGCACTTCGAGGAGACGATTGATATCATACTGGATATCTTCTTGCGGATAGTCTCCGCGCTTAATCCCGTAATAATCGCCGGCGAAAATGCAGGGGTAGCCGTCGACGCGGAGCAAAATCGTGGCGTAGGCGCGCTCTTTGAAGTGGCGCCCGACCCAGGATTCAAGCGATTGACCCGGCTGACTGTCGTGGTTGTCGACGAAGGTGACGGCGTTTAGGGGGAAATCTTTGACCAGCGTGTAGTCGAAAAGTTTGCGCAGATCAAAATCGCTATTTTGCGAGGCTGCCTGAAAATGGTAGTGAAGCCCAACATCGAATACATCCATATTGAATCTGACTTCGGAAAGATATTCCCCTGCGTGCTCCAAGTCAGGTGACCAATATTCGCCAAACAAGTAGAATTTTTTCCCTTGCTTGTCGACGATGTGGCCGGAGAAATCATTCATGAAATGATCATCGATATGCTTGACGGCATCGAAACGAAAGCCATCACAACCTGTTTCCTGAATAAACCAGTCGACCCAGGTGAACAGTTCGTCACGCACTTCTTGGTTGGCGTGGTCGATATCTGCGAACATGAGGTAGTCGAAGTTGCCTTTTTCGTGGGAGACGCCGAAGCCCCAGCCTTTGTTTTCACCTTCGATACGAAAGATGCCGGTTTCTCCGGTTTTCTGGTCAAAATCCACCCCGCTAAAGTGATTGTAATTCCACTTAAAAGCTGAATATTTCTCACCCCTGCCCGGGAAATTGAAGCCGGTCCAACCCTCAATTTCACGGGGATCGCCAATTGATTTCGTCCGGTCGTTTGGGTCGACGGGCGTTGCCAGGAAGGTTTCGGTGAAGTCGGCGCCAGCTTTGTGATTCAAAACGACGTCCATGTAAACGAGAATATTGTTTTCGTGCAGGACGTCGATGAGTTTCTTGAGTTCTTCTTTTGTTCCGTATTTGGTGCGTATTTGATTTTTTGTGGCGGTTTGGGTGGTTTGGGCGGTTTGGATGTCGGTGTCGTCGGTGGTTTGGGGGTTGTCGACATTGTTGCTGTTGTCGGTGGTTTGGGTGTCGGTGTTTTGGGTGTCGGTGTCTTCGGCGCTGTTGGTGCTGTCGGCATTGCTTGAGTTGCTGACGTTGTAGGTGTTTTGATTATTCTGAGCATTCTTATCAAATTCGCCCAAATCATAAAGATCGTAGATGCCATAACCTACATCCCATTCAGATGTCGCTTTAAAAACCGGCGGTAGCCAGACGGCATCAATGCCTCTTTTAGCTAATTCCGGCGCCAGTGAAGCAAGTTCATTATAAAATTCACCGGTTGAATCCATTTCCCATTCAAACGTTTGAAACATAACTCCGTTTGTCATAAGTTCCTCCGTGAGTAGTCGTGCGCATTGATGCAACACATAGGCTATGAGTAGGCGATGAGTCCAATCACACTGATTATGATACCAAACCAAATTATATCAGCCTGTTACAACTCTGAAGTGTGTTTTTATTGTTGTCTTGTCGTTGTCCGTTGTCACTACAGGTTTCGACTACATTCGACTACATTCGACTACATAAGTTTATTTTTAAACATATATAGTGAGTTTGAAGTTCGCTTTCAATGGCGGAGGGGTATTGGCGACGTATTGCTTCTACACGGGTACGCTGGTGTTTGAGTTCTTAGTGACGGAGCGGTATCGGCGACGTATTGCTTCTACACGGGTACGCTGGTGTTTGAGTTCTTAGTGATGGAGCGGTATTGGCGACGTATGGTTTCTGTTTTTGTTCGGCGGTGAGCAAGAATTTAATGGCGGAGCGGTTCGGGCGGGTTATTGTTGCTTGTTTTAGTACTCAAATGGTTTGAGCAGATATTATCTTGTTTCCAAGTTGGTTCGAATCGGGAGACTTGCGACACCGATCGGAAGACTCAACGGTTTAAAGATTTTTTCTTGTCAGTGCTGTGATTATTGAAGGCCGTCTCCTCGTCGAGGTCAGTATTCATTCAACAATGTCTGTCTTCAGGTCAGTAATCATTCATCTGGCAGTAAGACAAGTGTCAAGATCTTCACTGGGAAATATTTGTTGTCGCAAGTCTCCCGATCTGGGACAGTTTGGAAATTTTTTTGCTTGGTTTGCGCTTGGTATTGTTACGAATCCACTGCATAAGGTAATTTTTAGCATATGTAGTGAGTTATCTCTTGAAGAATCATGTAAAAATGTGTAGGCCAAGGTGAGTAGCATGTTCTCTTGCACATCAACTTCGGCTCTATCATGCACATAAAAGCAAATTTGGAGATATGCGCAAGCTAGGTGACATGTCACGCATAAACTTCGGCTCTATCATGCACATAAAAGCAAATTTGAAGATATGCGCACGTTAGGTGACGTGTCATGTATCAACTTCGGCTCAATCATGCACATTAAGGAAATTTGAAGATGTGTGCACGTGGATTCAAGTACAAGAACAACTACGAAGTTAAACCAGAAGCTATAAGCTGCAATATGCGCTCCTTCCATCACAGCACTTGAGCACCCAAGAACCAGCACTAGGAACCATATGTTGTATAGAGCGTTCCTTCAAGAACTGGACTAAAATACCCACGAATCAACACTAGAAACAATACATTGTCATCTGCGTTCCTTCCTTATCAACCAACCAGCCACCCACCCACCCACCCAAACACCTAAACATTCGAACACAACTATAGGGTAAAAGAAGTAACCACCAGTTGCGTCGGAGTTAACGTCAAAACGAAGCTCTTTTAACACTTCGTACACTACTTCGTTCGTGTAAGAAAAAGCTGGTCGTGCTATCCTATGAATTAAAGAAAATTGAACTGGGAACGCGAAAACACTTAAAGCGGTGCCCCCTCAATCGTTCCTCGAAATTGTTCCTCAAAGTCGATTGAGAGATGTTCAGTTGTCAATTGTCAATTGATAATTGATAGATAATTGATATATGTATGAAAGGCTTGGAGAAAGGGAATGGCTGCAGACCGTCCACAAACAGAACATCTACAAGTAGATCGCTCACAAACTGATGACGCACAAACTGATCGCTCGCATAGAGATCGCTCGCAAACTGATCGTTTACTAACAGTAGTACATGCTGGGGATCTGCACCTTGGTGGCGGCGACAAGATGGAAGATTCGGGAAACAGCTATGAAGAGCGTTTCCGAGTTTTCAGACGTTTGCTGGACCTTTGTGTAGAGACTAGAGCAGATATCTTACTCTTGCCTGGAGATGTTTTGGAACAGGATAGTTTAAGCCAAGCGGAATTGTCGCGGGTGATTACTTTGTTAGGAGAGCTTGTCATCCCTAACTCAACCACCACCACCAACAACACAACCAACCCAACCACAACCACCGCCACCACAACAACAACCACCCAAGTCCAGGTGTTCATCACGCCGGGGAATCATGATCCGGCGTCGCCGCTGTCTGCGTATCGGAAGGCGGAGCTTTGGCCGGAGAATGTGCATGTATTTCTTGATGCGGAGACCGTCGCGTTGCCGGAGTTGGGCGTGTCGGTGAGTGGAGCGGGCTTCCGCAGTTTGTATCAGCGCGAGCCGCTCCTGCCGGCGATTATTGATAGTTACCACGAGGCGAAAACAAGCGGCAAGCTTGAGGAGTGTCCGATTGCGTTGGCTTTGGTTCACGGCGAACTGCGTCATGGCAAAGCCGAACTCTACAATCCCATCGATCCGGCGGAGCTGCGGACTGCGCCGTTTGCTTATGTCGCTTTGGCGCATGTGCACACGCCGGACTCGGCGATTCAGGGGACGGCGGGTGCTTGTCGTTATGCGTATAGCGGCACCATTCAGGGCAGCAGTCGGAAGGATGATGGGGAGCGTGGGTGCCTCGTTTTGCGCTTCAATGAGCAGGGGCTGAGGGAGTCGCGGTTTGCGCCTTTGGCCGAGACTGTCTACCTCTCCGCCGAGCTCGCACTCGATCGCCCGGAAGATCAGGAGCAGGCAGTCAATCAGCTGTTGGGGCAGTTGAAGGAGGTGGCTTTGGCCAAAGCCGCCCCCCACAAAGTCATCTGGCAACTCACCTTGACCGGGCGAAGTTCCGGCGGGTACATTCCCGATGCTGAGGCGCTGCGATTGCGGCTCGCGGATGAGGGGGTCAGGATCAGCTGGCTTGAGGATCGGAGCGCGCCTGACGTTGATGCCGCGAAGTTGGCCGAGGAGGACTCGCTGCGGGGGCTCTTCTACCGGCGGCTACGCAAACAGCTGGAGCGCTCGTCGCCCGACGAACGGCCGGTTGTGGAGGAGGCGCTGCGACTGGGCATTGACGCGTTTCGCGGCGACCTTGTGTAGCGGCGCGCGTGTGCAGTAGGCGCGCATGCGTAAAGAAAAGCAAATAAAAGGAGCAGGTTGCTGATGGAGTTACAGGCACTTTATATCAAAGCTTTCGGCGGTCTGAAAGATTATTCCCTGCGTTTCCAGGCGGGGGCGATGCTTTTTTATGGACCAAATGAACGTGGCAAGACGACGGTGCTGACGTTTATACGGGCAATGTTTTACGGCTTGGGCGAAAGGCGCGGGATTGACAGTTTGCGGGAGCGGTTTACGCCCCGCGACGGGACGGCGATGTCGGGGAATATTTGGTTTGAGCATGAGGGGACAAATTATGAGCTGAGCCGGACTTTTGGCGTGCGCAAAGGTTTGGATCAGGTGACGCTTACGGATTTGGAGCGGAATCGGTATGTGGAACTGGAAGATGCGGAGCAGCCGGGGCGAGAGCTGTTTGGGTTGACGCAGGAGGTTTTTGCAAACAGCGTTTTCGTTGAGCCGACAGGGCCCAAGCTTTCCGGGACGGTCGACACCAGGCGGGAGCTCTGGGAGACGCTTTCGGATTTTATGGTGAGCTCAGATGACAAGGTGTCGACGGCGCAGGTGCAGGAACGATTGCGCCGCGCCCGGCTGGCTTTGCGGTCGGCAGGAGGCAAGAAGGGCGAGATTCCGGTCTTGGCTTCCCATGTGGTCGAGCTGGATCGTGAGGTTCAGGATTTGGAGGCCCGGCAGGACGAGGAGGCGCGGCTCACCCAGCAGCTGGACGTGCTTCATGAGCGCTTGACGATTCTGCGTCGGCGCGAAGCGGAGCTCGAGGAAGATATCATGGTATTTGAGTATCTCGAGGACCGCGAACGCCTGCGTCTGGCAACAGAGCCTGAGGAGCGGAGGAGAGAGTTGGGGGCGGCGGCTTTGGCCATCGAAGAACGTCTCCAAGGTCTCGGGAGCTCGGATTTTATCCGCCAAAGACGCCTCGAACAACTGAAGTCCGTTACTTTTTCGCTCGAGGAAGCCGAGAAGTCTGCGGTGGCGAGGCGGAGGGAGAGTGAGCGGCTGACGAAGCACATGACCACGATTCTCCAAGTGATCGGCGCCATTTTGCTGATTCTGGGCGTCGGGATCTTCGTGTGGACCTACCTGAACGCTGCGAACGGACTCAGTGCGCCTCTCGTGGTCGCTAGTCTTGTGATGGCTATTCCGGGCCTAGCGCTGCTCATTTTCGGCAGCCAGCTGGCTTTGCGGGTGACGGGCCGCGCCAACGGTGAGACGCAGGAGCAGCAGGAGACGCAGACGAGGCGTCTTAAGGAACTTCGTCAACTGCTGCCGGGACTTGGGTTCGATCGCACCGCCGATAAGCTGGCCAAAGCCGCCCCCACCACCTCTGCCGCCGCCCCCACCTATTCTCCCGCCGCCACCTCTCCCGGCGTTTCGACCGACGTGCCGACCATTGATCAAACCGAAAACTCGGCCACCAACCTCATGATCGACCCAAGCGAAAGCCCGATCACGCGCGAGCTGCAGCAGATTCGGGAGTTTTTGGCTCACTTAGAAGAGGAGCAACATGAGCTCACGCATTTGCATGAGCAGATTGACCAGCTCGGGGAGAGAAGCAGGCGGGCGGCGGATGCTTTGGGCGATCCTGAAGCCTTCCGCAGTCGGCTGGACGAAACAAAGGCCGGCCTCGCACGGACGGGCCGCAACCTCGACCAAGAAAAACTTGACTACGCCCAGGCGGACCTCACGGCCGTCGAGCTTCGTGACGTCCGCACCGAAATCCAAGAATACGACCGCCAGGAAACCGAAACAAGGGTCAACCTGCAAGCCCTTCTCCGGGAACCGGGCAGCATGGAGCCCGTGTCGCCGGCTGCCAAACTCGCCGAAGTCAGCCGCGAGCTCGAAGAGAATCGCGCCAAGCTGAAGCAGCTCCAACTTCGCCAAGAAGCGTTGGAGTTGGCGGAGAATACTTTGGCCGGAAACCTCTTGGAACTTCGCGAAAAACTCCTCCCGCGCCTCGCCCAAAACGCCGGCCTCTACATGAAGCAGCTGAGCCGCGGCAACTACGACTCCATCCTGGTCAACGAAAATCTCGAGATCATGCTCCGCGATTCACAGAGTGGTCACTACTACACGCCCGAAAATTTCAGCACAGGTACCGGCGATCAGCTGTGGTTTTCGTTTAGACTGGCATTAACCGATTATCTTGGCTCTGGAACGGGTCTCCCGCTGCTCCTCGATGATTTGTTCATGAATTTTGATGACAAACGCGCCGCGGAAGGTCTGGATCTTCTTTCGGCCAAAGCCCAAGACGGCCAGCAAGTCCTCCTCCTGACCTGTCATAAGCGAATTTTGAAGCTCGCGGAGGAAAAACCCGACTGGTCTTGCCGAACCATGCCAGAAAGCTAAACCCAAAAAAATGCGGAGAAAACCCAAGAAAATGCGGAGAAAAGCCATGAAAATGCGGAGAGAAGCCATGAAAACACAACTGAACGAACGCCTGAAATCAAGCCTGAAGTCAAGCCTGAAGCCGCTCCTGAAATCACGCCTGAAATCATTTACCGCTATCATCGTTGCCGTGGCAATCGCCTTAGGCGGTTCCGGAATGGCGATCGCCGCCTACGCGCAGGAACAATCGCAAACCAGCGCATCGCAAACCAGCGTATCGCGAAACAGCGCAGCGCAAGCCAGCGTAGGGGGGTGGGGGCAGGCGGCTTTGGCCGAGGAAATGAACGCGCAAACGCAAGGATCGCTGGTTCAAACCGACTACAAAACGGTCTTCACCCAAGCCTACCCTGACTGGACAGCGCCGGACTTCACGCGCGAAGACTTCGCCTACGTGCACTACGAACTGGCTACCTTCGAAGCGAAAGTCGCGGACTTCCTGAGCAAAATCGGCTTGGCACCGGGCAAACTGGACGCCCAACCGACCGCCGTGCCTACCAAAGCCACCGTCGAAACCGCGCTTGACGAAATCCTGCGCGAATACGACTTCGTGCTCACGCAATCCGCGTTCATCCAATACGAATATTCGCAAGATATTACAAAAAAGACCACCCAAGACGAGCTCGCCTACACGGAAAGTCTTGTTTCCGATGTCTTTAATTTCCTGCTCGAAACGCTGCAGGGCGTCCAGAAAAACGCCGCAATCGGGCCGTTGCTGGATGAAATTCTCGGCGCCACGTATGCCGAGGACCTGCGTTCCTCCTACGTCCTGACCCCTCGGCAAAAAGCCATCAACGAAGAAATCACCCGCCTCGAGCAAGAATTCGACCAGCTGAGCGGCGCCGACCAAAACACCGGGACCACCCCGCCCAGCGCCGCCGACCAAGCCCGCGAAGGCGAAATTTACCTCGAACTCGTGAAGCTCCGCAATGAATTTGCCGCCGAAGAGGGCTACGACAACTACGTCGCAATGACCGACGACCAGACCGCCGGCCGAGACTTCACCCAAGCCGACCTCGACGCTTACTACGCCGCCGTCAAGCAAAATTTCGGCTCGCTTTACCTCATGCTCGGAGTCCGTCTGAACTGGGGCCAGATTTCCTCTTACCGCTACCCCCAAGGCCAGACCGCGATCGACGTGCTGGGCACGTACCTGGGTAATATCTCCTCGGAACTCCTCGATTCCTATACGTATCTTCGCGAAAACAACCTCTACACGCTGGGCTCCTCGCCCAACAACGAACAAGTTTCCTACA
The DNA here is from genome assembly GCA_964479695.1 of uncultured Fastidiosipila sp. Lineage (GTDB taxonomy): Bacteria > Bacillota > Clostridia > Saccharofermentanales > Fastidiosipilaceae > JAAYZH01. The sequence continues at coordinate 35,487 of CAYZSO010000029.1, forward strand.
CCATGCAGCTCCCGTACTATCATTCCGCGCTGATTTTCCAGTACGATTACGACCCGGCGCAGAACCTCAGCACCCTGATTCACGAGTTCGGGCACTTCAATACGTCGGTTCGCGATCAGCGGAATTCATTCTTCTCCGGCTACAGCGTTGATCTCGCCGAAATCCACTCGCAAGGCCTCGAGCTCCTGTTCATGCCCTACAGCGACGCAATTTACGGCAGTTCCGCCTCCCAGCAGCGCCTCTACAATCTGCTGAACTTGGTATGGTCCATCCTCACCGGCGCAATGTATAACGAGTTTGAAACCTACGCCTACACCACCCCCGATCTCACAGTCGAGAAGCTGAATGAGAAGTATTTGGCTTTGGCCAAAGCCTACGGTATCTCCACCTCTTCCGATACAGGCAGCGAGTGGATGTTCTGGCACATGTATCATGCTCCGCTCTACTACCTGAGCTACTCCCTCTCCGCCATGGCCGCCGGCACCCTCCTTACCGAAATGAAAGCCGACTGGCGCGGCGCCGTCGACGCTTACCTCACCCTCACCGCCCTTGGCGAAGACACCTACGCCTTCCGCGAATCCCTAACTCATGCCGGCCTGCCCGACATCTTCAACACGGCCACCATCCGCCAAGTGGCCACCGACATCCAATCCTGGTCCATGACCCCCTTCACCCTAACCCTCGCCGAAGCCAACGAATTCGCGACGGCGCCTGCGCCGTCGGCCGCTACGCCGAGTGGGGCGCCGTCGCCCGCACCGAGTGGGGCGCCTGCGCCATCGGTCTCTGCTGTTGCTCCCGGCGAGGCGACGACACCGAGCGGCGCCACGACACCGAGCGGCGCCACGACACCCGGCGGCGCTCCTTCCGAAACCCGCTCAACCATCTCGCTGCCCGAATACGGGACCACGCCAGCTGAAACAACCGAGCCATCCTATCCGGCTCTCACCACATCGGGAAATCCAGGACAAATTGACCCAAATGCAACAGATTCCATCGCCCCACCCGACTCAGAAACGACGCCAAGCGGATCAGCGCCAAGCGGAATCTCACCAAGCGAGAGCGCGCCAGGAAACAACGCGCAAAATCCAGGACAAGACGATTCCGACACCGCTTGGGAAGGCAGTCCGGACTTGTCATTTGGCGACAGGGTTTCGATGTTACCGGACGTCCTTCGCTACGTCTTCTCCGGCGAATTCTTCGCGGATTTGGTCAGCATTTTCCGCGGAATCGGCGGAGGCTTCAGCTGAACAAAACTCTAACGGTAAGAAGGTTGGGGTGGGCGGCTTTGGCCAAAAAAGCTGCAGAACTAAAAACACAAGGGACAAAAACGCAAGAGACAAGGAGGCTTCAGAGTAAAAACGCCTCCACCCGAAGGAATGAGGGTTCGTTCAGCGAACCTATCTGCTATCTTTCGTATTTTCTCTCAGACTTACAAGCTCTTGTGCAGATCAACTCTATTTTTCGATTCTTGAATTCGACAACCAAATCTTCACCTCGCGTAGATTTGCCTTAGTAGATTTACCTAATAGGTTAATTGCATTTTGGGTGAAAAAAAGCCCGCGAACATGACGTTCACGAGCTATTTAATGGTGCCCCGGACAGGAATCGAACCCGTATGTACAGCTCCGGAAACTGTCGCCTTATCCATTAGGCCACCGGGGCAGGAGCACCTAGGTATTATAGCGATAATGTCTCCGGATTTCCATAAACCGGCGGCGCAACTTTATTCGCTAACTTTATTCGCGGGAACTTTATTTGAGAAATTCGCGGGAACTTTATTAGAGAAGCAAGCACCCGTGATACGCAGCATGTTACTTGCACATATCTTCAAATTTCAAGATATGTGCAGCGCAAGCTGGGTGACGTGTCACGTATAAACTTCGGCTCTATCATGCACATAAAAGCAAATTTGAAGATATGCGCATGCTGGGTGACATGTCACGCATAAACTTCGGCTCTATCATGCACATAAAAGCAAATTTGAAGATCTGTGCAAGCTGGGTGACGTGTCACGTAATAGCTTCGGCTCTATCATGCACAGAAAAGCAAATTTGAAGATATGCGCAAGCTGGGTGACGTGTCACGTATTAACTTCGGCTCTATCATGCACATAAAAGCAAATTTGAAGATATGCGCAAGCTGGG
>CAYZSO010000030.1:0-37573 GCA_964479695.1 uncultured Fastidiosipila sp.
GGAGGCTTTCGATGCCCTGCCCGATGCCTAGTTATAATTCGCCCGGGATTTTAGGAATGTATGCAAACCCGATACCGATGCACTGAACACGTAGACGCGCAGGTATGCAAACCCGATACCAAGCGCTCTGCACCTGAGTTAGTAACTACATCTCCAAGCGCTCCACCCCGGAGTTAGCAAACCAAATGCGAGGATTGAAGCCATGATCGCTCATCTTGACGGAACGAAAGAAACCGTCGACTACATCGACAATTCCAGGGTTCGCTTCTACCACAACGACGAAGACACCGACTACCCGCTGCACTGGCATTTTGCTATTGAAATCATCATGCCCCTCCGCTGCGATTACCACCTTACAGTCAATAATTTGGAGATTTCTTTGACGCCGGGCGACATCATTTGGGTCGCTCCCGGCATTCTCCATTCCATCGACAACCCCATGAATCAGGGGGATCGCTTGATTATTTTGGTTGACCCTTCCATCCTGAATGAATTTCGCGAAGTCCAGTCCGTCATGCCGCTCCTCTCCCCTTGTTACAAAATCAGCCGTAAACAACACCCGGAGATCAACCAGCTTCTGCAGGATAGTTTGGGCCGCGTCATCGACAATGAGAACCGCCAATCGACTTTCAAAGATGTCATCACCTACGCCGAAATTCTGCGTTTTACTTCTTTGTTGGGCAATTACATTGTCAAGAGCCACATACGCCAGCGCGGCGTGCGTAGCGATCGCGGGGCGCGCGGGGCGCGCGGTGGCGGTGGCGTGCATGGTGAGCGCGGTCAGAAGAATCAGCACAGCGAGAATGATGAGAACGTTGCGAGTGATGAGAACGGTGAGAGTGCCCCGGGTGGTGAGAACGATCAGAGCAGTGAGTATGATGAGAGCAGCGAGTACGATCAGAGCGATCAAGATTGGGTCGAATTCGAGAAAAACATTTCCCTCCAACGCCAAGTCTCCATCATCTACGACATGTGCGAGTACATTCGTGTCCACTCGCGCGAGGACCTCAATCTCGAAGATCTGGCGGCCAAATCCGGCTTCAGCAAATACTATTTCTCCCGTCTTTTCAAGCAAATCACCGGCATGAGTTTCGTTGATTACCTTAACGCTTGCCGCATCAGCAACGTCGAGAAACTTCTCACTGACCCAGCCAACTCTTTGACTGACATTGCAATGGAAACCGGCTTTAACAACATCTCCACTTTCAACCGCGTCTTCAAGAAACACAAAAACTGCACCCCCAGCGAATTCAAAAACCTCATGCTCAGCGAACTTTCGTGAGTGGTTTCTAGAGTTTCTAGAGTTGCAGCGTTTCGCTTGTGCGCATGTGTGCTTGTGGGTCTGTAGGGTTGTAAGGTTGTCGGTTCGTGTTGGAAGTTTTCTTGCGCAGCAATAGAGATGGAACGCTTACTACTACTTATTGATATAAGTGCGACTGCTTCCGTTGTTCGACTGTCTAGGAATGAGCGCTTACAACGGCTTATTGCTATAAGTGTGACTGCTTCCGTTGTTCGACTGTTTAGGAATGAGCGCTTACAACGGCTTATTGCTATAAGTGCGACTGTGCTTAGTAGCCAACTAGATTTGTAGGAACGCTACTGCAACGTATTGCTTCAAGTGCGGTTTTATTCGTTATCCAGCTCAGTAGAAGCAACGCATGTTGGTTATTTATCGCAAAAAGTTCCATTAAAATATTTATCCCCCTTGTTAATCATGATGGTCCAAGCACAGATTGAAAAATGGATCTAGGTAACTATTACTCTACTTTACATAGCATGTGGAATTGCATGATTAGTATGACTTAGCCTCTACTTTTAGGCCGACCAATCGCTAACCAAGCCAAAAAAATTTCCAAACTGGTCCAGATCCGGATCTTTGCGACAACAAATATTTCCCAGAGGTGATCTTGACACTTGTCTTACAGCCAGATGAATGATTACTGACCTGAAGGTAGAAATCATTGAATGAATACTGACATCGACGGCTACACGCTCTGCAAAAAACACGCACCCACACGAAAATACCTTTTTACGTGTTGAGTCTGTCAATCCGATGTCGCAAGTTTCGCGATCTCGACCAACTTTGAAATAGCGTAATAATTTCTATAGTTTCCGCAGAACAAATTCAGAAAGAATACGCTGCCAAAACCGCTCCGCCCTCAAAATTCACTACACAAGTTTAAAAATAAACTTATGTAGTCGAAATACGCAGCCAAAACCGCTCCTTCCTCATCATGAAGTAAAAACATTGCGAACAATTAACAGAAACAGAAAAACCATACAGATTACGCCTAAATTCATCGCGATTGTTGCTTCTCAGTAAGCTACAAAGGCCGCCTCTACTGAGACGGCCTTTGTTTGTCAATATTTGATTGGCAGTAGTTGAAAGCAGTAATTGAAAGCCAGCAGTTGAAAGGATTTCTTGAGTAGGCGTCTAAATCGCACAAACAAACAGTCGCCGCGCGTTAATCGTTAACACCCTACAGCATCGACCCACAGCTAATCAACGAATACAGAATGCAATCGCAGCGTAAGGTTGAAGCTCAAGTTTTACAGGCAGGCTCTGTAAGCCGGCAATAGAATCATCGTTTGTCAGCCAGAGTTCGCCGTCTTTGCCTGTGAGAGAAGCCGGAACTTCGACGACTTGGGGCTTGTCTGTGTAATTGACACTGACAAACAAGGTTTCGTCTTTGGCCGCCGCATTCTCCGCACCGGCATTCTCAACGCTGCCGCCCGCAACACTACCAATCGCCGCATCGGCACCCTCACCACCAGCTAAAACTGCGTGCCTATCGGTTTTGCGTAAGTAGGTGTAGGTTTCGTCGCTGGCGGGGTCGAGGATTTCGTAGCTGCCAGTCGTGATCAGCGGCTCCTCGTGGCGCAGGCGGATCAGCTCGCGGTAGTAGTTGAAGACGGAATCGGGGCGCTCGACCTGCTCCTCCGCGTTGATGAACGAATAATCCGGGTTCACGGGAATCCAGGTCGTGTCGGAGTCACTGAAGCCGCCATTCTTCGAGTCGGACCACTGCATCGGCGTGCGGCCGTTGTCGCGGCCACGCCATTTGAGGCGTTCCCAAACTTGTTCACGCGTGGCCGTGCCGAGCTTGGGAGCCTCGCGCATCGCATTGACACCCTCGATGTCCACATATTCGTCGGGTGACTTCCATTTGTAGTTCATGGCGCCAAGCTCTTCGCCTTGGTAAACGTAGGGGGTGCCCTGGTGGAAATGCATCAAGTGGGCGAGCATTTTGGCTGATTTCTCGCGGTACTGAGGGTCCTCGGAGCCGAAGCGCGAAACCGGACGGGGCTGGTCGTGGTTCGACCAGACGAGGGCATACCAGGCTTTGTTATGGAGTTCGGTTTGCCAGAGGCTGAAGATTTTCTTCATATCAGAGAGTTTTGCAGGCACTCGGCCAAAGGCGTCGGGGCTATTTTGGTCTAGCTCTAAGTGTTGGAAATTGAAGATCATGGAGATTTCGCTCTCGTCCAAAGGCGAATACTTAAACGCATCTTCCGGCACCACGCCGCCCACTTCGCCGACAGTCAAGAGATCGTATTTGGCCAAAACCTCCGTATTCATCTCACGAAGGTACTCGTGCACGCGCGGGCTGTTCCCCCAATCCGGCCAGCTGTAAGGCGCCGTGGCATCGAAGGGTTCCACAAGCGCCTCGTCCGGTTTGCCGATGAAATCGATGACGTCCATGCGGAAGCCGTCGACGCCTTTGTCACACCAGAAGCGCATCATGGAGAAGAGCTCTTCGCGCACCTTAGGATTGCGCCAGTTGAGGTCCGGTTGCTTCTTGGAAAAGAAGTGGAAGTAATACTCCCCACGCTCCTCCGAGAACTCCCACGCATGACCACCAAAAACCGAGCCCCAGTTGTTGGGTGGGGTTCTTTGGCCAGATTCATCAACTTGGCCCGGATGCCAAAGATAATAGTCCGAATAGGGATTATCCTTGCTCTTGCTGCTCTCCACGAACCACACGTGCTCGTCGGAACTATGATTCGCCACGAGATCCAGGATGATCTTGAGGCCTAGATCGTGCGCGGTCTCGTTCAACTCATCAAAATCCGCCATCGTCCCGAACTCATCCATGATGTCCTCGTAGTCGGAAATATCGTAGCCGTTGTCGTCGTTGGGCGACTTAAAAATCGGCGAGAGCCACACCGCATCCACACCCAGTTTCGCAAGGTACGGCAGCCGCTGCGTAATCCCCCGCAGATCGCCGATCCCATCGCCGTCACTGTCCTGAAAACTCCGCGGGTACACCTGGTACACAACTGCATTTTGCCACCATCTCATTGTTTCTTTCTACCTACCTTATCTAAAAAGCATATTCTGTATATGATCCTTTATGCACTAATATATGCACTAATATATGCACTAATATTCAATCCCTTTGCGCGCGGAAATGCCCCGCTCATAAGGATGTCGAACCGCACGAATTTCACTCAAATAATCCGCTTGCTCCAGCAACCACTGCGGCGGAACATGCCCGGTAATCACCAGGTCAGGCCCCATGTCCATAAGTTTCACTTGGTCGACGAGGGCCTTGAGCCGCTCCTCATCCAGGAGGCCGAAACTCATCGCCGACAACGCTTCATCAATAATCAAAGCCCCCGGCGACTGATGTTCATTCAGCCACCGAAACGCTTCCTCCAAACGTGCGTCCTGAAAAGCCCGCCGTTCCTTCAGCCCTTCCTCGTCCAGCTCCCACGTGAAACCTGTCGATCCTTCCGGCTGTCCGGACCAAACTTCCACGCCAATTTGCCGCAGCATCGCAAGCTCTGAGGATTTGCCGTCTTTCATAAATTGAAGGAAGAGAACCGGAAACCCAGCGCCTTTGGCCCTCACAGCCAAACCTACCGAAGCGGTTGTCTTCCCTTTACCATCACCATAATACATGTGAACGAGTCCCATTTTCTCCCCCGAATTTGCTCACGCATTTTTCTTGCTTACTCACGCATCTTGCTCGCTCTCGCATTTTCTTGCTTGTTCTCGCGTTGCTCTTGCTTGCTCTCGCATTTTTCTTGCTCGCATCATGTGAGACTAGTCAGTATTATAAACATCTTGCTTGGGAGATTCGGGAGCGTTTGGCGCAGCGAAATGGGTTTGGCGCTGCGTAATGGGTGAAGCATGCACATAACTTTAAATTTGAAGATATGTGCACGGGTGCTTGTTCATGTGCAGAAACAGGTGCAAGTAATCATGTACTCATTGCCAACTCACAGCTTGCCAACTCACAGCCACTTCGTGTTCATGGCGCGGAGCGAATTGAAGACAGCCAGGATTGTCACGCCGACGTCGGCAAAAACGGCGGCCCACATGCTGGCAAGGCCCATGGCGCCAAGGAGGAGGAAGATGGCTTTGATAGCCAGCGCCATGATGATGTTTTGGTAGACGATGCGTCGTGTGCGGCGGGCAATGCGGATGGCGTCGGCGATTTTTGACGGCTCGTCGGTCATGATGACGATGTCGGCGGCTTCGATTGCTGCGTCGGAGCCCAAACCGCCCATCGCAATGCCAATGTCTGCGCGAGCCAGGAGCGGCGCGTCGTTGATGCCGTCGCCAACGGCTGCGACTTTGCCGTGAGCGGTTTCGGCCAAAGCCTCCAAATGCTCCACTTTGTCCGCGGGTAGGAGTTCGCTGTGCACTTCGTCTACATGCACTTCGCGCCCAATGGCTTCGCCAACGGCGCGCGAATCGCCGGTTAGCATGACGGTTTTGCGGATGCCGAGGTCTTTTAATTCCTTGAGGGCATCCGCTGCGTCGTCTTTGACTTGGTCAGCGATGATGATTTGGCCGGCATATTCGCCATCGACGGCCAAGTAGACAACGGTGCCAAGGGCGGCCGGCGCCGGACAGTCGACACCGTGAGCCGCCAAAAGCCGCTCGTTTCCAACAAGGATCTCGCGGCCGTCGACCGTGGCCGCGAGCCCGCCGCCGGCAATTTCCCGGCCATTTTCCACGCGGCTCATGTCCAGTTTCTTCCCATAGCGACGCAGAATCGAGCGCGCAATGGGATGGCTGGAGAAACTCTCAGCATAGGCTGTCAACTCGAGGAGGTCGTTGGGGGCGGTGTCTTTGGCCGGAACAATATCTGTAACTTCGAACGTACCCTTCGTCAGCGTACCCGTCTTATCAAAAACAATCGTATCCACCTGATTCAGCGCTTCCAAGTAATTGCTGCCCTTCACCAGAATTCCGCGGCGCGAAGCACCACCAATTCCACCGAAGAACCCAAGCGGAATCGACACCACCAGAGCACACGGACAAGAAACAACCAAGAAAACAAGCGCTCGATACAGCCAATCCGAGAAAACCTGACCCGGAATCACGAGCGGCGGAATAATCGCCAACGCAAGCGCCGCAAACACAACCACCGGCGTGTAATAGCGCGCAAACTTCGTAATAAACTTCTCAGTCGGTGCTTTGCGACCACTCGCATTCTGCACCAAATCCAAAATCTTCGAAACCGTCGACTCACCAAAAGGCTTCGTCACCTCCACGGTAAGAAGGCCGCTTTGGTTAATAAAGCCACTCAACGCCTCATCCCCCGGCGCCAAGTCACGCGGCATCGACTCACCCGTCAGCGCAGACGTATCCGCCGTCGATGTCCCGGTAAGAATCACCCCATCCAGCGGCACGCGCTCACCCGGCCGCACCACGATCACATCACCAGGCTTCACCTCCTCCGGAGCCACCTGCCGAATCTCGCTACCCACCTGCAAATTCGCCGACTCCGGCCTAATCTTCAGCAACGCCGAAATCGAGCGCCGCGAATGCCCAACCGCCAGATCCTGAAACAGCTCACCCACCAGATAGAACAGCATCACCGCAATCGCCTCAGGATATTCGCCGATCAAGAACGCCCCAATCGTCGCAATACTCATCAGGAAATGCTCACTGAAAACCTGTCCCCTAGCAATGCCTTTCGCCGCACTCACCAACACATGCCCACCCACAATCAGGTAGCTAATGAGGTAGAGCGCCAATTTCACAGTCTGCGACACCGGCAAGAACATCGCCAGTATCAGGCCAAAGCCACCCGCCATCAACCTCGCTATCGTCGCCTTATTCTCTTCCCACGGACTCTCTTCCGCTTCTGCTTTTGCTCCTGCTTTCGTTGGTGCTGTTGTTGAAGCTGTTGTTGCTACATCTCTACCGGCCGCCGCTGTGTAAGGTTTACCCTCCGCTGCTGCTACTGAAGTTGTGCCCGCTGTTGCTGCTACTGAAGTTGTGCCCGCCGTTGCTGCTGCTGCTTTGGCCGACGCACCCGCACTTCCGGCTCGCCCGCTCGCGTACTCGTTCGTGTACTCACTCACCTCAACATCCGGCTCGTGCTTGTAAACAATATCCTGGATCTTTGGCAAGACATCGGGGAACAAACTCTCGGACTGCAGCTCAAGTGTGATCGTCTGCTTCATCAGATTCACATTCGCACGCACACCCTGCAAAGCACTCACTTCATCCTCTATTTTCGCTGCACAATTAGGGCAATCAAGCCCCTTGAGATTCAGTTCCTTTGTCAGCATAAATCCTCCATTATTCTGTCGTTATACGGTCGTAATTCCGTCGCAATTCCGTCGTTATTTCGTCGTTGTACTGTCGTTACATTGCCCTTATTCTGTAGCATGTCATTCCGTGACATGTTCGAAACCTTGGTCCAAAATGAGCTCCACATGGTGGTCGGCCAAGGAATAATACATGATCTTACCTTCGCGCCGACTCTTCACCAGCGACACTTGCTTCAAAACCCTCAGCTGATGCGATATCGCAGACTGTGTCTTATCCAATAGAAAAGCAATATCGCAAACACAAAGTTCTGATTCAGCCAAAGCCCGCAATATCCTCACCCTCGTCGCGTCACCAAACACCTTAAACAGGTCGGCGACATCATGAAGAATCTCTTCCGACGGAAGTTTCTTCTGCACCTCCGCAACGACCTCTTCATGTATGACATCGCAGTCACAACGAATAGGATCTTGCTTTTGCGATTTTTTGACTTTCGTGGTGTTCGTGGTGTTCGTGGTATTCGTGGTTTGTTTAGTGTTCGTGGTGTTCAGAGTGTTCATGGGCATTTCCTTTGTTTTCAGTTTTGTTGCTTGCTTTGCTGCTTGCTTTGCTGCTTGCTTAATTCTGTTTAGCTGCTTGCTATATTTTTGTTTTATTGCTTGCTATATTTTTGTTTTATTGCTTGCTATATTTTTGTTTTATTGCTTGCTCTATTTTTGTTTTGCTGCTTGCTTTATCGCCTGCTTGCACCGTTTGTCTTGTTTTTATATTTGTCTGTATGCTTAGCTGTTTTGTCACTTGAACACTTGAGCAAGTATTCAAGTGTAATCTTATCACTTGAGAATACACTGTCAACCTCTCAACGCACACAATTATGTCCCCGAAGATTTCTCGTAGATTTCTCCCCAAGCGTTCCAGAATAGCACTATGTAGCTATTACTCTATTTTGCATAACATACAACGCGCCAAGAAAACTTGTCTATAGCAAGGATTTCTACATCAGCACCAGAAAAGATTTTTCGAACTTGGTTAGGATCCGGATATTTGCGACAATGACATGGTATCCATCTCACCTCACCTAAAAATTCGCAGCTCAGCTGAATGATTTCTGATCTGCAAGTATGAATTTCTGAATGAATGCTGACCTTGGATGAACGATTGTCAAGAAAGCTCAGCACCAACGCAAAAGACCTACCCCACAACGAAGCGCAAGTCGTTCAGACGTCGCAAGATTCCGGATCTCGACCAATCTGGAAATAGCATAACAATTACTCCAATCCGCAAAGAACCCAAACAAGGAAGAATCAGTCGCCCAAACCGCTCCGCCATCAATTCGTAGCTAGCAGGAGAACAATACCAAGAAGAAATCAGTCGCCAAAACCGCTCATATCAATCCCCCGTCAATACCTCAACAATTCCTCATCAATGCAACCATTAACCTACCTCAAGCGGCACGTTTTAATCTCATACGGCTTCAACGTGATCGTAATCGCAGACGTCATCTCGCCGCCTGCCGAGGTCGCAACTCCGTCACCTGCAACAACCGCAACCCCGTCACCCACGACAGCCGCAGCACCGTCGCCATTCACTTCAACATTGACCTCCACCGAAGCAGAATCGATATCCAACGTTTCCTCCAGCAAGTTACATTCGCAAGCAGACTCTAACGCTCGCCCCCAATGCAACCGAGTCGTCGTGAGCGCATTATCCACTTCATACAAGCGGACGATCACCCCATCGCCATCTTCCGCCGGCTTAATCGTCTCAATCACCACATTCGGCGCATCCACCCAAGCAAGCGAGAAACGATCCACTGCAGAAATCTCAGCAGCAGCTCCCTCCAATTTCTCGGACAAAGCCGCCCCCACCCCCTTCGGAACACGATCAGCGGCACCAACCGCAACAGCATCAGCACCAACCCCCGCCACCAACAACGGCTGGTTGAAGAAATACCCCTCAGCCACAGTCCCAGCCTCGCGCCACGTACCGGCATGCGGAAAAAGCGCATACGCAAAAGTGTGAACCTCCTGGTCAGCCACAGGATTCGGCCAGATTCCGGATTTGATCAACGTTAATCCAACATCCGCCCCCACACCAGAACCAACACCAGAACCCACACCAGAACCAACATCCGCCCCCACATCCGAACCAACACCAATTCCCTCAACCGAATGACCATACTTACAGTCATTCAGCAAACTCACGCCGTAATGACCCTCCGAAACATCAACCCACTTATGCCCACCGCTCTCAAAACGCGCCTCATCCCATGACGTGTTACGGTGCGTCTTGCGCGTCACATTACCAAACTGGATATCAAAAGTCGCCTCATCCGTATGCACATTCAGCGGGAAATGCACCTTCAGCAAATGCTGATGCTCATGCCAGTCCACCGTCGTCTCAAAATCAATCCGCCTCGACGCCGCATAAAAATGAATATCCTGCACAATCGTCGACCGCGCAATCACCCACTCAATCCGCAACGTCGCGCGCACCGGCCCCATCTCCGTCCACTCAAAACGCCTGCAATCATCCACCCTCCACGACTTCTCCGTGTAGTAGTGGTCAATATCCCAGTTATCATAGTGCATCGGCTTGTCCTCATACATGCAGAACACATTACCCGCCCGTCCCGCAAGAAGAACCTCGCGTTGATTCACCTTATCGTAGAGGCGATTAATTTGGCCAAAGCCGCCCCACCCCACCTCATAATACGGAGTTTCTAGTTCCCTCTCGCCCGCAAAAGTAAAAGGAGATTTTTTATCATCCGCCTCATGCTTCGAAACGCCTTGATCTTCTGCCAGCTGCTTCGAAGCGCTTTGGTTCTCCGCCTCTATGAGTCCCGCCTGATCCAAAAGTCGGAACGACTGATACCCTTTCGCAGGCAGATTTTCCAACCAAACGACCGCTTCGCCTTCAGCCGTCTGCTGCACAGGCCAAACCTGCCCATCCGCAGTAACTAGCGCAGCGGCATCACAAGACTCCAAAACCAACACATCATTGCGTGGAAAACCAGTTGTATTCACTACAAGAATGTCATTTCTTCTTGCGTTCTCGCTTTGGTTCTCGCTTTGGTTCTCGCTTTGGTTTTCGCTTTCGTCGCGCTCAATTCCGCCGTTCCCACCACGCTTTCCGTTATCACCGCGCAACATTGCCAACCGCTCCAGAATCATCGCAGAAGTTTGTTTTTGAACTTCTGTGTATTCTTTCTGGGTCACCTCATACACTTCCTCGATGCAAGTCCCCGGCAAGATGTCGTGAAATTGATTCGTCAGCACCGTCTTCCAAAGGGCATCCATCGTCGCTTTATATTCCGTCTTAAATCCCACTTTGTGAGAGGAGGCCTCGCCACCAACGTCGTCAACAACACCTTCTACAACACCGTCAACAACACCGCCAACAGCCCCACCACCGCACAACACTTCCAGAAACTCGACGTCCATCAATGCGAACTCGGCTTTGCGGTTCGCGCGTTTGTTGCGAGCCATCGACGTGTACGTTCCGCGGTGGTATTCAAAATACAGCTCGCCCACCCAGGTTGCGAGACGCCGATTCGGCTCACCGAGGCGCTGATTCGGCTCACCGAGGCGCTGATTTGGCTCACCGAGGCGCTTGTTGCCGCGATCGCCATGCAACCTAGAAGCCAGCTCGTCGAAATACTGACCGGCAAACACCTGGCGCACTTTTGGCATGCCCGGCAGGCCGACCTCCATGCGCAAAGAAGTCTCCAAATGCTCACGGGTCGGCCCGCCCCCACCGTCGCCGTAGCCATAACTCACCAGCACATCATTATTGAGCGCTTTGTCCTGATAGCGCTCCCAAGCCCCGATCAGAGCATCCGGGTGAAGCTCGCCATTATAGGTCGTATTAAAATCCGTCAAAGGCTGCCCCGGACTTACCGTCGTAATCAGGTGAGTCAGCACCTCCGAGCCGTCAATGCCTCGCCACATAAACGTATCATGCGGCATTTGGTTCACCTGATTCCAGTTGAGCTTTGTCGTCATGAAATAATCGACGCCCGACTTCTTCATGATCTGTGGCAGCGCACCAGAATAACCAAAAACATCCGGCAGCCACAAAATCCTGTTTTCAACGCCGAACTCCTCTCGGAAAAAGCGCTTCCCATACAAGAACTGGCGCACTAGGCTTTCGCCAGACGTCAAATTACAATCCGGCTCCACCCACATGCCGCCTTCGACTTCCCAGCGGCCCTCCCGCACCCGCTCCTTCACGCGCGCATACAGCTCCGGGTAGCGCTCCTTCAGGAACACATAGAGCACCGCCTGACTCGACATGAAGCGGTAATTCGGGTACTCATCCATCAGCTTCAGCACCGTCGAGAAACTCCGCGCCACCTTCTCCCGCGACTGCTCCACCGTCCATTGCCACGCCACATCAATGTGCGTGTGCCCAATGCACGACGCAATCACCTCATCCGAACCCGCGAGCTCTTCGTAGATGCGAAGGGAGATGAAGTCTTGGGCTTTGGCCAAAGCCGCATAAAACCCCTCCGAATAAGGCTCCCGCAAATCGAGCAGATTCACAGTCTCGTTGAGCGCTTCCAGAAGCTCATGTCTCGCCCGACCATCCGCCGGCAGCCGGGAAAAAGCCTGCAGCGGCACCTGCAAATCATAGTAGAGCCGCCCAATTGCCCCGTCATACTCCAGCACCGCCGCCCGAAATTGCAGCTCCTCAACATCTGTCCCCGACCACGCCTGCAAATCGAGGTGATACCGCTCGCCCGCCTGCGCCGCCGTGGTGAGCCGCACCTCACGATGATTCGTGTCGAGCCCCTGCACCGGCTGACCGTTCACAAAGAGCAGAAACTGCGGGTTCCGCGCATCCCACCCATTCGCCTGGGTGTCCACCTGCAGCCAGACCTCTCGCCCGGCCAAAGCCCCCGGCACCTCCCACTCGCTCCGAAACCAGTAATGCCGATCCTTCCCATACCAATGCATGGTCCTCGTGTCGAAAGGCTGAAATCCAGCGCCGCCCGCCTCCGCCTCTTCCGAACCGGACTGACCGCCGGCACCCGTACCAGCCTCCGCCTCTTCCGGGCGCATGAACTTGCCTTCGCGATACTGCCATTGGGTCAAAGGAAAACGTTCTTTGATGCTGAGCTTTTTGAGCTCGTTACAGATAACCTGAATTCGCTTGTCGAGATAATTCATTTAGGGCCTCCCCATGAAGGTGTTGATGCCTAAATGATAGCTTGTTTCAGGGCTACAGCAAAGAGCGATTGTTTCGGAAAATCGCGCGAAAAATCGCACGGAAAATCGCGCGAAAATTGAGCACGAGAATGGCACAGAAATTTAGCTCTCAACCTCCGTTACCAACTCCGTTACCAACGTCGTTACCAACGTCAGTGCCAGCCCCGTTACCACTACGTCAGTTGCCAGACCCGTTACCAACGTCCGTTGCCAACGTCCGGTCCGCTTCGTAGATTTTGCGATTGTCTTCGTCGGGCCTCACGATCAGCAGGTACATGGACAACAACACGAACAAGCCCAGAATCAGCGAGACCGTTCGGTACGGCAGAAATTCCGCCAAAATCCCCGACAAAAGATAAAAGACCGCCATCCCAACCGAAAACAACACAGAATTAATCGAAGCAACCCTCGCTCGCATGTTGCGGGGCAGGTAGTTTTGGTAGGCCGTACTTCTGATGATCGCACTGCTCGTGCCCAGGCCGCCCGTCAGAAACTTCAGGCCCAGCATGACGGGATACGGCAGAAAGAGCAGGATCGTATCGATCGAGTCATAGAGTAGGTAAACAATTTTCGTGAAGGTAAAACGCCGCTTGACCGGGACCTCGAAGCGATATTGGATCGCCCCACCAATGACGCGGCCGAGCATTTGGGCGGTTTTCAGCGTCCCCAACATCACCACAGTCAGCGTCGGGTGCGATTGGAAAAAATACTGCTGCATCTGGGTCATACCCGCCGAGCAGCCATTCGTGATACCCATGTACGTGCCAATGTTCCGCAGCCCCTTCTCTTGGCGGAAGTAGCGGATCCCCTCTACGAGATCTTCCTTGTATGTGGCCAAAGCCGCAGCGGGCGACTTTGGCCGCGATTCAACATCCTGACTCACGGTATAGCTAATGCGCGACTCGAGGAGAATCGAAACGAGAAGCAGCCCTGCGGTAAAAAAGAAGATCCTGGCAATCCCGAATTGCTCATAAGCCCAGCCGCTGACCGGCGCCATTGTCATCGTGATGAAGGGGTAGATTGTGGAACCGACGGCGTTCCCTTTCTGCTCGAGCCCTTCGGGGATGATGTCCGGCAGCCATGCTTGATACGCCAAGCTGTAGACGATGGAAATGGTGCTGGTGACGAGCGTGAACAGCAGCATGACCATGTAATTAAAGGCTTGATTCAGGAGGAAAATACCGACGACGACGTAGATGATCAGTAGGAGACAATCCAAAACAATGATGAGTTTTTTCTTGTTCCACCTCTCGACAAGCGGTGCAAAAAGAACCGACAAAACGATGTCCGGCAAGTAACTCGCAATTAACATGATGGCCGAAAGAAGCGGCGAACCTGTCTCGTCGAACACCAAAAGACTCAGCGGAAACATGATGGCTTCCCCACCGATGGCCGACAAGATCGTCGTGCCGGTGATAAGTGAGAAGTCTTTTGTCCATAATTTGGTTTTCGTTTGTGTTGATTTAGGTTGTGTCGGCTCTATCTGTTGCGGCTCTGTCTGTTCCGGTTCTGTTTGTTTCGATTCTGTTTGTTTCGATTCCATTTTGCTTACCCCCGTTATTCCTCATTTCATGCTACTCTAAGCATATCGAATCTTACGCAGTAAAATAAGGCGATAATTGGGAAATCAGATGCTCAGTTCGCACCTTAAGCGATTCTCCGCCAGAGTACACGAGAAAATTGGCGAAATGACAAGCTCGCGAAACAGAAAACAATGATGAGGTAACAAAAATGAAAGATCAAGCAAGTTTTCTAGGAATGCTCATACGAAACGAGCGGCAGAAGCGCGGCCTGGAGCTAAAAGAAGTCGCCGACGGCATTTGCGCGCCCAGTTACCTCTGCAAAATCGAACTTGGCCAAGCGAAAGCCTCCCCCTCCCTCCTCGAAGACATCCTAGCCAGGCTCGACTTGCACTACGAAATGGACAACGAAATGGACGACACATTTCTCAGTGAGATGACCCGCGTAATCGACCGTGTCTACGAAGGAATTTTCTATCACTACGACTTGAAGCAAGAACAGAAAGTACTCACAGAAAATTCCGCCAGAATCCTGGCCAGCCCCCTTCGCCTGTCGTATGAAATCACAACGGCTTACCTCAATGAATTTGTAGCAGAAAGCTCAGCAGATGTAACAAACTTGGCGAACGTAGCAGACTCGGCGGACTTGGCAGACGTAGTGGACTTGGCAAACGTAGCGGACTTAGCGGACTTGGCAGACTCAGCGAATTTAGCGAATCTCGTCCCCTACATGGACGATCGCGAACTTGCCCTCTACCTCCTAACAACCTTGGATTACGAGGGTGGGCGGGCGTCTTTGGCCCAAGCAAAGAAAATCGACGACCTGCTGCAAAACAGCTTCAGCCTGCTGGCCTACATGAGTGCCTGCCTCCAAAACAACCGCTACGAAGAAATCAAAAGCATCGGCGACCAGTGCATCGCTAGGAGTCTGCAGGAAGGCAATCTCTATTCGCTCATTCAGGCCAACATGCTAATGGGAACAGGTTATGCATCCGAGGGGCACATCAACGTCGCCATCACCTATTACGAGCGCGCCTCGCACCTGATCCGCGGCAGTCTCTTCCCCCGCCTCGAGCAGACCATCAACTATAACCTCGGGGCTACCTACCTCGAAATCGGCGATCTCGACAAGGCCTCCACGCTCCTCCACAAGGTTCCCCGCACCTACGGTTTCTACCTCTACCACAAGTTGGCGTGGTTGGCCTTGGCCAAAGCCGCCCCCAACGACTTCCTTCGCGAACTTGCAGAGATGAAAAAAACTGTGGACGGCGACAGAGCGCGCGAACTGATCTACCAAGCTACAGCCATCCAGCGCGAGGAGGGATTTGAGTCGGATCCCCGGAGCCTTGTGGTGATTGAGAACCTGATCAGCGGCCTTTCCGAACTGAAGCACAACGGCTACCTGCAATTTCACCGTGACCTGATTACTCGCGTCTTCGTGGCCCACCGCAAATACAAGCAAGCCTACGAATTCGAGCGTATGTTGGGTGTGGGTAGGTAGGGTGGGGGGGGGGGTGAGTGAGCGTTTTATTTTAGCAAATGAACTGTCCAATAAATGACACACATATGCAAATAGAATGTGCTAAGGTGAACACACTAGCCCTTTGAAAACAAAACACCTTACAAATGACCGAATACAATAACTAAAACAAAAAAGACCCTTGCGGGTCAATTTGTGCCTCAACAGGCGGCTGTTAATCCAGCGGAATCCCAAGATGGTTGTTTGAACTCACCATGTCGTTTCTGATAGTGGTAACGACATATTCAGAATAACACTTCTTGAGACATTGTCAAGCCACTTAAAGAGCACAAAATGCACAAAATAATAAAAAATATCATGGGAATTCGACAGTTTTCGAAGCACAAATACAATCTGAGAGAGCATTTAGTTTATTTATTGGCATAATGACCAAAATACCCAAAGATGTTGGAGGCGCCACATGTCTGATATAAGAATCAATCCAAAACACATTCAAGAAACCAAGCCATACTACCTAGGCTTGGATATTGGAACCAATTCTATTGGCTATGCCACAACAGACAGTCAGTACAATCTAATAAAGAAGGCCGGAAAAAATCTTTGGGGAGTGCATCTCTTCACAGAAGCCGAACCAGCAGCAAATGCAAGATCTTTTCGTTCAGCGAGAAGAAGGAACAAACGTAGAAAAACCAGAACGAAACTTCTTCAAGAATACTTTGCCAAAGATATTGAGGCGATTGATCCAAGCTTTTTCCAAAGATTGAAAGATGGTTTCTTTGTTCCCGAGGATAAGTCTGTTAAGCAACCAAACACACTTTTCAATGACCCTGATTACATGGATAAAGATTATCACAAAGCCTATCCGACTATTTATCACCTACGTTTAGAACTAATGAATAGCGCAGAACCGCATGATCCACGCCAAGTCTATTTGGCTTGTCATCATATTTTGCAAAACCGTGGGCATTTCCATCTGAAGGGGGAACTAGGAAGTGCAGATCAACAGATGGATAGTGCAGTCGAGGAGTTCAAACAGATTGTAGAGGATGAAATACCTGATATACAACTGTGGACTGCCAATGACAACCACGAGATCAGCCAAATCCTTACAGATCCTAAGATGAATCGTTCCGACAAGAAACGTTCAATTTCAAACTATGCTAGTGATGCCAATGCAGCAGCCAAAGAATTCGCCAGCCTTATTGTTGGACTAAAAGCCAATTTTCATATCCTCTTTAAGACCGATGAGTACAGTGAGGCGGATATCTCCAGTGTTAAGTTTTCAGACGGAAACTATGAACTTGACGATGTCCAGCAATCAATAGGCTCTTTACTTGGAGACAGAAAAGACATTTTGGACAAAGCCTATGCCATTTATCAAGCAACGATACTCCAGCAACTTCTAAGTAATCCTAAAGGTGGAAGATTCGATTCCATCTCCGAGGCAAGAGTTGAGACCTATGAACAACACAAGAATGACTTAATTCGCTTGAAAAGAACCTTAAAAGAAATTGACAATGCACTTGAAACTCCACATCAGCTTTATGATCTTGTTCTCCGTGAAAATAAAAAAGGCCTGAACAACTACGTTGCGTATAGTGGGCACTCAGATGATCTAGATGTATCCAGCCCAGAGAAAAAGACTGACCATGAAAAATTTCTTAAGTGGTTAACTTCACAACTCGAAAAACGTGCTCAATATATTTCTGATCCTACACTTCTTCAAGACATAGAAGATAAGAATTTCCTGCCTAAGATATCTTCTTCTGCAAACGGTGTAGTACCCATGCAGCTAATAGGAAAAGAGTTGGAACAAATTCTTTTGAATGCATCCTCTTATCTTTCATTTCTTACAGAAGATGTAAAAAGTGAAATTATGGAGATTTTCCGTTTTCGAATTCCTTATTACATTGGCCCCTTTGATGATCGCTCTAGATTTGCGTGGTTGGTGAGAAAAAGTCACGAAAAAATTAGACCATGGAATTTGGAGAAGGTTGTTGACGTAACAAGCACATCCGAAAAATTCATTCGCAACATGACCTCTAAATGCACTTATCTGTACGGTGAAGATGTGCTTCCTAAAGAATCTCTACTCTATAGCGAGTTTATGGTTCGAAATGCAATTAACACAATCATGGTCGACGGTGAAAGATTAGAAAAGGATGTTCGTGATCATATCTACCATGATCTCTTCGAAGAACCCAAGCGCTCTGGAACCGTATCAAAATCGAATATCATTAAAGCTCTAAAAGCTCATGGTCTTATCGTCAATGAGAATAATATTTCTGGCATCGATGAAAACATTCCTGCAAAACTGAAAGCTCATCGGGATTTCAAGAGAATTGTCGGTGACAAACTGAATCGAAGTGAGATCGAATCGGTCATTGAAAAGATCACTGTTTTCCCCGACGAACCAGACATGATCTGCAATTGGATTACATCAAACTTAGCTGAAAAGAATCTAACAGAGCTAGAAATCAAACAGCTATCTGCACTATCTTATAAGGATTGGGGCCGCTTGTCCAAGAAGCTACTCGCTGGAATCAGAACGGAAGACAGTCACGGGAATAAGTACACCATCATAGAAATGATGAGAGAGCAGCCTGTAAATCTGATGGAAATTCTTGACTCGAATCGCTTCCAGTTCCGAGCTGAAATTGACAAGTTCAATCAAGGTTTAATAGGTGAACCGAATGTGATTACTGAGGAGCTGTTAGAGAGTAAGTACCTCTCCCCTGCGGTCAAAAAGGCAATGAGGAAAACGCTAAGGCTCTGTGAAGAAATCTGTTCCATAATGAAAGGTGCTCCAGAGCGAATCTTCATCGAAATGGCTCGCGAAGAAGGGGAAAAAACTCGTACGGTATCCCGTAAGAGCAGATGAGCTGAACTATATAAAAATATAGATAGTGAAATTCATCTGTGGAAAGAAGAACTAGAAAACATTCCCGAAGACAGATTCAAAAGTAAGAAATTATACCTTTACGCAATACAGCAAGGCAGATGCATGTATTCTGGTGACAGAATTGATCTGCGCGACTTGATGAACAACAAAAGCATGTATGATATTGACCACATCTATCCACGTTCACTCACCAAGGATGATAGTTTCAATAATCTTGTGCTTGTACGACAGGATTTAAATCGGAGCAAAAGTGATGAACCAATATCATCTGAAATCGTCTCTCGAATGGGAGGATTCTGGCATTCACTTCAAATTCGAGGTTTTATTTCTACGGAAAAATACAATAGGCTATGCCATAGTAGACTGACGAAAGAGCAACTAGAAGGTTTTATCAATCGCCAACTTGTCGAAACACGCCAAACCACGAAAGTAGCGGCTGAATTCTTGCAACAGATCTTTGCGAACGCAGGTACCGAAATAGTCTATGTAAAGGCTGGGCTTGTTTCGGACTTCCGTTATAACGATGGAACTCGTGATGAGGCAATAACGAAATTCTATTTCCCTAAGGTTCGTGATCTCAATGATTTCCATCATGCCAAAGACGCTTATTTAAATATTGTAGTTGGCAACATCTATCACACTAAATTCACCGAGCAGTTCTATCTTCGGATTCAAAACGGCGAAAAACGCCTATATAACTTGGTTAAACTCTATGATGAAATCATCACATCCACAACAGGTGAAGTCGTCTGGAGACCAGGCCAAAACGGCACGATTGCCACTGTATCGAAGATGATGGATAGAAACAATGTCTTGTTGGCGTATGAAACGACAAACAAGAGTGGAGGATTCTTTGACCAAATGATCGTCAAGAAAGGATCTGGCCAGTATCCTATCAAGACATCAAATCCTGCACTTGCTAACCTTGATCAGTATGGCGGCTTTAACAAAGTGTCAGCAAGCCATTATGCAGTGGTTCAACATAACGAGGATAAAAGTATAATCAACACCATTGTACCTATACCTGCATACCTAGATAATACCGATGGAGATCTTTCTGCAACGGTTCAATATCTTCGTGATGAAGGATATGAGAATCCAGTAATCTTGTATAACGGGATTAAACCAAAACAGACGATTGAAATTGATGGAGTTGGGTATAGGATTTTGTCTAAAAGTTCTCAAAGGCTTAAATGTGCTCCGATACTACAGGCAGCTTATTCTAGTGATTTAACTGAAAAAATAAAACGACTCGAAAGAAGACAAGTATCTACAGATGATTCGAATGACTCTCAGTTAATTGAAATATCAAACAATCTTTTTGACTACCTAACTTTAAAACTCTCTGAATCAGCTTATGCTGACTACCTAGCATTGAAGAATACTGGTATCAAAATTGCATCAAAAAGAGACAACTTCTTTGCTCTTGATCTAATGGGAAAAATTAATGTATTGAGTCAAATAATAAAAATCTTAGCAGGAAGCGGGGAGTTTGTTGATTTGCGCGGTATTGGTTTAGCTGGAAAATCTGCTTTGATGCTTATCCCGCAAAATATACCACAAGGCTCAAAATTATCGATAATCGATTCATCATTAACTGGTTTTTTCACAAAGAAAAGTGAGGTGTTATAACATTGTCTTGGAGAACAATCTGCATATCGAAGAGATGCAAATTAGAATATAGCATGGGATTTATGATAATCCGTTCTCCTGATACCCAGCGTATTCATCTATCAGAGATTGCTGTACTTATAATAGAAAGTACAGCAGTCTCATTGACTACTACTCTTCTCATGGAATTAAATAAGCAAAAAGCTAAAGTGATTTTTTGTGATGATGCTCATAGCCCATACGGCGAAATAATACCTTACTATGGAGCACATAATTCAAGTTTACAAGTAAGAAAGCAATTAAACTGGACTGCTGAGACTAAAAACTTGTTATGGATGAAAATAATTCAAGACAAGATACGCAAGCAATCTCATGTACTTAATCTATATCAACATCAAATGGAGAGTAATCTCTTGCTTTCATACATTGACCAAGTTGAACCAGGTGATCAAACTAACCGCGAGGGGCATGCAGCGAAAGTGTATTTCAACGCGATGTTTGGTAAGGACTTTTCGAGAGGTAATTCTGATTGCACGATTAATTCCGCATTAGATTATGGATACTCATTACTGTTATCTACTGTTAATAAAGCTATCTGTTCTCAAGGTAGGATTACACATGTCGGCATTTGGCATGATAATACATTCAACCCCTATAATCTATCTTCAGATATTATGGAAGCATTTCGCCCACTTGTTGATATGCAAGTATTGAAAAATGATTTTCATAAAATTGAGTCATTCGGCAAAGACGAAAAACATGTAATGATATCTCTTCTGGAAAATGAAGTGTTGTTAGAAGGGAAAAACTACCGGCTAATAGATTCAATAAACCTATATACCATAAGAGTTCTTCAAATTCTTGATGAAGAGTCCATAGACATATATCCAGTTATGACTTATGTATAGATATATGAGAGTGTTAGTTTTTTTTGATTCGCCTGTGGAAACTTCTGTTGACAGAAGAAATTATCGGAAATTTAGGAAATTTCTTATCCGGAGTGGCTTTATCATGTTGCAAGAATCGGTCTATTGTAAACTCGCTCTTAACTCAACGAGAATAAATACTATCATAGAACAAGTAATGAATAATAAGCCCCCTAAAGGCGTAGTCCAATTGCTTTCTGTCACTGAAAAACAATACTCAAGAATGATCTATGTAGTCGGTGAACCTACAACTGATGTAATTAACTCAGATGAAAGAACGGTGATTCTATGAAGCTCATTTACAAAGATAGCCTTACACCAATAATTGATAACTCGAATCTTAACATTCTTTCAATTGAGTCAGCTTCAACTCTTTATCGTTTCTATTATTCATTGCAAGAGGTCAGAAATGGTTCAGGAGTGGACTTTACTCTTTCTAGTGGTAGTACAATTAAGGACTTCAATAAAGTCTGCGAATGGGTCCCCTCTATCTGGAATATGGATATGAATGAGAGAAGGTTCCTCACAAGTCTATACAAACAAATAAAGAGCGACTTAATTGAACGAGATTTAGAGCATGGTCTCATACAAAGATGGTTAAACCTTGAAAATGACATCCATGATTTTCTATTAGACTATCCATCACTAGATTACGACATTGAAATTCCGGATAGCCAGCAAATTCTAAAGGCTTTTAAAATACATTTTATAGAACTAGATGGATACACAATTGTGGAAAGGATTCAGAATCTCATCCATCATTTTACCCAATACACAGAAAAAAATGTTTTTATTTTTAATAATATGATATCGATGTTCGAGGGAAATAACCTAGAAATCTTATCAAATTTTTGCCAAAGCGAAGAAGTATTTGTATTATTAGTAGAAGGAGTTATCGATACAAAGATCATACCGCCAAGCACAAAATTGTTGATATGGGATAATGATCAATGTGAAATACTTAGCCGTGAATCTTGACAATTGAATATACCTTATTCTTATCATTATTGACCCATACCATTGGGATTTTTGGAGAATGAGTGCGTTAACGTACTCATTCTCTAACAGAAACACAAGGATTACCCAAATTTGAGGTTTGAGAACCGTGTCGTTTCTGATAGTGGTAATACGGTCGTGCCGTCCGAGTTGGCTCGATACGCGTTTGAGAACCGTGTCGTTTCTGATAGTGGTAATACCTAGAAGCTTGGGCGAGAGATGGTGCAACCGGTTTGAGAACCGTGTCGTTTCTGATAGTGGTAATACCCCTGACCTTGGAGAAATCCTTTACTCAGTGTTTGAGAACCGTGTCGTTTCTGATAGTGGTAATACCCTAGACCGGGAAACATTAGCTACCTACGTGTTTGAGAACCGTGTCGTTTCTGATAGTGGTAATACAATGACCTAATTGACATCAATGACCTGATGGTTTGAGAACCGTGTCGTTTCTGATAGTGGTAATACATAAATTATAGCGGTAGTTCGTGTCATCCTGTTTGAGAACCGTGTCGTTTCTGATAGTGGTAATACTTCCTTGCGGATGCTGAATCAACGTATGAGGGTTTGAGAACCGTGTCGTTTCTGATAGTGGTAATACCGGCAAAGCAAGCAAAGCAAAGCAAAGGAAGTTTGAGAACCGTGTCGTTTCTGATAGTGGTAATACTTTTGATGATTCTATCATCCAAGACGAAACGTTTGAGAACCGTGTCGTTTCTGATAGTGGTAATACCCCATCACGGAGCACTTGGGCGTAGACGCTTGTTTGAGAACCGTGTCGTTTCTGATAGTGGTAATACCCGGCTCTTTGGGACCGGCGTTCCTGTAATGTTTGAGAACCGTGTCGTTTCTGATAGTGGTAATACTGAAAGGAAACTAAAAAATGGCAGCAAGCAGGTTTGAGAACCGTGTCGTTTCTGATAGTGGTAATACGTCCATTCGGTAAGAAGATAAAACTGAGGTGTTTGAGAACCGTGTCGTTTCTGATAGTGGTAATACAGGAACACTCCTGGTCGGAACGGTTGAGCAGTTTGAGAACCGTGTCGTTTCTGATAGTGGTAATACTCCAGGCCCATTTCGCCGCGAGCTCCGTTCCGTTTGAGAACCGTGTCGTTTCTGATAGTGGTAATACTATTAACGCCAAAGCCAAAGCCTACGGACTGGTTTGAGAACCGTGTCGTTTCTGATAGTGGTAATACACAATGGGCAAGGGCCGCAGCCGTTCGAGCGTTTGAGAACCGTGTCGTTTCTGATAGTGGTAATACTTTGTCCCTTCGTACTTACCCGTGCGTATCGTTTGAGAACCGTGTCGTTTCTGATAGTGGTAATACAGCAAGGCGGGTCAAGGAGTTTGAGGACTAGTTTGAGAACCGTGTCGTTTCTGATAGTGGTAATACTCGAATTCTTACCGGACCGCTAGCCAAATTGTTTGAGAACCGTGTCGTTTCTGATAGTGGTAATACTCGAATTCTTACCGGACCGCTAGCCAAATTGTTTGAGAACCGTGTCGTTTCTGATAGTGGTAATACGCAACTGCAATTTTCATTGAAAAGTATTTTGTTTGAGAACCGTGTCGTTTCTGATAGTGGTAATACAAGTGGTGAAGAGGAATAAGCTGAATCTGCGTTTGAGAACCGTGTCGTTTCTGATAGTGGTAATACTCCACTCAATTGCTCCAATTCGTCTTCAGGGTTTGAGAACCGTGTCGTTTCTGATAGTGGTAATACCAACCCTAAAATTACAATTAAGTTTGACAAGTTTGAGAACCGTGTCGTTTCTGATAGTGGTAATACATGTTGCTTGGTCAAGACCTGCTCCAGAAGGTTTGAGAACCGTGTCGTTTCTGATAGTGGTAATACTCTGACTGATGCTTCGCTGAAACACGGTGTTGTTTGAGAACCGTGTCGTTTCTGATAGTGGTAATACTGCAGGAGGATTGACGGATGACAGACGAAGGTTTGAGAACCGTGTCGTTTCTGATAGTGGTAATACAAGACTAACGGAAGAAGAAGGGCTAGCGAAGTTTGAGAACCGTGTCGTTTCTGATAGTGGTAATACTGCCGATCTCGGCGTCCGAGCTCATCCAAGGTTTGAGAACCGTGTCGTTTCTGATAGTGGTAATACAATTTCACCTCATGTGCTCGGGGACTTGGTCGTTTGAGAACCGTGTCGTTTCTGATAGTGGTAATACCATCATGTATTCGTGCGGAATTGATGCCTAGTTTGAGAACCGTGTCGTTTCTGATAGTGGTAATACTCTGAGGAATTATGGATTGCGCTCATATTAGTTTGAGAACCGTGTCGTTTCTGATAGTGGTAATACGATCGAGGAGGAGCTCACGGCGAAACTACTGTTTGAGAACCGTGTCGTTTCTGATAGTGGTAATGCGTCGTACTCAACCATCCAGAGTGGCACATGGTTTGAGAACCGTGTCGTTTCTGTTAGTGGCAATTTAATCACATACGTCCACAACTAGCTGATAATACGAGAACATCTTTAATTTCTATGCCTATCAAAAAATATCATAAATGACAGAAGACAGTGGTTAAAGCTCGCATTTAGCCGTTTATTTTTAAAAATTCATTTCTAGAATATAAACAGGAGGTGGAAGTATGTTTAGCAAAAATTTGAAATACTACAGGTTGATGAAAACATGACGAAAAAGAATTAGCAGAGCATGTCCATGTAACTCATATGGCAATAGCGAACTATGAAAAGGGATCCAGAATGCCTAGCATGGAGATCCTTCAGGAGCTGGCAAAAATCCTTGAAGTCCGCATTACTGATTTTTTTTGCAGTACGCAACGCTTGTCTCACCTTCTCTCATGGGGATTTTCGCAAACACTTTACGCTGTCATTAAGCCAGCAGGATTATTTTAGAGAGGCGATAGAAGAATACTTTGCCAGGTTCATGCAAGTTGTAGAGCTTCTTGGTAGTGCTGTTCTTCCAGAAGTTCCTATCACTGGCGTTTTATCGCTCACCGACGACACAGACAATAACGCAAAAGCATTAAGAGAATATCTACTCATCGCACCAGATGGTCCCATTGATAACCGAACAGAAGTGCTTGAGAACAAGGGAATACTTCTATTTTTCTTAGATGTTGACAATGACAAGTTCTCTGGCATGAATGGTTTCGTTGATGGTTATCCGTACATTGTAGTAAATGAGCAGATGAGTCCGGAAAGAAATAGATCAACGATCGCCCACGAACTAGCTCACCTAATGTTCAATTGGCCACAAAACTTGGAAGACAAGTCAATGGAGGCGCAAGCAACTGCAATAAGCGGAGCGTTTTTATTTCCCAAGAGTGATGCAATTCGCGAACGTGGGATTCGCAGAACTTCTATCTCCAAAGATATGGAGCTGGTTGCCCAAGAATATGGTATCTCAATGTACTTATTAGGCAAAAGAGCTGAGCTTTCTGGGATTATCTGAAAACATGCATATAGAAACTTCTGCATCAATGCAGGTAAGGCGGGTTGGAGAAAAATGAACCGTTTCGCATCGACAAAGAAGAACCAACCCTCTTAAGGCAGTTAGTTTTTCGGCCAGTTGCGGAAGATGAAATCAGCATACAAAAAGGTGCTGAATTACTGAAAACTACTTACGATGATGTTTCATCGCATTGCAATTACAACGGTGCAGATGGCGCTGAGGGTATGTAGCATCCCTCGAATAGTTGTCCGTCCATACTCGACAGCTTAAGAAAAATTGAGCGAAGTGTTCAGCTATACTCGACAGTTCAGGCAAAAAAGAGCGATGTGTCGACTATAGCCTGACAACTTTGGGATTGGAGAACATCTTCAAGGGATCACATATGGTTGTTCTCCTTCAGAAAAAAATTAGTAAGTGTTCTGAAGAAATCTCAACATGTAAAAAAGGCATGCCCACTGGACATGCCTTTACTTGGATTACGAAAATCTTTGATTGTGTGGACGTAGTAGATGCTGGCGGCTTTGGTCGTGCGAAAGAGGTTGCGGAGGGGCGGCTTTGGCCATGCGAAAAGGCAGCGACAATCAATCTTGGGCGCACGGATGAGGGTGGGTTAGGCGCCTTTGGCCATGCGAATGAAGCGCTTGAAGCCGAAATAGCCCATGATCAACGTACAGACGACGATGCCCAGGATGCTGAAGACCAGCGGCATATGTGTGATGTGTGGGGTCAGGACTGCGCGCAGAGCCTCGTTCACGTACAGCAGCGGGTTGACCAGCACCAACTTCTGGATGATGGGTGTGGCGCTGAGGTCGTTCCACGAAAAGAAAATCGCACCGGTGAAAACCAGCGGCATCAGGAAACCGGGGAACATAGCGGCGATTTGGCTGGGCTTGATGATCGTGCCGACGAGGAGCCCCAAGGTGGCGGAGCAGACGGCAGCCAGAATCAGGATGAGGATCAGCATGGGGATGCCCTGGGCGGTCATTGTGATGTTTAGGTTGCTGCCCATAAACAGCAGAGAGATGGGGAGGACAATTAGGCCGCCGATCCAGGATTCGAGGATGCCGACGGTCATTTTGGCCAAAGCCACCATCCGCACATTCACCGGGGCTTGCAGGCGATCTTCGATCTCTCTGGACATATTGAAGTCCATCGTCAGCGGCACGGCGGTACCGTGGATGCCGGTCACGAGGATGCTCATCCCAACCATGCCCGGGAACATTTGGTTCGGGAAGGTCGGATCGACGACACCGACTCGCGGCAGAATGTAGCCGTAAAGGAGGATCAAAACGAATGGCAACATGGCTACACGGAAAACGAATTCCCATTTGTCTCGCAGTTGGATGACGAGGTCACGCTTGACCATGCTGCGGAAGGCCAGCCAGTTGGTTTGTTTAGTGGATTCACTTGTGCTCATTGCTGTTGTGCTCATTGCTGTTGTGCTCATTGCTTTCAACTCCTTTGCCGGTTAAATGGATGAAGACATCATCCAAGGTGCTTGTGCTTAAGCTGATGTTTTGCAGCTTGGTGTCTAATTGGTTGACCCAGTTCAAAATCTGGTTGAAGTCCGGCTGCTCGCTCTTCATGTAGAGCAGCAGCGTGCCGTTGCTGATGACGGCGTTTTCGACTTCCGGCAATGCCTTGGCCTGCTCTGCATATTGGGGATCGAGGTCTGCTAACTTGATGGAAATGATGTTGTTGCTGGGGATGAGGGATTTCAGCTGGTCGACGGTGCCCATCGCCTTCAGTTCGCCTTGGTTGACGATGGCGATGCGGTCGCAGAGTTGCTCAGGTTCTTCCATGTAGTGAGTGGTCAGGAAGATGGTGGTGCCGGCTTTGTTGAGGGCTAACATTTGTTCCCACAGAATGGCTCTGTACGCGGGATCCAGGCCGGTTGTTGGTTCGTCGAGGAAGAGGATTTCGGGGTGGTGCATGATGGCGCGGGCGATCTTTAGACGCTGTGCCATGCCGCCGGAATAGCTTCTTACATAGTCGTTTTGGCGTTCTGTGAGACCAAATTTCTCTAGGTATTCGTCGGCTCTTTCGTTGGCGGTTTTGTTGTCGATGCCGAAATAGTTGGCGTGGTAAATGAGGTTTTCTCTGGCGGTTAGGCCTCGATCCAAGTTGTTGTGCTGGGCGACAACGCCGATTTTCCTACGTGCTTCGGCGGGGTTTTCTAAGATGGATTTTTCATCTATGAAAATCTTTCCTGATGTGGGCACCAGCTGCGTGGTGACCATACTGATGGTGGTGCTTTTGCCGGCCCCGTTTGGCCCCAAGAATCCGAAGACTTCCCCCCTCTTGACATCGAAGCTGATTCCCCTGACGGCTTCTACTGTCTTGGTCTTCGTTGTGCTGTAGCTCTTCTTAAGATTTTCTGTCCTAAGTATTATGTCTGACATTCTGCGACTCTCCTCTCTGTGGGTGGGTTGTTGTGTTTTGTGTTGGTGTTTTGTGTGTTGTGTTTGAGTTTGTGTTGATGTTTGAGTTTGTGTTGGTGTTTGCGTTTTGTGTTTGTTTGCTTGTGTTTGTGGTGGTGTTGGTGTTTGTTAGGTGTCAGCGCATGTTTTTTATTGGTAGCGCTATTGTTTGTTCGTTGTGGGTGCGTTGACCACATTGGTTGCAGATACCAATTGTTGTGTCTTTTCTGTTTGTTTCTTGATACCCCCTTGGGGTATCTGGTTGCCGTGTCATATTATGCCCGCAAAAGATCCTTGTCAAGGCTTTTAGTTACCGTTGGTGGCGTCTTGAGGATATTTTTTTCGATTTTCTTTGCGATTTTTTCTAAGATATTTTCTAAGATTTTTTCTAAGATTTTTTCTAAGAACGTTTCTTAGATGTTACGTACAATGTTCTCTACGAGGTTTTCTACGAGATCCATTAGATGGCAATCCGTTTTTATAAGGTAGTCAAAATTGTACCGGCTTACCTGGTCAATTTTAAACCGGCTTGCATGATCAATATAAGTTCAGCGTGCATGATCAATTTCAAACAGGCGTTGGCAGTCAATCTCATCATTGGGCTATTGAGGGATGGTGAAAGTGAAGGGACGGTAGGTGCTATTCATTTCTTCTAACCATGGTTCTCCATAGTCCACAAGATTATTGATTGTGCGCCTGATCCAACTTATTGTTGTAGGAGTAACTTCTCCCTACCCTTAAGTGATTTTGGCAAAGGATGGTACGCCTTATTCAGCTTATTGTTGCTGGATCAAGTTCGTCCTACTCTGTAGAGATTTTGATGAATTCCAGATTTAAGCGAAAATCAACACAATATCGCAGATGGTACATACGCTTACCTCTTCGGTTTCCGGATTTAATCAAATATCAACAACACGATCAAGGTTGAATTTACATAAACACAAAAAATCATCTACCATGCCATCTACCACAGTGGTAGTTAACACTGCAGATGGGGATGCAAATCTAAAAACCTAATACCTTCTACATAAATCGAACGAAGGCTACGCAGTCTTGCGCAGTCGATTTCTCCAACCCGTTCTTAGTATAGAACCCGCGATTGCGTACTGTATTATCAGTCAACAAAACGATTTGCCGTACGGATTCATAGGTATTCAGAATCGACTGAAGCAAATGAGTGCCAATCCCTTGTTTTTGATAAGATCCAAGCACCAACAGATCCTGTATATAAATGATACTGCACCCATCCCCTACGACCCGAATCAAGCCAACGAGATCATCGCCGTCCCAAGCAGTCAAAACTTTCAGCGAATTCTCAACAGCCAAATGAAGTTTACCGGGATTTTTCGTATAGGCTAGCCAGCCAACATCTTTATATAGCTTTAGAAGCTCGCTGGATGTCGGGATGGTGTCATCAATGTATGTAATCATTGTTAAGCCTCCATGATAACGTCACAAAGTAGTATATCAAACTACACTGATATATTCCAACCAATTTTCTACCATTTTGTGGCAATCATCTACGGATCACTCTATAGATCCTTCACCACATCAATCAAAACTACATCAAACAAAAAAATCGTCGCTAATTCGCGAAAATGCCAACATGCTGTCGTAGGGTGCGCGATCTGGACCAACTTGAAAACAACATAATAAGTTCATTAGCTCCCGAAGAAGAAAACAAGGAAGAACACGCCGCCAAAACCGCTCCACCATCAAGAACTACAACGACCACCCCATTCTCGTAGACGAAATTCACTGCCAAAACCGCTCCGCCAATAATCTGTGCCACCTAGAAGAACAGATTCAAGAAGCAATAAGCCGCCACAGGCGCTCCTTCACAATGCACCCGTTAATCGGAGAACAAAACCCAGAAACAATACGCCGCCCAAACCGCTCCGCCACCAAAAACTCACTACATCACTACATATGTTTAAAAATAAACTTATGTAGTAGAAACGCGGCACCACCCCGCCGCTCGGAGGAGCGCAGCACCCCCTCCCTACAAATTCTCAACGAAATGTTTGTTGGTGCCTTCAAGCGGGAGGCGAGCGAAATTCAGGGCACGAGGCACAACCTCGACAGCAATGCGGTTCGCCGAGAAGATCACGCCGTCGTAGTTCGCTGGGAACGGTTGGCCATCGGTGCTTTCGATCACAATTTGGGTGAAGAGATAGGTGTGAATTTTAGGATGCCCAAGATGTGTACCATTCTTATATTTGGAAATCAGCGGCAGAAATTCACCCACAGTAAGCGAGTCCGCAATCAGGAAATTGCCAAACCCGTCATCTAACAAAGCATCCGGCGCCGGATTGAAACCACTGCCGTAGAAGCCGCCATTCCCAAGAAATGCAATCGAGCTAACCGACTCACCGTGGACTTTCTCTCCCTTTTCGTTGGTCAAAGTAAATTTAAAAGGATACTTTTTCTTCGCAAAAGCCGTCGTCAACACCGCAAGACCATACGAAGAAGCACCCAACCTAGGATGACGCTTCAAAAGGTCATAAGCCCGCTGCAGAACCACCGTATCATAGCCCATCGAGATCGCATTGATGCAGTAAATGCCATTAACGCGAAGGAGGTCAATCTGGGTCAGCACCGGTTTAGGCGTGAGCGGCATAATGTCCTCCTCCACACGCAAATGCTTGCGGTCAGGGTACAACGTGCGGGCAAAATCATTGCCGGTGCCCAGCGGAATGACGCCCATCGCCGTCTCTCGCCCAGCCAAAGCCTGCGCCACCTCATTCAACGTACCATCGCCTCCGCCAGCATAAACAATCCCGCGGGAACCCCAGCGGTCAGCCCAGTCAGAGGCCAGTTTCGTGGCGTGCCCCTTGTATTCAGTAAGCCTGATATCCGGGGTCTCGAAGCCTGCAAAAGTGCGCAGAATCAAGTCCTCCAGGCCGCGGGTACCAGCCTTACCAGCTTTCGTACTGATAATAAAACGGATCTTCATTGAGGAGTCTGCAACACTCATAGCTTCTCCTATCTATGAAAAATTGAATTAAGTGTAACCTATGCAGCATTCGCCGTCTAGCGCATACCGCATGTGAGCGTCAGTCACGTTGTCAATCACTTCGTCAGTCACTTCGGCTCTAGCATGCACATAAAAGCAAATTTGAAGATATGTGCAAGTTAGGTGATGCGTCACGTATGAACTTCGGCTATAGCATGCACATAAAAGCAAATTTGAAGATATGTGCAAGTTAGGTGATATGTCACTCATTGACTTCGGCTCTATCATGCACATAAAAGCAAATTTGAAGATATGTGCAAGTTTGGTGACATGTCACGCATCGACTTCGGCTCGACTTCGGCTCTAGCATGCACATAAAAGCAAATTTGGAGATATGTGCAGGTTGGGTGACATGTCACGCATTTACTTCAGTTTGACTTCGGCTTGACTTCGGCTCTAGCATGCACATAAAAGCAAATTTGAAGATATGTGCAAGTTTGGTGACATGTCACGCATCGACTTCGGCTCGACTTCGGCTCTAGCATGCACATAAAAGCAAATTTGGAGATATGTGCAGGTTGGCGGTTAGCCGATGCTGCAGAGCTGCCCGCGGGCAACAGAGCGGTTAGCCGATGCTGCGGCTGACGTCCAGCTTGAGCAATTGGTTAAGCTCGACTGCATATTCCATGGGTAGCTCACGAGTGAATGGCTCGATGAAGCCCATGATGATCATTTCTGTAGCATCCTGAAGTGTGAGACCGCGGCTTTGGAGATAGAAAAGCTGGTCTTCGCTAACTTTGGAGACCGTGCCTTCATGCTCAATTGTCGAGGAACCTTCGTTGATGCGGTAGGTGGGAATCGTGTCTGATTGCGATTTCGGATCTAGGACAAGGGTGTCACATTGGACGATGCTGTGCGCATTGACGGCTTGCGGAGAGTGCTGAACTGTGCCGCGGTAGATCGCATTGCCGCCGTTGCGGGCAATGGATTTGGAGATAATTTGCGAAGTGGTGTTCGGAGCAAAGTGCAGCATCCGGGAACCGATGTCCTGAGTCTGGCCTTCGTCGGCCATGGAGACGGAAATCATGGAGCCGTGGGCGCCTTCGCCGCGCAAATAGCAGGATGGATAGAGCATGGTTACGCCGGAGCCGATGTTGCCGTCGACCCACTCCATGGTGCCGCCGGCTTCGACGGTTGAGCGCTTGGTCACCAGGTTGTAGACGTTGTTGGACCAGTTTTGGACCGTCGTGTAGCGGCATTTTGCGTTTTTGCCGACGAAAATTTCGACCACCGCTGCGTGCAGCGAATTGGTGGAGTAGGCGGGTGCCGTGCAGCCTTCGATGTAGTGCAGGTCTGCGTCATCGTCCACGATAATTAAGGAGCGCTCAAACTGGCCCATCTGTTCCGAATTGATGCGAAAATACGATTGGATCGGCTGTGAGAGCTTGACACCTTTGGGGACATACACGAAGGAGCCGCCGGACCACACTGCGGAGTTCAAAGCCGCAAACTTATTATCCGTCGGCGGCACCAGTGTCCCGAAAAACTTCTGGAAAATCTCCGGATGCTCTCGCAAACCAGTGTCCGTATCCGAGAAGATCACGCCTTTTTCATGCAGCTCTTCTTGGACTTTGTGGTAGACCACTTCGGATTCGTATTGGGTGGAAACGCCGGCCAGGTATTCGCGCTCGGCTTGGGGGATACCCAGGGCTTCGAAGGTGTCTTTGATTTTGTCAGGCACCTGGTCCCAGGAATTTTCGGTTTGTTTGGTGGCGCGGTTATAGTAAGTCAGGTCGTCGAGGTTAAGCGCTGACAGGTCAGGGCCGAAATGAGGCATGGCCTTCTTCTGGAAAGTTTCGTAGGCTTTCAAGCGGAAGTCCGTCATCCATTCGGGCTCGTGTTTGATTTGGGAAATTTGGCGCACTTTGTCGGCGTCGAGGCCTTTGCTCAGACGCTCGTCCGAAATATCGCCATCATAAATCCGGTGTTGGAAATCCGACCGGACAATATCTTCTGCCTGTATTCTTTCTGTCTCAGGCTTCATCAGGTATCCTCCTTCTCAACGTCAGCTTCGATTTCCCCGACCCCGGCATCATCGGCACCGGCTAGGCGGTTTGCGCGGATTTTGGCCAACCCTCGGGCGGTGGCCTGCCAGCCCAGAGTTGCGCACTTCACGCGCTGGGGCAAATGGGAAACGCCTTGTAAACTGACGGCTTCACCGATTGCTTCTTCATCGAAGGGTTCGGCTTGAACCATATTAATAAAACTTTGGATGATGTGATCGGCTTTGGCCAAAGCCTGAGACTCCAAGAGCTCGGACATCATCGAGGCTGAGGCGCAGCAGATGGAGCACCCATCGCCGTTCTGCCTGATCTCACTGATCTCGTCCCCTTCTACCTTCAGCTGAACGGTGAGGTCGTCGCCGCAGGAGGGATTCTTCAGATGGACGGTCATATACCCGCGGGGGTCGGACGAGAGGCCCTTGTTGCGGGGGTTCCGGTAGTGATCCATGATGATCTGCCGATAAAGATTTTGCTTATCAGAAGAGGACGTCAAGGAAATCACCTGCTTTCTTACTGACTTCGAGGAAGAAATCGACTTCCTCAATCGTGTTATAGAATGAGACGGATGCGCGCAAGGTGGACTGGACGTCTAGGAGGCGCATCGTCGGCTGGTTACAGTGGTGGCCGGCTCGAAGCGAAATGCCTTCGCGGTCATAAATGCCGGCGGCGTCGTGCGGGTGGACCCCGTCGATGTTATAGGCGACAACGCCGTTTTGGACGTTGTTGGGGTTATAGATGGTGACGTCGTCTTGCTTCTTCAGGCCTTCGACCAAACGGGTGGTCAAGTCGTGGTTGGACTGGTGAATGAAGTCGTAACCGATCTTGTCGATGTAGGTCATGGCGGCGCCCCAGCCGATGACTTCGGCTATGGCCATGGTGCCGGCTTCGAAGCGCTGCGGCACTTCGGCAAAGGTAGTTTCGTAAACGTCGACGACGTCGATCATTTCGCCGCCAAATTGCCACGGGGGCATTTTGTCGAGCAGGGCTTTCTTGCCGTACAGGATGCCGAGACCGGTCGGTCCGCAAAGTTTGTGCGGCGAAAATGCATAGAAATCCACGTCCCATTCCGCCACTTGCGGCCTGGTGTGGACGGCTCCTTGCGCGCCGTCTGCTACGAGGACGGCGCCCACGCCGTGGGCCAGGGCGGCGAGGCTCTTCAAGTCGTTTTCCGCCCCCAAGACGTTGCTGATGTGGAAGAGGGCGACGATTTTGGTCCGCGGTGTGAGCGCGGCTTGCAGGATGTCCGGGGTGACGACGCCGTCGGCATCGGGATTGATGACCACGAGTTTCGCTTTGCGACGCAAGGCCAGCTGTTGCCAGGGCACGTAGTTGGCGTGGTGCTCGGACGCGGAGACGATGATTTCATCGCCTTCCTGCACTTCGTTGTCACCATACGAATAGGCGATGAGGTTCAGCGCTTCCGTGGTATTGCGCGTGTAGACGATTTCACTGGCCGACCCGGCGCCGATGAAGCGCGCGGTCTGTCCGCGGACGGATTCAAATTGGTTCGTCGCCTTGTAGCCTATGGCATCGACGCCTCGGGCGACGTTGACGCCGTAATGGCTGTAGTAGTCGTTCATGGCGTCGAGGACTGGCTGTGGTTTGAGCGAGGTGGCGCCATTATTGAAGTAAATCAGCGTGTGGCCGTTCTCGGTGGCCCTCAGCATCGGAAAGTCCTCCCGGACTTCTGCGAGGGTCCTGCCATCTGCAGTCAGATAAGGGACATTTGTAGTATTACCGGCATTGCCGGCATTACTGGAGTTACTTGATTGACTGCTATTGCCGGTATTGCCGGTGTGGCCGGTATTCATCGCATTTGTTGGGTTACTCATCGTCGTCCTCCCCGAGGATTTCCTCTAGATGCATTTTCTCGTAGAACTGAGCCAAAAGTTCGCGGCGAAGTTCCGGGAGTGTGATTCGGTCGAAGAGTGGGGTCAGGAAGCCGGCGGTCATCAGGCGTGAGGCTTGACGAAGGTCGAGGCCGCGGCTGCGTAGGTAGAAAAGGGCATCTTCGTCGACTTGGCCGACGGTTGCGGCATGACTTGCCTTGACATCGTACTCATCGATGAGGAGTGTGGGGTCGACGAAGGCTTTGGCCTTATCACCTAGGGTCATGAAGCGGTTGTCTTCACGAGCCTCTGTGCCGTGGGCGCCTTTGGCAATATCTGAAATACTGACGAAGGTACCTGTCCCTAAATCCTCGACGACACCGTGATTCTGGATGCGGCAGTGGCTGTAAGGCTCGGCGCAGTAAATGTGGGCTTGGTAGAGCTGGTCGGCCTCCGCCTGAATGTAGGCCGCACCACCGACGTTGGCGGATGCGCCGCTGCCGTTGAGCCTGACCTCGCCCTTCTCGATTAAGCTATCGCCTAAATTCACGGAAGTCCAGGTGAAGGAGGCGTCTTTGGCCACATCTACCTTATAGAGACAGAGCTTGTAGGCGTCCTTCTTCAAATAGGAGATGGACTCGCCTGCCTCACCTGCCTTGGCTGCCTTGGCCGACTTGTAGAAGGGATGGATGTAGTTGATGTCCAGCGAGGCGCCTTCTTCGACGCGCGCATAAATCGTGAGGTTGGAACGAAGCTCGACGTCCACGTCACCGCTGTCGTAAGCCTTCTCGACAAAAACGAGGCGCGCCTTCCGGCCTGCGGGGATCTTGAAACCCAGCGATAGTGCCTCATCTGCCTGCGGGCGACGAATATAAATAACGAGGGTTTCGGTTTCTGCGGTTTGCGCTGAATTACCCGCTGTATATGCTGTGCCCGCTGCGCCCGACGCGCCTGCTGTGCCTGACGCGCCTGCTGTGCCTGACGCGCTTGCTGTGCCCACGTCGTCGCTCAACTGCAGGATGTGCATGGTCTCCGGACGAGCCAGATGTTCCAGAAAGAGCTTCTGAATTTTCTTCGTTTCCGGTTGATAGAGGACATTCTCCCACTGCTGCCAATGCTCGTCGCGGATCGCGGACTCGGAGACCTGCCAAGCCGTCGGAATCGGCGTGTTGTCAGTCAGCAGCCAGGGGGCACGCTCTTGCGGAAGATAGGTCGGATAATTGCCTAAGCCAAATTGATCAATAAATTCTTTTTTTGCCAGCACGCCTGTCACCCCTTACTGAAAAAGAGCAGCCAGGTCATCCGCCGGTGCGTCATGGTCGATGTCACCTTCTTCAGCTTCTAAGCCCAACTCCTGACGAAGCCAGTCGTAGCCTTCTTTTTCGAGGCGGTACGCCAGACCCGGGCCGCCGCTGCGGACAATGCGGCCGTTCATGAGGACGTGGACGAAATCAGGCTGGACATAGTCCAGAAGGCGCTGGTAATGGGTGATCAGGAGGATGCCCATTTCTTCACCGCGTTCTTTGCGAAGATCGGTAATGTTCTGGCCGACGATACGGAGTGCGTCGATATCGAGGCCGGAGTCGATTTCGTCTAAGATGGCGATCTTCGGTTCAAGCATCATCATCTGGAGGATCTCATTACGTTTCTTCTCGCCGCCGGAGAAACCTTCGTTCAAGTAGCGTTCCGGCAAAGACTTGTCCATTTCCAGTTTTTCTACGGCGGCATCAAGTTTCCTGCGGAAAGGGAAAAGCCCCATGGGTTTCTCGCGCCTCGTGTTCACGGCAGCGCGCAGGAAGTCGGAATTGGTAACGCCTGGGACTTCGGCCGGGTATTGCATGGCAAGGAAAAGGCCTTTGCGAGCTCTCTCATCCACTTCCATGTCGAGGAGGTTTTCACCATTCAACAGCACTTCGCCACTGGTAATTTCATACTTGGGACTGCCCATCAAGCTGGATGCCAAAGTTGACTTGCCCGTTCCGTTGGGCCCCATAATGACATGGGTTTCACCGCCCTGGACGACTAGATCCACTCCGCGAAGAATCTCTTTCTCCTCAACGCGGCTGTGTAGGTCTTTTATGATCAAAACGGGTTTACTCATCTTGTAAATCTACCTTTCTTCTCTTGCTTGTAAGGTTGCTTTTAGGCTTACTTTGAAGCTTGCTTTTGGGCTTACTTCTTGCTTGCTTTTAAGCTAACTTTTAAGCTTGCTTTTAAGCTTACTTGTAGCTTGCTTTTAAGCTTACTTCTAAGCTTACTTTTAAGCAGAGAAATAAATTATCAAAAAAATTATGCCGACCCATTATAGCCCCAGGCCGGCAAACGTCACTTGATCTTTGTTACGATTTCAGCGATTCACAGAAAACATGGAGGCTGGAGTTAGTCTGACGGCTCATTTGTTGTGACTTCCCTCACAAAGCGGCGGTGCTTTTGACACCCGAGGCGAATTTGGAGATATGTGTGTGCTAGTTGGGCAAGCTGGGTGACACAATGATATGTCACGCATAAACTTCGGCTCTATCATGCACATAAAAGCAAATCTGAAGATACGTGCAAGTTGGGTGATATGTCATGTATCGACTTCGGCTCTATCGTGCACGTAAAAGCAAATTTGAAGATATGCGCAAGCCGTGCAAATCGGGTGACGTGTCACGCATAAACTTCGGCTCTATCATGCACATAAAAGCAAATTTGAAGATATGTGCAA
>CAYZSO010000031.1:0-36481 GCA_964479695.1 uncultured Fastidiosipila sp.
AGATTATCTCAGCTCATGCCACCGACTGGAAGACGGGGATAGATTTGACGCTTACTATTCTTCCAACACAAGTGCGGCGGTCATCGAAGTTCTAATTGAATGAGCGGTTTTGGCGACGTATTCTTCCTACTTATAGTTCCGCAGAGGGTCCTGCAGAAGGTCGGGAAATATTTTTTTGCAGATTGGTTCGGATCCGGAATCTTGCGACGGTCGGCTGGTTTTTGAATCGTTTTGAGGAGACTTTTTGGGCTGGCGCTGTATCTCAACCAACAGTTTCATGTTGTATGTCAGTATTCGTTCAGTTTTTCTTGTCTACAAGTCATTAATCATTCATCTGCGCGTTAACAGGGAAGGCTCGTTTATCAATAAAGTATTCCGTGTCGCAAGTTTCCGGATCCGAGCCAGATTGGAAATTCTTTTGGCTCGGTTGTGGCCCGGTTGACGTGAAAAAGTCGCAATTGAAGCAATACGCAGCAGTTAGCGCTCTCTCTAACCAACCAACCCTCAACAAACCAACCCAACTACTCCTGCCAGTAGGGGCCGAGGTTGGTGTAGCGATTGTAGCGGTTCTCAAGGAGGTCGGTCGTTGTGGGGGATTCGACTTTAATTTCAGCAAGGGCCTGGGTAAAGTACTTTTTGATGCCGGCAGCGGTTGCTTCTACGTTTTCATGTGCGCCTTCGCCGGGCTCGACGATGATCCCGTCCGTAATGCCAAGTTCCATGAGGTCGCGGGCGGTGATGTGCATGACGTCGGCGGCTTCGCGCTCGCGGGAGGCGTCTTTCCAGAGGAGAGACGCGAAGCCGCGCGGGGAAATGACGGAGTAGATGGCATTGGAGAGCATGGCAACACGGTCTGCTACCGCAATACCCAGGGCACCGCCGCTGCCGCCTTCGCCGATGACCACCGTGACAATGGGCACAGCAAGCCGCGACATTTCTGCAAGGTTTACAGCAATCGCGGAACCCTGGCCACGCTCTTCCGCGCCGACACCACAGTAGGCGCCGGACGTGTCCACGAAGGTAAGGACGGGGCGCCCGAATTTCTCGGCTTGTTTCATGAGGCGCAAAGCTTTGCGATAGCCTTCCGGATGGGGCATGCCGAAATTCGTCAAATTGTTTTCTTCCAAGTCGCGGCCTTTGCGCTCGGCGATAATCGTGACCGGTTCTCCGTTCAGGATGCCAAGGCCACCCCAAATCGCCGCATCTTCGCCGAACAAACGATCACCTTTGAGTTCATAGAAGTCGTCGAAAATCAGAGGCAGGTAATCCATGATGTTGGGCCTGCCTTTGGCCCGGATTAAATCAAGACTCTCCGAAGCAACTGTGACTGGAGGATTCTCGCTAAGAGAGCGGATCACTTGTGCTACAGGCATCGCATCTTCCAACAAGCCTTCCGTCCGGCCATCTGCCATACCCTCCGCACTAGACTCAGCATTAGCCTCAGCACTTTCCTCCCGCTTCTTCGCGCGCTCCATCACTTGGGAAACACGCGAATCCGAAGACGCACCGGGGCAATGAAAGGCCAACAAAGAACCCAACACCGAACGAATGCGGTTACGCGGAATGATTCCGTCAAGGAAGCCATGACTCTCCTGAAATTCAGCATGTTGGAAATCATCCGGAAGCTTCTCGGAAATCGTGCCTTCGATAACTCGTCGGCCGGCAAAACCAATAATGCTGCCCGGTTCAGACAAAATAATGTCGCCCAAGGAAGCAAAACTTGCCGTCACACCACCGGTTGTCGGGTCAGTCATAAAAGAAATGTAGAGCTGACCGGCCGCCGAATGCTTCGCCACAGCAGCCGAAGTTGACGCCATTTGCATGAGGGAGACAATCCCTTCCTGCATGCGGGCTCCGCCGGAAACCGTGAAAAGAATGACCGGAAGCTTCTCATCAGTCCCCCGCTCAAACAAACGAATAATCCGCTCGCCGACCGCCGCCCCCATAGAACCCATGATGAAGCGCGAGTCCATGGCTCCCAGCAGACAAGGCACGCCTTCAATGGTGGCGCGGCCCGTGACAATCGCATCGTTGAGGCCTGTCTCCGCTTGGAGACGGCGGGTTTTCTCCTCATAGCCGGCGAAGTTGATTGGGTTGGTGGGGCGGATGTCTTTGTCAAGCTCCGTGAAACCGTCCTCATCGACCACAAGCCAAATCCGCTCCCACGCATTAATCCGGAAATGGTGGTGACAGAGTGTGCAAACTTGGTTCGCATTTTCAAAATCTTCGCGAAACATCACCCCACCGCACGCGGGGCATTTGATCCACAAGTCGTCCGGAATCGGCTGCTGATAGGACAAGGGTCTCCTCTTCCCAACTTCCGCCGCCTCCGCCTCCGTTTCGGGTTTCGCAGTTTGGCGCGCTTCGAATAAAACAGCTTCGTCTTGGACACGTTTCTTTACATTTGAGAATAAGTTTTCGGGCATGAGATCTCCTCTACTTGCCATATGGTGGCCAAAGCCGCCCCCTTCACCACTCGTCGTTCTTCGAGCTTGAACCGCTGAACTTGCTTCATTCGTTCTTTGGCCAAAGCCGCCGAAACCACTTCACCGTTCTTTGGCCAAAGCCGCCGAAACTAGCCTTGCTGCAAGTTCTGCAAGAATTGCGGCATTTTGCGGTTCAGGTAAGCATTGTCGTAATCGCCGGCGATAAATTCGGGATCGCGCAGGATTGCCAAGTGAAAATCGATGTTCGTGGGTACGCCGACCACGGTGAACTCGGTCAAAGCGCGCCGCATCCGACTGATTGCCATCTGCCGATCCGGTGCGTAAACAATGAGTTTCGCCAACATCGAGTCATAATACGGGGTGACTTCGCAGCCTTGGTAAATAGCACTGTCCACTCGGACGCCGTTGCCGCCCGGGAGCAGCAAGGCTTCAATTTTGCCGGGAGTCGGGCGAAAATTCTGCAAAGGATCCTCCGCATTAATGCGGCATTCGATGGCGTGACCTGAGAATTCGATATCACGTTGTTTATACATGAGCGGCTCACCGGCCGCCACGCGGATTTGTTCTTGGACTAGGTTGACGCCGCTCACGGCTTCGGAAATCGGGTGTTCCACTTGAATGCGAGTGTTCATTTCCATGAAATAGTAACGGCCGTCGCCATCAACCAGAAACTCCAAAGTGCCGGCTCCCAAGTAGTTAATTTCGGAGGCTAAACGCAAAGAAGTTTCGTACATAGAGTTGCGGGTCGCTTCACTGACAAAGGGTGAGCGCGCTTCCTCCAACATTTTTTGATTGCGGCGCTGGATGGAGCAGTCGCGGTCACCTAAGTGAATGACATTGCCGAAGCGGTCACCAATCATTTGCACTTCAACATGGTGGGGATTCTGGATGTAGCGCTCGAGGTAGACGCGGTCATCACCGAAAACCGCGCGGGCTTCCTGGCGGGCGGCCATGTAGGCTCTGGCCAGGTCTTCGGGCGTTTCGGCAAGGCGCATACCTCGCCCGCCGCCGCCGGCGGTGGCTTTGATCATGATTGGGTAGCCAATTTCTTGGGCGGCTTTTTGTGCTTCGGCAATGTTTTCCGGAAGATCACGGCTGCCCGGAATGACGGGGACGCCGGCTTTGAGAGCCGTTTTTTTGGCCGTGGCTTTGTCTCCCATTAACTGAATGGTTTCGCTCTCAGGGCCGATGAAGGTGACGCCGACTTTCTTACACATGCGGGCAAAAGCCGGATTCTCCGACAGGAAACCGAAACCCGGGTGCACAGCCTCCGCTCCTGACACCGTGCATGCCGCCAAGATCGCTTGCGCGTTCAAATAGCTGTCGGTTGCTGAAGCAGGTCCGATACAGATCGATTCATCCGCCAAGTTGACGTGAAGGGCTTCCCGGTCGGCTTCGGAATAGACGGCAACCGTCCTGATGCCCATGTCACGGCAAGCTCTGATGATCGTAACCGCGATTTCGCCGCGGTTGGCAATGAGGATTTTTCGGAACATCCTTACTCCTTTGCCTCTGCTGGGGCGTCAGCCGGCGCGTCTCCAGATTCAACTGCTGGGGCGTCGGCCGGCGCGTCGCCAGACTCAACCGTTGGGGCGTCGCTGAGGGCGAAAGTCATGTCAAGCGAACAGCAAAGCTTGTTGCCGACATAGGCTTTGCCGGAGCCGGTGCCGACGGGTCCCCTCATTTGGCCAATTGTTACTTCGATGCGCAGGAGGTCGCCGGGGACGACTTTGTTCTTGAATTTCACTTTATCCATGCGGCCGAAGTAGGCGAGTTTACCAAGGTTTTCCGGTTTGGCCAAGACGTAAAAGGCGCCGACTTGGGCGATCGTTTCGCAGATCAGGACGCCGGGCATCACGGGTTCTTGAGGGAAATGACCCGGCACCCAGAACTCGTGGTCGGTTACCTGTTTCGTACCGATAATCTTGTCCCCTTCGATCGATTCGATCGTATCGATCAGGAGGAAGGGGTCACGGTGAGGCAAAACCTGCTTAATTGCTTCTTGATCATATAACATAGGCTCTCCTTCTTGGCTCTCCTTATTCCAAAATCATCAACGGTTGACCGTACTCGACCTTTTGGCCGGAGCTCACAAGAATTTCCTTAATTGTGCCATTTTGTTTGGCGATGACTTCATTCATGAGCTTCATGGCTTCGATGATGCCGACCACGTCGCCCTCGTGGACTTCGTCGCCGACTTTCACCAGCGCAGGCCCATCTTGGACATTCGATTGGTAGAAGACACCAACCACCGGCGATTTCACAATTTTTTCTTCGGGAATTTCGGGTTCAGTCTCTTGCGCGGCGACCGGGGCTTGAGGGGCTTGGGGGCTATCACTCACCTGCACGATGGTGCGGGCTTCACGTTTCAGGGTCAGCTCGGTTTCCTCATCTTCGTAGACAAGTTCTGTGACGCCGAATTCCTGCATGGCTGCGAGCCACTGGCGTAATTCCTCACTGGAAATTTTCATTTCTCCACCTCATATTTCTCGAGACAAACCACGCTGTTCTGACCGCCGAAACCGAGAGAGTTGCTGAGGGCGACTTTGGCCTCCGTAGGACGAACGTCACCCATCACGTAATCCAAATCGCAGACCTCATCCTTGTT
Organism: uncultured Fastidiosipila sp.; assembly: GCA_964479695.1. Taxonomy (GTDB): domain Bacteria; phylum Bacillota; class Clostridia; order Saccharofermentanales; family Fastidiosipilaceae; genus JAAYZH01. The sequence continues at coordinate 5,056 of CAYZSO010000031.1, forward strand.
CACGAGCCCGCGGATCGGCGGGATTAAGCCTTCCTTGAGGATGAACGCGGTGGCAATGGCCTCGATGGCACCGGCAGCACCGAGTAAGTGACCTGTATTGCCCTTGATGGAAGTGATCGGGATTTCGTAGGCTCTTTCGCCCAGCGCTTTCTTGATCGCAACCGTTTCATATTTGTCGTTGAGCGGAGTTGAGGTTCCGTGGGCGTTGATGTAATCGATCTCGGAAGGTTCACGTCCGGCATCGGCAATCGCCTGGAGCATCGCTCGGGAGTCACCTCTCCCCTCCGGATGCGGGCTCGTGATGTGGTAGCCGTCCGCACTAGCTCCGTAGCCGGTAACTTCCGCAAAGATTGTAGCTCCTCTGGCCAAAGCCTGCTCCAACGACTCCAAGATCAAGATGCCGGCTCCTTCCGCAGCCAGGAACCCATCACGGTCCCGGTCGAAGGGTCTGGAGGCGAGCTCCGGATCGGTTTGAGTGGTCAGGGCAGTCATATTCACGAATCCGGCTATGGATGTCGCGGCCAAAGGCGCCTCGAACCCACCGGTTACGCACAAATCCAGGTAGCCATCGGCGATCTTGTGAAACGCTTCGCCGATGGCGTGCGTGCCGGAAGCACAGGCGGTTGTCACAATGTAGTTCGTGCCGTAGATCGGATATTCCATGGCGATGCGGCCCGGTGTGATGTTCCCGATAAACATCGGAACATAAAGGGGCGAAATCACTCGTTCCCCTTTTTCGGCGTACTTCAGCACTTCGTTTTCCATCGTGGTGTAGCCGCCGATCCCGGTTCCGAGAATCACGCCCATGCGGAAGGGGTCATAATCTTCCAAGCGGATGGCGGAATTTTCAATCGCTTCTTTCGTCGCGGCGAGGGCAAACTGCGTCGACAAGTCCATCCTGCGAATTTCCTTGCGGCTGAAGTAGTCCTCCGGTTGGAAGCCCTTAACTTCTGCCGCCAGGGTCGACTTGAAATTCGTGGCGTCGAAGGCCTTCGTAGGCGCCGCACCATTGGCGCCGTTAAGAAGGCCCTGCCAATAGGCTTCCGAATTGTTGCCGATTGGGCTGATCACGCCGGTGCCGGTAATGACGACACGCCTTCTGCCTTTATGATTCAAATAATCCATACTTCTCCTTTCACCCGCCTCAAACAAGCAGGCCGCCTCCGACTTCGAGGCATTGTCCGGTAATATACGAGGAATCGGGTGATAAGAGGAAACTGACCACAGAAGCAATCTCCGAAGGTTCCGCCATGCGTTTCAGGGCGATCCTGTCGAGAGCGGCCTCTCTTGCCTTGTCAGTCATCTTGTCGGTCATATCAGTGCGCACCATGCCCGGTGCGACCGCGTTACAGAGAATGTTGCGGGAGGCAAATTCTTTCGCCATGGTCCTCGTTAAGGCGATGAGTCCGGCCTTTGCAGCAGCATAATTGGCCTGCCCCGGATTGCCGTAGATTCCGATCACGGAAGCCATATTGACGATGCGACCGGATCTTTGCTTCATCATGGAAGGGAGGGCTTCCTTCGCCAACAAAAATGGCCCGATTAAATCTGTGTCCAGCACTGCGTTGAAATCTTCCTCGCTCATCCGGAGCATCAGATTATCCCGGTTGACCCCGGCATTATTCACCAGTCCCCAGACTTTGCCGCCGAACCAGGCTTCCGCCTCCTCGACAAGTCGCTTACAGTCTTCCGCGGAACTTACATCTGCCTTCAAGGCTTGGCAGTTCTCTCGGTTCTCCTCCGGTGTGGAGGAATGATAGGTATAGAGAACCTTATGGCCGTCAGCAAGAAGTCTCTCCACGATTGCGGAGCCAATGCCGCGGGAGCCTCCGGTTACAATGATGTTCATAAAAAATCCTTTCGCAGCGATTACCGGTATCAGGTACAATTAGATCATGTATTGATTATTATCGCTGAATCATGCAAAATTATTTTGATATTCAAAGTAATTTTATCATAACGACCACCGGGACTTTGGTCAAGTGGCAAGGTCTCGGATTCCGGCGGGTTTTCGCCGGAGAAAGAGAGGCAATGGAATGAAAACAGCGTATTTATTTTCCGGACAAGGAGCCCAGTATGCCGGCATGGGGCGAGATATCGCCGAGAACTACACGAGCGCCGGCCAATTCTATGACAAGGCTGCGGCAATCTTGGCTTGGCAGCCGCTGGATCTCACCGCGGAAGAATTACAGGACACACTTTTTGCCCAACCGGCCACGGTGTGCTTAAGTCTGGCGATTTGGGATCTTCTGGTCCAAACGGATGAATATGTCCTGGGCGGTTTCTCTCTGGGTGAATATACAGCTTTTGGCGCTTCCGGCTTATTGGATCACGAATCCCTCATTAGACTTGTGGCCAAACGCGCCCGCGTCATGTCAGAAGCAGCTCAGCATAAGCCCGGAAAAATGATTGCTGTTCTAGGGTTAGCGGATGAAACCATTGAAGACTTGCTTCACACGAAATACGAGGGCAAAGTCTGGCCGGTTAACTACAACTGCCCCGGCCAGCTGGTCATCGCCGGGTCCACAGCCGAAACGGACGAGGCCGCAGCCGAGCTCAAGAGTCTGGGGGCCAAGCGCCTCGTCCCCTTGCAGGTTTCCGGTGCTTTCCATACACCTTTGATGGAGGACGCGGCGGCCGAGCTCAAAGGGTATGCGGAGCAAAATCTTGTTCTCCATCAGCCGCATACGTACGACATTTATTCCAATGCTTCCGCACAGATTCTGACGGAAGAGGAAGTCCATGCTTTCCCGGATTATCTCGCCCACCACATGACGCATGAGGTTAGGTGGACAGAAACGATTGAAGCCATGTACGCGTCAGGAGTCAGACGTTTCGTGGAAATTGGCCCCGGCAAAACGCTACGCGGGCTGGTTCAGAAGATTCTGAAAGGCAAAGAGGATGTAGAAATCAGTAATATAGGGACGGCTGCTGAGCTTTCGGCTGTACTGAATCCCTCATAAATGAGATAATAGCCGCTGTAAATAACTTTTTTCAGCCGGAACAGCTGAAGGATTCGTTATACTATATTATGATTAATCTGATCTTGCGGTCCTTGAGAACGGCTGCTGTGATCACCGGAGGGAATCCACATGCCTTTGTTTGCTTTGTCAAGCATACCCGGACAGGCCTACTGGCTTTTACTTGCGTTGGTTATTGTTGTAATGATCGCTTTTTCGATCTATTACTTGGTACGCAACCACAAGTTTCAGCTCTTATTTATGCAGACCATCTCTCAGATCACCGACCAGATTGCGGCTCTGGATCGTTGCCATATTGATAATTTGGAACCCACCAGAGAAGCGCTGCAGAATGAGAAATTTCCTTTGCTGGGAGCTTTTGGCGACAAGTTAGTGAGCGATGCTGACCGACTCTACCAAGGGAAATGGATCCAGGATCCGACTGAGCAGTTGACCACGGATCGCATTCTCACCCGAGCTGATTACCGGGCAAACAGTATTGAGATTCCGATTCAAGTCCTCTCGGTCTCCGTGCTGGCCACGTCGGTTTTCTTAGTCTTCGGTTTATCCGGTGGCGAAACGAATGCATCGGTCATTCGTATGGGTTTCCTGCCTGCCATGATCGGGGCGGTCTTTGCGCTTTTGCTATTCTTCCAGAGTTACCGCAACCGCCAGTCTATGACGAGAGGCCTCACACACTTGGCAGAGACGATTATGGAGAAGGTACCGGTTTTCCGCGAATTGGCGGGCACCGCGGCCTTGATTGAGTCTTTTTTCCGCTACGACAGACAGATGGCGGAGTCCATTAGCGTCCTGTCCTCGACCGTTGATGAACTGACGCATAATGAACTTGCGGCGGCTTTGGCCAACAATGTGAAAATTGTGATGGAAGAGGAAGTTGCTCCCCCCCTCGTAAAAGCCGCGGATACCCTGTCTGAACTGGCCACGGAACTCACCCAGAGGCAAGAGGATGGCATGAGAGATCTCGCGGACCATTTCGCCTCTTCCCTAGCCGTGAGCCTCGATGAGCAGCTTAGACCTTTCTATCAGGAGATTTCGAACTTGACACAAGACCTTTACGAGGCGAACAAACAGACGGAAATCTCGCTGGGCGTCATGCAAGAGTATAAGGTGCAGAGTAACGATATTCAGCAAGGCCTCCTGGATACGATCGCGGAGCTTAACGTCCAGCGCAAGAACTGGCAGGATGACATGAGTCTTAGTACCGAGTCTATTCACAGCTTGGCGGAGACCAGCAAGCGTCTGGCGAACCTTCAATCCGGCACGGAGGTCGGCTTGACCCAAGAAATCAGTCAGCTGCAGGTGAAGATCGAAGAACTTCAGGATGCCTTAATCCGGGTAACCCAAGGTCTTCACCTCGAGAACCAACAAGGGAGTGATACGGTCAGAGCGCTGAGTGAGAGCTCCCAGAAAACGCTTGGCGATCTTCGCCAACTTACGAAGTTGCTGGTTGATCAAACGGATTTGATGGCGAACCAGAATCAGGCGCTCTACAAATCGATTGAATCTCTGGAACAAGGACTCAACACATCGGTGGAGGCTTTTTCTTCGCAATTGCTTGCAGGTGTCGACCAGACGCTTGATACCTTCGACGAAGGCTTGGCGGAGATTTCTGACCGACTCTCCAATACAACGGCTGAAATTAATGATACGGTGGGTACCTGGGCTTCTGATATCCGTTGGAGCGAGGAATACCGCTACCGCACTCGTGTGGAGAAGGATCATGAGGATTCCGGGCAGAAAGAAGCTTTGATGAACATTCTGGGCGGTGATATGCCCGGGAGGTCGGAGAACGTTCCGAGTCAATCTGGTCGGAGTCAGTCTGGCTCGAGTCAATCTAGTCGGAAGGAGGGGAAATCGCTTGAGTAAACAGGATAACGAACGCTACGCGGGCGGCAACGCCGGCGTTGGTGGCGGCACCAGCGTTGGTGGCGGCACCAGCGTTGGTGGCGGCAACGCTAACAGTAAAGCGGTTGGCAACGCCGGCGGTAAAGCGGGCAACAACGCCGGCAGCAACGCGAACCTTTCCCCGGCGGATGACAAATTGCCTTTGGAAAGATTTGCCGACGAGGCCAAACGCCTGAATCAAGCCGGCAACAGCGCAGCTGCGCCACCGGATGAACCGCAATACCCATCGACTTCATCTCCCTCGACTTCATCGCCCTCGACTTCATCGACTTCGAGGTCTTCAAATTCTGAGAAGCCATCGCCATCGTCGCCTTCTGCGTCTTTGGCCGAAACCGATGAACCCTATGACTACGAAGATGAGCCGGAAGCAGTGTTTGAGGCAGGGCCGATGCCCGGTGTGGATCGGTCGTATCAGGCTGATGCGGATTTTATTGCCCCGAATGATGAACTGCCTGATTCTGAACTCGATAGTCAGGATGAGTCGGCGGAAGACTACCCGCCTGCATCCTTCTTGCGCTCAACGCCGCCTCAGGCTAGCAAAGCGACCTTCCTCCCCCCGACTGAGGGAGCGGATGAGCCGATTAATTCTTCAACGAACGAAGAATTGGCCAGTTTAGCCAGAGCAGACCGTGCCTCTTCCCGAGCCTTCTCGCAAGCGCCCAGGGCCACCCGGTCCGGCCGTGCCGCAAGAAGTGCCGGACTGGATATGACCGATGAATACAAGACTCGCAGCAAATTCCGCAACAGCTTGAACCAAGTTCGTGAACAGCATCCTTATATCATGGAGCGCCCCCTGACAATCTCTGATGATGAAGCGGCCGACTTGATTGACAGGATCCGCCGGGTGCCTCTGTACAAAATTCAGGACCTGGCGATGGAACTTAATTCAGAAGAAGTTAAGCGCCTCTTCCACTGCATCCTCTTGATTTCAGATATGCAAACCTATCGCGCGATCCAGCAAATCGCATCTCTGCGTGCCAGCTGGAGTCTTTATACGGTAGGTTGGTCGACTTTGCAAAGGAATTTCCCGCATCGTTGGGTTCAGCAAACACTCGAGCTGGTGTACAACACACTCGAAAGCGACCCGTCCCGCTCAGCGGTCAGACCCACTTATATGCGACGCGCGATTGGTGACTTGGTGAACTTAGGGAAATCTGATAATGGTTTTGTTTCGGATGTGGTCCGCAACTTGAACCAAGCCTACAATGCTTCTCCGGAAGAAGGGTTGGAATCGTTCCTTGAGGATTATCAGATCTTGATTGACACGCCTTTTGGCGGCAGTGTTCTGGGGGAATTCTTTAAGAAAGCGGACCTCCCCGTCCTCTACCGCAAAAAGGAAATTCTCTGCCAATCGCTGCCGTTTATGCACCCGGCTTTGGCCGCGGAAGTGATCTCACGTGTAATTGCGTCCCGTGATCCGATTGTGGGTGACAAAAAGTACATTTACCGCCAAGTGGCGGACAGTTTCTTGCACCGCGAAGCACAACACCCGATGTGGCCTTACATGAGTGCCGATTTGCAGCGTTCCTACAATCGCTGGTACATCAATGACCGTCTGGAAAACCAAACGATGATGTATCCGGGGAAACGCGATTTCCTGATGACCTATGTCGAGGATATCGAAGATGTGGCGATGCTCACTACGGACTTAATGGCGATTCGTTTCGAAGATTTCATCTTAATTGACGACCGTCGCCGTGGTGATAGTTGCATCTACTATGACAATGCCACGGTTCGCGAACTTCTTCTGAGAGGTTTGGACGAGAAGGATCTGGGTAACCCCAATATTCCTTCCCGCGACGTGAAAGACGCGGTTCAAACGGACCGCCTGAATGGTGTGATGCGCCTGAGTTTCTCCTCGGGTAATCTCCATTACTCGCGTGAGTTTATGGATCGCCTCCTAGGTCACCGCACATCGCAACGCCGCGAAAATATCTTGAAAAATTGGTTTAAGTGAGGTCTGTGATAAACGACTTCAACGGATAAGAGGCGCAGGTGATTAAGGGGCTTCGGCGATTAATTTAGTTCGGCTATTAAGTGGCTTCGGCGATTAATTCAATTCGGCGAAGAGATTCACAACAACTTCCGCTGACACTTGGGCTGCCCGGGCTTCGAAGTTCAGGTAGCTTTCATCTGTGAAGGATTTATCCGCGCCGTCTGAGATCGCACGGATGATGAGGCAAGGGATTTCCGACGCAACGGCTGTGTGGGCGACGGCGGCACTTTCCATGTCAACGGCGATTGCGGCTGTTCCTTCGATGATGCGGTCTTTTTTTGCTTGCGAGTCAATGAAATCGTCACCGGAGGCGATGCGACCCTCAACAACTGTAGTTGGGGTGGGTACGGCGGCTTTGGCCAAAGCCCGCAGCTCCCCATCCGTCGGGAAGTAGTCATAGTATGGATAGCTCCCACGCAGAATCTGATGCGGGAAGTCGTGGTACGTGAGGTCGGTGGCGAGCACAAGATCGAGTGTCTGGAGCTCGGGCGTGAGACTTCCGGCAATCCCGGTGTTGATCAAAATGTTGACGTGGCAATGGTCAATGAGGATCTGGCAAAATGTGGCTGCATTTACTTTGCCGATTCCGCTCACACCCATATAGATCTCATGATTTCCGGTTTGCGTGCGATAGATCTTGCGCCCGAGGACGGTCCGCTCTTCTGCCTGGGTGCCGGTGGCTGCCAAAATATCATCGAGTTCCATTTGCATGGCTGCAATCAAGCCGATTTTCATTCTATGTTCTCCTTTTGCATGGCTGCAAGTAAGTTGATGACCATTTTGAGTTCGCTGGTGGCCTTCCGCAGGCTGACCTTCCGCAGGCTGACCTTCCGCAGGCTGGCCTTCGCAAACCCCAAAAATTGTAACATTCCTGGCTGGTTTCGGCTTAAAAATATTCTTTTGGTTAGATGGGTAAGATTGGTTTGGGAAGATGGGTTAGATGGGTGCGCAGTTGCGTGCGGATGGATGGTACTTGGATGCGTTGCCTCTTGAGTATTCAAGTTTAGTCTTGGCAGGAACGCTAGCTTCTGCCTATGGTTCCTAGTGTTCGTTCGCTGGTGTTCGGGTTACGTGTTCGAGGGAGCGCAAGCTAGTGCGTATTGTTGCTGACTATAGTTTGCTGGTGTTTGAGTTAGGTAAATGGAACGAATACGATCACATATTGCTTCAGAGAACGATTCATATTCGATTTATTCACAATGTAATTTACACTTTAAACAACTTATTACTCTTAAATGTTTATATGACATATTAATCAGGAGCATTCTGGCAGAGATTGTAAGAAGTCTTCCTGCTACAGCCCCTCACTTCCAACACCAACCTACACCACCTACACCAACCAAGGAAAAACTTTCCAACTTGGTCCGGATCAGGAAACTTGCGACACAGAATCTCTGTCACCAGTGACCTTACCACCGCTTAAATTATTGACTGAATGATTACTGACCTGTGGGAAGAAATTTGTGAATGAATACAGACATTTTCTTAGCTGTGTTGTGCAAATGAAGAAGACCAGCCGAAAATGGTGGGTAGTAACCAAGCGTAAATCTGTCAGCTGTCGCAAGTTTCGCGATCTCGACCAATTTGGAAATAACATAATAAATTCTCCGAACTCTGGGGAACAAAATTAGAAAGAATTCGCCGCTAAAACCGCTCCGCCATCAAAAACTCAAATAACACAGAACTCCCGTAGCAGAAATCCGTCGCCAAAACCGCTCCACTATGCCCTCCACTACACCCTCCACTACACCTGAGAATTACGCTAGTACAAATATTTCGTAACACCCCTCACCGGCAATTTGTGAGATGATACTACTCAGAAGCAGACGCAACTCAAAAACAGATACTACTCAGAAGCAGACGTTAGTCAGAAGATGATGCTGTATTGAAGCAGATAAGGAGAGAAGATTATGGCTGAAACTGCAATTTTTATCGCACATGGAACCGAAGAATGCGAAGCATTAATTGTTGTAGATCTTTTCCGCAGAGCGGGTATTGAGATAACGATGGTTTCAACGGAGGAAACCCGTGAGATCGTAAGTTCCCATAAGGTGACCATCCAATGTGACCAGCAGATTGATGATTATGAAGTAACGGATGAGAAACTTTTGATTATTCCGGGAGGCGGCAAAGGTGTCGCTCGACTGAAAGGAAACGCAAAGGTTTCGCAAATTCTCACAGATTTTCGTCAGGCCAAAGGCAATCTAGCCGCCATCTGCGCGGGTCCATCTGTCTTGGGTAGGCTGAATCTTCTTGATGGCCAAAGCGCCACGGTTTACCCTGGTTGGGAAGATCAGTTAGGGCAAGGTGTAGACTATAAAGCAGAACGGGTTGTTGAAGATGATTGGCTCGTCACCGGCCAAGCGTTGGGATCCTCTATTCCCTTCACATTGAAGTTAATTGAACGCCTTCGTGACAAAGCGACTTCTGACAAGATTGCCGCGGAAATCTACTACCCGCGAGAGTGAAAAGTCTACACTTTTGATTAGCAAATACTTTAGAGTTGATAACACCTTGGTGTTTCTAACACCTTTGTGTTTCTAACACTTTAGAGATACCAATTTTCCTAGTAAAAATCTACCCTGGGCAAGTGGCGCTAGAACTGCTTGCTCAGGGTTAAATTATCGCACTTCCAGGGCCCAAGACACCTTATTGTCTTCGGGAACCGCGAGGTACCTTGTGTGCCGCGAGATTTCCTGTGCCCTGAGCAGCCAGTGCCAGAGCAGTCTGTAGGCCGAGCAACATGTGCCCTAAGCAGCCAGTGCCCTGAGCCTTGGCTCGCTTTAGATCTGCAAGCGAGACAATCAGGCGAGGCTTTCCGGGCCGAAGCTTCAGGCGAGGCTTTCCGGGCCGAAACTATAGGGCAAAAGCTCGCCCAAAGTCGTCGCCAAATAGTCGTCCGGTGTTCTTGCGATGAATACCGGCATATCAGGATCGGAAAACTCATTTAGAAATTGCCTACAGATTCCGCATGGGTAGGCTAGACCTCGCTCATCGTCCTCTGCATCTTTTTTCCAGCCGACAATCGCTATGGCGGCAAATTCGCGCTCACCTTCCGAAACGGCATGCGTAGCTGCTGAGCGTTCTGCACAGATCGTTGCACCAGACGAAGCATTTTCAATGTTGGCACCGGTGTAGACACGCCCACTGGCTGCCAACAGGGCACTGCCGACCTGAAATTCAGAGTATGGCGAATAGGACTTCTCCCGCGCTGCGATGGCGTCGCGAATCAAATCTTGAATCTGTTTATCAGTAAGTGCTATCTTTTGCATTGTGCAACTCCTATCTGCTGCATGGTCTAGCGCCAAACCTACTTGGCCGGCGCTAAACTTGGTCGGTGCTAAACTTGGCCAGTGCAAGCTTTCGTAGTTATTTTCAATCTTCTTTGCCTCGCCAGAATGTTTCAACATCTGCTTTATCCTCGATGTTAAACGTAATGATTGCTGCCAGTAAATTATAATCCAATGGCTTAGACCATGGTATATTGACGTTCATCTTCAGGGCTTTCCAGCCGGCTGTTTCGATTTCTTTGGCGAACTTTTGCAATGTTTTCGTTTCAGGAGACATGGCTAAGGCGTTTTTTGTGGCTTTGAAAGAAACGATAAAAGTGCCGTGGTCAATAAACATCGGCATCCCCCAGCCAAGTCTTCTTCCCAGGTTCGGGTAATTTGATTCTACCCAATTCACTACTTCTTGGAAAATTTCCCGGTGTTCCGGGGGTTCAATGCCCTGAATATATTCTGCAAATTCATCCATACCGGAACCTCACTTTATCAGAATCTTCGCGGTGCCTGTGTGACAACTCGGCCAGATTCCTGCAGCCAACTTTGCTGTCAAAGACAGCCCGGGTCTGAGCCGGGCTGTCGTGAAATCATCGACCGAAGCTTAGAATCTTAGAAGCTTAGCAGCTTAGAATCTTAGAAGCTTAGCAGCTTAGAATCTTAGAAGCTTAGTAGTTCAAGCCGAAATTCAGTTCGTAATAATTGCCGGCACTGTCTCTGTAGGCATAGGCTTTGCCGTTTTCGTCTTTCAGGGCAGCGGGCATGTAGAGGTCTTTGTCGTAGCCAGGGACGTCGTTGCGGGAGACACAGTTTCCATTCTCATCTACAGCGATCACCGCATCGCTCTTGGGGAGCGTGATCGGCATTTTTGCAGTCGGAGCATAGTCGCCGAAAATGACATCCAGCACTGCGTCTTGATACGTGAAGAAGGAAGCTAAGAGTGCATCCGCCCAAGGTTCAACGTTCCCGACAATCCAGGCCAGACTGAAATTAATGTCGGTGACCACGATGCCGCCGTTGGCCTTGACAGCTTGATAAATCTCCTTCAGTTTCCCCACATTTGCGAGTGTGGTCTCTTCATGGGTTTCAGCAGCCGGACAGCCTAGGTCGTCGACATTGGCAACCGTTTTGTCCTCGCAAATATCCAGCTCAAGATAGCCTTCCGTTGCCGTGAAATAGTTGCCGGACTGCGGATCCACGAACAGAATTGCCACATTTGCTTCGGCATAATGATCGGTCATAGTCACGCCGCCGCGTTTCGCGAGCGTCTCCCGCAAGTGGGCCGTCTCCTTCGCCGCCACTTCAGGATCTTTGCGGAAATATTCGGCATAGACCTTCTTCCCCGCAAGTTTCGTGGCAGTCAACGGCAGCGCGTTGTCCCGGTTCTTCAGGAGAACAACGGATTGACGGTGAGCCTTGGCAGCCGCTTCCCAGTACTGAGGTTGGCTGACGGTGGCTTTGGCCAAAGCCGCCTCCCTATAAGGATTCTCGAACAGCCCCAACTGGAACATCTCCGCCAGCGTCTTCGTCACGGCCCGGTCCAAATTCTCATCGGTCACAGTCACCTGATCAACCGTGTATTTCTCGGGCACCGCGTGGGTCTCGTAGTAGCCTTCCTTGCCTCTGCGATACGATTCCAAACCTTCATCGACGGCCATGGAACCCGAAATCTTCGCGACTCCGTTCCAAAGTGCCAAACCGACGCGCTCGGGACCGTCGAGCTCTTCAACGCCCCAACCCATCTTCGAAATGATGCCGGAGTCGGAGTTGATATAGCCCTTAAAACCCATCTGTTTGTAGAGAATTTCCTGAATGAAATAATGGTTGTAGGCGAAACCCAGCGGCTCAAAAGGAATCGGATCACCATTGTAATCCAGTTGCTCGGCAGACTTTGCCGCGTGCGGCTTGGAATAATAAGGCATGATCGACGCCGCATTGTACTTGACAGCTGGGACGAAAGTCGGCAAATGGTACTTCTGCAAACTTCCCTCGGTCTCGTAAACATTCCATTGGCCCTGCACATAGTGGGGATCAAAGCCGTTTTCACGCGCCCCGCCTCCCGGAAAATGCTTCACAGTCAAAGCCACGCCATCCGCCGTCACGCCCTCTTCCGAGCCTTGAATCAGCGGAACCAGATGTTCGAAAATCTCCGTAATCAGCTCCGGATCTTCGCCAAAAGTCCCGTAACTTCTTTGCCAACGAGGATCCGTCACCGTATCGGCCATATACATATAACCTTTGCGTAGGCCGGTGGCATTCCAGTCTTTCTTAATGGCGAGTGCAAAATCATCGACCACACCAATTCCGGAGCCCTTCACAGCCGCTGCGATCCCGAGCGTTCCCGGCCAAGAGGGGAACACTCCGCCGGCATCATTCATGCCGAAGACCAACTCCCCGACTTCATTTCTTGAGTTCGAAGCGAGCAAAACAGGGATTGCATGTTCAGTATCCTCAGCAACGATATTCAACTGATTGATCCAGCGAACCATATCATCCGGCTCGGGGTTTTGGCGAAAAATGAAGTGTCTGGCCTTAAGGTCCTTAATCGTTTTCGTCGTTCCAAAAACCTTATCCGCCGTAAAAATTGATTCTCCAATCTTGTCTTCTTCATCAAGCAAGCCGGTCTCATCTACCTTCGTCTTATCTTCCTGGTAGATGCCCATGCGTTTGTCGCCAATGAAAATCAAACCGATCTTCTCTTCGGGCGACATTTCCTTTACCAAAGCCTCCGCCCTCTCCACCGGCTCCTTATGCCAGTCGTAATACTCACGCCAAACCCCATCGCCTACCAAATCCTTGTAATACAATCCATCCCGCTCGATCACCGGCTTCGAGCTGACGCCAATAACCGGCCCATCCTGATTCTCATAATACGTGATGTTCTGATCGACGTTTGGGTTGGTGTTTGGGTCGTTGGTGGTGGTGTTGGTGCTGTTGGTAGTGTTGGTGTTGGTTTCGGTGGTGTCCTGGTTGTTGCTCTGCTGATTCATGCTGTTCCTCCGTTCTGATGTCTGGGTTGATTTGCGTTATGTGGTTTGTTTGTGTTGTGTTGTGTTGTGTTGTTTGTGTTGTGTTGTGTTTGTGTTGTTTGTGTTGTTGGTTTTGCTTGTGTTGTGCCGGTGTTTTTGTGTTGTTTGTGGTTTGTGGTTTGTGGTTTGTGGTGTCACTCGTCGTTGCCGCTTATTACTGTTGTTTATCGCCTTGATTCTACGTCGCTGTTTGTCATTGTGACTTAACATAGTCACTTATCATCGTGACCTGACGTTAAAGGCAAATGCCTACTATGTACAACTCAACCACAGAGCAAATGAATAATGTGTTTGTATTACTATAATCTAAACAACTTCTTCTTGGAAAAGCTTTTGTAAGCTTTTCCAGAAATTTTCAATTGGCAAAGTGAGGAAATCAACTACAAAAGTTTAAAAATAAACTTATGTAGTGAGTATTTGTAGTGAGTTTTATGGCGGAGCGGTATTGGCGGCGTATTCTTTCTAATTTTGTTCCTCAGAGTACGGAGAATTTATTATGTTATTTCCAAATTGGTCGAGATCACGAAACTTGCGACAGCTGACAGATTTACGCTCCGTTACTACGCACTTTTTTGGCTGGACTTTTCCATTTGTGCAACACAACTCAACGAATGTCAGTATTCATTCAACAATACCTACACTCAGGTCAGTAATCATTCAGTCTATAATTTAAGCGGTGGTAAGGTCACTGGTGACAGAGATTCTGTGTCGCAAGTTTTCTGATCCGTACCAGTTTGGAAAATTTTTTCTCGGTTGGTGTCGGTTGGTGTAGGAAGCGTGGTGTTTTGACATGAAATTGCTACAAAATACATGTCGCTTGTAATAAAGTAATAGTTACATAGGTTAATTCTGTGTCAGAACGAGTTGAATTATCTTGTTAGATATTTTCAAAACAGAATAAGTTTTCAGTAAAACAAGTTAAGTTATGAAAAATCATTCTTGGCCTTTATAAAAACCAATAAGTGATCATATTTGCTCCATTCAGCCAACTTCAACACCTTGCGAACCCGTATTAGAAACAATAGGAAGGAGCAGGCGTTCCATCAATCACTGAACGAGATAACTAACGAACATGCACCAGCAACAATACGCTGTATTTGCGCGCTCCTTCAACATCTACAAACCTACCGCCCCAACACGTACTACAGCTCACTCCCTCTGCCCACACTGACCAACCAAAAATTCCAGACAAAAATCCTCGCTACAAGAGTATGATAGAAACACTGAAGCACCGAAACACCGCAATACTGAAGCACCGAAATACCGAAACACCGAAACACCGAAGCACCGAAGCACCGAAGCACCGAATTACCGACTAACAAGCACACCGAAACACCGACTAACAACACCGAAAAACGATCAACGATCCTGAGGGAGAGCCCGAGAAATGAGAATTATCATCATTGGCGATGGCAAGATCGGTTACACTTTGGCCAAGAATCTTGCCCAAGAACATTACGATGTCACCGTGATAGACAAAGACGCGGAAGCCCTAAGGCGCGCTTCTGATGAACTAGATGTTTTGTGTGTACATGGCAATGGGCTAAGCAGCCGGGTGCAGATCGAGGCAGGCGTTCGAGAAGCCGATTTGCTAATTGCCGTGACAATCAATGACGAGATCAATATGGTGTGCTGCCTGACCGCCAAACAATTGGGAGCAGCACATACCATCGCCCGAATTCGTGATCCCGAATATGCCGAAGAATTATCGCAACTCAAAACAGATCTCAATCTGGACATGATCATCAATCCTGAGCAGGAAACCGCCGCAGAAATCGCCCGACTGATTAAGTACCCAGCGGCCATGGAAGTTGAAACCTTCGCCGGTGGCCGCGTGGAAATGCTCGAGGTCAAAGTAACAAACAATCTCGCACTGGTGGGAAACAAACTTAAGGACCTCCCGAAAAAAATGGCTGGTGAAATTCTCATTGGTGGGGTCGTCCGCGGGGAACGCGGGGAACGCGGGGAACGTGGGGAACGCGGAGAACGCGGGGAACGCGGTGAACGTGGGGAACGCGGAGGACGCGGTGAACGTGGGGAACGCGGAGGACGCGGAGACCGCGAAGAACGCGAAGACAAAGTGTTCATTCCCAACGGTGAATTTCAGCTGGCAGCCGACGATGTGATTTATGTATTTGGGAAACCTTCAGCCATCACAAATTTCATCCATGGCGCAGGGCTTCCGCTTGCGAAGATCCGTTCTGCCATGATCATCGGCGGTGGGCGGATCGCCTTTTATTTGGCAAAATACCTCGGGGCGATGGGGGTCAAAGTAAAGATCCTGGAAATTTCGCATGAGCGCTGCCTCGAGTTGTCCGAGCTCCTGCCGGATACCTTGATCATCCATGGTGACGGCACGGATGAGAATTTGCTCTTGTCAGAAAACCTCGAGAAAATGGATACTTTTATCACCCTCACCGGCCATGACGAAGACAATTTAATAGCCGGCCTTTTGGCCAAGCAGCATGGGGTCAAGAAAGTCGTCGCAAAAATCAACCGCATGAATTACTCCCCTGCCCTCCAGAAATTAGGCATCGATAGTATCATCATTCCCAGAAACATTGTCGCATCAGAAATCACACGCTATGTGCGTGGTCTCAAGAATGCAGAGGGGAACCCGGCAGAGGCGATGCACAAAATCATGAACGAACGGGCGGAAGCCGCATCTTTTACAGCCAGTGCGAACGTCAAGTTCCTTGATATCCCACTCCGCGAGATCACATTTACCGACGACATCTTAGTCGCCGTGATCGTGCATGGGGATGAAGTGAGGATCGCCCACGGCAATGATCGCATTCAGGCAGGTGACCGGGTTATTTTGGTGGCCAAAGACGTCCTCATCGAAGATTTGAACGAAATTGTCAGTTAATCGAAAAGATCAGTTAATCGAAATTGTCAGTTAAATAAAATTTGCAGTTAATCGGAATGATCAGCTGAACGAAATTAGCAGTTGATCGAAATGATCAGTTAAAGGAGGCTTTTGCAGAATGAATTACCGTCTGGTGCTGAACAGTTTGGGGAAAGCGCTTCTCGTTGAGACCCTCTGTTTTCTGCCTTCGTTGATCGTTTCTTGGATTTACCGCGAGGATACGTGGGTAGCCTTTTTGCAAGTCATACTGGTCACAGCGGTCGTCGGTGGCCTGCTCAGTTTCATTAAGCCGAAACAAACCCATTTCTACCCGCGAGATGCATTCGCCGTAACAGCTTTTGCGTGGATTGTGCTCTCGGCTTTTGGGGCACTGCCGTTTGTGCTAAGCGGCTCAATTCCGCATTATGTGGATGCATTTTTCGAAACGGTATCAGGCTTCACCACGACCGGCTCGACGATTCTTACCGATGTCGAGACGATGCCCAAAAGCATCCTCTTCTGGCGCAGTTTCACGCACTGGATCGGCGGTATGGGCGTTCTGGTGTTGGTGATGGCCATTCTGCCATCTGTGCAAGGCACCTCGCTTCATATTCTGAGAGCGGAATCCACCGGTCCCTCACCCGGCAAAGTGGTGCCCAAAATGGGTGAAACCGCCAAGATTCTCTGGATTATTTACATTACTTTATCCGCGCTGATGGTCACCTTTTTGTTGGCAGGCGGCATGCCTCTCTTCGACACATTGATTCACACGTTCGGCACCGCAGGCACCGGTGGTTTCTCCAATCGAGCCTTGAGTGTAGGCGCTTATCAGAATAACTACTACACTTGGGTCATCACGATCTTTATGTTTCTCTTTGGGGTGAATCTCTCGCTGTATTGGGCTTTGGCCAAAGGCAACTTCAAAAACTTCTTCAAAGACGAAGAACTCCGCTTCTATTTCTTCACCGTCCTCATCGCGACCTTGCTCATCACCTGGAATTTGCGCACAGAAGGTTTTTTCACCTCCATTGGCGAATCGCTCACCCACTCCGCCTTCCAGGTCAGCACGATCATCACGACGACCGGCTTCTCGACTACAAATTTTGACCTCTGGCCGGTCTTCAGCAAAACCATCTTGGTCATCTTGATGTTCATCGGAGCCAGCGCCGGGTCGACAGCCGGGGGGATCAAATGCGTCCGCTTCGTCCTGATCTTCAAGACAATCAAACGGGAAATCACGCGAAATACCCATCCGCGTTCTGTGGCGACAGTCAAGCTCAATGGCCGTACGGTCGATGAAGGCATTATTTCGGGGGTGATGACCTTTTTTGCCTTGTATTTGATCATCTTTACCACGGCCCTGCTGGCCATCTCGCTGGAGGGGAAGGATCTGGTCACTTCCTTCACAGCGGTCGCGACGACGATCAACAATGTGGGTCCGGGCTTAGGCTTGGTGGGGCCGATGGGCAGTTTCGCCGAGTTTTCGGCTGCGAGCAAATTGATTTTTTCGCTCTGTATGTTGGTGGGGCGTCTGGAAATTTTCCCCATTTTGCTGCTCTTCGTCCCCTCTTTCTGGAAGAAGCACAGCATCTGAATTGTGTCTCCATAGAATCCGTTGCGAATTGTCCGTTGGGGAATTGGTCGTTACGTCTCATCAAGCGAAGGTCAATGCGAGTATGATGGGAGTAGATCAGTTACGGAGGTGACTCCAATGGGTACTTTCAGAGAAACCACGAAGCGAATTCTTCTTAGCTCCGGCAGGACGTTCAGAAGCTTCCCTGTGGTCATGGGCAATGCCGCCTTGATGACCATCGTCGCGATCGTCAAGATCGCTGTCGACTGGACCATCCTTCAGCCCTATGATTTTCTCATCAGTTGTGTTCAGCTGGCTCTGGCAGTTGGGGCAGCTTTTGGCTTGGCAGCGATTACGTTTGGCCAAAGCCGCCTCCAGACGAAACGGAGCTTCGTCTTAGCGAATCTTCTGGGCATCCTCGTTACGATGGTGGCGTTTTTGCTCATGTACTTTGTCGGGGGCAGAGAAGGAACACCTTATCCCGGGGCGACAACTACGGGCTTATTCCTGTCCAATATTACGCAAGCTCGCGCCGCGGTTTTCATCTTCCTGTGCTTCCTGGCCTTTTTACTTGTGGCAGCGAAGACAGAGGATTCGTTTGATTTCGCTTCGGCGGTCTTCATGAGCATGAAGGCGTTCTTCATCGCTCTCCTTTATGGTCTGGTTGTGTTTGGCGGGACGGCAGCGATTTTCGGTGCAGTGAGAGCCTTGCTGTATGCTGAATTGTCCTTCAAAATTCTGGGTTATCTGGGGGCTTTGAGTGTCTTCTTCGCTTTTGCCATCTATATTGGCTATTTCCCGGATTTCCGCCTGGGCTCGAAGGATCCGCAAAGGGAAGTCGCCCAGAAACAACCACGGTTTATCACGGTGCTATTTGAATATATCTTGATTCCGATTTTCTTGGCTTTGACCCTCGTTTTACTACTCTGGGCACTGCGCACCGTAATCGTGGGTGTTGACCTGCCTTTCCTCAATCTCTACAGCATTGCCACGGGGTATGCCGTCGGGGGTTTACTCCTCCACATCTTGGTCACCCACGGCACATCCCCAACGGCGAAATTCTATCGCAAGGTCTTCCCCGCTACCGTGCTGCTGATTTTACTGTTTGAACTTTGGGCACTGGTCATTTCGATCAGGCAGCATGGTCTTCAGACCGAAGAATATGTCTTCCTCGTGATTTGGCTGGTCACCTTGGTTTCGGCCATTCTTCTGCTCTTCAAGCAAGCGAAAGCCCATCGGCCCATGGTCTATGTCGTCGCCATCTTGTCTGTGATAGCCGTTCTGCCGGTCGTTGGCTTCCATCAGTTGCCGTACAATCAGCAATTGAACCGCCTGGAAACCTTGCTCCAAGCCGAAAATATGCTGCAAAATGAGAAGATCGTGCCGGCAGCGGAGCCGCCGGCTTTGGCCACCCGGGAAGCCATTACGAATGCCGTTGACTTCCTGATTTACTCGGATAACCCCACAGCGCCAACCTGGCTGGACAAGGATGCCTTGCGCCGCGGCTCCTTCCGTCAGATTTTCGGTTTCGACAAAACCTACCCCGGCCAAACCGAACCCGGCGGCCAAGATATGAAGTACACTTCCCTCCAGATCCGCCCGCGTGCGATCGATATTTCTGCCTATCAATGGGAGATTGCGGCGCTCTCAAGCTACGATAAAACGCTGGAACCCATTCAGTTCACGGGGGCCAAAGGCGCCTACATCTTCACTTGGAGCCAAGATTCGGATACTACCTTGCCTCTACTTACCGTCAACCTCAATGGCCGGGTAATTATGCGGCAAGATTTCAGGACTTTTGTCGATCTCGTGTTGGAGAAATTCCCTCTGGGTGCGCAAACGTTCGCCCCGCCCACAGAAGCAGATTTGACCTTTGAAGTAGAGACCGCGGAGATTCAACTGACCTTTATCTTCCGATCAGTGTACGTAAGCTATACGACTTCTACCGGGGAGTGGAGCTACACGCTCGAACCTTTGGCCGTGTACATGAACGAGAAATGATGTATGAGAAATGATGTGTGAGTAATGATGTGTGAGTAATGATGTGTGAGAAAGGAAATCCCCCATGATAAGCGTCCTCCCCAGCCTCTGGTTTCACGATCAAGCACGCCAAGCGGTCGATTGGTATGTCTCTTTATTTGCGGAAGCAAAAATCCTGGGCAAGAACGAATGTCCGGGCAATGAAGACCAGGGGATCGTTGAATTTCAATTAGAGAACCTGCGCTTCTTTGCCAGAAATGGCGCACCGAACGAATCCTTCAATCCCGGCATCTCCCTCTTGGTCTCCTGTCAAACCCGAGAAGAGGTGGAAAGGCTTCTTGAACAAATCTCCCGGGAAGGCCAAGTGCTGCTCCCCTTAGATGAATATCCCTGGAGTCCCTGGTTTGCTTGGGTCGAGGACAAATACGGCCTCAGTTGGCAATTGATGTATGCCCCGGACTTCCGAGGCAAGAATAAGATCGTGCCTACGCTGATGTTTGGCGGAGATTTCTGTGGCAAGGCAGAGCCCGCCATTTCTTTCTATGCTTCGGTTTTCGGCGATCAGGCTCACGTTGGCCAGATGAATTACTACACCCCGGAGGAAACGCTTGATCCTAGGGCGTATGTCAAATATTCCGAAATGACGCTCAGTGGTATGCCTCTTGCCGCGATCGATAATGGCCGAGGGGGTGTGTTCAGTTTCAATCAGACTTTTTCCTTCCAAGTCCTGTGCGAAACTCAGGAGGAGATAGACTATTTTTGGGAAGCGTTATCTTCAGACCCCAGGGTCGAGGCAGAAGGTTGGCTCCAAGATCCCTTTGGCGTTTCTTGGCAAATTCTTCCTGTCTTTCTGCTTACTTTGGCCAAAGTCGCCTCCCCCGACTTACTCCACCAAGCGAACTATGGCCTCCATACCATGAAGAAAATTGATATGCAGAGGCTGCTTAACATCATTGACCTCCGCTATTAAATTGACCTCCGCTATTAATTGGCAGCTTATGCCAGGTCACCTCTTACTCTCGCGGCAGGACACCCCAGCGATTCCAAATATAAGTAATCATTGAAAGGGCAATGAGAGAAACCATTCCGGCAAGGATAATATTCTGCAGAAAAGAGACATTGCCCGTGTAGCCAATGGGTGAATTCAGTTGCAGGTAAGTACCGACAAATGTCCAGGCGATCGGCAGTGGGTAAAACGCATTGCGAATCCGCGTCAGGATAAGGATAACCATCACGATGTTGAAAATAGCCAAGATCATGGCCCAAACATCGTCTTGAAGGCCCAAACCGTCCCACTTATTTTTTACCAGAACGGCAGTAATATTTCGCACAGCTACGGTAAACATCCAGCCGGCGTAGGTTCCATAAGTCATGGGCAGAAGCCAATGGTGTCGAACATGCTGTGCGAGGAGCCGCCGGCAAATAAAGGCTAACACGATCGAATTGACCAGTGCCAGGAGAGCGGCGATTTCAATGAATTCATACGCATATAGGACAAGCCATGCTATACCCAACAGGCAGGAAAGCCAATAGAGAGAAGCGGTCTCCTCCAAAACGGCTTGATGATAAGGGGTATTACTTCTGACAATCTGGACGATACTCGAAAGGATAAGCAAGAGATAAAGTGCTGCCCAGATACTAAAAGTGGAAGCTACAGGTGTAATCAACATCTCATATTTCGCGGTCACATCTGCTTGGGTTTGTCCATTGATATAGCCTAAGGCACTAAACGCATGGACAATGGCGATCAGCATAGAAAAAGCCAGGTTGAGCCAAGCTCTGCCGGTACTCTTCATAATGTATTTCTCCTTTCCATCTAATTGCCCTTTCCATGTAATTCCCCAGCATGTGCTTCACGCGGGGGAAGGACTGCGGGCCAAGATCAGGCTAGTCCGGGATTCGGGCGAGCCGATTATGGGGTCAACGCTGCAAAGTGTCTGTTTCCTTTCGTCCGAAGGAAAAGAAACATGACCGTACATAGGATCAGCCAAAGCAGGGTAACGAATACAATATAAACTGTAACATAAATGTGTCCGGAAAGCACGTATAGGTACAACATGGCCGGGGCAACAACGACGGCCATTCCG
Organism: uncultured Fastidiosipila sp.; assembly: GCA_964479695.1. Taxonomy (GTDB): domain Bacteria; phylum Bacillota; class Clostridia; order Saccharofermentanales; family Fastidiosipilaceae; genus JAAYZH01. The sequence goes on from CAYZSO010000031.1 coordinate 26,739, forward strand.
CCGAACATGGTAAGGATTGTGCTGAGGCTTTGTTTGATCGCGGCGGTCTCGTTGATCCAGTCAAATTTCGGGAAGCGCAAGTTGACGGTGACTCCGAAAAGCGCTTGGAAAAGGGTCATCACGAGAGGCGTGACCAGCAGTAGGACGAATTGAAGGGGATCAAGTTTCAGAATGACACCGAGTGCTGCAGCTGCGATGACAACGGAAGGCGCGCAGAGAAGGAAGTGGGTGGCGGCTTTGGCCAAAAGAACATCTCCGCCTAAGACGGGGCTGGCTTGGAGTATCCATAGCTTCTTCCCTTCCAGCGACACGCTAGGCGCGGAAATGATGTTGGTTGCGGCGAGTAGGCAAAGCGTCGTGATTGCCAAAGGCCCCAGCAACTCGCGACTAGCCGAAGGTGCTTGCATAATCAGCTGGTTCAGGAGATCGGGTTTAGCGATCAGAAGGATTGGCAGAATGAGTGTAAAAAGGACACCTAGGGAGGCGTTCAGAATGTACATGGGTCTGGCGAAGAAGAAGGTCATTTCTTTGCGGATCAAGGCGCTCATGACACCGGAGGACTTGAGGGGGCGTTCCCGGTACTTGCGGGTGTGGGTGGCGCCTTTGGCCGAAACAATCTTCGCGAAATTGGCCCGAAGTGCCAGATAGACGAGCGTCATTGCGGCTATGCCGATCACGGTGAGGATCAAGAGTGCGCCCCAATCTTCCGCAGTTATCGCTATGCCCACGAGATAGGCCGGGTAGACCGTGCGCTTGATGGCCTCGCCGACCTCGGTTCCATGCAAAACGAGGTATTCCAGGTACTGGTTCAACTGCAGGGTGAGATAGAGATAGAGCACCAGAAAAGCGATGCTGAAAACCGTTGTAATCAGGGACTTGTGCTGCACTCTTGCCGAAACCATTGCCAAAATCCAACCCAAGAGGCAGCCCAGAGCCAGCGTCAGCAGCGGCAAGACCAGAGAGCACAAAATCAGGATCACAAGCGCTTGCCAAGTAAGTGGCACCAGAAGCCAATACACAACCGCTGCCGGCACGATGATGAAGAGCTCGATCAGGTAATCCATAATTAGAAGCAGAATGAGCCGCGACTGTAATATGGTGCCAGGTGGAATCGGCATGGAGAGCAGAAGCTCGTTGTCCGTCGCCTCGTAGAGCTGTGATTGGGTCATGAAGAGCGTGGAGATGAAGACCGCACCAAAAGCCAAAATCGCAGCCAAAGCAAAATACAGCCAATCCAAACCCGCGGTATGAAGTGCCGGCAAGATTGCTTGAAACATGGCTCCGGAGGAGAATAGCAAACTCCCGACAACATAAACGACCAGTAAAGCCACGAGCCCTTTCATCAGGGGGCTCCGCTGACCGCCCCGCCTGCGGCTCCTGAACATGGAGCTGAATAGCCCGGCCAACCTCGCTCGAACTAAAGTTTTAAGCATGGTCGCTCTCCAATTCCAGGAACACCTCTTCTAAAGTCTCGTTCCCTTTCACTTCTTCCATCGTGCCCGAAACGACAAGCCGGCCCTTGCGAATGATCGCCACCTGGTCACATAATTTCTCCGCCACTTCCAGCACGTGTGTCGAGAAGAAAATCGCGCCGCCTTGGTCACAGATTTCACGCATAATTTGCTTCAAAGTGAACGAGGCCTTCGGATCCAAACCAGTGAACGGCTCATCCATCATGATGAGTTTCGGCGAATGAATAAGCGCCGAAATGACGGCCAACTTCTGCTTCATCCCATGTGAATAGCTGGAGATGAGTTGCCCAAGATCCGCGGTAATCTCAAACAAATCTGCATAATACCGAATTTTCTGCTCCCGTTCCGTCTGGGGCACACGGTAAATATCCGCGATAAAATTCAAGTATTTGATCCCGGTGTAAAACTCATAAAGATCCGGATTGTCGGGCAGGTAGGCCATTCGCTGCTTGGCAGCCAGGGGGTTCTCTTTGAGGGAGATTCCGTCGATTTTGATCTCGCCGGCATCGAAGTCCATAATCCCCGCACAGGCCTTGATGGTCGAGGTCTTCCCCGCCCCATTATGGCCGATGAAGCCATAAATTTCGCCTTTGCGAATATGTAGACTTAAGTCGTCCACCGCCAATTTCGTGCCGTAGCGCTTCGTCAAATGTTCGATTTGCAGCATCTGTCTATCCCTCTTCGATTGCTTTTTGCAGATTGCTCGGCGATCGTTGTCGATCGCCTGATTCGATCGTTGTCGGTCGCCTTTCGATCGTTGGCGGTCGCCTTTGCGATCGTTGGCGGTCGCCTTTCGATCGTTGCCGGTCGCCTTTTCGGTCGTTAATTTTTTACTCTATTATAATACTAGTGCGAATCAGAAGAAACAGTCTACCCATTCAGCAGGCGAGATCAGATGTAAGTTTTCGTCGGCCAAAGCCGCCCCCACCCCCTCCCTCGTATAGGGAGCTCCTCTGAGTTTTGCTTCCACTTCAGCGATTTCACCGGCATAAAAGAAATCGCCCAAGATCTTCACCTCATCGATTTGGTTCCTTTTGATCGTCAACTGCACTTCCACGATGCCTCCGGGAAGCACTGTCTTCTTATGGAAATCATACGCCGGCGACTTCCCATACACCCATTCTTCAGAGGAAAACCTCGGCGCCAACTCCTCTCGGATCTTCTGATCTTCTGCCGCAGTCAAATGTCGCGTCTTCACCGCAGTGCCTGTGGCTGTTGCGGCGGTGGCGGCTGTTGCGGGGGTAGCGGGGGCGGCCGAAGTGCCTGCGGCGGTGGCGGCGCGGGCGGCCGAAGTAGCTGCGGCTGCGGTGGGAGTGCCTGCGGGGGCGGCTTTGGCCAAAACTCTCTCCAACAAGAGGTCTCGGAAAGCCAAAGTGTCGAGGTTCGGCTGAAATTCGCTGAGGTTCGCGACTCTCTGACGGACGGAGCTGATCCCCTTCGCCCGAAATTTCGCCTCATCCACCGTCAGGCAGCGCACCATCGCCTCCAAATCCGCATCGAAGAGAATGCTGCCATGGTGAACTTGATACCCTTTGCTGAAATATTGGGCATTCCCACTGCATTTGCGACCATGGATCATGAGGTCATTGCGGCCGCTCATTTCCACAGGGAAACCGAGCTCCCTCAGCGCATCCCTGATAGGCTCGACAAAAGGCTTGAAATCAATCACACGATTCGCTTCGCGCCTGATAAAACTGAACTGCCAGGTCCCGGGATCCGTGTAAATCGTCCCGCCTCCACTGGGCCGCCGCACCACTTGAATGCCCTGCTTTTTTGCGTAGGCAAGGTTGATTTCTGTTTCAGGGCTCTGAAATCGGCCCAGCATCAAAGTGGGAACCGTATGCCATAGGAGGAAGATGTCTTCTTCTGGGTGCGAGTCAAGTAGGGGGTGCACTTTATGCGGCAGTTGCACTTCATGCAGCGGTTGCGCTTCACGCAGCAGTTGCACTTCAGGTGTCAAATTTTCTTCAACCAGCAGCTGCTCCAAGCCGAAGCAAAACCCCGGATCCATCTCGTCGAAGGCCAAATAAATCATGCTTTGATCCTGTTGAAGGTTTCCCCGGCCATATAAGAACTTCTGACCAAAGGCCCCGCCGAAACCATCAGAAAGCCCATAGCCAAGCCCTCTTTCTCATAGCTCCGAAAGGCTTCCGGGGTGATGTACTCAATCACCGGATGATGCTTCTCACTTGGCGCCAAGTATTGCCCGATCGTCAAGAGATCGCAGCCTGCCGAGCGCAGATCCCGCAGGGTAGCCAGCACTTCCTCAGGCTCTTCGCCGAGGCCCACCATCAGGCCGGATTTCGTGTAAATGGACGGTGCCATCGCTTTGACACGTGAAATCAGCTCCAACGAGCGTTCATACACAGCCCGCGGCCTCACTTCCGGGTAGAGTCGCGGAACCGTTTCAATATTATGGTTGATAATATCGGGCTTTGCTTCGATGACTTTGGCCAAAGCCGCCCCATCCCCCCTAAAGTCCGGTATCAACACCTCTATTATCGGAACTTCCCCTATTACCGGAACTTCCCCCGTCTTCGTGGAGTTGGCATCTGCGGATCCAGCCCGAATCGCCCGGATGACCTGAGCAAAATGTTCAGCCCCACCGTCCGGTAAATCATCGCGGGTCACCGAGGTGATCACCACATGCTTAAGACCAAGTTCCCTGACCGCCTCCGCCACACGCTGCGGCTCTTCCGGATCCACCGGGCTCACCTTCCCTTTCGTCACCGTACAAAAAGTGCAATTCCTCGTACAATTTGCACCCAGGATCATAAAAGTTGCGGTCCGCCTCTCGAAACACTCTGAGCGATTCGGACATTTCGCCTCTTCGCAAACGGAATTCAGCTGAAAACGCCTAAGCAATTGGATCATCTCACGGGTCTCGGGATTCATCCGAACTTTCTGGCGCAGCCACTCCGGCTTCCGCCCCGCCCGAGTGGGCTGGTTGGTTGGCTGGTCGATGGGCTGGTTGGTGGACCGGTTTGCGGGCTGGTTTGTGGGCTGGTTGGCGAGCTGGTTAGTGGATCGGTTTGTGGATTGGTTGGTGGACCGGTTTGTGGGCTGGTTGGTTGGCTGGTCGATGGGCTGGTTTGCAAGCTCACGTTGTGGCTGGTTTCCCGACAATTGGGTAGGAATATCGTTCATGTAGGTCTCATTTCTAGCAGGTCAAGGCAGTTTTTGCCGTGCACAAACAATGAGCGTTGTTCTTGATCCTCCGTCAGGTCGGCTTAGTGGGAAGCCGGCTCGGGGGCATCATAAGCACACGCTCTTGCAGCTATTCTACTTCATAGCCATTTTTCCCGCATCAGAAATTGACAAATTCAGCCCGGACTGGCCGGATTGGCCTTCATTGGTCCCGGATCGGGCCGCTAGGGTTAGCCCGGATTGGTCCGCTAGGGTTGGCCCGGATTGATCCGTAAGGGTTGGCCGGGGTTCACCGCTTAATCCAGCCCTGCTCAAGCCAATGTTGGTTATCCGCAGACGGCGTCTCCTCGCCAGCCAAAATTCGCTGATGGAGTATTTTGGCCACCGCAAAATATGCCCTCACCTTCACACTCATCCGCGCCGGCTCGAACGTAATATATTCCGAAGCCAACTTCCTCACCTTATTCGTCATTTTCTCCCTCCGTTCAGGAGAAAGCTCGTCCCAGATCACGCCTTCCATGAGGCCAAAGCCCAGCGTCCTCACATCGGATACCCCAAGCCAGTTCAAACTAGTAGACACATCCTTCTGTGCCGCTCCATTCGGGGCACCAATACTCTGGGTCAAAATCACTGCCCTCTTATTGAACATCCTTTTGTCCGGCCTATGCACCATCCAATGGCAACCGAAATGGTCCAAGAGCGCCTTCACCTGCCCCGGCGCTCGCATCACATAGACAGGGTACGCAAAAACCAGCAGATCAGCCGCCAACATTGCGTTCCAGATCGGCATCGTCTCACTGGCATGGGGGCAAAGCTCTTCGCTTTTGTAGAAGCAATTTTTACATCCAGTGCAAAAATTCGAGGAATCCCGCGGCAAAACAAATTCCTGCACCTCATGCTCCTTCCTCAGCGGCTCCAGAAAAACTTCCTTGAGCCTGTAAGTCACACCTTTCCAGGCCGTCCCGTTAATCACAACAACTTTCATCTGTTTTGCTCCTCCTCCCTCATTACCTTACATGGTATCTGAGAGAAGTTAATTTCCTGTTAAATTCCGCTCCTGAAGTAACCAGGGACGTCAGTTACCTAGTAATTTCAATTCCTGTTCAAGAAGTTTGACACCCATGACTGTCGAAGGCACCCGATCTTCCGGGGATTGATTCGCCAGAATAATAACGCCCACTTGCTTTTCCGGACTAAAAGCAAGGTAGCTATTGAATTCCCCCGTTGCCCCGTTGTGCCAAATGGTCCCAAGAGTATCGTCCAGCATCCATGAAGCTCCAATTCCATCAATGCGTATACCGAGCGCGATATAATTTGGATTCGAGTCCTCCGCCTGCACCAACTGTTCATGCCCGAGTTCCAAATAAGCAGGCGTATTGCTCATGTGCAACTGTGTGTACCGTACCATGTCACTTATTGTCGATACGAGTACCCCTGCAGACGCGTATGCATCCCCTTTTTCCCACTGCCAATAGCCTTCAAGATCACCCGTACCATCGGAAACCCGGGTATTGGCAAGTCCTAAATCGTCTGCAGCAAATTCATTCGCTAACGTATCATAGTCCTTGCCGTAGATCGTCTCTAAGACGGACCCCAAAACCGCATAGCCAAAGTTCGAATAAAGAAAGGGTTGATCGAAGTTGGCGTTGGCGTTGGCGTTGGAGTTGGAGTTGGAGCTGGAGTTGGAGTTGGAGTTGGGGCGGGCGTTGGAGTTGGGGTGGGCGGCTTTGGCCAAAATCATCTCCTGCGTGACGCCGGTGAAGGGATTCCCGCCTCGGAAAAAGTTCTTGACGAATGGCCACTCCAAGTAATATTCCGGATAGCCCGCGGTGTGCGTGAGGACCTGTTGGATGGTCGGATAAGTATTCTGGGTGGCGGCGCCGGCCTCGAGTGGTAGGTAACTACTCACGGGTTCCTCGAGGCTGAGCTTACCTTCACTCAGGGCTTTGCAAATCATTGAGGCTGTGAAGGTCTTGGTTATTGACCCAATCTCGTAAGTGTGTTCTGGGGTGTTCGTGGTGGGTATGACTTGGGCGTTTTCTCCGTACACGGTAATTTCCGTTTCGGGGCCACGGATGATTCCGACCGAGATCCGCGCGTCCTGCCGATCCTGGGTCGAGAGGGCAATCATCTCTTCAAAGGTCATGGTTTGGAGCTTTTTCAATTGATTCTGCCCATACCATGTGTAAATACCCAGACCGATTGCCACGAGAAGCGCGAGGCTGAGAACGATGGCTAAGGTTCTGGTCAAAATTTTGCGCCGATTTTTGGGTTTGTTTGCGGGTTGATCGGTGCGGTTGTTTTGGGAGTTGTTTGCGGGTTTGTTTTTGGATTGGTTTGTGGAGTTGTTTGCTGGGTTGTTTGCTGGGTTGTTTGTGGAGTTGTTTGCTGGGTTGTTTGCTGGGTTGTTTGCTGATTGATCCTTCTTCGCTTTGCTTTGCATTTCATCTGCCATAGAAATATGCTCCTTGTGATGAGTTGTTTATCCGATTGGGGAGGATAGTGCAGCTGGGCGTTGCGGTATGAAGTCTGGTAGTGCATGTGTTTATGTGTGTTTCTATTTGTTTGTTGTTGGCATTTGCTAGTTGGTGGTTGGATGTTGGTGGATCTTGTTCATAAGTTTATTTTTAAACTTGTGTAGTGGTTTTATGTTACATAGTATCGTGATGTGTTTAATTCAAGTAGATCCGTTTTCTGCTTATGCTTATAGGAAATCTCAAAAATTTGATCTCGAACTACCCTAACACATGTTGAGATGAAATTTTATTTTGAATCTCAATTAGTAAAAATTTTACCAGTGTCTTGTTAAGTTTATACTGCATTGTTTATCTCGGCTTTTATTTTAGAGAATATTTTTTGTGTGTTTTGTTATCTGTATTTTTCTGGACTTCTGTTCGCGGCTAGAGCCGAAGTCGGGGGCTGCAGATGACAGGATCCTAGAACGGTCCTCATGAATAAAGTAATATACTAGAATTCTTATGAGATGGGTTTCCGAAAACATCCTAAACGGAATAAACATAACTAGGTGCCCGTATTTTTTCGGACTTCTGTTCGCGGCTAGAGCCGAAGTTGCTGTTGCCGATGAGAAAATCCCAGAACGATCCTCTTGATAGAAGTCATATGGCTGGATCCATGTGAGGAGCTCCGCAAAATGTCCTCCAAATTGCAGAAGCATAACTAGGTGCCTGTATTTTTTCGGACTTCTGTTCGCGGCTAGAGCCAAAGTCGGATCAAGCAGCCGTACGAATTCCTAGATGAGATCCTCTGATTCTGATCTGATTTCCCCACAAATAGAAACAGGTCTCCTACATAAATCGTAGAAGACCAAGTGGTCAGGGTAATCGATTGTCATCAGGAAATGAAATGAGAGAATAAAGGATCGTCTGGAAAATAAGAGAATACAGCCAAGCTCCTGCTACAACCAAGCAGCCAAATATTCACTCAGCAAAGCCTATCCAAACACTGGATCTCCACCAAGCCACCCAGGCGAAAAGAAGCCTAGGCCATCAACCAAGCCTAGGCCAAACCTAGCCAAGCCACAGGCCAAACAAACACACCAACCCCATCACCGAACCCGTTTCTTCTTCAACTTCCCATCGCGGTAGTCTTCAAGACAATAGTTCGGCTCGAGAATCGGCCCCGGGTCAAGGCCCGGCAGATAGGAACGGAGCTGCGCCTGCATCTCATCGAAATTTTTACTGATAATCCGAATCGTCTTTCCCATAGCCTTGGCAATCTCCCGGCACAATTTGTCGAAGCGCTTGGGATTGTAGAAATCCCTGGCCTCCATAAAAAACACGCGAAACCCATTCTGCTCAAACGTTTTCTTCCGCTTCTGGTCATGCTTCTTCGCTTCCGGTGTGCTGTGAAACGCTTTGCTCTGGTACTCCCCAGCGATCTTTCCCTCCGGGTAGCAGAAATCCGGCATCAGACACGGCATCTTCTGACCCAAAGCATCCGCCTCCTCCTGGCTGATCCTAAACATCATATTGATTTCACTAAACTTACTCAAACCTAAGCCACCCAAGTGATGCGGCAAAGCCAACGCCATATGCCCCTTCACTTCCATCGGAGAGCGGTAGTTATCCTTCAGGTATGTTAGAGCATCCATCGCCCGGGTCTTGCCCCGCACCATTCCCAATTGCTCCACATAAGCCCTCAACTTCGCAACCGTCGTCAAGGGAGCCATGCCCAGCCCGCGGTTTTGGCAAAGGCAATTACCAATCATGATGGCCTCATGAATATTCAGGCAATCGTAGCACATTTGCACAAACGCAAGCTCCGGGCAGGCATACAACCTACCGTCCCCCCCACGAATGAACGACCCTGCCGGCAACGGCGTGGAGTGCAAGTGGACATAGGACGATGCCGTGCGCGCTTTCTTCTTCTTTTTCCCTTTCCCTTTGGCCAAAGCCACTCTCGCCCGATCCTTCAACGAGATCTTTTTTATTTCTTTTATCTGCGACTTTTTCTCACGAATCATGGCATGTCGCTCGGCATCCGTCGTGACATAGATCTCCTTAGATCGTTCGCAATACTTAGTAAAAACGGAATCCCTAAAGGGAAGAAAATAGAAGGTAAACGCTTCCCAAGAGCCAAAGAATTTCATCGGTCTGTCCTCCCTTTCGATGGATGTTATTTATCATTATACCCTATCCAAAACCATTTGCAAGCCTAAAAAACATAATTCTTCCATAAATAACGCACGTTTGTTCTTTTCTAAATCTCAGCGGATGAACCCTAAGGGAAGATCCTGAACAGTGAGCAAAAGTCCGGATCTTAAACGGAAATCAGAAGGAGCCTGTGAAGAAAAATACTTAAGAAAAGTCATCACCGCCCTACAAGCATAACTACACACCTGTATTTTTTCGGACTTCTGTTCGCGGCTAGAGCCGAAGTTGAGAACGTCTAATGCTCAACCAGGCATAATGGTCCCAGATGGGTTTTCTAATTAATAATTTCATTATCGGAATGATCGCCAAAAGATCCATAGGATGAAGCCCATGAAGCACTGGCAAACCCCACAAGCATAACTACACACCTGTATTTTTCGGACTTCTGTTCGCGGGTAGAGCCGAAGTTTACAAGCTGGGTGTACGAATGCTCAGAAGTGGCCCTGCGTAG
>CAYZSO010000032.1:0-33773 GCA_964479695.1 uncultured Fastidiosipila sp.
TATGGGCGGCGTGGATTGAAATACATCGCCGCCTTACTCGGACATGAGGGAGTACGTCGCCGTCCATATGGGCGGCGTGGATTGAAATAAGTTGGAGCGTTTGCTGATCCGGTTGGAGCTACGTCGCCGTCCATATGGGCGGCGTGGATTGAAATGCTCGTAAGGCACCAAGCCATGCGAAATTCGCACGTCGCCGTCCATATGGGCGGCGTGGATTGAAATGAATCCGACAAGCGAGCCAGTCGAGATGCTTGACGTCGCCGTCCATATGGGCGGCGTGGATTGAAATGGCTGCAGACGTGAGTTGGGGCATCGAAGGGACAGGTCGCCGTCCATATGGGCGGCGTGGATTGAAATACATCGCCGCCTTACTCGGACATGAGGGAGTACGTCGCCGTCCATATGGGCGGCGTGGATTGAAATAAGTTGGAGCGTTTGCTGATCCGGTTGGAGCTACGTCGCCGTCCATATGGGCGGCGTGGATTGAAATGCTCGTAAGGCACCAAGCCATGCGAAATTCGCACGTCGCCGTCCATATGGGCGGCGTGGATTGAAATAAATCCACATTGCAAATGAATTGTTGCGTTCTATGTCGCCGTCCATATGGGCGGCGTGGATTGAAATCACTATGCAAATTAACAAATATACAGAAGTGGTTGAGTCGCCGTCCATATGGGCGGCGTGGATTGAAATAACTCCGCAGATGCGGATTTTAACGCCGCAGAAAAGTCGCCGTCCATATGGGCGGCGTGGATTGAAATGTCGAAGAATATTTAATTGACTTGAACGCAACACAGTCGCCGTCCATATGGGCGGCGTGGATTGAAATGTCGAAGAATATTTAATTGACTTGAACGCAACACAGTCGCCGTCCATATGGGCGGCGTGGATTGAAATATACAGGATTGGAAAAGGGTGTGGGTGTGGCAATCGTCGCCGTCCATATGGGCGGCGTGGATTGAAATGTAAATTAAGCGAGCGCTGGGGGTGGTCAAGCACAGTCGCCGTCCATATGGGCGGCGTGGATTGAAATATCGCGGGACACGCTCAGAACGCAACCCGTATTAGGTCGCCGTCCATATGGGCGGCGTGGATTGAAATAATACTTGGTTGATAAGTATATGGGTTATGATGCGTCGCCGTCCATATGGGCGGCGTGGATTGAAATCCCCATCCCGATTTGCGCCGTTTTCAGCCATAGTCGTCGCCGTCCATATGGGCGGCGTGGATTGAAATAGTCTCAATCCTGATCTGATTAAATGGACATTTCAGTCGCCGTCCATATGGGCGGCGTGGATTGAAATTTGATGATCAATCACGGCGCAGTCCGATCTGGCAAGTCGCCGTCCATATGGGCGGCGTGGATTGAAATTTTGAGCTCATCGTCGGAGGTCTCGAACGCAAAGCGTCGCCGTCCATATGGGCGGCGTGGATTGAAATCTGGATACTTTTGGAGTTCGGCGTACATCTCCATCGTCGCCGTCCATATGGGCGGCGTGGATTGAAATCCGAAACAGAGACGGGAGCGAGCCGATTACTACTGTCGCCGTCCATATGGGCGGCGTGGATTGAAATCGATTTTGGCCAGCTCGGCCGAGATGGCTCGGAGTCGCCGTCCATATGGGCGGCGTGGATTGAAATGGGGGTCCACTCCGCAGCGATCCCGTTGGCCAGTGTCGCCGTCCATATGGGCGGCGTGGATTGAAATTTGATGTCGGTCTCGATCGGGACTGGGTCGCCGAGTCGCCGTCCATATGGGCGGCGTGGATTGAAATTGACCCAAACCTGCACATCACCAGGCAGCAGCGCCGTCGCCGTCCATATGGGCGGCGTGGATTGAAATATTTGGGTCCACTAAAAAGGACTTACACCAGCAGGGTCGCCGTCCATATGGGCGGCGTGGATTGAAATCCCTCGGGCTGGGATGGCTCGCCCTCGATGGTGGTCGCCGTCCATATGGGCGGCGTGGATTGAAATGGCGGTCATGTCATACAAGGGGATGGTCGAGCAAAGTCGCCGTCCATATGGGCGGCGTGGATTGAAATATCAAACGACACTTCATCTTTTTGAGCTCTTTCGTCGCCGTCCATATGGGCGGCGTGGATTGAAATCTATGCTCGGGTGGCGCTGGCCGGTGAAATAAGGTCGCCGTCCATATGGGCGGCGTGGATTGAAATGGCATGGCTACCTCCTGATTTCAAGAGCCTTCTCAGTCGCCGTCCATATGGGCGGCGTGGATTGAAATTGCCCGATCGACCCGAAAAAGGCCGACAACCTCCGTCGCCGTCCATATGGGCGGCGTGGATTGAAATCGCTTAACATAGTCGATCTCGCTCAAGAGATGCGCGTCGCCGTCCATATGGGCGGCGTGGATTGAAATATGCCAGAAGAAATTAAACAGGCCGGCCTAAGGCGTCGCCGTCCATATGGGCGGCGTGGATTGAAATTGTAATTTGTTTTGTTGTTGTGTGCCGATTTTTGTGTCGCCGTCCATATGGGCGGCGTGGATTGAAATGTACTCCGTGCAGGTGCGTTTGGATCTGCCAAGCAGTCGCCGTCCATATGGGCGGCGTGGATTGAAATGTTATCATCGTGCCCTCTAGCGGTTCTGATTCTGTCGCCGTCCATATGGGCGGCGTGGATTGAAATGTATGATCACCTGCAATGCAGAGAGAATCCAAAGGGTCGCCATCCATGCGGGTGGCGACAATTGAAATACGAATCTACTCAAAAATTCCAAGAGTGCCAATATCGCTCCAACTGGTTGGGTGTTATACATATTGGCAGTCGGATTTTTGCGGTCGGTGAGAAGAATAAAGGTGGCAATTCTATTTAGAATATCTGTGAAGCACCCTAAAAATCATTGGAGATGAGTTATTAGTCAATCCTCAAGTCTGACCGACTTCAGAGGGTAAACAGAAAAAACAAGTCAAATATGTGCTGCAGTGTTAGATGCGGGCTTGAAATGTCCGCTGAACAATTGGAGCGACTTTAATATCTGATACTCCCATCGTGGTGTCTCTGGAAACGCTGCGAAATGGCTGGCATACCATAGCATGGGGGAGATGTTATCCATGTAACCCATGGCTGGTCAGAACAAAGGTCAAGATGATTTGCTAAACTATTAGTGTGTCGCCTCAATGGTGACAGTGTGGTCTACATCGGCACCAAAAGTCGCCAAAACGAAAAAGAGAATCACACGTTTTTCGCGTCAGTAAATATTAAAGTGCTCAATGCGAAAGGGGCCGCCAGAAGTGAATTTGATCCGCTGCTAAAGAAGGCATTCACAATGCCCAAATGAGAAATCCTGAACACGCCTTTTGAGGGAATAAAATACCGTGGACGCATTTTTCCATCTTAAGGTGCGCTTGGCTCATCCACCAACAAGTTTACGCTACCAAACGTCCAACGCCCAACACCGCCCCAAACTCAGACGCCAATTGCATACCTCGGAAGTTCATGGAACCGCATGGAACCGCATGAAATCTCATGAAGACTGCGAACCCTATCGAACGCTATCGAACCCTATCGAACCCTATGGAACCCTATCGGACCCTCATCGAACCCCTGAAGCGAAATGGTAATAGTGAAATCCGTTAAGGTGCGGTAAAGTATGCGTATGGACATATGGAGGTGAATACTATGCAGATCGCATTGACAAAGTCTCTCGCAACCGAAATGAAACTGAAGCCGGGACCGGCCGATGTGGCTATTGATCCGATTCTCACATGGACTGCCACCTGGGCAACAGTGTGGGACGACAGCAAGACCAAAGAAATGCTTGTGCTTGTCAACAATGCCACCCGTTTTCCCGTCGTCATTTATCCCGTGAAACGCAAAGACCTGCGAAGAGCAAGTAAGATTATACGAGCCGCCATTGAACACACCCTTCGTGCGCTGTACATTAACCCAGAACTCATCGATGATTATTTTCGCCTTGCCGGCGCAGGTGCCGCAGGCAGCGCAGGCAGCGCAGGCAGCGCAGGCAGCGCAGGTGGCGCAGGCAGCGCAGGCAGCGCAGATGGCATTGAATTCGTTAAAAACAGCAGTACACAAACGGCAAATTGGCTCGGACATATTGCTAGGACAGCATCCTATATTGTCGCCAATAGGCTCAGCCAGATGGATATCACTTTCGATGACACAATAGGCGTTCCCATTAGCTATCAGTATGTCAACTATGCAAAAGACCAAGCAGATGCTTTTCGACCTTCCGATAAGATGATCAATTCCCTCGCGGAACTCACTGGGAAACCAATCTATAAAACCCGCGCCTTTGAGTTGCTCGTCACCCTTGACCTTGATGTCTACCAAGCAAGCAGGAGAATCATTGTTCCGACAACTATGGAATTCAGCACATTGCATCGTTTCTTACAAGACTTATTCAATTGGAAAAGTTACCATCTTTACGAGTTTGAGTTTTTTGATGAAAATCCTTTTGAGCCATTTCTACGATTGGTGCCTTTTGAGGAAGGCTTAGAGTACGACGAAATCGCGATCCTAATGGCAAACCATACACTTGAAGAGTATCTACCGCAACATAAACACCTTACCTATATCTATGACATGGGCGATTATTGGAAGCATAAGATTGAGCTTGTCCGTACACTCGAAAACTTCGATCAACAGCTACCTTATTTGGTCGACGCAGAGGGGCAGGCTCCACCGGAAGATGTCGGTGGTGTAGGCGGGTTTGTCGAATTCCGAGAAATTATGTTGGATCCGGACCATCCCGAACACGAAGACATGAAATCGTGGGCTGAGTATTGGAAGCCTGAACTCAGTGACCGCGATAAGTTGCCTGGTCCCAGAAGGATCTGGTGGTGATCCAGCAGTCGTCCGGAAGTGGAGGAGGCGACTTTGGCCAAAGTCGCAGAACCCATTCTCGCAGCGACTTAGAGTACACTTAGAGTCGAGAGTAATCAGAGAGAGGTACGCAAAATGACAAGAAAAACAGTGCGTTTAGTCTTCCCTGAATGGCAAGGGGGCGTCAATCCAAACTATGTTACCGGGGCGGAGGTTCTGGCACTGATCGCGCCGAAAGGTCAGCAGAGTGAAACTCACCGGGTGCCGGTTACGGAGGATTTCGAGAAGGAACTAGAATATTCGGATGGTTATTATGCTAAAACAGCCATTCGGGAGCAGCAAAAGGCTTCCTATGAAATTTTGGAAAAGAGCAAGGCGGATAAAGTGATTACGTTTGGCGGCGATTGTTCGGTTTCACAAGCACCTTTTGATTATCTTCATGGGCGATATAGAGATGATATTGGCATTTTGTGGATCGATGCCCACCCGGATATTTCGGAGCCTTCCGACACTGAACACGAACACGCTATGGTCTTAGGTAATTTGCTTGGAGGTGGGGCGGCGGCTTTGGCCAAAGACGTCCGACACCCATTCTCCCCGAAACAGGTCATGTATGCGGGCCTTGTTGAAAATAAACTGCTTGATTACGAAGTTGAGAAATTAGCCAAATACCAAATTCCTGTTGCCGAGCCTGAGGAAATAGCTGTTGGTGGGCATACGGTTGTCGAGTGGATTCTCAATAATAAGTTTAAATATCTTCTTGTCCATTTTGACCTGGATGCTCTGTCACCAACAGATTTCCGCTCTCTACTCTGTAATGAGCCTCACACACCGCCGGTGGATTATGCAGTGGGTAAGCTCACATTGAAAGACGTGGTTAGCTTGCTTGTTGCCGTTTCAAAAGAAGCGGAGATTGTTGGCCTGACGGTTGCTGAATATCTGCCTTGGGACATCATCAACATGAGACGGCAGTTTGCTATGTTGGATATTTTTGTTGATTGAGATTGGGGAGATTGGGGATAGTGGGTTGAGGAATTAGGTTGAGGGCTTAGGTTGAAAGCTTAGGTTGAGCAGGTTTTGGCCGCTGCTACAACGTCACTACAACGCTGCCGCCCTCGACCACCAACAAGTTTACACCGGCAAACGCCCGACGCTACCATACTCCCAACGCCGCCCACCGCTCAATCCGCTCAATACGCCGCCAAAAAAACCGAAAAATTTGACAAACAAAAATGACTCGCTTATACTGATTTTCGCCTTGGGGGCGTAGCTCACCTGGGAGAGCGCTTGAATGGCATTCAAGAGGTAGTGGGTTCGATCCCCATCGTCTCCACCAAGACACGAAGAAAGCCCGAGAAATCGGGCTTTTATCATGTTACGGGTACAAAAAAGGTACCGTTTAATTTTTATCAGCTTAAATTTTATCAGCTTAAATTGTGTTTGCCCGTCTCGGTTAAAACAATTAATGACCGCTCATCCGTTATCTTGCATCGTATTCTTGCGCACTCCATCCAGCAGGACCCACAGGACCCACAGAACCACCAGTCACCACATTAACCCAAACCAGCCCAACCTTACCCCACATACTCCTTCGCGATGAAGCCGAAACCCAAGTCGTAATTAAACACGCCAGGCATCGCTTCGGGGCCGCCCAGGATATAGCCGGTGCTCGGGAGGCAGTCAACGTACCATAGGACCGTGCCGTCATCCAGCGTGCCGACAATCGAAGAATCAGTCGAAGCCCAATTACGCACATTGAGACGGCCACTCGGCATGCCGGCAGCCGTGCCGCGGACGGCCCGAAGGTCGCTGAAAAGCGCAAGGGCAGAAGCCTTGTAAGATTCGTCGCGCGTGAGTTTTGTTTTTGAAATCATATTCCAACCATCAAGGGAAGAACGAAGCGTGAAGCGGGTTTTGGCCAACTGACGATGATCGATCAAGTGCAGATCGTTGCGTGCAATCGGAGCCGAGAAACCGACCGTCACGTCATCAACCACCATCCGCGCCACGGGGTTGCTACGCTCCTCTTCGCCTGTGCCGGCATTCACAAATTCATATGCGAGCTCATAAGCGTCGAAGTAAACATTTTCGCCATCCTGCGTCACGACAGGGTCGAGGAAGATGCTGAAAGGCCTGAAATTGCGCGTTTTCATCTCATAATTATTCGCAAAAGTATCCGAACTCTGGTCATAAGCCAGTTGGTAATTCGCATTCGCCGGGAGCGTAATGGCAGGGTTCAAGTTCGCCTGCAGATATTGTTCGTAGGCACTTCGCGACATGCGGGTCAAGCCAACCGTGGTGGTGGCTTTTTTCAGCAAGTCACTCCCGGCCAAAGCCACCGGCGGCAACTGATTCACGTTTGTAAAATCAGGAAAGGTCGCCTTTTCACGAAATGCCCCATTCACAACGGAGCTAATATAGGCCTCAAGTTCTGGAATATCAGCGTCAGTGACTCGCACCACCGGCTGACTGCTGCCGGAAGGATCGGCTGTTTGACCTGAAAGGCCGGTCGTGTTGCCGCCGTTTTTGCTTTCGTCCGTGTTGTTGCAGGCAACCGCAGAGAATAGCAGCACAAGAATTAAGAAGATCGCGCTGCACCTAGCCAACAGCTGCGCGCTGCACCTAGTAAACAACGCGCCTGCCCGCCTAGCCAGCAACTGCGTCCCGGATTCAACTTTGCTTCTCGTTGGGGAATGGTTCATTGTTTCAGCTCCTCGTCTCATCGCGCATTCACGTCTCATCGCGCATTCACGTCTCATCGCATATTCACGTCTCATCGCGCATTCACGTCTCACGACGCACCCGCGCCTCATCTCAAATTCGCGTCATTCCGCGACATCCTTGAGCGCATCGCCCACGCGGCTCATCCCCAGAACATCAGCTCCGGCCTCGATGAGTGCCAACATTTGATCGTATGTGCGGATGCCGCCGGAAGCTTTGATACGGGTTTCTTTGGCCAAAGCCGCCCTCATCAACCCCACTGCATGGGTGGTTGCTCCCGTCCCCGCAAATCCTGATGAGGTCTTGGCGAAATCGATCTTGCACTCGCTGATGATCTCACAGTAACGCTTGATCTCGTCATCGGTGAGGAGTCCCGTTTCCATAATGATTTTCACGACATGATCACCTGCGGCCTCCCGGCACATGGCAATCTCGTGGCGAACCTTGTCCCAATCGCCTGCCTTCACCGCGTATGTTGGCCCGACGACATCCACTTCGTCAGCTCCGTTTACTAGGGCCTCCCGCAACTCCGTCCAAATGACTTTTTCCGTGTGATAACCAAACGGGAAACCGATCACTGTGACCAGCGGAACTTGCAGCTGATTGGTTTCACGATACTCCACGGCTTCTTCAATGAAGACCGGCGGAATGCAGGCTCCGCGGCAACCCCAAATTGCAGCCTGCGAAACGGCTTCCATGATCTCAAGGCTTGTGGCCTCCGGTTTCAGTACGGTATGCTCGACGATGCTGAAAAGCTGCGCTTTGTCCATAATGACCTCCCCAAATGTGATACATTCCAATAATTTTCAATAAATTCCAATAAAACTCCAATAGAATTCAAGAAAACTCAAGAAAAATTCAATCTCCCGCTATTTTACCAGTATCTCCACTCGAAGTGGTGAGGCTGTATGCTGTGAATCGTATATGTCACCTATGCGCTCGCACGCTGATTTGGTTTCGTGCTAGAATACCGAAATTGACGGCAAGTAGAAATCCATGATCCCTGCCGAAGCAAGTTGATGGCAAGTGGAGATCCCTGCCGAAACTAGGAAACAAGCAAGCAAGGAAACTCGGAATTAAGGAAGCATGGAAGCGAAGCTGCCTGACAAATAAGTAGCTGTTCATCAGGTGGCTGTAATCAGGTAGCTGAATCAGGTAGCTGTTCAATAAGGAGACATCAAGGTGCCTAAGTTAATTTTTCTGAATCACAGTGGCTTTCTTCTGGAGCTAGAGAAGTCAGTTCTAGTATTTGACTACTACACAGACCCGGCAGGAGTGCTTGAGCGTTATGCGGACAGCAGTAAGGCATTTTATTTCTTTGTGTCGCATGCGCACTTTGACCATTGGAACATGTCCATTCTCGATTTCAAAGGCCAAGGTCCCAAGACCTATTTCCTGGAACAAGGGTGCAAAACTATGGTGCCCAGCGTCTATGAAGATCGGGAGGATTTGAAGATTGTTTTTGTCTCGCCAGGATTCAGTGAGCGGGTCAGCAGTGAAGAGGCAGAGGCAACGGATTTCAGGGCACTCCGCTGCTTCGGCTCAACGGACGAGGGTGTATCTTTCCTTCTGGAAACGGAAAATGGGTTGGTTTTCCATGCCGGCGACTTGAACGCTTGGGATTGGGAAGAAGAGGGGATCGATCTCTACATGGATAGCGCTTATCGTGCGCAGTTGGCGAAGTTGAAGGCGGTTTTGGCCGAGAGAAAACTCTGGCTCGCCATGATC
This sequence comes from uncultured Fastidiosipila sp., assembly GCA_964479695.1. Classification (GTDB taxonomy): domain Bacteria; phylum Bacillota; class Clostridia; order Saccharofermentanales; family Fastidiosipilaceae; genus JAAYZH01. Next base: position 9,256 of record CAYZSO010000032.1, read on the forward strand.
CCGGTCGACTTGCGGCTGGGCGCGAAAGCATTTTTAGGGGCCAAAGTCTTCCTCGAATATGCCGACACCAAGTACCTTGTTCCGGACCACCTCAATGGCGGCGTCCATTTGCCGGGGCAACTTGCCTCCAAATTAGCGGGGTACGAGCACGCACCGGAGGTTCTCACGATGACCACTCCCGGCCAAACCGAAACCGTAGAATAAGAACCCCCGGCCAAGCCGAGACTGTACTTTCAACCACCCTCGGCCAAGCCGAGTACGTACTTTAAGCGAAGAGACCCAAGTTCGGGTCTCTTTCTTTGGCCAAAGCACTAGACTTCGCCCGCCTGCGCTTCCAAAACTTCACGCCAATGCTCGAGTTGAGCCTCCTCATCAGCGGTTAACGCCGGCACTTGCGGATCCATTTTCTCGAGGACGTCAGCCACGACTTGCGAAACCAAAGCACGCGAGAACCACTTCTTATCCGAGGGAATCACATACCATGGTGCATGTTCCGTGGATGTCTTCTGGATCATTTCCTCGTAAAGCTGCTGATACTCATCCCAATGCTCACGCTCAGCGATGTCGCCGGAGGAGAATTTCCAGTTCTTTTCCTTCTCATTGACTCTGGCCAAAAGCCGCTGCCGCTGCTCCTCCTTCGAGATATGCAAGAAAAACTTGATGAAGACATAGCCTTGCTGCGTCAGATATTCTTCCCAATTGTTGATCTGCTCATACCGCTGCTCCCAAACATCTTTGCCAATGACACGGGACGGCAGCTGAGAACTGGCCAGCAAGTTATGGAGCTGCGTCACGACCACTTCCTCATAATGCGAGCGATTGAAAATGCCAATGTCTCCGCGCCTGGGCAGGGCTTTATTAATGCGCCAAAGATAATCATGGTCCATTTCTTCGGACGTCGGCACTTTAAAAGCCGTCACATGCGTCCCCTGCGGATTGAGTCCACTCATAACATGCTTGATTGCCCCATCCTTACCGGCCGCATCCATCGCCTGAAACACAATGACGACTGATTGCTCATTCTCGGCATAAAGTTTCTCCTGCAGAGCAAACATGCGCTCTTTGTTGTTCTCCAGGATGGCATTGCCGATTTTCTTGCCTTTCAGCCCGCCGGAATCATCGGCCGGAATATCACTCAAGCGGAAACCCTTGGGCTTCGCTATCCTAAACGGCTTGGTATCCAGCTTCGGCAGTTCTTCGCTGCCGTTGTCATTGTTGTTGTTGTTATTGTCATTGTTGTTGCTATCACCGTTGCTACCGTTGCTGCCATTGCTGCCATTGCTGCCGTTGCTACCGTTATTGCCATCGTTGTCACTGCCAGCCTTAGCATCGCTTTCGTACTCTTCATCGAACGCATCATCGCGCACATAAATTTCGGTACCTTCTTGAACCCGAAAATCATGCTCATTGTTAGATGCTTTGTTCTTCTTATCTTTTTTCTTGCTCATAAATTCCTCCTTGAAGAATGATTAATCGAAGAATAATTCAATTGATTCACTACCACTCGAGTCAGCACTAATCTAGTCAGCACTAATCTGGCCAAAGCCGCCCCCCTCCACCATCGGTGTAACACTGCATATAGTAAGAAATATTATAGGACGTTTTATCTTCAATTGTCGTACGTTGTTGTCAAGCTCGAAAGCATCTCGCGAGCATCTCGCGAGCATCTCGCGAGCTGTCCTCATCTACTTTCGTCGTCTTCAGAAGCTCCTTTCGCTGTTGTTCAAGTTCCGTGTTTGGTGGAACGCAAAGTCCGACGTATGGCTTCTAGTGTAGGTTCGTTGATGTTCAAGTTCAGTGTTTGGAGGAACGCAAAGTCCGACGTATGGCTTCTAGTGTAGGTTCGTTGGTGTTCAAGTTCAGTGTTTGGAGGAACGCAAACTGCGACGTATAGTATCTAAACACAACTTTTTTGAGATTCATATACCTTCTGTACCAGAAAACACCAAGAGAAAATTCTCGAACTTGGTCAGAGCACGGGTCTTTGCCTCTACTTCTATATTCACAAAGAAAATTCAACTCCAAACTGGTCGGGATCCGGAAGTTTGCGACGAAGAACATTTATATGTGGGAGCAATTATCCTAGCTTGAACATCGGCTGAATGATTCCTGACCTGCACATAGGGAAAATTGAATGAATACTGATACCGACGGTGGCTTTGTCCAGTATAAGCACAGCACCAGCAAGGAAAGATCTTGTAAGCCGCTGAGTTTGCCAATTCGGTGTCGCAAGTCTCCCGATTCGTGACAACTTTGAAATAAGATAACATCTACTTAATTCCTTTGCGGACTAAAACAAGGAACAATACGCCGCTAAAACCGCTCCGCCAACAAAAACTCGCTACATATGTTTAAAATTAAACTTATGTAGTCATATGGAGTCAAATGTAGTCGTGTAGTCAAATATTTTGAATAATTATTCGAATATTCAAGAAACGAGCCGCCGAATATGCATACAGGCGCACGAACCGCAACAAGATACGAAAACTCAAAAAACACCACCTTATCCAACCAACTCATAAATACAAACTCAATCACTCGCGCCAAGAGGGGAAAACTTTTGGCTATAGTAGAGATTTTCCAAGAATAAATTTGTGAGCATTTGCCTGTTTAATTGATAAATCCTAGGAGAACCAAGCAAATGTGAATGTCAAGAGCTCTTTTGTAATAATTGCGAGCTCAAGAGAAATATCGCCAAGGAAAAGTCGCATCATGTTTTTTCGTGTGCGTCAATGACGGACTAAGCTAGATTGTAGGGGGTGTGGATAACTATAGAATGTTAACATTTCCTTACATTCTCGTAACACTTACCTAGCCTGAAATCAAGCTATCCACAGAGTTTTCCACATTATCCACCGTCTTTGGGCAAATAATTATCCACAGTGGACCAATTCACCTTGGAAAAACAGTTCCAAAAAATTGTTTTCCCACCGCGGACATTACAGCTGTCGTAAAAATGTCACAAACGAAAATATGTTCTTTCAAAACGAAATCAAACGAAATCAATGGCAGATAATGCAGGCAGATGGTATAATTTCCATGTTTTTAAGCGCTGTCTTTGACAAGACCACCCGGTCTCGGTAATTGGCGGTGCTGTTTGTGTGTTGAGCGGAGGGAAAAATGCTGTTCGGACGTGAGAAATCACAAAAACGTGAGCAATCACAAAATCGCGAGAAGTCGCTGGTGCGCGAGCACCAACAAACGCGCGATAAATCATATAATCTCGGTAAACAACAAGCCAACGAGCAATCGCAGACCCAGCAAACCTCGCAAGGGGAGATGCTGATGGTCGTCGGTTTGGGGAACCCCGGAGCCGAGTATCAGGAAACCAGGCACAACTGCGGCTTCATGGTCGTTGACCTGCTGGCGGAAAAATACGACGGGCGTTGGGCCAAGACGAAGTTCAAGGCACTCACCGCACGCATAATCATCAACGGGCGGCGAATTCTCCTTGTGAAACCGCAAACATTTATGAATAACAGTGGCGAGGCCGTCGCTTTGCTGCAAAACTTTTATCGTACAAAAACAGAGGATATCATCATTATTTACGACGACGTCGACATCCAACTAGGTCAGGTTCGCATTCGTGAGCACGGCGGGCCCGGCTCTCATAACGGCATGAAGTCCGTGACCTGCTCGATCGGTCAGAATTTCCCGCGCATTCGGGTCGGGATCGGTCCGCAGCCAGAGCACTATGACATCATCGATTTTGTGTTGGGACGCTTTTCGCCGGCAGAGAAAGAAGTTCTGGGATCTTCTTTGGCCAAAGCCGCCCAATCCATCGAACTCACCACCGAGGGTGGCATTCAGTTCGCCATGAATCACCTCAACCAACGTTCCGGTCAAAACACGACCGATCAACGCACAGGTCAGAACACGACAGACCTGCGTTCTAAACAGCCTGGGGCTCATGGCGTCACAAGCGGCGGCGCAGATGATATAGCTGGCGAAGATGCAAATGGCGCCGCGAGCGAAGACGTAGCAGGCGAAGATGCAGCAGGCGAAGATGCAGCAGGCGAAGGCACAGCGAGCAATGATGCTACGGGGGACACGCAATGAAGAAAACAGATTGGATCCCGGAGGCAGCGAAACGCGACAGCCAATTCGCCAATCTGGCGAATTATTGGAAGCAGAGCGCCTCGCCCACTGGGATAGGCAAGAGGCATGCGAACGTTATTGGGCCGGTGGATACGCATGCGGCGTTGATGGTGGCGGCTTTGGCCATGACAGAACCGGAAGGTGGACTGCCATTCGTCATTTTGCCTGATGAGCTGCAAATGCGGAGGCTCTTGCCGGTTTTTGAGGCTTTTTGGCCGGGTGAAGTGGAGCTCTACCCCCAACGTGAATTTCAGCTGGCGTCCGTGGATGCTTCGAGCCAGGAGCAGACGCATCGCCGTATCACTGTTTTGACGAAGTTGCTGAGAGGCGAGGGGCCGTTGGCAGGCGAGGGGCCGTTAGCAAGCGAGAAGCATCTAGAAGGCCAGGAAAAGCAAAAAGGCCGGAAACCGCTTGTGTTGGTGAGTCCGGCAGCGCTATTGCAACCTCTGCTGCCGCCGGAAGAATTTCAGCAGTTGATTCTGGAATTGAAGCTCGGACAGGTGCTGGAGCCCCAGGTCTTGGCGTCGAAGCTTGCCGGAATGGGCTACGAAAGCACCAGTTTGGCCGAGTCTGCCGGTGAATTTTCCCTCAGGGGCGACATTGTGGACGTGATTCCGATCGACAAGCCCATGCCGACAGGCGTGCCGGAAGCCGAGCGGGCCGCGTTGTATGGCATTCGTGTTTCGTTTTTCGACGATGAGATCGATCAGATTCGTTTCTTCGATCCCATGACCCAGCGGCAGGTTGAGGCCTGCACAGAGATCCACATTCCGCCTGCGCAGGAAATCTTGATCCGGGATGAAAGGCGATTGGCTTTGGCCGAAGAAATTGAGGCGTGGGGAGAGAATCGGGCGAAGGAGGTTTTGGCCAAAGGCGCCTCCAGAGAACATGCTCTCAAGGTTAAACAATTTTGCACTCACGATGCGGAAAGGGTTGCTTCCGGGCTGGACCGCGGCATTGTTGACCGTTGGTACCCCTTGATTTGCCCGGAAAAGGCCTCGCTTCTGGACTATTTCCGCCTGGCCGGGGCGAGGCCGGTCCTCTTCGACACGCTGCGAATCAGCCAAAGGATGGATGGGTTCCAAGCGGATTTTTATCAGCAAGCGTCGCATCTTTTGGAGAGAGGCCAGACGACTTCTCTGGCGACTGAAATTTTCTGGACGGGTGCCCAGATCCTGAAGCAGCTGGATCAGGATTTTCCGACTTTGACTTTTGCGTTGATTCATCAGCCGGGGAATGGCTTCCCCGGGGCGCTTCGGTTTGATTTTCAGAGCCGCGAGAGCGAAGCGTGGCGCGGGCGTGAAGAGCAGTTTCAGGCGATGTTGCGGGAGCGCCGCGACAAAGGGCTTCTTACTTATGCCTATGTGGCGGACAAAGGCCGGCGCGAAAGGCTTCATACGGAGCTTTTGCAACATGCTCCTGGTGCGTTGTCTGCGATTATTGCTGACGATTTGGCACAGGGTTTCGAATGGCCGCAAGCCGGTTTACTGGTGTTGGGTTCGCAAGATCTTTTCGGGACGGAACGCCGCCGCAAACGCAAACGCAGTGCCCACGCCGGCGCGGCGATTGATTTCTTCACGGACTTGTCGCCGGGCGAAATGGTGGTTCACGAAGCGCACGGTATCGGGATTTACGAAGGGCTGGAAAACATTGAAACAGAAGGCTCTCGCCGTGATTACATCAAGATCCGTTACTCCGGCGAGGACACGCTTTACCTGCCAATTGACCAGCTGGACCAGATTCGCAAATATGTCGGCACCGACGGGCGCACTCCGAAATTGTCACGCCTCGGCAGCTCTGAGTGGACGAGGCTGAAGGACAAGGCCAGAGATTCCATCCGCCAACTCGCCACCAACCTGGTGAAACTTTATGCCAAACGGTCGAAGCTGAAAGGGCATGCTTTCCCGGAAGATACAGTCTGGGATCAGGAATTTGCCGAATCTTTCCCTTACGAAGAGACGGAAGATCAGCTGCGTTGCATTGATGAAATTAAGAAAGACATGGAGTCTCCCCGAGTCATGGATCGACTCCTCTGCGGCGACGTCGGTTATGGCAAGACGGAGGTGGCTTTTCGTGCGATGTTCAAAGCCGTAAACGGCGGCATGCAAGCGGCCTTACTTGCCCCGACCACGGTTCTCACTCAGCAACATTACGATAATTTTATTGAGCGCATTGGCAAGTTCCCTGTGCGCGTGGGCCTTCTGAGCCGTTTTGCCTCAGAAGCCATGCAGAAGAAAACCTTGCGCGGCCTAGCTACCGGCGAAATCGATGTCGTGATCGGCACGCATCGCCTTTTGTCGAAAGATGTGAAATTTAAGCGTTTGGGCCTCCTGGTTGTCGACGAGGAACAACGTTTCGGCGTCGACCACAAAGAAATGCTAAAAGAACTCTACCCCACTGTAGACGTGCTTACCCTAAGTGCGACGCCGATTCCCCGCACGCTTCACATGTCTATGTCGGGTATTCGCGACATTTCGATGATTGAAGAACCTCCGCAAGACCGTCGCGAAGTGCAAACCTTCGTGATGGAGTTTGATGAGGCGGTTTTGACCGATGCGATTACGCGGGAAGTTTCGCGCGACGGCCAGGTCTTCTATCTGTTCAACAATGTGAAGAAGATCTACCAACAGGCAAACGCCATCGAAGACGCCATCCCGGGTTGCCGGGTGGCTGTTGCGCATGGCCAGATGAATGAGCGCGAACTGGAGGATGTGATTGCCGCTTTTGTTCGCGGTGAAGCCGACGTGCTGGTCTGCACTACGATCATTGAGTCCGGAATCGACATGCCGAATGTCAATACCTTGATTGTGACCAATGCGGACCGCTTGGGGCTATCCCAGATCTATCAGCTGAAAGGTCGAGTCGGTCGCTCCGGCAGGCAAGCGTACGCCTACATCACGTATGAGAAGAACAAAGTTCTGAAAGAAAATGCCCAAAAACGCTTGGCTGCCATTCGCGAGTACACAGAACTTGGTTCCGGTTTCAAAATCGCTCTTCGTGACTTGGAAGTTCGCGGTGCCGGCAATCTGCTGGGCGCCGAGCAGCACGGCCACATGGAGGCGATCGGCTACGAGCTCTACGTCCGCATGCTGGATGAGGAAGTCAAGAATATCCTCCAGGAGCAGCAGGAAGAGGAGTTGGACTTCACGAAGTTGCAGCAGGCGCCTTTGGCCACCGCAATTCAAGGTACTTCGGCCAAAGACCAAGCCGCCACTATCGGCACTCAATATCTGCCTCCGGATGCCGTTGAGACGCAGATCGATCTGCCACTGGACGCCTATCTACCTGCCTCGCTGATCCCCGACGAAGGCCAACGCATGGATATGTACCGGCGTCTGGGCGACATCTCGAACTTGGCGGACTACTATGACATTCTGGACGAACTGACCGACCGCTACGGTGACGTGCCTCCGGAAACGTACACGCTGGCGGACATTTCCTATGTGCGCTCACGCGCAGGACTCCTGGGAATCAGCGTTATTCGTATCGACAAAAAGAACATCATCTTGCAATTCAAAACCGGCGCCCGCCCCAACATGCAAGAGCTTGCGGTGTTGCTTTCGCTGCCGGAATACCGCGGCAAAATCAATTTCAACGCCGGCGTCAAAGCGCACCTCCAATGGGTAAATCAAGCTGAGCCCATCGCACTCGTCCCCGAGAAGCTTCGCCGCCTCTTTAGCGCCGTCGAAAAAGAACAATCGGACAGCCAGAAATCGACCAGCGAGAAATCGACCAGCGAGAAATCGACTTCCGCGCCGGCGGCTGTGTAAGTGAGTCAAGGTGAGCCGCAGTGGCCGTTGACGACAATAAAAACATAAGTGAGTAAAAGCAAGGAGAAACATACATGAAATGGAATCGCCCTGAAAACAAGAAATCTCCCGAAGAACTGAAAATTCTATTCATCGATGTCGATGGCACACTCGTGAGCTTCAAGACACATGAGCCGGCGGAGGGGGCTTTGGCCGCCCTTGAAAAAGTCCAGCAAAATGGCCTCAAAGTCTGCCTCGCAACCGGCAGAAGCTATGATGCGATTGGCGCCCTGCGCGAACTTCCTTTCGATGCTTTTGTCTGTTCTTCCGGCCAAAACGCCCTCCTTGCTGACGGTACTGTGATTCGCAGAGTGCTGATCGATCCCGAAGATGTTGAAGCGGTGCTCAATTACATTGATGAGCGCGAGGAAAAGGGGCTTCCGGCACGTGATTTTGTGTTTATTGGTGTTGAGGACACCTATTTTTCCCACCTGAATCCGGAGACGGAGCGCTTATTTAACAATTTGCATTTCGGAAATTATCGTTTGCGTGACCGCGAATTTCTGCGCTCCGGCGAGTGGGTCCAGCTCATGTTTATTGGCGATGAACAAGAGCAAGGTGAATTGATGCCTCGTTTACCACACTCCATTGCCACTCGCTGGCACCCGGATTTCATCGACATCATGCCCCGCGAGGGCGGCAAAGGTGACGGAATCAAAGCCGTCTGCGAATTCTTCGGATTGGATCCTTCTTCTTCGGTTGCCTTCGGCGACGGAGAAAACGACATCTCCATGTTCCGTGAAGCGGGTATTGCCGTCGCCATGGGCAACGCCAGCGACGCTACGAAAGAAGAGGCCGACCTCATCACCTTTTCTGTTGACGACGACGGCCTCCGCCTGGCCCTCCGCGAATTGGGCCTCTGGTAGCGGGGGTCGGCTGCAGTTTGCAGTTTCACTACATTTGACTACATAAGTTTAATTTTAAACTTATGTAGTGAGTTCGTTGATGGCGGAGTTGGCGGAGTTGGCGGAGTTGGCGGAGCTGGCGGAGCGCCTTGGGCAGGTTATTGTTTCTGTTCATTGTTCTTCTGTAGATGAGAAATTGATGGCGGAGCGGTTTTAGCGACGTATTCTTCCTTGAATTTGTTCTGTGGTAAGTAAGGGTTTGATGGCGGAGTGGTTTCGGCGGTGTATTCTTCCTTGTTTTAGTCCCCAAAGGATTTAAGTAGATGTTATCTTCTTTCAAAGTTGTCACGAATCGGGAGACTTGCGACAGACTTGCGACACCGGATTGGCAAACTCAGCGGTAAATGATCTTATCTTGTTGGTGTTGAGCTTATACTGGACAATGTCACCGTCGATGTCAGTATTCATTCAATAATTTCTGCACTCAGGTCAGTAATCATTCATCTGACAACTAACCGGGCGTCAAGATCCTTTCTGAAAAAATATTTGTTGTCGCAAGTTTCCGGATCCCTACCAGTTTGGAAGTTTATTTTCTTTGTGTATGTAGAAGTAGAGGCTAAGATCCGGGTCCTGACCAAGTTAGAGAATTTTTTCCTGGTGTTTTCTGGTGCAGAAGCTATATGAATCTCAATAAAAGTTGTGTTTAGAAACTATACGTCGCAATTTGCGTTCTACCAATTACTGAACTTAAGCACCAGCGAACTCTCACTAGAAACCATACGCCGCCACTTCCGTACATTCAATTACTGAACTTAAACACCAACGAACCCGCACGAGGAACAATACGTTGTAAGAAGCGCTCTCAAATATGAAGTCAATAATCCCCCCGCTAAAAAATTTGTTTCGACACTATCTCTGAAAATTTCCTTCGATACTATCTCTAAAAACTTCCTATAAACTTCCCGAAAACTTCCCATAAAACTTTCCTCGAATTACCTCAGCGTAGAGTGTTCTTTTCTGCTATCATTTTAATAATGAAGCTATGAATTTGAGAAAATTGACAGTAACAGAAAATACAACCAACCAACCAACAAGAACAGGAAAGTTTATCGATGAAGCTTGACAAGCAGACGAGCAAACGCATATTGCTACTAGTAGCCATTTCACTCGGAATGGTCTGGTTAATGTTGCGTCTGGAGTTATTGCCGTCATTTATCAGTTCTTTCTTTAACTTCTTTTCGCCGGTATGGATCGGTATTGCGATTGCCTTCATTGTCAATATGCCAATGAGGTTCTTTGAGCGGAAATTGTTTGGCAAGCCTTGGAAGAAACGAGATAACATTCGACTCAAGATCAAAAGGCCAGTGAGTTTGATTATTGCCTTTCTCGTAATACTGGGCGTGTTGACTGGCATAGTCTTTTTAGTCGTACCTGATCTGACCAATACAATCGTTTCTTTCACCCAGCAATTGCCTGGCACCATTCGGGATTTGCAAGCATGGGTTGAAGAACAGACCATTTCCAATCCCACACTCCATGATTTCCTGGCCGGGTCGAATATCACCATCAATGACTTAATCCAGCGTTTCATTAATTGGCTGAACAATACCATGTCGGATATAGCAAGTCAGGCATTTAGTTGGATCACAAGCGTGGTCAGCAGCTTTATGAACTTTTTCTTCGGCCTTGTGTTCGCCCTCTATTTCCTAGGCCAGAAAGAAAAGCTGGTCAGTCAAGTGAAAAAACTTGCTTACGCTGCGCTGCCTGAACGCTTCGTTGATCGATTGTTGCAACTCGGTAAATTAGTCAACACCGTGTTCTCGCGCTTCATCGGTGGACAGGGGTTGGAAGCGCTGATTTTGGGCAGTTTGGTTTTTATCGGGATGCAAATTTTCCGTTTTCCCTATCCGCTGACGATCAGTGTACTTGTCATTATTGGCGCGCTTATTCCGGTCTTCGGCGCTTTTATCGCAGGGCTTTTGGGGGCAATCTTGATCTCCGTCGAATCGCCGATTCAGGCAATTTGGTTCATTATTATGTTAGTGATTATCCAGCAGATTGAAGGCAATTTCATCTATCCGCGAGTGGTAGGGAAGTCTGTGGGTTTGCCGTCCGTCTGGGTGCTTTTTGCCGTGACTTTTGGGTCGAAACTCTTCGGCTTCATGGGACTTCTTCTGGGCGTTCCGGGCATGTCCGTTCTTTATGTTTTGTTGCGGGCTTGGTCTTCGGCCAAAGTCAAAGACAAGGACATTGATCCGGATAAGCTTTCGTTCGCGGGGGAGGCAGATGATGAGACCCCGGCTCCTGCCGAAACACCGCCGGGGGAACCTTTGGCCGAATCTCAAGCGGAGGCTGACCAGGTCTTCCAAGAGGACGAGCCACAACGGAGGAGACCTGAAGACCGGGTTGATCCGAACGCCTATGAATATGAAGAGGCAGACGAAAACGCAGATACCTACGAAAACGAAAATACATACGAAAACGCAGATACCTACGAAGAAGAACCGACGACAAGCAACCCGAAAATCCGCAGATTCAAGGTGAATTTTGACCTCGATAAAGTGGAACAAGAACTCAATGAAGAGGAAGAGGAAGCTCGCAGAATTCGCGAGTCGCATCAGAAACGCCGCGACTAAACCGCATGTTACCTCCTCGCCACCTACGCCCAGCCGCCCAAGCCCACCGCCCACCGCCCGCGGTCTGCGGCCACCCGCCGGCCGTAACTCAGGCATGGCCCAGGCATGGCTGTGAAAAAACGGTAAATAAAGTCAAATTTAAGGCGCCGGGCATCAAAGCGGTATCAAATCGGGTTGAATGAAATCTCAAAGTGAATTATTATTAAGCGGTACAAAAGTACCTAAACATTTTTCAGCTCAAGCAGAGTTACTCAAGGAGGAAACAAATGGCTATTAAAGTTGGTATCAATGGTTTCGGGCGCATTGGCCGTCTCGTATTCCGTGCAATGTACGATCAGGGCTTAATTGGCAAAGAGATTGATCTCGTTGCCGTTACAGACCTTTCGACAGACGCGGATTATTTTGCTTATCAAATTAAGTACGATAGCACCCAAGGCGCTTTCGATGGCGAGATCAGCACCGAGAAGAGTTCACCGGATGCAGAAGAGAATGACGTTCTCATTATCAATGGTGACAAGATTAAGTGCGTCGCTGCAACCAAGACTCCGGCGGAACTCCCCTGGAAGGATTTGGGCGTAGACTATGTTATCGAGTGTACCGGTGTTTTCACCAGCCTTGACAAGGCTCAGGGTCACCTCGATGCAGGCGCGAAGAAAGTTATTATTTCCGCACCCGGTAAGGGCGGCGTGAAGACCATCGTTTACGGCGTTAACGAGAATGAATATGACACCAAGGAGCACAATGTTGTTTCCAACGCTTCGTGCACCACGAACTGTCTGGCTCCTGTTGTTCACGTTCTGCTTAAGGAAGGCATCGGCATTGAGACCGGTCTTATGACCACGATCCATGCTTATACCGCAACCCAGAAGGTCGTTGACGGCGTTTCCAAGAAGGACTGGAGAGGCGGCCGTGCTGCGGCGATCAACATCATTCCTTCTTCCACCGGCGCTGCAAAGGCCGTTGGTGAAGTTCTCCCGGCAACGAAGGGCAAACTGACCGGTATGTCCTTCCGTGTTCCGACCCCAACAGGTTCCGTTGTTGACCTGACATTCCGTTCTGAGAGAGACACTTCCATTGAGGAGATCGACGGCCTCTTCAAGAATGCTTCCGAGACCTATCTCAAGGGCATCTTGGGCTATACCAAGGACGCGATCGTTTCCACAGACATCATCCATGACAACCGTTCTTCGATCTATGACAGCGACGCGACCATGACCAACAACCTCAAGGGTGAGAAGCGTTTCTTCAAGGTCGTTTCCTGGTATGACAATGAGTGGGGTTATTCCAACCGTTGCGTTGACCTCCTGCTCTATATGGCGAAGAAGGATCAGGAATAAGAGCCCCTTCCCGCTACATCCATAATCATTAACCTAATTAAGCCGGTTCCTGCGGGAGTCGGCTTTTTGCGCTCAAGCGGGGGGAGTGGTTGGGGGCGGCTTTGGCCAAAGCCGCAGCCAGATCAGTGCGATTAACCCGCTGGGCTCAAATATCATTGAAAAGAGAAAATGGTTTAGCGTACAATAATAAGACATAGAAGTAAGGAGGTATTGCGTATGAAACTTGAGATGCAAGGTAAGGGGATGAAAATCGGACCACAACTCGAGCGGCGCATTACGGAGAAACTGGCGAAGTTTCAGAATTATTTTGATGATTCGGTGACTTGCCAGGTCAAGTGCAGCACGGACAGCCCTGAAACTCGGAAGGTAGAGATCACACTCTATATCCGTAAGCACATTTACCGTGCGGAGCGTACGGCCGGAGATGTTTTCACGGCTCTGGATCTTGCGGTGGATGTGTTGGAGGGACAGATCCGGAAACACAAGACGAAGATTGAGAAGAATATCCATGACTATGCCTACATGAAGGAATACCTGAAGTATGAGGTTCCGGACGAGATTTCGGAAACTTCCGGGAACGGAGCTTCTGCTGCGGCTGAGCCGGAGATCACGGCTGAGCGTTTCCGTCACAAGTCTTTTGAACTTCGCCCGATGACGAAGGAAGAGGCGGCCTTGCAGATGGAGCTCTTGGGGCATACGTTCTTCTTGTACGAGAATGCCGACACGGAGCGGGTAAACCTCGTCTATAAACGTCATGATGGGAATTATGGCGTGATTGAACCGGACTATGAAGATTGAGCGAAAGAAGTTTCGCTAGCTAAGCGAGATAAGCAAGCTTCGCTAGCAAAGCGAGAAAAGCAAGCTTCGCTAGCAAAGCAAGACGCTAATTCGCTGTAACGGCATTTGCTGTCAACGATAATGATCGGTAAACCAGAATAAGGGGGTTGCCTTGCCGGCGGCCCTCTTTTTTACACCCATTTATGGGCCGGTACGGCTATAATATTGAGGTATATGAAAAGGAGTGACCAGATGTCAGATTTCCCCCAGCCTTACATGAGGAGCGACGAACCAACTTACGATATGAATAGCGATTTGAATAACGATTTGAATAACGATAGGTCTTACGATAGTGACGATAGAAACTATGCCTCAAACTATGCCTCGAACTATGCCTCGAACTATGCCTCGAACGATGCCTCGAAAGAAGAAACCGCGGAAGAACTGCTTCGAGGGCTTAATCCCGAACAGCGAGAAGCCGTTTTACACAGCGAAGGGCCATTGCTGATTCTGGCGGGCGCAGGGTCTGGCAAGACGCGTGTGATTACGCATCGTATTGCTTACATGGTGCGGGTGAAGGGTGTGTCACCGCGCCAGATTCTGGCGATTACGTTTACCAATAAGGCTGCGCGCGAAATGGTGGATCGCGTGGAGAAACTCCTGGGTGATTCGACTTCCGGGATGTGGATTGGCACTTTCCACGCGATGATGGCCAGGGTGCTCAGGCGCTTTGCGGAGCACCTGGGCTTTACAAAGAATTTCGGCATTGCTGACAGCAGTGACCAGTTGTCCTTGGTGAAGGCAATTATCAAGGATTTGAATTTGGATGAGAAAACCTTTGATCCGAGAAGGATTCATAATGCGATTTCCAAGGCAAAGAATGAGCTGATCAGCCCGGAGGCCTATGCCCGGGATACCGGCGGTGAATTCTGGAAGACGAAGGCTGCTCTGGTTTATCGCCAATATCAGGATCGACTGAAACAAAATAACTTGATGGACTTCGACGACCTTCTGTATTATGCGGTGAAACTCTTCCGCGAGCAGCCGGATGTTCTGCGCCTCTACCGCGAGCGTTTTCGCTACATCATGGTCGACGAGTACCAGGATACGAACGGCGCGCAGTATGAGCTGGTGCGCTTGCTTTCGGAGGAACACCGAAATCTCTGCGTTGTAGGTGACGATGATCAGTCGATTTATTCGTTTCGCGGTGCTGATATACAGAATATTTTGGATTTTGAGAAGGATTTTGCTCCCTGCAAAGTGATTAAGCTTGAGCAGAATTATCGTTCTACCGGTCACATTTTGCAGGCTGCGAACCAAGTGATCCACAATAATACGAGCCGCAAAGACAAGAAGCTCTGGACGGCAGAGGGTGAAGGGGAAAAGATAACGAAACTCTCTGTCTCAAACGAGCAGGCGGAGGCCGGTTTCATTGCCAATGAAATCGCTCGTTTGGTTAACTCCGGTGACGTCAACTATCGGGATGTAGGGATTCTCTATCGAATTAACGCACTATCTCGTAACTTGGAGTTCAGTTTGCAGCGCGCCGGTATTCCTTTCAAAATTTACGGGGGGCTGCGCTTCTTCGACCGTAAGGAAATCAAAGACACCTTGGCCTGGCTGAACCTCATTACAAGTCCCCGCGATAACGTGGCCTTCCAGCGGGCGGTTCTTGCTCCTCGCCGTGGAATCGGTGAGACGACGATCAGCCGCCTTCAGGAACTGGCCATACAGAACCAGGTCTCTATTATGGAAATTTGTGTCCATGCGGACGAGATTCCGGAGCTGTCACGGGCTGCCGGCAAAATCAAGGAGTTTGTCCGCTTGGTGGGCCGCTTACAGAAGACCTTACTGAATGAGGACTGGACACTTTCACAATATATTGAGTATGTGCAGAATGAGTCGGGTTTGGTGCAGGAAATTATTGATCACCAGGAGAAGGGACGCGATGATGCCTTTAACCGCCTGGAAAACTTGAAGGAGCTTTTGTCCGAAGCCGTTAACTTCCAACAACTTCCGGATCAAACGGAACTCTGGGACTTTACCGAAGCAGAGCTCTCCGCTATGAGCGAAGAAGGTGCAGAAGGCGCAGAGGGTGCAGCGAGTGCAGCAAGTGCAGGCACGGCAGCAGGTTCAGCAGCCGTAACAGCAGCCCCGGCAGCTCCAGCAACAGCCGCAGAATCAGCCGCCGGAACTGCCAACGAATCTACCGACAGAGCTGCCGACACGTCAGCAGCAGAAACAGCCGAAACAACAGCCGAGGTTGAGCCGGAAACCTTGCTTCAGACCTTGATCCGTTTCTTGGATCAAGCCGCGCTGCACTCGGATGCCGACCTGGATCAGGACGAGGGCGATGACAACTTCGTCAAGCTCATGACCATCCATTCAGCGAAGGGCTTGGAGTTCCCGGTGGTGTTCGTCGTCGGTATGGAGGAGGGCATCTTCCCGGGTTACCGCTCCATGATGGACCCGGTCGCCATCGAGGAAGAGCGCCGGCTCGCTTATGTGGCGATCACCAGGGCTCGCCGCAAGCTCTATCTCAGTGCTTCGGAATCGAGGCTCCTCTTCGGTCGGACCGAGCATTATCTTCCGTCCCGCTTCTTGCAGGAGCTTCCGGAGGAGCATGTGATGGCTTTGGGTGCGCAAGTTTATAGTGGCCAAAGCCGCCGAGAGAAGGATCTTGCTGAGGAGCGTCAAGCACCTAGATCAGCTTGGGGTTTCGGTGCGGGACCGTCGCCGGTACAGGATTTTCGCAAGGAGCAAAAAGCCGCTGCAAAAGCCACCGTGCCAAAGGCCGGGAACCTGAAGGCCACCGAACTCAAACGGGGCGATATTGTGAAACACGCGCGCTTTGGCCGCGGACGCATCCTCGCCGTGGAACCGGTAGCAGGAGACGCGATGCTGCGCATTGAATTCGACACGGCCGGAGTCCGAATGATGTTGGCCAATGCCGCCGGCCTTGCCAAAGGAGAATAAGATGGCTAGAGAACAAGCGTTTTTCGCCATGACCGACCGCAGCCGCTACATTCAGCGCTGGAGTCTGATGCGTAACGCCCAAGCGGAAAATATTGCCGAACACAGCTTCCAAACCGCCGTGATTGCCCATGGCTTGGCCGTGATTCGCCGCGTGCGTTTCCCGGAATTAACACCGCAAATCGATGAACGGGATGTCGTTCTGAAAGCCCTTTATCACGACGTGTCGGAAGTCATCACAGGTGACATGCCGACCCCTGTTAAGTATCAAGACCCGGAGCTGAAAGAAGCCTACAAACGCATCGAAGCGCTGGCCGCGGAAGACCTCCTGTCCATGTTGCCGGAAGATCTGAGACCTGCGTATCATGATGTGGTTTTGGAAAATACTGAAAGTGAGACCCCGTATGAGCAGACTTGCCGTTTGTTGGTGAAGGCAGCGGATCGGATTTCCGCTTACCTGAAGTGTCAAGTGGAATTATCGCAGGGAAATCAAGAGTTCCGCGAGGCTGCGGAGACGACTTTGGCCAAAGTCCGAGACATGCACATGCCTGAAGCGGACATGTTCTTAGAAGAATTCGCCCCTGCCTTCAGCCTCTCACTCGACCGCTTGCGCGAAGGGAATGAACTTTGAAAGAACGCAGGAAATTCGTTTTCACAAGAGTTGCGATCTCCTTCCTGATCCTGATGGCGATCGGTATTGGGCTGGCCGTTTATCTGTCGCAGACAAAAACCCGAGCCGTGGTGACGCTGTCTGTGTTTAACTTGCGAGCTGAAGCGACAACGGATAGTGAACTGCTTGGCGAGACGACCAAGGGCGGCATCTATCGCGTGGTCAGTGAACTTCGCGGCGGACAGACAAATTATGGCCGCAATTGGTATGAAATTGAGACGCCGGAAGGGAGCCGGGCTTACTTGGTGAATTCCGAAAACAGCGAGCAACAACGCTTGACGAGGCAAGACTACGAGCGAGTCCAGGCGTTGCGTCTGGGGCTTTCGCAGAACTTGTCGCCCTTAGACCAAGGTTTCTCTGAGGTTTTGCAGCAGTTCCCGGAGTCCTACCGGGATGCCCTCATCAGTCTCCATTTGCTCTACCCGAAATGGCAGTTTGAGCCGGTGACGGTAGCGAATACGTGGGCAGAAGTCTTGGCGGCGGAACTTTCACCGGAAGATAAGAATTTGGTTCAGTATGAAAATACGGAATTTTTTGCCCCCTACGCTTGGATGATCAAGAATCAGACGGTATACGACGGGACAAATTGGTTTCCGGCTAACGAAGAGGCCGTGGCCTACTATCTGGATCCGCGAAATTTCCTCAATCCACAAGATGTTTTCCAGTTCTTGGATCTGCGAAATCAGAACCGCAGCGGCGATGACAGCGGAGTCAGGCAGATCTTCAGCGGCAACGAAGCGCTCTTGACTCTGGTACCTGAAGTCATGGCTGCCGCCGAAGAAGTGGATATGCTGCCGGAGGCTTTGGCCAGCCGAATTTTTCAGGAAGTGAGTGTCGGCGATGGGATCAGTCTCCTGGCGCAAGGCCTTCTGGATCCGCTGAACCCGCCACTTGAGGAAGGGCAGCCGAGCCCGACCCTGCTGCCCCGCGAAACCCAGCTGCAACAGTTGGAAACGCTTGCCGCGAATGGGCAGATCACGGAGGACCAGCAGGTGATTCTGGATCGTCTGCGCACCGGCGGCGAGGGATACCCGGAAGCGACTGAGCGTTATTATAATCTCTATAACATTGGTGCTTACCCGGATCCTTCGCAGATTGCGGGCGCTTCTATGAACGGTGCCCGCTATGCCGCGGGTCTCTTCCATCAAGAAGACAGCGCTACCCGGGACCAATTAGGTCTGCCATGGACGTCGCAGGCGGCTGCGGTGCGGGGTGGTGCGGTCTTTATCGCGGAAGAGTATGTGGCCAAAGGCCAAAACACCGCCTACCTCCAAAAATTCGACCTAGTGACCGGAACCTACAATCATCAGTATATGCAGGCTATTTTTTCCGCACAGAGTGAAGGGCGGCGATTCCATTCCGTTCTCTTACAGAGTGGTCGCATAAGCGACCCGCTGCTCTTCCGCATTCCTGTGTTTGAGGGAATGCCTGACACGTACGGACGCAGTGCAGAGTAGCGGACGTCAGCACCGCTAAGCGTAGCGCGGCGCAGCGGAGCGCTGCACAGCGCTACGCAACTTAGCGCAGAGTAGAAACAGAGTAGAGGAGCAGGGAAAACGTATGGATCAACATTTGGACAACAGACACCAGAGCGAGATGGACGGAACAGGGATGTATCCTTTAATCGAGCCAATCTCCCTGAAAACGTATTTTCTGACCACGCTCCTGCCGGCTGCCGTGATTCAGGCCTTGTCCTTTCTGCTTCTGGAAGCCTTTCTGAAAAACCGCGGCCTCTCCGACTTGCAGATGGTTCTCGGAGCCGGTTTGCCAAGTCTCCTGCTGGCCACACTTTATGTCATCCTGACGAGGCGAGACGACATCAAGAAATTGGGAACCGCCTTTTTTACGCGCTATGAGCTCGGCAGACGCATGGTTATCGGCATTGTGATTTCTTGGGGGGCATCCTTTGCTTTTGTTTACTTCGCGTACTATCGTTGGCAACTTGCCGGACTCACAACCGTGATGTTGCTTCTGGTGGCTGCTCTCGTCGTTGGCAACCTGATCATTGCCTGGATCAGCTATGAACTTGCAAGTTATATCTTGTTTGGCGTTTTGACCTGGCTGGTCAGTGTGATCAGTTTCAGCTTGACCGATCGCTTGGTGCTGGCTAGCCCCATCGGCCCTTGGACCTGGTCTTGGCTGATCTCGAAGACCGTTTCATTTATTCTGGCGGTACTCTTTGCCTTTGTGACGAATCGGATGCTTGTTTTTACAGTCAAAGGCGAATTCTGGCGCGATCTGGTAAGCTTTTTCTCCGGCCGTATCTTGACCACGCTCGTCTTCGAGTATGGCACGTTGTTTGTTATGGTAAACTTACTCTCGCTTGATCGGGAACTTGCGAACTTTGTCGGCTCATTCTTAGTGACAATTGCGAATTATTTCGTTTCGAAATACCTGATCTTCACGGATAAACAAGCTGGAGACACCAAGTAAATGAATTATGCGGAAGCAATGATCTACCTCGAAGGCACTGACCGTTTCGGCTCGCGATTGGGCTTGGAACGGATGCAGCAGCTTTTGACTTATCTCGGGTTACCCGAACAGAAAATTCCGACCATCCACATCGCCGGAACCAATGGCAAGGGCTCAACGGCAGCCTACAGTGCGTACATGTTGGCGGCGGCAGGGAAGAGGGTCGGCCTTTACTGCTCGCCTTATGTCTATAATTTCGGCGAGCGTATTCGGGTCTTGGACGGCCGCGATCCGGAAGCCCCTTGGGCAGAGAATCCTCTGGCTGGCCAGATCAGTCCTGATTGTATTGCAGACACGTTGACGACCCTCCGCGAGGTGATCGAAGCCCATGGCCTCACAGGGCAAGCCCATCCGACCCACTTCGAAATGCTCACCTTGATGGCTTTCCTTCATTTTCGGAATAGCGACTGCGATGTGCTGGTCCTGGAGACCGGTCTCGGCGGCCGCCTGGATTCCACGAACGTCATTCCGCCGCCGGACGTCGCGGTCATCACGGCGATCGGGTTAGATCATCAGGCGAGGCTCGGGAATACTTTGGTCGAAATCGCCGGTGAGAAGGCCGGTATTCTCAAACAAGGTACGAAGACCCTCTGCCTCTACGACCAGGCCGCGGCAATTCGCGATCCGGAGGAGAGTCGGGCGGTTACGGATTTGTTTTTTTCGCGGGCCAAAGCCCTCAGCATCCACTTCAATCCCCTCAGGCACAGTGATATTGAAGTTCTGGAGCGTTCCTTGAACGGACAGACCTTTCGTTTCCGCCCCGAAGGCGAAACCCGCTTCCACACAACGATGCTACCGGCCTTTGAGCCGGATAATGCGGCTTTGGCCATATTAGCGGTCAGAGCCTTACTCCCTGAAATCGCCCAAGCGGACATGGCTAGAGGGATCGAAGCCTGCTATTGGCCGGCCAGACTTGAGAAGTTAGGGGACAAACCCATCAGTCTACTTGACGGGAGCCACAACCCGCAGGGCGCTGAAGCGTTGCGAGGCAGCCTGAACTTGCTCTTCGAGCCTGAGGTTCCCGAAATCCACGTATGCTCTATAATGAAAGACAAAGACCGCCCGCAAATGTTCCGCAATGTCCTTGCCGGAAACCGGGTGAGGGTTCTCTATGTCACCGCACCCGAAGGTGTTCCCCGGGCGGAATCACCGCAGATGTTGGCTGCGGTCGCAACGGAAATCGTCCGTGAACTGGGCGTTTCAACCGAAGTGAGGCAAGCTCTTTCCGTCGACCAGGCGGTTTCCGAAGCCTTGAGCCTCTGCGATCAATTAGGGGCTGTGCTGGTAGGCTGGGGTACCTTCTACCAAGCTAACGAATTCCGCGATGCAATGGGGAAGAGGGGAAGACTATGAATGATGGGCAGTTTCCACACAAGGGGAAGCTTTAAACGATAGGAGAAGAGGGGAAAGCTATGAATTATATCAGCACAAGAGGATATGAAACAAGTTTTACGGCATCTGAAGCCATCCTGCAGGGGCTGGCGCCGGACGGAGGGCTTTTCGTTCCGGAAACAATCCCTGTCTTGAGTGAACGGGATTGGCAGAGACTCGTCTCGATGACCTACCAGCAACGGGCGGTGGCCATCTTGTCGCTTTACCTTGATTTTTCCGAGTCCGACTTGGCAGAAGCCGTGGCGGAGGCGTACAGCGAGACGAAGTTCGGCGATTCCCCGGCACCTGTCACGCAACTCAACAAGTATTCCGATCGTAATTGGATGCTCGAACTCTGGCATGGTCCAACCTCGGCATTCAAAGATTTGGCTCTGCAGCTCCTGCCGCATTTGATGCGACTTGCCGCTCAAAAAACCGGCTCTGATGCAAAATACTGCATCCTAACCGCCACATCCGGGGACACAGGCAAAGCCGCTCTGGAGGGCTTCCGCGATGTGCCCGGTACAGAGGTTGTTGTCTTCTATCCGACAGACGGAGTCAGCAACATGCAGAAACTCCAGATGCAGACGCAGCGCGGCGCTAATTGTCACGTCTACGCGGTTCGAGGTAGTTTCGACGACGCGCAAACCGAAGTGAAGCACATTTTCGGGGATCCGAACTTCACGGATCAACTCCGTGAGCAAAATATTGTTCTCAGTTCAGCCAACTCAATCAATTGGGGCCGCCTAGTCCCCCAAATTGTCTACTATTGTTCGCTCTACTGCGATTTTTTGGCCAAAGACAAGCTCGCCCCCAATGAGCGATTTGACATCGTTGTTCCCAGCGGCAATTTCGGCAACATCTTAGCCGCCTGGTACGCCGGTCAGATGGGCGTTCCGATTGATACGCTGTTTTGCGCTTCCAACAAAAATCACGTGCTCACTGATTTCCTCCGCGACGGTACATACAACCGTAAGCGAGCATTTTATAAAACAAACACCCCATCAATGGATATCTTGGTCTCCAGTAACCTGGAGCGTCTGCTCTTTGAGCTGACAAATCACGATGCCCGAAAAGTAGCCAAATGGCAAGAAGAATTGCGCGCCGACGGCAGGTTCCAAGTCGACCGCCAAACGCTCCATGCCATCCAGCGCGCATTCAAAGCCGGATATGCTGACGAAAACGTCGTCATACGCACAATCCGTGATGTTTACCACGAGTACGACCACGTGATCGACACGCACACGGCCGTCGGTTTCGCTGTCCATGCCAAAGCCGTCAACAACATAAAACCCCAAGATCTTCGCAAAACCGTTTTCGTAGCTACAGCCAGCCCTTTCAAATTCCCGCACGCTGTGGCCGAGGGGATCTTCGGCCGCCGCCAATCTGCCCATGCCGATGACCGCGAACTCCTGGATGCAATTTCCCAAGAATCGGGACTGCCCATTCCACAAGGACTGGCGGAGGTCTTCGACTTGCCGATTCTGCAAAATGAAGTAATCAATCCCGGCGAACTCGAGCAGGCCGTGGAGCGCTCCCTCGGTTTGCTTGGTGGTGATATCAGTGATGTTCGTGTCGATGATGGAGTCAATTTAAGCGTCGGCGAAGTCGGCATAGATGAAATTGGTGTTGACGAAGTCGGTGTGTACGAAGTCGATGATGCTGTTGGCGAGGTCGCTGATGGCGTCATGCGAGTTGGCGAGGCTGAAGAATAGATTGCTTATTGCTACCTAATCAAACGGCAATTGCGATCCTATCAGGCAGTAATAACGACCTAATCAGGAGGCAATTACGATCTTAAAAAAATATTCACACCTATGTGTCAATTCTCTCATATCTTAGTGGTCTAATAAGAGGTGACAGGTAGATCGATTGCAGTAACTACCTGTTAGATTGAGACCCTCTTCATTCTTCCGAAAGCCTGGACCCCCCTCAACCCAGGCTTTCACTCTTTTTACGAGGAGGTCGCCTTAACCGATGAAAATAGAACAATTTCCCCGACAAAAATCAAGCCTCGGCTATCTAGCAGCGAAATACCCTACCATCATCATGTATGCCATTACAGCGATTCTTCTGTTCATACCCTATGTGTCCTACTTGGCATGGCTCGTGCCTTTTGTCTTTTTCTTCCGCGAGAAGGACTCAAAGTACCTGCGACTCCATGCGGCTCAGGGGGGCTTCTTGGTCCTCATTTTTGCAGTCTTGTCGCTACTTCTGACAGTCATTGGCGATTTCGTAAGTTTCTTCGCCGTACGCAGCTTGAGCGATGCCGCCATAATCCAGGCAGCCCTCGTCAATGAGACCTTGGCGAAAATCACCGATACCCTCCACATCGTCTCTCTGCTTGTTTTGATACTTGAGGCAATTTTTGCATACAGCTATCGCCTCCTCTATTTGCCCCTCCTGGGCAAACTGGCCACTCGCCTGCACGACCGCACAGATCCCGGCCCGCTGCGTTAGCAAGTTACCGCACAGATCCCGGCCCGCTGCGTTAGCAAGTTGAAGAAACGAAGTTAAGTGATATGAAGTGATGTGAAGTGGTGTGGTGTGGTGTGGCGAGTTGTAATACGGGCTAGATGTAATGTGGGCCAGGAGTGATGCGATGCGGGCGAGATGTGATGTGTTATATTGCACGCTGGTGTCCTTTATGTGCCTTGTGAGCGCGTTTCCTTCCTTTTCTTTCTGAAATCAAGTAAAATAGTCAAGCATTTATGTACCCATAGCTCAGCTGGATAGAGCGACCGCCTCCTAAGCGGTAGGCCGAAGGTTCAAATCCTTTTGGGTACACCATAACAAAGCCCCGTATTCCAATGGTTTACGGGGCTTTTATTTGCGTAATAACATTTGCTATTTATTTTTTGGGCGCTTATTTGGGCGAGATTTGGGGTGAGAATTTCAGAAGCTCTTTACCATTAAACTCACTACATATGTTTAAAATAAACTTATGTAGTGGATTAGAAGCAGTATGCCACCAAAATCCCTTCCGTCATTGACAAACTTAAGGTAAGCGCGAACCAGCGTAAACCAGCTCGAACAGGCCCAAACCGGCCCGAACAGGCCCGAACCAGCACGAACAAGTCTGGACCAAAAAGCATTTTCTCTAAGAATTTGGTAAACTAGCAGGTAGCCCTGTAAAGAATTGCAAAAAATGCACGGGATGTGCAAAAATGGCTGATATCTGAAGGTTTGATCCCAAGAAACATAGACCGAGAAATAAAGGCCAAGAAATGGAGACCCGAATGTTTTTCAGGGCTTTACGATTATCAACAATAGCGGGAGAACGTATGCTAAGGCAGCTAAGAAATTGGAATCATAACTTATTTGCGGCTCGTCTTGTCTGTTTCGTGTTTACCCTAAGTATAATCATGAGCCTTATCCCTGCCACCCGACTGGAAGCGGCGGACTCCCAACAACTCCAACTCCAGCCACAAACACAACGCCAACAACTCCAACAACGCCTACCGCAGTCCGGACCCCAGCCACAAACACAACGCCAACAACTCCAACAACGCCTACCGCAGTCCGGACCC
>CAYZSO010000032.1:33873-35761 GCA_964479695.1 uncultured Fastidiosipila sp.
CAGCCACAAACACAACCCCAACAACCCCAACAACCCCAACAACCCCAACAACCCCAAACTCAAACGCTCAACGAATCCATACTGCTGAGGACAGAAAGCGACTACAGCATTGAGCAGAATATTGACGGGTTTACGTATACGCAAGTCAAACCTAATTCTATTTATGCTTTGGTGAGGCGAGTATCCAGGTATGGAATCACTGACTATTTCAGAGCCCAGGCAGATCAGAAGATTCATGCCGCAGGTTTGACACAGTTGATGACGTATTATGTATGTGAGGCGTATTTTAGTGAAGCCAGAAAAGATCGGCGAGAGACAATCACCATTCAGCAAGAAGATCTGGCGAATGCCGAGCGCGGAGGTGCAGCCTTAGCCGGTTTCATGCCCGGGGACAAGGTGCCGATAACCGATCTTTACTATGCCATGATTTTGACGTCGGGAGCTGAGGCGGTCTATGCACTCGTGCGTGAGACGGCCGGGTCAGAGCAGGCTTTTGTTCAGCAGATGAATGTTGCAGCCCAAGAGCTTGGGATGAGCAATACCCATTTTACAAATCCTATAGGGTACAGTGATGAAGAGTCGTATACTAGCCTCGATGATCTGGCTGGGTTGTTGGCGGCTTTGGCCAAAGACGAAAACTTCCGCGAAATTGCCTCCACTACTCGTTATTCAACAGGTGGGTTGACGTCTAGACCTGAGGGGATCACCTTCCAACAGACCATGAGTGAATACGCCTCGGTGCGGCAGCTCGACACGAGTCTCATTGATGGCGGCAAAACCGGCTCGACCGCGCAGGCGGAGTACTGCTTGGCGAGTTTTCATATGGAGGGGGAGACGGCGTATCTTGTGCTCACTGCGAAAGCCAAAGAACCCGGCCTCGAACTCGTCGACCATATGAATTTTTACCGAAAGATGACCGAGATCCCCATCGAATATACGCTCCTGGCCGAGGGGGCGAGGGTGGCAGAAGTGACGCCGGTGGCGGACGTGGCTCTTGCCGGGCAAGGACAAGGGCAGGGTCAGGGACAGGCGAGGACGGAACTAGCTCCGCAAGCCGTGATTAGCCAAGGCTCTTATAAACTTCACCTGCCGATGATGACGGATCTGGACCGCTACGAACTTCGTCCGAATGTGCCGGAATCACTCACCACGCCGCTGGTTCCCGGGCAAGTGGTGGGGACCGTAGACATCATCGAACAGGCGACGGATGGGGCGGGGCTTCTGCTCAGTACGAATCTCATGCTTCCGCAGGTTTTGGCGGAGACGCTCATTTCAGTTGCCCCCAGTCCTACCCCCCAAGCCAGCAGCAGTCCCGGCGAGCCCAGTGGTTCTGGCAGCCCCGGCGGAGCAGGCCTAACGAGTTCGATTCGCCCAGACTCAAGTGCGAGCGGAACTACTCCTGAAAATACGGAGGCCAAAGCCGCCTCCCCCTCCTCTCTACCCTGGATTTTGCTTGTGCTGGTGATTCTTGCTCTTCTGATGTTTGCGCTGGTTTGGATCCGTAAATACCGTGTGAAGAAACGCCAAGCGAAGCTGCAGGCCCTTCGCAAATTACAGAATTCCTACAGTTACCGGCCACGGCGTGCGGCGGATGCGGCTGAGATCCTTGAAGACGCTCGCCGCAAAAAAGAGAAATCCCAAAACACCTCGAAGTCCCCGAAGTCCTCGAAGTCCCCGAAGTCCCCGAAGTCCCCGAAGTCTCAGAACTCTCGAAAGCTACGTAGATGATGAGTAGAAGGTCCAACCGAAAACTTGGGAGAGGATCATTTTCAATTGATAAAAAGAAATTACGGGTCTATAATAATGGTTCGGGTGTCAAAAGTAAGAATTGGCCTTGAGTGCAAAGTTAAATTCCAGTTTGTAAATCAAGAAAAAAGAAATGGAAGTA
>CAYZSO010000033.1:0-34208 GCA_964479695.1 uncultured Fastidiosipila sp.
AAAGATAATACAAAGAAATGACAAAAATATTACCTCCAGAGCCCCAGATTCTGGGATTCTAGAGGCTTATGATTTTTTTGCTACTGTAAAACTCGGGTATCAAAATAATGTAATTTTTATGCTATTATATGGAAGAAGTTCCAGCATACGGCCATATATACTCAAAGTACAGTTCTTATTTATCGGCATTTTATCTAAAGGAGGAAGAACAATGAGAAAAATGAAGCAGCTCTTGGCTGCGGCATTGGTCAGTGTTATGGTATTTTCTGTTGCGGCATGTGGCGGTCAGACCACTACAACAGCCGGCACAGACGAGGGTACCAACGCGCCTACACAGGCGAGCACCGATACGCCGACAGACCAAGCGACCAATCCAGAGGCCACGAAAGATCCGGTCACGCTGGATGTAGTCTGGTTTTCGGATGGCAAAGAAGGTGAATCCTTCCTGAGACTCACGGAGAAGTATCGTGAAGAGAATCCGCACGTAACGTTTGAATTGATCGAAGTTCCGTACACGGAATTAGACAACAAATTGAGAAACATGCTCTCCGCGAATCAACAGCCGGCTTTGGCCAGAATGACCAACTTAGGACCCTTCCTGAACCAGCTCATCGACCTGCAAGATTACACCGAGGCAGGCGACCAATTCCCTGAACAGTTCAATTCAGGCCTCCAGTTCATGTTTGATGGCAAGATGGCCGGGGCACCGATGGAAGTAACGGCGAACGGCGTCATCTACAACAAGACCGCCTTCGACAAGGCCGGTGTGGAAGTCCCGCAGAGTCCGGACGATATCTGGACCTGGGCAGAGTTCGAAACCGCTGTGAAAACCGTTATGGAAAAAGGCGACGTGCGCTATGGCTTAGGCTTGGACCGCACTTCGAACCGTTTATCCACCCTCTGGTTTGAATTTGGCGGAGGGATGCTGAGTGAAGACTTGACCAAGTCCGACTTCCTGAATCCGGGTAACAAAACAGCGATCGAAATGCTTGTCCGCCTGCACGAAGAAGGTGTCATGCCTGAATCCGTCTGGTTGGGCTCAGATAATCCGCAGGAAATGTTCCGCGCCGGCCAATTAGCCACACATATCGGCGGCAGTTGGCAGATCGCGAACTACAAGGACCAGATTACTGATTTTGAATGGGGCGTCACTTATCTCCCCATCGGCACACAGCGTTCAACCGTTCCGGGCGGCAAGTGGATCACTGCTTTTGAAGGGACCGGTGTTGAGGAAGAAGCGGCGAAATTCATCGAATGGATTTCTCAACCGGAGAACAACGCCCAGTATTGCATGGATAATCTTTTCCTCTCGCAAACCAAGGGTAACGAATCTCTGGACTATGAATACGGCGCGGAAATGTTCGAGATTTTCTCCAATGAGCTGACTTCAAGCGAAGAGCGTCCCGGTCTGGAGTGGGGTCATCAAGCCTTCACAGGCATGATCAACGTGGACATGCGCGAAGAGATGGCTTCCGTTCTTGCGGGAAACATCACCGTTGATGAATATCTTGAACACATGGACAAGCTCGCAACCGAATCCTTGGCAGAATTGAACGGCTAAGCACGAGAACAACCGAAACACACTCTCATGATTATCGATATGATGGGAGAGTGTTCTTTTTCAGGTGACACCAGTGCGTGGCACCATCAAGAGACATCATCAGTAGACATCATCAGGAGGCACCATGCAGAAATATATCATGGCCTTTGACGAAGGCACAACCAGCGCGCGCTGCATCCTTTTCGATCAGAAGGGGCAGGTCGTCGCATCGGCACAGAAGGAAGTCAGTCAACTCTTTCCCAAGGCAGCTTGGGTAGAACAAGACCCGGCTGAGATCTGGTCAGCTCAGATCGGTGTGGCGACGGAGGCTTTGGCCAAAGCCTCAGCAAGCGGGAACGACATCGCAGCCATTGGGATCACCAATCAGCGAGAGACGACCATCATCTGGGACCGCAAAACCGGCATGCCCGTCTACAATGCCATCGTCTGGCAATGCCGACGCACGGCAGATATGGTGGACGAACTTCGAGCCGCCGGCCACGCAGAATCCATCCGTGAGAAAACAGGACTGGTTATTGACCCCTATTTCTCCGCAACAAAAATACGCTGGATTCTGGATAAAATTGAAAACGGACAGGAGCGTGCAGAGAATGGCGAATTGGCCTTCGGAACTGTCGATACCTGGCTCATCTGGAACCTCACCCAGGGCAAGCTGCACATCACCGACTATTCCAATGCTTCACGCACAATGTTATTTAATATCAACACCTTACGCTGGGACGAGGATATCTTGAAACTCTTAAACATACCTGAAGCCCTCCTCCCTGAAGTACGCCCTTCAGCCGAAGTCTATGGGGAATGTAGCCCGGTCTTCTTTGGCCGAAGGATTCCGATTGCTTCCTCGATCGGTGACCAACAAGGTGCGCTGTTCGGGCAAACCTGCTTCAGCCCCGGCGATGCCAAAAACACGTACGGAACCGGTGCTTTCCTTCTGATGAACACCGGTGATACGCATATTCGCTCCCAGCACGGACTCTTGTCGACGATTGCTTGGGGTCTCGAAAAGGACAAAGTAACTTACGCACTCGAAGGCTCGATCTTCGTCGCCGGCTCTTCTGTCCAGTGGCTGCGCGACTCCTTGCGAATTATTGATTGCTCCTATGACACGGATTACATGGCCGGAAGAGTCGATTCCTCGGATGGCCTCTTCGTTGTGCCGGCGTTCAGCGGGCTCGGTGCGCCTTATTGGGATCCCCACGCCCGCGGCATCATAATCGGCATCACGGCGGCAACCACGAAATATCACGTCGTACGTGCCACCTTACAGTCGCAAGCCTTCATGTCCCACGATGTTTTGGAAGCCATGGTCAAGGATTCCGGTACCCCGCTCGCCTCCTTACGTGTAGACGGCGGAGGCAGCAAGAATAATTTCATGATGCAGTATCAAGCCGATATCAGCCAGACGAATGTCGTCAGGACCCGTTCAGCCGAAGCAAGCGCTCTGGGTGCCGCCTACCTAGCCGGCCTCGCCTGTGGTTTCTGGGGCAGTCTCGAGGAAATAAAGGACAACTGGGCGGTCGACCGCACTTTCACCCCTCAAATTTCCGCAGCAGAAAGAGATCGCAAAGTGCGCAATTGGCACCGGGCGGTCACCCGTTCCTTTACCTGGGCCAAAGAATATGAGGAGTAAGCCAGTGAGAGATGTCATCATTATCGGAGCCGGCGTGGTCGGATGTGCCATAGCGTATGAGCTGTCCCGCTATCAGGCGGATATTCTCGTTCTGGAAAAAGAAGAGGACGTGTGTTCAGGTACCTCGAAGGCCAACAGCGGGATCGCCCATGGCGGTTACGATGCTGTGCCTGGTTCGGCCAAAGCCGCCTACAACCTCTTAGGTCTACAGCTCATGGAAGAGAAATCCAAGAAGTTAGATTTCGCCTACGAGAAGATCGGCTCTCTGGTGCTCTGTCAGGACAAGGAACAATTGCCGGAGCTGGAAGCGCTTTACAAACAAGGCCTGCAAAATGGCGCTTCCGGCATGCAAATTCTGAGCCGTGAAGAGGTCCTGGCCATGGAACCCAATGTGGCCGACACCGTCGAGGGCGCACTCTATTGTGCCGAAGCCGGAATCATCAATCCTTTTACCATGACGATCGCCTATGCCGAACAAGCCAATGTCAATGGTGTCACCTTCTCTTTCGATCAGACCGTACAGGCGATCGAAAGAGAAGATGACCACTGGAAAGTGGTGACTTCGGATCAGACCTACACCGCAAAAATCATCGTAAATGCAGCAGGCGTCCATTCGGATGAACTGAACAATCAAGTGAATCGTCAACAGTACAAGATAAGGCCCAGAAAAGGCGAATATCTGCTTCTGGATAATGAGACCAAAGGTCTCGTTTCCCACGTGCTTTTCACTTTGCCGACAGCAGCCGGTAAGGGCGTACTGGTCACTCCAACAACCGATGGAAATATTCTGCTGGGCCCCACCTCCGAGTTTATCGGTAATAAAGACGAAGTCGAAACCAGCACTGCCGGACTCGCGGCCGTACGCACCCTGAGTGCGAAAATGGTGCCTTCCATCCCCTTTAACAAAGTCATCACAAGCTTTACGGGCCTTCGCGCACATGAAGAAGAAGGTGACTTCGTGATTGGTGAAAGTGAAGACCTCGAAGGCTTCTATAACTGCATCGGTATCGAGTCCCCGGGGCTCACAGCGGCACCGGCCATCGGTGTCGAAATCGCCGGACAAATCCAAGCGAAAATGGGCTTCCCGGCTAACCCGTACTTCATCGAAGAGCGCCAAGGGATCCGCCACACCGCCTTCATGACCCGCGAAGAACACCAGGCGATGATTGCGGAAAACGCCGATTACGGACGGATTATCTGCCGCTGTGAACAGGTGACCGAAGGAGAAATCCTGGATGCCATTCACAGGCCTATTGGCGCCAGGTCTTTGGACGGCCTGAAACGACGCACCCGTGCAACAGCCGGACGCTGTCAGGGCGGCTTCTGCACACCTTATTTAATCGAAATTCTCGCCCGAGAGTTGGGCGTAGACCCATTGTCCATCACAAAGAAGAATAAGAAGTCCCCACTACTCAGCGGACAGACGAGAGAGGAGGCTTGACCATGGTTGATGTGCTCATTATCGGCGGAGGTCCGGCCGGCTTGGCCGCTGCCGTTAAAGTTCACCAAGAAGGAGTCACCAATGTTCTGCTCGTTGAGCGTGATGTGCGTTTGGGCGGAATATTAAACCAATGTATCCATAATGGCTTCGGCCTCCATCGCTTCGGCGAAGAGTTGACCGGTCCCGAGTATGCCGCCCGTTTCGTCTCACAAGTGGAAGATCTGGGCATTCCTTATCTCTTAAATACGATTGTTCTGGAAGTGAATCCGGATAAAACCGTCGTTCTTATGAACAAGGAAAAGGGCATCTTCACCCTTCAGCCCAAGGCAATCATCCTGGCGATGGGTTGCCGGGAAAGACCCCGAGGCGCCATCAACACACCGGGCGGCCGTCCCGCCGGCGTCTACAGCGCCGGGACGGCACAGCGCCTTCTGAACATCGAAGGCTATATGCCCGGTAAAAGTGTCGTGATTCTGGGGAGCGGTGATATTGGCTTAATCATGGCCAGGCGTTTGACTCTGGAAGGCGCCAAAGTCCATTGCGTAGCCGAAATTATGCCTTTCTCAGCCGGGTTGAAACGAAATATTGTCCAATGCCTCGACGATTACGGAATCCCGCTTCATTTCCGGACAACGATCTCCCGAATTGTCGGGGAAGACCGTGTTGAGGGGGTCTATCTGCAGGAAGTTGACGAGAACTTTGCGTTTGTCCCCGGGACTGAGCGGTTTATTCCCTGCGACACGGTTCTCTATTCAGTTGGTCTCTTGCCGGAAAATGAACTTAGCCAAAAAGCCGGCGTCGAGATCGACCCCAGAACCCGAGGAGCCCTGGTCTCTGACCAATTGGAAACTAGCATTCCCGGTATTTTCAGTTGCGGCAATGTTCTGCATGTCCATGACCTGGTCGATAACGTGTCTGAAGAAGCGGATATTGCCGGCAAAAATGCCGTTGCCTATTTACGGGCGCTCACCGAAACGGAAGAGCACTCGACGATGGCAGAGCGCTCTGAGACGGCTGAGCATCCTTCAGCAGCTGAGCGCTCCGCAACGGAAGAGGCCACACCTATAACTGTCACCAACGGAAGCGGCGTGACCTACACCCTGCCGCAATCGATTCACCTTGAACACAGTGAGGAGAAAATCCGGATCAGTTATCGGGTCAAAGAGTTGTCCGAGAACAAATCTATTGCCGTCTATGCCGATGAAGAGCGAATCATGAAACAGAAAAAACGTGTGCTGGCTCCCGGAGAGATGGAAAGTATCAAAGTCTCGCGGGATGAGCTGCGGCGGCTTTGGCCAAAAACAATTGCGGTTCGTGTGGAGGACTGAGAATGGAAAAACAAACCTTAACCTGTATTCGCTGCCCGATCGGCTGCACGATGGAAGTCACTCTGGATGGCGCCAAAAATGTTGTGGACGTGGAGGGGTGCTCCTGCGGGCGCGGCAAACAATATGCGGCGGTTGAAGCCGTGGATCCCAGACGAACGATCACCTCAACCGTGCGCGTCGTTGACTCTGAACGCCCGCTCGTGGCCGTCAAAACCCAGTCTGACGTTCCCAAAGATCGCATCTTTGCCGTTATGGCGGAAATCCGCAAAATCTCCGTCCACGTGCCGATTCATATCGGCGACACGATCAAGGAAAACATTGCCGGAACCGGCATCGCTCTCGTCGCTACAGAAAACAGGCTTGCCTAAGCCCCCCCACCCGCGAGTAGCGGGAGAACAGGAGAAAAATCTTATGAGAACCAGAGGGCAGAAACTGTTCCCCTACCTAATGCTTGTGCCGATGCTTGCAATCTTTACGGTCTATCTATTTTATCCGGCACTGAATGGTTTGTGGATTTCTTTTACCAAATGGGACGGAATCAACGAGCAGGTTTTTAACGGCCTTGATAATTACGTAAAATTATTCGGGGATCGTTCGTTCTGGCAAAGTGTTGGACGGACTCTTCTCTTCGCCGCGGTTTCCGTACCGGGTATCTACGTAGTCGGTTTGGGACTGGCCCTATTGCTCGACAACCCGCTGCGTGGCCGGGGGATTTACCGAGCGATCTTCTATTGGCCCTGCATGATCTCTTCCATCGTGGTCGGACTATCTTGGCGATTCTTACTGGGTGAGGACTTCGGCGTTGTGAACTATCTTTTGACCCGTGTAGGCTTAGAGCCCGTGTCCTGGTTGACCAATGCGAACGCAGCGATGGGGGTCGTGGTATTCGTTACGATTTGGAGCATGTCGGGCTATTATATGGTGATGTTCATAGCCGGGCTCAAAGCGATTTCCCCTGAATATTATGAAGCCGCTTCAATTGACGGAGCGACCTATTGGCAGAGTTTCCGCCATATTACGATGCCGCTTCTCCGGCCGACAAGTCTTCTGGTTCTGGTTTTATCTCTTGTGGCGGTCATTAAGACCTATCCTCTGGTCGTTTCTTTGACCAAAGGCGGACCCGCCGGTGCAACCAAATTCATTGTACAGATTATTCATGAGACAGGCTTCGAGAAAAACCAGATGGGTTACGCCTCCGCCATGACCATGGTCTTGTTTGTCATCCTGGCGGTCTTGACCTTGATTCAATTCCGCATCAACAGAGGGGGAAACAGCAATGAATCATAAACGTTCACGTGGCACAACCATTCTTCTTTACGTTTTGGTAGCGGTTTTGGTCTTCATTTTCATCATGCCCGTACTCTATATCATTACGTCATCATTCAAGCCTGCCAATGAGCTCTTTACCTGGCCACCACAATTCATCAGCCCGAACTCGAGTTTGGATAATTACAAGATTGCACTGGAAGAAGGGGATTTCGGTACCTACTTCACGAATACGGCCTTCGTAGCGATTGTTGCAACGATCCTGACGATTATCATCAACACGATGGCGGGTTATGTTTTTGCGAAATACAAATTCAAAGGATCGAATATCCTCTTTGCCATGGTCATTGCGACCCTGATGATTCCACTTGAAGTCATTATGATCCCCATATTCAAAGTGATTGTTGCGACCAAATTATATGACAATCTGTGGGGGCTGATCATTCCGGCTGTGGCGTCGCCAACGGCGGTCTTCTTGGTCCGGCAATACTACATGTCCATTGACTCATCCATTATGGAGTCTGCCCGAATTGACGGAGCCTCGGAGTTTGGAATATTCGCCCGCGTTATGCTGCCTCTTGGCAAGCCGGTTATCTCTGTGTTAACGATCATTTCCTTCATGTGGCGTTGGAATGATTATCTCTGGCCCAAGATTATCATCAATTCACGGAAGAACTTCACCTTGCAGCTGGCTTTGGCCAACTTCTCCGGAGAATATTCGGTGGACTGGAACAGCCTCCTTGCGATGTCGGTTCTGTCGATGATCCCGATGTTACTTATTTTCCTGATCTTCCAGAAACAAATCGTCGGCGGCATGACTGCCGGCAGCGTCAAAGGCTGACCCGCAAGCTCCTCGTTGGGAAGAACTAGTTAGAAAGAACCATTATGTATAAGAAGGCATATTATGAAAAGTTTGAGTCTCTCTACTACTACCACGGGGTGACACAGAACTGGAAAATGAACGATTACCACCATCATCCGCATTATGAGTTTCTGCTCTTTCTGAGTGATGGGGTTACGTTTGAGTTGGAGAGACGGATTTTTCAAGCCGGGCGAGGTGATCTCTTCTGCATCAATAGAGACGCGCCACATAGGTCACGCTGTAAAGGCACGTATGAACGGACCGTACTCATGATCGGTGCTGAGTTTCTTGAACCGTTTGGCGAGGTATTCGGCTATGATTTTACGAAGTTATTCAACAGCGATGGTTTGGGAGCCCACCTAACACTCTCCGGCTCCAACCTTGATCTGATCTTAAGCAAGTTTGACAATATAGAGCAGAATTTGGCCAAAGGCATGAACTCGACTAACAACGAGATCCAGCTGAAGCTCAGGATTCTGGATTTCGTTAACGATGTCGATCGCATTCACCGTATGATTAATTATGCAGGGGATGATGTGAGTTCTGTGCAAAAATCTTTACCGGATGTTAGCCCGGAACTCTACTACCGCGAACAAGTCGAGCAAATCAAAAAATATATTTCCGACAATATAGAACAGAGTCTCAAATTACAAGATATTGCCGATCATTTCAACATGAGCACTTCTTACTTGAGTCATTACTTCAAACGTGGAACCGGCTTTACACTGACACAGTTCATCTCTCACCGCAAAATCAATCTTGCCAAGCAACTTTTACTCGACGGCCATTCGGTCACGGATGTCGCCATGAAGTTGTCTTACAGCAGCCCCAGTCACTTTATTACGAATTTCAAAAAAGCCACCGGAATCACGCCCTTGCGTTATAGCCGGATCGAAGAAGAAAAGGAGAACATCATATGATCATCAAGCAATTTCGTGAACTTATGCCGCTGCAAGAGGGGTATCTAATCCGGGCGGATCACGCTCTTGTGAAACTCATTTTTCTGACTGATGATATCATCCGGATACGTGTGGCCTTCGATTCTGCCGATGATGCTGCTCTCAATTCGGCCGATGAAGCGGCACTTGCTTCTGCTTCTGCTTCTGCTATTCATGCAGCCTTTGAGGAATGCTCCTATGGTCTCGTAACAACCGCATGGGACGACAGTCTGGACACCTTGTTGGCCGAAGAAAGACAGCGCATCGAACCACTCCGGGTTCCTTATGAAGAGACATCCACCCACCTCATTTTCCGAACCCGAAGTCTCACCCTGTCTCTGCAAAAGAACCCCTTTGCCTTCTCTTTACACAACTTGGAGGGGGAATCACTTTACCGAGAGATCGACCATCGCGCCTACGAAAAGGATCATATGGGCCGTCTCTACCATTACAGTTTCGTAGATTATGACCATGATCATTTCTATGGTTTGGGCGATCAGAACGGTCCCTTGGAAAAAATGGGCAAGCACATCCATTTGTGTCCAAAGGACGCAATCGGACTTGACGGCAAATATGGTGGTCCGACCTATAAACATATACCTTTTTACATTCGGATCAATGAGCAAAACCGCCATGCACTGGGACTCTATTACAACAATTCCCATGATTCCACATTTGATCTCGGAAACGAACGCAGCGGGTATTGGGACCGTTACTGTTACTATTCTGTCGACGGCGGCGACATCGATCTCTTCCTCATCAACGGGCCAACGACGGCTGATGTTGTCTCACGCTACACCCTGCTCACCGGCCGTCAGACAATGCCAACGAAACAGTCATTAGGGTTCATGTTCACCACCATGTATTACGGTGAATTCGATGATCATGCAGATGAAGCCATCTACAAAGTCTTAGACACTTTCGATGATTTAGAACTACCCATTGATAACTTCGGCGTACCCAGTGGGTACACAACCGGGGAAACCGACAGGCTGCGCTACACCTTTACCTGGAATTATCGCCGCTTCCCCTCGCCGGAAACCTTCATCAGCACCTTGCGTGAGCGTGGCATCGACCTAATGCCGAACATGAAACCTGGGCTCTTACCCAAGCACCCCAATCTGGATGATTTTGCCAGAGAAGATGCCTTCGTCAAAGAAGCCGACGGCAAAACGGATTACATTGGCCGCTGGTGGGGTGGTCCGGGTCGTTTTGTGGACTTTACAAACCCTGCCGGTCGTAAAATTTGGAGTGAACTCCTCACCAAAACCATGCTGGACAAAGGCATGCACTCCGTCTGGAATGACAATAATGAATATGACGGAGTGGAAGACCGACTTGCCGTCTGCTCAAACGAAGGCCAAGGCGGCACGATGACTTGGCTGAAGCCAATCCAATCCAACATGATGGCTTACACCGTCACCCAGGCCATACTCGAGAAATATCCCAATGAGCGGCCCTACATTCTGAGCCGCTGCGGCTTCGCAGGCATCCAACGTTATGCTCAGACTTGGGGTGGGGACAATCATACCTCGTGGAATTCCCTGAAATATAACGTAGCCATGATCATCGGAGCCGGCCTGTCCGGCTTGGCCAACTTCGGCTGTGACATCGGCGGCTTCTCAGGGCCGGCGCCTTCAGAAGAGCTTCTCCTTCGCTGGATACAGAACGGGATCTTCCAAATCCGTTTCACGATGAACTCTGCCTCCTCGGACAATACCGTCACGCTCCCCTGGATGTACCCCGCAATCCTAGATGAAATCCGTGAAGCCATGCACTTGCGCTACCGTCTGCTTCCCTACCTGTATTCACTTATGGCCGAAGCAGCCAAAAGCGGCCTGCCGGCTTGGCGTCCACTATTTATGGAGTTCCCGGATGATCCCCAAGCCTACCGTGACAACTTATTTACCTTCATGCTAGGTCCATCCCTCCTCGTAGCCTCTGTCTTAGAAGAAGGCGCAAGCTCACGCAAGATTTATCTACCCAAAGATCCGGAAGGTACCGTCTGGTATGATTTACAAAACAACCTGAAAGCCTACGAAGGCGGCCAAACCATCGACTATCCGGTTGATTACAGCTCCATACCGCTCTTCTTACGCGGAAATGCGGTTCTGCCAACCACAAATGATATCTATCGAATTACGAAAGATAACATTGACACATTGAACATTCTGGTCGCTGCAGACAATGACAGCTCCTTTGTGTACTACGATGATGACGGCATTTCTCTCGACTACCAGAACGGCGTCTACGCCCAAACCAAAATCGACGTTACAAGCGGCGAAACGGTAGAAATACACTTCACACGTGAAGGATCCTATGAAACTAACTACAAAACCCTTGCCTTATCCGTCATCAATAAAGATCGTGGCGCCTTCTGGGTAACCGTAGACAATCAAAAAATCAAGCAATTCATGACGATCTATGACTTCGACCTGGCAGATGAAGGTTGGTATTATGACATGTCCTCGCGAGTTATCAAGACGAAGTTTGCGTATCCAAACCAAAAGGATTTCACCGTAAAAGTAAGTTTCGCCACCTTCGACCTAATCGGCATGGAAAACAATGGCTAAGCAACTTCGACTTCATTTGACTACACATTTGACTACATAAGTTTAATTTTAAACTTATGTAGTCAAACCGATCAGCCAGCCAAACTGACGTAGTCAACCTGCCCACGCCAAACGCGCCTAGTAAATCCCGTTGAACTTGTGGTAGAGGTCTTTGGCAAAAGAATCGGTCATGCCGCAAATGTAATCATTCACAAGCAGAAGCCGCAGATATAAGCGCTCACCCTCGGACTTTCCTTCGGCTTCACGCCAGTAAAGCGCGCGGTAGTTGTCGGAAATTAACGCCATCAGGCGCTGGTCGACGGGCTTGCGCGGAAGCTCGGTGTCGTAATGAAGGCAAGCCGGCACAAATTTGTCCAAAAGACCGCCAATAATCGCATCCGAAGCGACCTCCAGCTGAACGATCGACTGAGAGCTGAACACAAAATCATAGGCAATATCACCCAGCACGTCGAGCAGCAAGCCAGCCAAATTATTATGAAACAAATCATGGAGATAACGCCCCTCCATAATCTCGCCGTAATGGTCACAGAAAGTCACTGTCACCTCACGAATCAAGCGGGACTGCACGAAAACCAGCCAATTTTGGATCGCATACAGTTCAGGATTCTGATTCTTACGATCCAGCGCCTGCACCAGCTTTTCATCCAACTCGTCGATCACCATGTAATACGCAAGTTTCTGCTCGTCCGTGAGCGCGCGGATGCGGGTTGTTTCTCGCAAACAATTCTTCAGTTGGCCAAAGGTAATCTTCCCCTTCCGCGACGCATCTTCCAGGTCAGCCGTGCGGTAAGAGATGTCGTCGGCGGCTTCCATCAAGTACGTTAAGGGGTGCCGACACGCCATGAGGTTGCCTGTATCAGGCGCAAAACTCAGTTGCTTCAAGTCCGGATGTCGCTCCACAGCCTCCACCGACCCAGCCACAGCCCCAGCCCCAGCCGCCCCTGTCAAACCACTAGACCCAGCCCCCGCCTCACCAGTCGATCCCAAAAGCAAATCCTCACTCCGCCGCACCAACAAGGTCCCGGTCGCCTCCGTAATATCCCGAAACAAATCCCGTTCCGCATAGAAATAACCCATCTTGTGGTAGCGAGTGTCCTCGGAATCTTTGTCAATCATCAAAGAACTCACCGGATATTTCATCAGCGTATTGAGCAGTGAATAACTCAGATTCATACCATGTTCATCAACCAGGTAATGCAGCTTCGACACCAAGCGAATCGCCTGCGCATTGCCCTCAAAATGCCTCAAATCCTCCCGCATCTGCGGCAGCAGCCAAGAACTCAGCGGCTTGTCACGGAAAAGCATCGTGTCCAAGTGCGTGCGATACCAATCCTGTATCGTCGTCTCCCCATAGTGGCCAAAGGGCGGATTCCCAATATCATGCAACAGCCCTGAACACAGCAGAAGATCCGCAATCTCCTTCTGTTCCTTCTCATTCGGCGCATTCGGCAAACCCATCCCTTGCAGCCTGTGCGACACCTGTTCACCTAAGGATTTGGCCAAAGACGAAACCTCCAACGAATGCGTCAGTCTCGTCCTCACAAAGTCACTCTGGTCCAGCGGAAAAACTTGAGTCTTGTCCTGCAATCGCCTGAACGATGCACTCAAAATGATGCGATGATAATCCTTTTCAAAAGGATTCCGCCCATCAAAATCCGCCTCACTACTGCCATCGCCATTGTTATGACTATTCTGATTGCCATTGCCACTACGATCGTGATCGCGATTGCCATTCCCATTAGCCCGCTCCCTGGCGCGCTTATGAGTCAAAAGATCAGGCCATCGTAATTGAAAAACATCTTCCACAGCTCTTCCCCATTTGGTTACGTTACTTTCTTCCAGTATAGCGAATCGCCGCCCTGTTGACCAAAAAAACTCACTACATAAGTTTAAATTTAAACTTATGTAGTGAGTTTTTTGCCATAAATCAGCTTAGTGAGTGATCCTCTGGGAGTGATCCTCAGATCCTTAGCGGAAGGGGTTGTTGAGAATGAGGATTTCGAGGGCGGCGGCGACGCCATCGTCGGCATTGGACAGCGTCACGTAGTCGGCTCGCTGTCTCAACTCGGGGATTGCATTGCCCATTGCCACGCCGAAACCTGCCACATCGAAGAGCGGCAAGTCATTATCGAAGTCGCCGAAGACCATAACTTCTTCTGCGCTAAGACCCATGTGATCCATGAGTAGCTGTAAGCCAGAGCCTTTGTTGACGCCATGCGGCAAGATTTCGATTAAGCCCGGATCCGATGTGGTGAGGTCACCAATGTTATTGCTGACTAGGAAATTCCTAGCGTCGTCATAGCGAGCGGGATCCAGTTCGTAGAGGAGCATCTTGCGCAGTTCCAGGGTTTCAAAAACGGGAAAAAGTCCCGGAATTTCTTCGTCACGAACCGGAACTTGCGGGAAAGGCAGCTCATAAATGTTGAGCAGGTCGAGACCGGCTTCAGCGGCTGTTTCGTTATACTTTTCAAAGTATTTCCGCCTGGCGCTGCCGCTGGTAAACCAGCAGCCTTCGTCAGCCAAAATACCCAGATCAGAATGGTTCTTGATCGCATAACTAAGGACTTGGTAGACGTCTGCCACGTCTTGTTTCACGCCGCGGGCCACGGTGCCGTCTGCACGGACAATGACACCGCCATTGACTGTGATGACCGGAACGTCCTGACCTAATGCGTGGTGAAAGGCTTCCATCATCGGGTATATTCGTCCGGAACAAATGGTGGTCTCGAGACCACGATCAGCTGCACGGGCGATGACGTCAAGATTGTGTTGGCTAATGACTTTATCGGGACCCAGAAGAGTCCCGTCCAAGTCACAAACGGCCAGTTTCACACGGGCGGCTCGGCGAAGAAGGTCGATGTCCGGTGCGGCTAGCTGCTGCTCTGCTGTGTTCATTTCGCTTTATAAAGTTCTGCGTAACCGGTTTCGTTCAATTTCTGAACAACTTCCTTGTCACTCATTACGTTGCGTAAGCCAATGACTTTTGCTCCGCGTTTGATGCTGTCTTCATACATGCTGAGGAAATTCTGAGCAACGAAGACCAAGTCATACTGATTGGCAGAGCTGACACCTTCGGCGAGCGCACAGTGGTGAACTTCTGAATAGGGGATGTCTAGTTGTTTGAATGCCTTCTCGACCGCCATTTTCATTAATAGGCTGGATCCGGCTCCGTTTGCGCAGGCTACAAGTGCTTTGATCATGAAAGGGTACCTCCAAGAGTGTGTAAATATGGGATTATTTTACTACAAAATTGCTCCCGCCTCACTCTCTTAAGACCCGAGATGTGAGGCGGTAATAGAAAATTTACGATTGCTGTGATTGTACGTTTGCTGTGATTCTACAATTGCCGTGAATTCGCTTGCTGCGTCCCCGGTGAAGAGAGCCTACAGGAGACTTATTTCTTCGCAACGGTAGCCTGTTGTTCGCGGACTTCTTTGCACTTCTCCCAGTCTTCGGTCTCGAGGAAGTAGGTGTCTTTCTTGAGGCGATACTGGATCTGCGGAATCGCGACCAAGATGATAATGACGAGAGCCAAACCAACATAGCTCAGGTACTTCATCAGGACGGTGAATACCGGCCAAACGGTAGCCCAGTCGAACATGCCGAGGTAGCCGCCGTATTTGGCCAAACCGACGAATGTCGCGATGAAAGCGGAACCGAAGACCTGAATGATGCCCGAGATAAAGGGGAAGATCATGGCGGCTTTGGCCCCACCCTTATTATCCGCATACACGCCGATTGTGGCGTTGTCGAAGAAGAGTGGCACGAAGCCTGCAATAACCAGCGTAGGGCTCTGGAGCAGGATCAGCAAACCGATGGCGAGGAACTGGCCCAGGGCACCGAAGAGGAAGCCGATGGTCACGGCGTTCGGCGAACCGAAGCCATACGCGACCGCACAGTCAACACCGGGAACGGCGCCGGGGAGCAGGCGGGTGGAAATACCTTGGAACGAATTGGTGAGCTCAGTGACGAATGTACGAACACCCAATTGCAGGATCGCCAGGTAAACCGCGAAATGGAAGGCGGTTGTCATAATATAGAAGAAGAAGTTTTGGTTCTCCTTCATGAAGCCGGCCTCGACCAGATAGGGCTTGCCCAGGACGACGAGGATAATCCCGAAGAAGAACGTCATGAGGATCGCGGTTGCAACCATGTTTTCATTGAAGATCTTCAAGAAACCCGGGAGCTGAACGTCGCTCAGGCGCTTTGATTTCTTGTCCTTATTCATCTTGCCGGCGAGCAAGGTAAACAGTCCAATACCGAACATCTGCTGATGCGCAATCGTGAAGCCGGCACCATCCGTGAGTTCCTGAGATTGGCCGACAATCAGGTTCGAGCCAACGGCCCAGTAAAGGCCAAGCACGACGCCCATGACAGCCAGCAAGGCTACGTTGTTGTTCCCCAAGCCCGGCAGTGCGAAGAGAATCAGCCAAAAAGCCGTCGCCGCCTGCTGAATCTGCACGTGACCGGTCGTGAACAGCGCTCTGAGTTTCGTATATTTCTTCAGAGCCACCAGCACTATATTGAAGATAAAGGCAATCAGCAGGAGAATCATAACTTCGGTGAACGTTCTGCCGAAGGTTTCCTCCATACCTGCTTGCACAGCGTTTTGGCCAAAGTAGGGATCAATGACCATCGCCTCTAAGTTGAAGCGATCCTTCAATCCAACTAAGATCGGACGGAAGTTATTAACTAAGCCGCCTGAACCGACGGACAGAATGAAGTAGCCGACGACGGCTTTGATAAAGCCTGCGAGCACCTCGTACCATTTCTTCCCCAACAACATATAACCGATTACGACGATCAGACCGATAAAGTAAGCCGGTTGACTCAAGAAGTTGTTGACGAAGAATTCCCAGATTCTCTCTAGAAATTGCAATACTTGTTCCATACACCCTCCATAAAGTAGTGAAAGTTGCGGTCCGAAGTCAGATTATTGATTTCCGTTTGCTGATTTCAGTTTGTTGATTTCAGTTTGCTGATTTCAGCAAATCCCTGTTCTTCTGCCGCAATCCGAGTCCACTGTCGGAACTCGGAAGTCCTGCCAAGACTTGACCCTCCGTTCCTTAACAATTTGGTCTCATTCTATAACATAAAACTTCACAAGTTCACACTTAGGGAGTTATTCGCACATTTGTGCTCTGGGATGCTTGATTATTTGTCTGAAACGCACAAATTCACTACTCAACATTGGTAAATCCGCTGTTTTTACATGATGTGTTTTGGTGGTGTGGGGTACCCGGTTCGGTCGATGTACCCAATATGCCCGGCGCGCCCGATGTGCACATGGTACCCGCTACGCAATCAGAAGCCGCAAGCGCATATTAACGGAAGCGCCAACCGTGTAAAAAATCGCAGGAAGCAAACGGAAAACAGCCACAATGAAGCCATTGAGGAATTGCGCTTTGATTTCCGGATTGCGTGTAGCCAAGAAGCCGATCCCATTCGCCAGCACCAGAATGACGGCCAGGATCATCAACACCACCCCAAAAAACTTCACAAGAGGAGCCTTCTGCGGCTTTGGCCAAAAAACAATGCCGACAATTCCGCTGAGCAACGCCCAGAGATTCGGCACTAAATTAACGATAATCGCGACGGCCGGGAGCCCCCAATTCACCGCCCCGCCCATAATATCCAGCACCTGATTACTGCGGAACTGGTTTAGTGCTAGGGAAAGGATCGTCAGCGATGCGCCGAGCGCAATAAAAATACTCATAAACAGCAGAAGCCTGCTGCCCTTCTGATAGACAGGGCTGGCACTCACGTCTCCGGCATAAATGCCACCTTTGAGGAACGGAAGCGGCTGGTGAATCGGTGTATGCAGGTTCGTCTCTGTCGCAGGACCCGTGAACGCCATGGGTTCTTCGTAAATCGATGTGTCCGCTGAAGTCGGCTCTTCTCGGTAGCGATCTTCCGGCAAATGCCTGTTTCCCTCGAACGACGGCGTCGGGTCATTGGCTTGATAGTTGTCAGTTTGGTTAGGCATAGGTAACCTCCTTCGACACCCTCACTTGCATTATAGCAGGCGACATTTCCGCGCTCATTCATCTAGGTTACCAACGGCTAACTTTACTTTTCTCCTTCCCTCCAGACGTCGGCCAAAGCCGCCTTCCTCCACACCTCTCGATCGCTTCAGCGTGCGACCGCGTTAGAGTGTGATCGTTGTAGAATGCAATCGCTTCAGCGTGCAAGCGGGCTTATCGCTCCGGGGAGCCAGGGCCGGCATTTCCTTTGTATTCCGTGTTGTAGCCGGGATTTTCGCCTGGGCGATACGCATTCGGAAACCTCGTATCAGTTGTCACGTCGAAGGCCAAACGCTTGATCAAATTGTAGACATCATAAGGTTTCTCAATGTATTTCAGTCGGTCACCCATTTGTGTGGTACGGTTGTCCCCGTGGCCGGTTGAGACATCCGGAATCAAACGGATCGTCCCGC
The DNA here is from genome assembly GCA_964479695.1 of uncultured Fastidiosipila sp. Taxonomy (GTDB): domain Bacteria; phylum Bacillota; class Clostridia; order Saccharofermentanales; family Fastidiosipilaceae; genus JAAYZH01. The sequence continues at coordinate 18,036 of CAYZSO010000033.1, forward strand.
GATTCTGTAATTTCTCCAGAAGACCGACATTGACAGAAAGGTTTTGAACCTCATAAAGTTCCACGGTTTTAAAGTCGCGCCCAATCAGGCCGGACTGCAAATAAATTCGCCTCGTGGTCACCGCATATTCCACGCGGGTCCACGCAAAAAATCGGTAAATCGGCCCGATCACGGCAATCCACACAGGCAAGAGGTGAATGATAAAAAACAATCCCATGAACCCACCGGAACCGAAGAAACCACTGGATTCCTCAACCCCGCCAAAGGACCAGAGATTCATGATAAACATGAGATCAAAAGCCAACCAAAGTAGCGCAAACGGATAAATAATCGGGTTACCAATTGTGTACAGCAAACGCCCCGGCTTCCCTTGCCACATGACGCGTTCGTTCTGATCAATAATCTTTTCCAGCATCTTCTGACCCTCCACCACTTATTCTCTCCAGTATACATGTTTTGTTGCGAACATTCGATCTGCCGAACAAAAAATGCGCCCGTTTTACGGTTCTACCGTTTTACCGAGCGCATCTGAAAGTCACTTGAAGATCAACTGAAAATCATTTGACAATCACCTGACAATGACCTGACGATCACCTGAAAATCACACGAGAGAAGCGGAAGTCTAAGGCTTTGGCCGAAGCCGGCAGCAGACAGAACCGACCGTTGCCAACCAGCACCAACCAGTACCAACCTGCACGGGCCAGCGCCAGCCGGAGCTAGCATCAACCACACTGCCGTTGCCAACCGGTACCAACCGCCACCGCCTCACCTACTTACACAATCTCCGTGCCGTAATACGCGGCCTTGTAGAGCTCCTCGATCTCGCTCACCAGCGGGTAGCGGGGGTTGGCGCTCGTGCATTGGTCCTGGAACGCCTGCTCCGCCAACTCGTGGACACCGGCCATGAATTCAGCCTCGTCAACGCCGCACGCTTGGATCGACTGTGGAACGTGAAGGTCAGAGCTCAACTTCTGAATCTCACGGATGAGAGCCATGATCTGCTCCTCCTCCGTCACCGTACGCGGCGCGAAGCCTAAGCGACGAGACACCTGACCCAGACGATACGCGCCTTTGAACTCGCTGTATTTCGGGAAGATCGGGAACTTCGTCGGCGGAAGCGAATTGAAACGCATCACGTAAGGCAGAAGGATGGAATTCGCGCGACCATGCGGGATGTGCCAGGCAGCACCCAGTTTGTGCGCCATCGAGTGGTTGAGACCTAAGAAAGCATTCGAGAACGCCATGCCTGCAATACAGGACGCATTATGGACTTTCTCACGAGCCACCAGGTCGTCCGGGGAAGCATAGCTGCGACGGAGGTATTTGAAGATGAGTTCGATGGCTTTGATTGCCAAACCGTTTGTGTAGTCCGAAGCCATCACCGAAATGTAGGCCTCGAGTGCATGGGTCAAAACATCCATGCCGGTGTCTGCAACGATCGTCTTTGGCAGCGAATCCACAAACTGCGGATCAATGATCGCCACATCCGGCGTCAGCTCGTAGTCGGCCAGAGGATACTTGATGTTACCGTGTTCTTTGTCGGTAATGACGGCAAAAGACGTGACTTCGGAGCCCGTACCCGAGGTAGTCGGGACGCAGACCATCTGACATTTCGAACCCAAATTCGGGAAGTGGAAAGCACGCTTGCGAATATCCATGAAACGCATTCTGAGGCCATCAAACGAGGTGCCGGGGTGCTCGTAGAAGAGCCACATGCACTTCGCGGCGTCCATCGCCGAGCCTCCGCCAAGCGCGATAATCACGTCCGGTTTGAAAATATTCATCGCATCCACGCCGCGCATAATGGTCTGCACAGAAGGATCCGGCTCCACCTCGGTGAAAATCTCGCTGTGGACATGCTCCGGCCTCTGCCGCAGATAGTAAAGCACCTTGTCCACATAGCCCAACTTGACCATCGTTTCGTCGGTCACAATGAACGCGCGGCTGATTCTGGGCATGTGTTCGAGATATTGAATGGATCCGCGTTCAAAATAAATCTTCGGCGGAATCTTGAACCACTGCATATTGACTCTCCTCTGGTACATGCGTTTTTTGTTGATCAGGTTCACCGTGGTCACATTGGCCGTCGTCGAGTTGCGTCCGTAAGAGCCGCAGCCCAGCGTCAGAGAAGGCGTGTTCGTGTTGTAAATGTCCCCGATCGCCCCTTGTGAAGAGGGGCTGTTCGCGATGATTCGCCCGACTTTCATCGCCTCAGCATAGCGCTCGCAGAGAGCCTCGTCGGACGAGTGCACCACCGCAGAGTGTCCCAGGCCGCCCAATTCCAGCATCCGGTCCGCGTATTCGAAGCCCTGCTTCTCATCTTCCACGACGAAGTAGGCCAAAACCGGCGACAGCTTCTCCAGCGACAGTGGGTACTCTCGCGAAGGTTCAGGCAATCGCGCGATAAGGATTTTCGTCTTTGCCGGCACTTTGACACCGGCCCCCTCAGCAATTTTCTCCGCCGACTGGCCGACAATGACCGAATTGACAGCGCCTTTTTCATAATTCATCACATAACGGGAAACCTTCTCAATTTCGTCGCCTTCCAGGAAGTAGCAGTTCATGGCTTTCATGCGCTCTTCGAATTCCTCATGAATTTCCCGATCCACAATGACCGCCTGCTCCGAAGCGCAAATCATCCCGTTGTCAAAAGACTTCGACAAGACCAGATCAGTCGTCGCCCTTGCCAAATCCACATTGGCATTAATATAGCAAGGCACATTACCAGGACCAACGCCCAGCGCCGGCTTCCCGGCAGAATATGCCGATTTCACCATTCCCGAACCACCCGTCGCCAAAATCAAGGACACCCCCGGATGATTCATCAAAGCCCCCGTCGCCGCCATCGAAGGATGTTCAATCCATTGGATACAGTCTTTGGGGGCGCCTTTGGCCACCGCAGCATCCCGCAAAATCCTCGCTGCCTCCACCGAACATTTCTGCGCGCTGGGATGGAAACCAAAAACAATCGGATTCCTCGTCTTCATACAAATCAGCGCCTTGAACATCGTCGTCGACGTCGGATTGGTCACAGGCGTCACCCCGCACACCACGCCCACCGGCTCCGCAATCTCGACGTAGCCCTCATTTTCGTTGCGCTCGATAATCCCGACCGTCTTCTGGTCCTTCATATCATGATATACATACTCCGTCGAAAAGCGGTTCTTAATATCCTTATCCTCCAGGACCCCTCGCCCCGTCTCCTCCACAGCCATCTTCGCCAAGTTGAACGAATTATCCAGTCCGGCCAAAGCCATCGCCTGCACAATCTCATCCACCGTTTCTTGTCCCAGCTCCATGAACTCTCGCAGCGCCATCGTCGCCTTCTGCACTAGCTTGTCGACCTCCGCTTCCGCGTCGGTGTCGGCGGTGGTGGCGGCCGCCGGCGCTGCTGTATTGCTCTTAGTGTCGCCGGTGGTGGTGGCGGCGGTGTCGTTTGGTTTTGGCACTGCTGTTGGAATCTCGACGCTTGCAACATTTTTGTTAGAGATGTCTGCATCTGTGATGTCGACCTTGGCGACCTCTTCAATATTTTCTTCCATCCTCTTGCTCATACAGTTCCTTTCTGTGGCCGTGGCTTTCGGCTTTGCGGGTTTGCGGCTCTGCAGCTTTCTGGCTTTGCGGCTCTGCAGCTTCGTAGTTTTGTAGCCTTTCGGCTCCGTAGCTACTTTTGTTCTTTGCGTTTCCTTGTCCAACCCGTTTCTACTCCTGTTGTGCGGTCAATTTGTGAAATATTTACTTATTCACAAGAGCCATTGTACAGGTCTCGCTCAGCAAATCAATATTCAAATATCGATAAAGCAGATTTTCTCTATTTTCGAGTAGCATTACTCGATATATCGATATTTATTTAGCTATTCTGCGCTTTTGTTTTTTTCCTCTATAAGCTAGTGATGATTGTGTCGAGTTAAGGTGTCCTCTTCCAGTGTTGTACATCCACTCTCTGTTCTCCATTGATGGAAGGAACGCTAACTGCAACGTATTGTCCCTATTTAGGCTTTTTTTGGCCTTTGCACTGCACTTCACATAATATGATTGTTAATCTACGTAACTTCATTGCTAATATTTATATAGATTACGTCAACTTCCAAGATCACTTTGCCTTAGCCCCTACTTTTACGCCGACCAAGTGCTAACCAAACCAAAAGAAATATCCAAGCTGGTTCGGATCCGGAAACTTGCGACAACAAATATCTTCAGTGAAGATTTTGGCACTTGTTTTACCGCCAGCTGAATGATTACTGACCTGAAGGCAGAATTATTGAATGAATACTGACCTTGGATGAAACATCGTTAAGAAAAACCAAGCACCAGCGAGAAAAACCTCCCCCACAATAAAGCTCAACTCGATCAGACGTCGCAAGTTTCTCGATCCTGACCAACTTGGAAATAACATGACAATCTCTGTAACTCCCCAAGAACTAAATTAGGAACAATACGTCGCCAAAACCGCTCCGCCAACACGAACTTCACTACATATGTTTAAAAATAAACTTATGTAGTGAATACAACACCGACACAGACACCAACACCGACACCAACCCTCCCGCTCCCCACCCCCACTCTCCCACTCCCCACACCCCACACCCCACACCGCAACAACCACCCCCAACACACCCTCTCACCACAGACAACAATTCCGGAAATATGTAGCATAAAAAACGCAAACATCTGAAATGCCAGAATCAGACTCCAATTGAAGAGTTCTGGCTATGGGATACCGAGGTCAAAAGGTAGATAGTAAAGACAAGGAAGGAACAAACAGACAAGTACGAATGGCTCAGTCGTACCAATGCCAGCAAGCACAAAAACGACAAAGCCATTCAGCAGAAAGCGGGGTGTAGAGAACATCGAATAAGCATGTACTTGATTGAAGGTGATAGGTATCGAAACAGTTGAAATCATTTTATTGGCAATAGGCATATCGCTCGACACATTTGCGGTAATGTCAGTCTCGGGGGCCATGTACCCGAGAATCAGATGGCAAGAACTTCTCAAAGTCGGCGTCATCTTCGGTGGGTGGCAAACCCTAGCGCTCGTGCTAAGCAGCACACTCACGCAGCTAGTTATACATGGCGGAAGCTCACTCAGCGGAAGCGCACTTAGTGGAAGCGCACTTAGCGGAAGCACACTCAGCCGTGCCGTAGACCCTTGGCAGATCAGACAGACCTTGCGCGTTTTGGTCATAGGGATCCTCGTTTTCTTAGGACTCTACATGCTCTGGAAAGGGCGCAGGTCCCCGAACATCGAAGAAAAACGCGAAGAGCACCTTGACATGAAGAAGACCGTCCGCCTAGCAGCGGTAACAAGCATCGATGCTTTCTTGCTGGGGATCGCCTTTGGCATCCTCGACGTCCCGGTCAAAGGGATCTTCCTTCCTTTCATAATCGTGAGCATCGTAGCAGTCTGGCTGGGCGTATACGTCGGCCACTGGTTCGGCTTCGAGCACAAATCGAACGCCTACAACCTCAGCGCAACCATCCTACTGCTCAGCGGTGTCAATTTGGCAGTGAAGTTTTGGGCATAACTTCCGAGGAAGTCTTTGGCCAAAGCCGCCCCCAACCCCCACATTCCCCGCAGCTAATACAGCCAAGTTGCTCGTACAGCCGAAGCGGAAACATAACAACACAACACAACACAACAAATCAATTTAGATAACAAATTTAAAGGAGATAGATCATGAGTCAAACTACGTACAACAATGAGAACACAGAAAGCCGCATCAACGATACCGCCGGTAAATGGTTAGGCTGGTTAGGAATTATCTTTGGTGTCATCGCATTCTTCTGGCAGCCAATTTGGATGAGTATTATCGGTATCGTCTTAGGCGTAATCGGTCTCTTCTCACCTCAGAAAGCCCTCAACATCGTCGCGATCGTAGTCGCAGTTATTGCCCTGATCGTCGGCCTTGTCTAAAGCCGCCCCTGTCACAATCCACCCCCCCGGTAGTCAGTGGGTGAGGAAACCTCCGATGACCAAGTAGCTCATCGCTAAACCGACATCGAGATCAGGAGAGATCCGAATCCTGATCCACTAGACTCCCAAACAATTAACAAGCTCCCCCTTTGTGAAGCGCCTTTACCCCCTAAGTAAAAGCGCTTCATTTAAGTTTAGTCATCCAAGCAAACTCCCCAAACAAACTCCCAAGCAAACTCCCCAAACAAACTCCCGCCTAAACAAATTCACAAACACAAAGGTACACAAACAAAGGAAAATTACTTATACTAATAAGAGATTCGTATTTGTACTCGCACATATCTGTACTCGTACGTATTTGTAACCATACACAGATCAACATGCAACCTGACATGCAACCCGACATGCAACACAACATGCAACCGGTAAACTCGCAACCGGAGACTGAACAGAAGGTGATATTCTGAACGGCCAAACGAAAGACCCAAGGCACAATAGCCAGCATAAACAGGGCCAAGACCCAAGCCATGACAGCCGTGACGCCCACGCCAGCCGCGACAGCCGTGACACCCAGGCCAAGCAGCCCAAGGACACGAGGCATGCCCTGATGCAGAGCTTCAAAGAGCTTTTGCTCGAGATGCCGTTTGAAAAAATCACCATCAAACGCATCACAGACAAGGCCGGCGTCATCAGGCCCACATTCTATAATTATTTTCCAGACAAATACGCCATCTTCGAAGAAATCCTGGGCGACGAGCTCATCGAATCCGTATACAAACTAATCGACCTCAAGATGATCAACGAAGCCGTATCCATGGTTTTCGTGTATTTCGAGCAGAACAAGGCCTTCTACCGCGAAGCCTTCAAAATCACCGGCCAAAACGCCTTCGAAGTCGTGCTGCAGAACAAGTTAGAGGAAATGTTTCTCTACGCCATCGACACCTACACCTTGCAGGACAAGGATGCTTTAGCCGTCCTAACCCCCCACAGCATCGCCCATTTCTACACAATCGGCATCGTGGACATGGTCAAGAATTGGTGCAACTACACCGGCAGTGACTACAACGTCAACGACCTCATCAAGGCGTACCACTATCTCGTCTCCCACTCGCTCCACGATATCTTCAGCTCAGAGAAGAAAGAGAAGAAGAGGTAGGAGTCTGCGACTTTGGCCAAAGCCGCCCCCAACCACCCCAGATCTCAAAGGTTTTTCTTCTCCAGACCAAAAACTTCCAATTTCTCAAAGTTTTTCTTCCACAGAGGAAAAACTTAGAAGAAAGGCTAAAAACCTGCTATCCTATAACTAGACAGGAGGTTTTCCGTAATGATTCCAAGAAAAGAATATATAAACTGGCTCAACGATTGGCGTGAAGAGCAAGTAATCAAAGTCGTGACCGGCGTCAGACGTTGCGGGAAATCGACACTTTTCAAGCTGTATATTGATGATCTCAAACAGAAAGGTGTATCTGATGAACAAATTGTCTCCGTCAATCTGGAAGATATCGAATACGATCACCTCTTGACCTACCGAGCTCTCTACGATTACATCAAGGACAAATTAGTTGACGGAAAATATACCTACGTATTCATTGATGAGGTGCAGCAATGTGAGAGTTTTGAGAGAGCTGTGGATAGCTTGTTTATCCGAGAAAATGTGGATCTCTATATCACTGGTTCAAATGCGTCTCTTCTTTCAGGCGAGTTGGCGACGCTCTTAACCGGAAGATATGTTGAAATACAAATGTTGCCGCTATCTTTTGCAGAATACTATTCTGCGGTAAGTGTTGAAGGTCGTAATCGGAACCAAATCTTCGATGATTACCTCACCTATGGTTCTTTTCCTTACGTCGCGACGCTTCGCAAAGAGCGCCCAATCGTCTCTACGTATCTTGATGGGATCTATAACACAATTCTGGTGAAGGATGTGGCCACCCGCGAAAATATCAACGATATTTCCGTATTGGAAAGTATTACAAAATTTCTCTGCAGCAGCATTGGTAGCCCAATCTCGGCGAAGAAAATCAGTGATTCGTTAAACTCCGCCGGCCGGAAAATTTCTTCCGGAACTGTCGATCAATACTTACGAGCCTTATGTGATAGCTTCGTCTTTTACAAATGTGACCGCTACGATATCAAAGGTAAACAATTCCTCAAAACACTAGGAAAATACTACATTGTTGACACTGGCCTTCGCAATCTTTTGGCCGTAAATTCCGAATCGGATTTGGGTCATCTCTTGGAAAATGTTGTTTATCTAGAGTTACTGCGTCGCGGGAAAAAGGTAAACGTCGGCAAAATCGCTGAACGTGAGGTTGATTTTGTGACCTCAGGTCCCGAGGGTGTCGCTTACTATCAAGTTTCCGCCACCACACTTGATGAAAATACCTTACAACGGGAGCTTGAACCGTTACAGAGAATTACTGATCATTACCCAAAATTCTTACTAACCCTAGATGAAATCTCAGCGACTGCGAATTATTCAGGAATTCAAAAAATCAACTTGCTCGATTGGTTGCTGGACAAGTAACTATCCCTTGGTTTCGAGCCAAGGAGAAACTTCTCCAGACACCAGAAAAGCCCCGTAGAGCTCGGGGCTTTTCTGTATTCTTATGTAAGCAGAATTCGTAAATTCTGCTCGGGGGCTTGATTCGTGGTGCTCAACCTGATCAACGTGCTCAACGTACTCAACGTGTTCAAATTATTTCATTCGAATCATTCGCACCAATTAATAACATTCTACTTGCGGCGGCTCCGAATGTCAAATGCAACCGCCAAGGTGAAAATCAAGCCGCGGACAATGTACTGGTATGACACGTCGATCTGCATCAGGTTCATGCCATTCGTAAGGCTCATGATCACGAGCGCGCCGATAATCGTGTTCGTAACACGCCCGACACCGCCCGACACCGCGACACCACCAATGTAAGAAGAAGCAATCGCATCCATTTCGAAGCCGAGGCCGGCCGTCGGGGTCGCGGAACGCATGCGCGAGGTATAGAGAATACCGGCAAGAGCCGCCATCATACTCATAGACATGAACACCAGAAGCGTGATCTTCTTGACATTCACGCCTGAGAGTTCCGCCGCTTCCTGGTTGCCGCCCACACCGTAGATGTAGCGGCCGGTTTTGGTTTTGTTCAAGACGAAATTGTAAATGGCCAGCACCACACCCACGATGAGCAAAGTCCAGGGCACACCACGTTCATTGGCCAGAAGCCAGAACACTGCTCCGATCACAACCGCAAAAACAACCTGCTTCGCAACAAAAGCCGGCGTCGACGAAACTTCGAAATTGTACTTAAGTTTACTGCGCCGCTGGCTAACCGCAGACCAAACCATGGCAATAATCAGGGCGGCAGCGATCAGCAAGGCAGTGATATTGAGGTCCCCACTTCCAATGTTGGGAATAAACCCATTCGACAAAGCAATAAAGCCCGCATTCTTCTCCGGAATAATAATCGTACCCGTGCTCTGCAGCGTCAGCGTCAACATCCCGCGGAAAATAAACATACCCGCCAACGTGGTAACAAAAGCCGGCACCCCAACATACGCCACCATCACCCCGTAATAAACGCCAATCGCCAAGCCCACAAGCAACACAAGCGGAATCACAAGCCACTCCGAGAGCCCATAGCGCGCCATCAGAATCGCGGCAATCGCACCCGTAAAACCGGCAACGAATCCAACCGACAAATCAATGTGCTTAATAATCAAGACCAAGGTCATGCCAATCGCGAGGATAGCCACATATCCCGTCTGATTAATCAAGTTCGTCAAGTTGCGGGCGGTGAGGAAATTACCTTTCGTCGTAATTGTGAAGAAAATAAAAATCACAACCAAGGCAAGGTACATCACATAATCGCGCGCATTCCCCTTCAAGAACGTCACAATTTTGCTCGCCGGCGGCCCCTTGTCCGGCTCCGGTTCATCCGCATATTTATGCTGCGGGGGCAGATCTTTCATGAGGATTTTCTTCTCGTCTTTTTCCATAAGAATTTGCTCCTATAAGTCTATTCCCTTGAGTCTTTTGGTGAGTCATTTAGGTCTCTCTCGGCCAAAGCCGCACATTTCTCACATCATCTAATTTCTCATTTTTCGACTCTAGCCTGCCCTTTAGTAACGGGTTGCCAGTTCCATGACCTTCACATCCGTCGCCTCTTCGCGGGACAATTCACCCGCCATCCGACCGGCCGACATCACATAAATACGGTCACAGAGGTTCAGGATCTCCGGCAATTCCGAAGAGATCAAAACAACGCTCTTCCCTTCGCTCGCCAGACGGTAAATCAGTTGGTAAATTTCATATTTCGCACCGACATCAATGCCTCGGGTCGGTTCATCCAGAATCAGAATTTCAGGTTCGGCAAACATCCATTTACCAATAACCACCTTCTGCTGATTGCCGCCCGACAAATTCAGAACCTTTTGCTCAATCGAAGGGGCTTTGATACCGATCGAGTCCGAAAGTTCCTGCATGACGCGGATTTCTTTGTCTTCATTAAGAGAGATGCCTTCTTTAAGTTCATCTAAGTTGGCCAAAGACATATTATATTTAATGTCTTGAATAAGGATCAAACCATTGCCTTTGCGATCCTCCGTCAGGTAAGCCAGGCCATGTTCAATCGCCTTCCTTGTGTTAGTCAGTTTGACCTCCACCCCGTCCACTTTCACTTCGCCAGACAGCAAGCGGTAGTCTGGCGTATTGCCAAACAAACTCAGCGCCAGTTCCGTCCGCCCCGCGCCCATCAAGCCCGCAATCCCAACCACTTCGCCTTGACGAACATGAAACGAGATGTCCCGCAAAATAATCCGCCCGGTCGAAGGCTGCTCCGCGGTCCAATTCGACACTTCCAGAACATCCTTGCCTATTTGCGGCTTTGGCCTCGGTGGATATATATTCTTGATTTCACGACCCACCATCAGCTGGATCATCTGCGAAATCGTCACAGGCTCCACGTCCTGATCGAACGAGCGAATCGTGTGGCCATCGCGCAAAATCGTGATGGAATCCGCAATCTCCATAACTTCCTTCAGTTTGTGGGAAATCATGATGAGCGTAACCCCTTGCTCCTTCAGCTGCGTCATCAGCTTCAGCAGGTGCTCAGAATCCGTGTCATTCAGCGCCGCCGTCGGTTCATCCAGAATCAAGAGGCGCGCGTCCTTGCTGAGAGCCTTCGCAATTTCAACCAATTGCTGCTGTCCAACACCCAAGAACTTAATCTTCGTCTCAGGATTGATGCTGAGCCCGACTTTGGCCAAAACCGCCTCCGCCTTCTGCCTCGTTAAGTTCCAATCGATCAATCCCCGCTGGTTTAGAACTTCATTCCCGAAATAAATATTCTCATACACCGACAGCTCGGGAATCAGGGCTAACTCCTGATAAATGATGCCGATGCCTGCATTCTCCGAATCGTTGACCCGGTAAAATTTCTTCACTTCTCCATCGTAAACAATGTCGCCTGTATAACTGCCGTAAGGGTGAACCCCGGACAGCACTTTCATCAAAGTGGATTTACCGGCACCATTCTCCCCGACCAAGCAGTGGATCTCGCCTTCACGAACTTGGAAATTCACCTCATCCAGGGCCTTGACCCCGGGGAATTCCTTCGTGATCTGCCGCATTTCCAGGATTGTCTTCATACTCTTCCTCGTGTCCGGCTTCTTGAATCTTGAATCTTGAATTTCGAATCTTGAATCTTGAATGAGCTTGTTGAATCTTGAATGAGCTTGTTGAATCTTGAATTTCGAATGAGAGGCGGCATTGTCCTCCTGACGCTGCCGCCCCAGTTTCTACTTAACCTCAGCTCACGGCTCGCGCGAACTCATGCAGCTCGCTGCTCGAGCGAACTGAAGTCAGCTCACGCAAACTTAGCCCGCGCAGTGCTCACACTAATTCAGACCGGTGAACTGACTTGCCTGATAGTAGCCAGAATCGATCAAAGCCGACTTCACATTGTCCTTCGTCACCACAACGACTGGAGTCTGTTTCGACGGGACCATCTTCACCTGATTATCATACTCAGCATCAGTCGCAGGAGTTTTGCCACCAAGAACATCTACCGCCATCTGGACCGAATCAGCAGCCAAAGTTCTCGTATCTTTGAACACCGTCATCGACTGCTTGCCATCAATAATGTACTGGACAGAAGCAATTTCAGCATCCTGGCCGGTAACGTGATATTTCGTGACCGCCGGATCCGCAGCAAAAACATCCGCGATCGAACGTGCCGTACCATCATTCGGTGCCAAAATAAAGACTTCGCCCTTATCCGCATCACTGGCCTCAGTCAAGTTCGCCTCAGCCTTACCCTTCGCTACGGAGAAGTCCCAATCCGTTGTAATCTGGCCGATAATTGTGGCCTGCTCTTCACGAGTCAGATCCTTCTTCTCAATGAATCTCTGCGCTTCCGTAGAATTCTTAATTGCAAAAGTTCCGTCCGCAATCAGTGGCTGTAAAATGTTCCAGGCACCCTGGAAGAACAAGAAAGCATTGTTATCCGTCGCAGCACCGGCGTACAGGTAAAGCGGAAGATCCTTGCCCTTACCCTCAGCCTGCTGTGCCAAATACGTTCCCATCGCTTCACCAACGGAGATTGAGTCAAAAGTGACATAGTAATCCACCGCGGCAGTTCCGGTAATCAGACGGTCATAGGCAATGACGGTCACACCGGCGTCTTTCGCATCCTGTACCGTTCCGGCAGCACCGGCGGCATCATGCGCGCAAATGATCAAAACCTTGATCCCCTGAGAAATCAAGCTCTCAACATTCGTCTTCTCAGTAGCAGAGCTACCCTGGCTGAACAAAACCTGATTCGTAAATCCGGCATCTCCCAGTATCTTCTCAAACTGAGTCTGATCCTGAATCCAACGCGGCTCATCACGTGTCGGAAGCACAATTCCTACCTGGACACCGGAAGCCTGCGGTTCGGTAGTCCCGGCAACAGTCGTCGGTGCTTCCGTCGGTGGGGCAGTCGAGCCACCATCAGCAGTCGTCTCCGGAGTACTCGGCGCAGTTGTGTTGCTAGTGTTGTTGCACGAGCTGAGCACTAAGGTCAGTGGCAAAGCAACAGCCAGCAACAAGGCAATAAGATTCCTCTTCTTCATGGAAACCTCCATTCCTAGGATGACAAGTCTGTGGCCAAAGCCCCCGTCAACTACGAAGCTGCCCAAACCACACTTCTCTTGTCAAGGCAAACGTACTAGGTTCATATTATCATTTATATGGTAATTAGTCACCAGTAACTTCAATTTACAAATATTAAATTTGTTGATTTCACCAAGTTCGGTTTGCTTATCCTTCACTTCTCGCAATTCTCTTGTCGCTTCTGCTAAAGCCCCCTGCTTTCACTACATAAGTTTATTTTTAAACTGATGTAGTGAAAGCAGGCGGCGAAACCGTTGTGGCAAAACCGTTGTGGCGAAACCGCCGTGATGAAACCGTCGTGGCGAAATCGTCGTAGCAAAATCGCGAGGTGAGTTTGTGCGCAGGATGTGTGCGGAGTTGAGGTGGCGGTATAAGGTGGCGGAGCGGTATTGGCGGCGTATTTCGACTACATAAGTTTATTTTTAAACATATGTAGTGCGTTCTTGTTGGCGGAGTGGTTTAGGCGACGTATTCTTCCTGAATTTGTTCTGCGGAAATTATAGGAATTATTATGCGATTTCCAAGTTGGTCCGGATCGAGAAACTTGCGACATCGGATTGACAGACACAGCACTTTCAAAGGTATTTTCGCGTTGGCTCTATGCTTATTGCAGACCATGTAGCTGCCAAGGTCAGGATTCATTCAATAATTTCCGTCTTCAGGTCAGTAATCATTCATCTGGCTGTAAAAAAATGTCAAGATCATCTCTGGAAAATATTGTTGTCGCAAAGATCCGGATCCGAACCAGGATGGAAAAGCTTTTTAACTTAATTGGTCCTAGTCGGCGTAAAAGCAGAGGCCGCGACAAAATAATTTTGAAATTTCATATGTTATGTACATTAGAGTAACCAGGATAATATGAAACCAAGTTGCATTTATAGCAATAAGTAGCTTATGCGTTCATTCCAAATCCTTCGAACAAAAACGAAGTCGCACTTGTAACAATAAGTAGCAACTTGCGTTCCTGCCAAGTCAGTTGGAGACAGAAAAAACTGGAAATGTATAACGATTAGTCGTAACTGAGCGTTCGTTCTGAAATCTTTGGTTAACAATTTCCGGTTACGCCGATGCATTGGTCAATGAATAATCCACCTATGTGTTAGATTTTATTTTGCAGCAAGGCCGAGGCAATGAAATCTTACCTATTGAAGTGAAGTCCGAACAGAACTTGACTTCAAAAGCTCACATAAATACAGCGAACTTTATCAAGACAAATTTCGCTTGCGGGATCGCTTTGGAGCTGTTGTTTGGCTGACGCCGCTGACTCAGAATGGCGAGCTCAAGAAGCCGGCACAGCACATTTCGCCAACTGCGCCGACCTTCGCCAACTTCATCGGCGGCGCCGGCGGCGCCGGCTCAAAAAATCATCTCGTCCTTGACCAGTGCGGCTTCGTGGCGGAGCAGCGCAAGGTCGTCGTCGTTTAGGGGGTTCGCCTGAACTTCGTCGATGTGGTCCAGCATGAAGCGGAAATGGTCAATGTCCCCGGGAGGAACGAGGCTCATGGCGCCTTTGGCAAAACTATACTTCATCGCGGCAACGGCGATCGGAACATCCGGACCGGTGACGTCCAGCGGGCGGTTCCACGACTTCGGGTACGAGCGAACTTCCCCCTCACGCCACATGCGGTGGGCAATTGACTTGATGGCGAGAAGTCCTTTGTTGGTGGCTTTGGCCAAAGCCGCCGTCTCCTCCCCCCACCCCGTGTTCAGACCTAAGGCCCAGTTCATCGGGAAGAGAAGAGTGTCAAAATCGAAGAGCCCCATCGCGCGAATGGCGGCCTTCTCGTTGTGAATCGACATGCCAATGTAACGGATGAGCCCCTGCTCGCGCGCATCGCGGAAGGTCTCCATCGCGCCTCCGGGACCAAAAATCGTTTCCACATCCTGCTCGGTACTGATGGAGTGGAACTGGTAGACATCGAAATAGTCGGTGTGCAAATCGCGCAGCGCCTGCTCCAATTCCCGACGCGCACCGGCCGCCGTCCGCTCCGTGGTCTTGCAGGCTAGAACCACGTTCTTGCGATAAGGCTCGAGCGCGGGACCTAGCAAAGCCTGCGGATCACCATAGGAAGGCGCCACGTCGAAGTAATTCACGCCTCGGTCAATCGCTTCACCCACATAGCGGGCGGTGGTTTCCGGCGTTTCATTCTTATGAATAATGGCCCCGTAAACTACGGGGCTGATGGAAAGGCCGGTTCGGCCGAGAATTTGATTCTTCATTGAAAACTCCAAACTTGATGTTTTATCGACGGGTCATTGGGCGCGTCATCGACGTGTCATTAGGCGCGTCATCGGCGCGTTATTGGGCGCGTCATCGGCGTCCCGAAATCAGGTAACAAAAATCTTCTCAGGATCCTTGCCTTCTTTGTCCGCACGAACAACTAACACATCGCAAGCCGCGTGCTTCACCACGTGGGTCGTAACAGAACCCAGCATAGCTTGCTCAAAGCGGCTCATACCCGTGGCACCCATGACGATCAAGTCGATGCCAAACTGCTCCGGCAACTGTGTAGCGATTTCAACACGCGGACGCCCCTGTCTGATGTCGACGACAACTTCGCCGACGCCTTTCTTCAAAGCCCACTCACGGTAGGTCTCCATCATTTTCTTGGCTAGCTCTTCAGCCTGCGAAATGAACGCGGACTTATCAAAATTGAAGTCATACTGCGGCAAAAGCGAAAACGTAAAATTGTCAATGACATGGACGAGATATAAAACACCACCGTTGCGGATCGCAATATCCGCTGCTTTCTTAAAAGCAATCTCACTTGCTTCTGACCCGTCAATTGGGGTCATGATTTTCTTGTACTCATGGATCATGGGGTAACCTCCTTTATAGGTTCTCGAACTTCTTGCATATCTATTGTAATAGCCTCGCCAATGTTTTGCTAGAACAAATCAGATAAATTATCTAATTTGTCAAGATTTTACGCTTCAAGGAGTAATGAGTGTGAATTCGGTGTTACGCTTCTCGTTCCAATTTTCCCGGCAAAAACTCACTTCATATGTTTAAAAATAAACTTATGTAGTGAATCTTCAAATTTTGCGCCAACCCACCGGCGGCGTAAACTTGTTGGTGGTTGGGCAAAGCGCTCTCTAGGTGTTAAAAATGC
>CAYZSO010000034.1:0-31071 GCA_964479695.1 uncultured Fastidiosipila sp.
AAATTTGAAGATATGCGCACGTTAGGTGACGTGTCATGTATAAACTTCGGCTCTATCATGCACATAAAAGCAAATTTGAAGATATGCGCACGTTGGGTGACGTGTCATGTGTTGACTTCGGCTCTATCATGCACATTTAAGCAAATTTGAAGATATGTGCACCTGGATGACTTTTCACGAATTAGCTTCGCTGCTTACTTGCGTGCGATTAATCCGCTAATGGATAGAAAGCCTCCTCAAAATGATTTGGAGGTAAGTCAACTGTCGCAAACATCGCGATCTTGACCAACTTGGAATAGCGTAATAATTCCTGCAATTTCCGAAGAACAAATTCAAGGAACAATACGTCGCAGAAGCCGAACCTTCATCAAGCTCTCCATTTACGGGGAACAAATACAAGGAGGAATACGCAGCCAAAACCGCTCCGTCATCGACGAACTCACTACATATGTTTAAAAATAAACTTATGTAGTGAAGTACCGGCCAACCGGCCAACCGGCCAACCGGCCAACCGACCAACCGGCCAAGCGAACTCACGGCTTCTCTAGTAGTACGCCGTCGCGCATTTGGTAGGTGATGTCAACCATGTCGATGATTTCTAGGTCGTGGGTCACGACTACGACGCAGTAGTTTTGGTCGTGGGCAAGGTCGGCGAGGAGTTCGATGATGGTCTTGGCAGTGACTGTATCGAGGTTGCCGGTGGGTTCGTCAGCGAGAATGAGGTTTGTGTCCATGGCGAGCGCGCGGGCGATAGCGATGCGTTGCTGCTCGCCACCGGAAAGCATGGATGGGAAACGGTTAAATTCGGAATCGCTTAGATCAACACTGCGAATGTAGGATTCGGCGCGGGTTTTGGCCTCACGAGGTTTGATGCCGTGAAGTTCCATGGGGTACATCACATTTTCGACGGCTGTCAGGAGCGGGAAGAGGCGGAAGCTCTGATAGATCATGGCGACTTCGTTGCGGCGATAGCGGTCGAGGTCGAGATTGCGGGTTGATTGGCCGCGGAAATAGACGTCTCCGCTGCCCGGAATGTCGAGTCCGGCCATTAAGGAAAGCATAGTGGATTTGCCGCTGCCGCTTTTGCCGATGATTGCGTAAATTTTTCCTTGCTCGAAGGAGCAGCTGACGTTCTTCAGCGCTTCCATTGTCTGATAGAGGTTGCTGTAGGTGTATTTGACTGATTCTAGGGTTATGATACTCATAGCAAGTCCTCTATTCTAAGCTATTCTCTATTCTCTATTCTCTATTTACAAATCAAAAATTTCGAATCTCAATTTACAAATCTCAATTTACAATTCGCAATTCTCAACTCTCAATTCTCAATTAACAAATCTCAATTAACAACTCACAATTTACAAATCTCAATTCACAATTCACAAATTCACAAATTCACAAATCTCAATTCACAATTCACAAATTCACAAATTCACAAATCTCAATTCACAATTCACAAATTTCAACTCTCAATCATCTACTCCTTCTCGCTCATGATGGCGAGGGCAGGCTTACGGTTCTGGAACAACGTGGAGACTAGCACACTCAAGGCGTAGCTGATCAAGAAGGCGTAGGTTGCGGGAGAAGACAATTCGGCAGAGCCGCGCAAGAGAAGCCACAAGACAATAGCGATCGCTCCGCCTAGTAGGAGAAGGATGGCTTGCTCGCCGAAAATTGTGGCGAAGATGGTGCTCTTGCGGGCGCCAATTGCGCGCATCAGGGCGATGTTTTCGCGGCGGGCTTTGACAGCCAAGAAGCCGGTGAGGAGGCCCAGCAAGCTAGTTAATACGAGCAGCACCGGGTAGAGCAGCTCCAAGTAGCGGCTGCGTTGATCAATTGAGTTTACGGCTTCCAGGAACTGGGAGTCCTCAATGACGATAGTGATTCGTAGATCGTTGGGCATGTCTGGGCCAGAGTAGCCCTTTTCTTCGAGTGCATCTTTTAGCATCGTGAGATCTGCGGGATCTGGCACTTGGAAAGTAAGGGAAGAGATATAGTAGTTATCCAAAATGATATCGAGTTTCTGCTGATCGGTCAGATCTTCCTCTCGCAGGAGATCATTTGCGCCTAGAGTTGTGCTGAGGTAGGTGCCTGTCGTAGGAGGGAAGTCAATGGCGTCCAGGTCGCGCAAGGTCGAGTTTTCGGGATCCAGAGCGCCAAGGGGCAAGGGTGCGTACATGTTATTGAGGTCAGCCACACGGGTGAAGGAGCCAACAACCTGCATCTCCATCGGCCGTATATACTGGAAGAATGGTCCCCACAAGTGGTCTTGGGTATAGATTCGGATCGTGTCACCGTATTCGATTCCGTGGGTTGCTTTCATGTCCGTGGAGATGATGACGGGGAGGATGTCCCAGTTTCTTTGGCCAAAGCGCCCCTCATCCCACCCTTCCATGAATTCAGCTTGAAAGTCCGTGAAGAGGAATTCAGGTGCCTGGCGAACTTGGTCTGTAAAGACTAGATTGGGTTGAATATAGAGCGATGTTACTATATTTTCCCATTCAAACATACTCGTGATTACGGGCATCTCTTGGGAGTTGCCGGGAGAGCCGTCTGCTCGTTGGGCGATGCCCAAGTATTGATAATTCAATTGATAGGTATAGGCAACATCGCCCAGACCAGGCGTATCACGCAGATCGATCGCTTGACTATTCCGGAGCGCCATTCGATCTGTGAAAAGACCATCCATTTTCGCGGTGTAGCCTCTGAGCGAAGTGTCGTTGTAGAGGGCGGCTTTGGCCGAGGCATAGGAGCTTAATGTAGCTTGTAACGAAGCTACGAATAAG
The DNA here is from genome assembly GCA_964479695.1 of uncultured Fastidiosipila sp. Classification (GTDB taxonomy): domain Bacteria; phylum Bacillota; class Clostridia; order Saccharofermentanales; family Fastidiosipilaceae; genus JAAYZH01. The sequence continues at coordinate 2,784 of CAYZSO010000034.1, forward strand.
AGCGCTACGATCGTGAGGGTAACGGTGAGGAGGGAGCGGCCCTTGTCACGGCGAATGGCGAGGACTGCGTGGCGCAAAGGTCCGGACAGGGCTACGGAAGACTTCTTGACGGGGCGGAGGGTAGGAGTTTTCGCCCGATGAGTGATCATGCGGCCGCTGATAGTGCGCTCTGCGAAGAACAACGCGAATCCCAGGGCTGCCAGTAAAATCACCGCACCGGCGCCCACTGCGAAGCCATAAGAAAGCCTCACCACCGGCTGGAACGGCTTCACCAGACCACGGAACGAGTCGCTGTAGCGGGAGTCGATGACCTGAAGATCCGCAACAAAGTTCAGCGCATAAACCACGAGATCTTCTGCATAATAGATTCCGATCGCAATGCCAAGCACAATCGCAAGCACCAAGATCAGAACAGCGCCGGCCATGAGGTAGAGCCTGCTTTCGTGCTTTGTTGCACCAAAACTACGCATGATCCCCACCGTTTCCCGCTGACTATCGGTGTATTGGGTGGAGAAGAAGACCAGAACGGCCAAGGTGACGAGCAAAGCAACAAGCGAAAGTGCGATTGCGGCATTTTGTACAACATGGACTGCATTGGCCATGATCTCGTAGCCCTGGTCATAGACGTTGACCAATATGTTGTCGGAGAGATAGGGCTCTAGGTCAGCGAGGAAGGCGTCTGCGGTTCCGTTCTTGATTGTTGCTTGGCCGAGACTCGTCGCACTGCCAACCGGGTTAGGGTCTTGACTTCCGTGATTTGCGTAACTTGTGGGCGGAATGTAAATGTTCTTATGATATTCTTCGACATAGTTCACGATACCGACAACCCGGTATGTTTCCTCACGCGACAATTCCATGCCCCATTCGTAGTAAGAGGAGGTGTCTTGGTCAGGCAGAAGGATCGTGAGGTCGTCGCCAACATCCAGCTCCTGGCGGTCGGCGATCGTTCGGGAGATTACGGCGAGTTTCTCGCCTGCTTGGGCCTCTTCTTGAGTGAAGAGGCGACCGGATTCAAGGAAGAGGACTTGCTGATGGAATTCTTCAAGCGAAGCCGGATCCGTGACGTGATTGACGCTGAGCGCTTGATTCATTGCCGTGTAATAATTGGCGATTTCTTGATAAATCTTGGCTTCCTGCGTCTGCAAATCAGCTTCCGACTCAATTTCAAGGAAAGGTTTGATCGCTGTGGTGTCGATACCGGAGGCTTCGGCCCAATTATTAATGAATGGGACAAGTTCCAACGAAATACCGTTGCCGTCGAGTGTCACGATGTTGGCATGGATCACATACAGAGCATCTTCATCCGGTTCGAAGCCGATTTCTTCGAAATTATCTCTGATAAAAACCGTCCGCCCCGGCTTATAGTCACGAAATGAGTACAGCGTGTCCACAAGCTTCCCGGCATAGGGGCTGTCGTCGGCAAATTTCCGTAAATCTTTCACCACCATGACCGTGGTAAATGCATATTCAGGGTCGCGCGACTTCGACACGAATCCTTCTGAAGTGCCAAATCCGATATCTGCAGGCTGCCAAAGCCGCACGTTCTCATTATCTGCGATTGCTTGGAAGTCTATCTTCGCCGCATCTTCTTTCATCTCCGCTGTCTGATAGCCTGCACTTGCGCCATAGGTATCGCGGTATTTCAAGGTGACGATTGTGGTGTAGTTATCCTCGGCATCCCGCAGCATGGCTACGCTCGAATACCATGTATTCAGCGCGAGGTAAAGGAAAGCCGTGACTGCCGCGATCAGCATGAGGAATAAGCTTGACTTCACGGGTGTTCGTATGATGCTCTTGAGACTGTTCCGAATGTTCATGTTTGTTCTCATAACTTGAATTTGAGTGGCCACGTGGCGGATTCGCTTGGCTAGTCGGCTGCGCTTGGCTGCGTGGCGCTGCCGACTGATTCGGTTGACTGGCATTGAGCCGTTACATATGTAATTAGTATACAGGTATATTGACCTTTTGGGCAAAATTTTTGTGTTTTTCGAGTTTTTTGCTCGTTCTTGAGGCATTATTCAGGTGTTTTCGTTGGCCTTGAATGCGTCTCGCTCGCTTGATTCAGTTGCACGACGCACAGAAGTCGTAGAATCACATGTAACAAGGACGTAATAGACGTAGGGATAGATTTTTCGTTATACTTTTCGTTATAGCGGAATAACTGAAACCGCAATAGCTGAAACGAGCCTAGGTTTTTATTCCGGTTTTCTGCGATGACACACAAGATGCAGTTGATGCAGTTGATGCAGTTGATGCAGCTGATGCAGTTGACTCTGCAGACGCGAGTCAATGCGAAGTTCATAACAAGTATGGAGGTGCCCATGAACGATAAAAAAAGTGATACTGACAACGAGAAAAGTCGCCCTCTTCCCCCCAAGTCCGCCAAACCTTCTCCGAATGGCAGTGGCGTTGAGTACGACTTTGGCAAGCGCTGGACACCAGACACCATTAACCAGATCCTATATGGAGTAGAGGAAGATCTCGATGACCCCGCCTTCAATTTGTACCAGCAGGCTTTGGACGCAAAAACCGCTGAAGAAGCCATTCGCTTGGCCAAAGCCGCCCTCAGGAAGAATCCCAAATTCCTAGATGCAACCACCTTTCTGCTAGACTTCGAGCGCGAATCTGATGAGAAACAAAAGAAGATGGAAGATCTTTTGGCAAAAGAAAAGAAACGCCTCGATGCGGACGAAAGCACCGCTGACATTGAGGGAGATTATTGGGGGTTTCTTGAGACAAGACCCTATATGAGGCTTGCGAATGACTATCTGAAATTACTAATCAGCTTGGGTAAAATGCGCCAAGCAATCGCCCAAGCCGAATATATGCTCAAATTGAACACAACCGATAACCTAGGTGTGCGCAACACCTTGATGAGCCTATACGTGCTGGTTGAGGACAAAGAAGCGGCCGATGCATTGCTGGCCAAATACGATGACCCCATGTTAGGTGTGCAAATTCCCGCGATGATGTTGTGTTATAAGTTGGGGGATTTGGCCGGTGCAGAAGCCAAACTGAATGATGTTCTCAAATACTACCCTACGTTTATCACAGGTTTCTTCGACGCCGTTCGGCAAATATCCGGCTACACCAATGACATTGTAGCACCTGATAGGTACAGGCCTTTTAGTATAGAAGAGATCAAAGTGTTCTTTGCAGAGTCCAAATTCCTGTTGCCAACCATGCAAGGATTCATTTATTGGCTCGGCGAGCATGACAAATCAAAAAAGCGGAAGAAGAAGTAGAAGTCGAAGTCTAAGTTGAAGCCGAAGTAGATGTAGAAGTCGAGTTCGAGGCCGAAGAAGAGGAGTAACTAGTGAAATACGATTTTGAAACAGTAATAGATAGACATGGCATGGATTCAATTGCGGTCGATGCGATCGGCCATCTGCCGGGATTCGCCCCTTCGACGCCAAAAGAAGGCTTCGACGAAATTCCCATGTGGGTCGCCGACATGAATCTTCCCACCGCGAGATCCATCCAAGATGAAATCATCAAACGTGCTGAACATCCATGCTTCGGCTATTTTTCACCTTCCGATGCCTATTATGAGGCCATTATCAACTGGCACAAACGCCACAAATTGGTAGACGGGTTAACGAAGGAAGCCATCGGCTATGAAAACGGCGTTTTGGGCGGTGTGGTTTCGGCACTCAAAGTCTTCGCCGCTGCAGGTGACAACATCCTGCTCCACAGCCCTACTTATATGGGATTCACTCATGCCGTCACATCAAATGGCTACCCTATTATCCACTCGCCTTTGGTGCAGGATGAAGACGGAACTTGGCGAATGGATTATGAAGACATGGACAAAAAAATCAAAGAAAACCACATCCACGTCGCCATCTTCTGTAACCCTCATAACCCCTGCGGCAGAGTCTGGTCAGAAGAAGAAATCATCCAAGCTATGGAAGTCTACGAGAAGAATGACTGTTGGGTCATCTCCGATGAGATCTGGTCAGACTTACTGATGAATGGCAACGTCTACACGCCGACCCAGTCTGTATCCGAATGGGCCAAGATGCATACCATCGCATTTTATGCACCTTCGAAAACTTTCAACCTCGCAGGACTGGTAGGAAGCTACAGCGTAATCTATAACAAAGCCATCCGCGACCGTGTCCAAGCCATTGGATCAAAGACCATATATAACACTATGAACATTTTCTCCGAGCATGCACTCATCGGCGCCTACAGTGAAGAAGGCGAGAACTGGCTGAACCAGCTCCTTCCCGTTCTGTCTGAGAATGTAAACTACGCCTACGAATACATACGTGATCACTTCAAAGGCGTACGCACATTCCGCTCCGAAGGCACCTACATGTTATTCATGGACTGTGCCGAGTGGCTTGCCGAACATGATCTGACTCACGCCGAACTAATGCAAGCCGGCTGGGACGTCGGTGTAGGCTGGCAAGATGGCAACCTCTTCGAAGGCCCCACAAGCATCCGTCTGAATCTCGCATCCCCGACGCATCGCATCAAAGAAGCCTTCGACCGTATGGACAAGTACGTTTTCAACTGACTGCAACTGACTACATAAGTTTAAAAATAAACTTATGTAGTCAATTTAATGTTGTCAGTTTCATGTACTCAGTTTCATATGCACAGTTTCATGTACTCAGTTTTGAGGTTAGCTTTTGCAGCCGGTGAGTCAGTGCGGAGCGGTTTTTGCGACGCATTTCCCCTACATGGGTAGGACAGTGTTTGAGTTTTTAATGGCGGAGCGGTATTGGCAGCGTATTGTTCCTTGAATTTGTCCTGCGAAAATTACAGAAATCATTATGCTATTTCCAGGTTGGTCAGGATCGCGAAACTTGCGACAGGATACTGCCTCACCGTGAGTTGTGAGGATGGATTTCCCGCTGATATTATGCTTTTGCCAACAACGATTCGCCGGATGTCAGTATTCATTCAAAAACCACTGCCCGTAGGTCAGTAATCGTTCATTCAGCTGGTAAAGCCTGTTGAAAATTTGCTGGTAACAATATTCTCGTCGCAAACATCCGGATCCTAACCAGTTTGGAAACTCCTTTTGGCTTGGCTGGTGCTTGCCTGGCGCTTGGCAGGTGTTTGCAGGTGCTTTGCTGGCGGTTGGCTGGCAAATTTCTTTCGATCTCTGCTACAACCATCCTTATTAGCAAGTTGGATAAATGCTGAAACAGTACTTGTTGCGTTAAATTGCCAACATACGTTGTTTTTAAGAGGCGGGATAACGAATTTACCCGTACTTACAGCAATACGTAGCTGTAAGCGCTCCTTCCGAACGAGTTGGTTAAATTATGAAGCTGCACTTACAGCAATACGTAGCTACATGCGCTCCTTAACCAGTTCCGCAAGCACAATCTGACCCGCCAGCCTTGTCTGCGCAACGTCGATCAGTCTTTGGTTACGACTCCCTCGAAATGAGAGAGTCAGGTCACGTTGCGCCATCACGAAAAGTCCGTCAACCAAGACATCCGTCAGAGCCAAGAGCGCATTCGTTGCGTCATCATTTCGCGCAATCAGATCCTCAAACAAGTAGCCCGTGTACGTCATCAGGTGTAAGTCGTGAGCTTTGATTTTCTTAGCAAGTGTGGCCAAAGCCCCCGCCTGCTCAAATGGTTCTCCGCCGCTGAACGTAACACCGGAGAGCAGGGGATTGGCCGCGATATCTGCAAACAATTCTTCGATATCGCGTGTCTCGCCACCTTCCGCAGGCCAGGACTGCGGATTGTGACAGCCGGCACAATGATGAGGACAGCCCTGGGTAAAGATCACATAACGAATCCCGGGGCCGTCAACAATGGATTCTTCAACGATACCGAAGATTCTCAACTCGTGGCTCGCACGCGCATCGTTACCTGCACTTTTCTTATTGCTTGCGCGGCCATCGTTATTCGCGTTCTCGCCACCGCTCGCGAGCGCGCCACTATTCGCGCGCTCGTCGCGACAAACGCGCGGCTCGGATACCAAACCCAGCTTATTGACCATGTTTCACCCGGTCGTGCTCTTCGGCACGCTTCGCATTATTCCAGCGGTCTGTCGTTCCGACGAGGTAGCCGGTGATGCGGCGGATCCGTTCGAATTTCGGCGCAGGGTGGCCACCGGCAACGTGGCCACCGGCACTATGGCCACCAGCACCGTGGACATCAGCGCATTGGCCATCAGCAGAGTGCCCTGCCGGATAAGAACCTTCAGTGCGGCCGCACTTTGGGCACTCATTGTCGATGATGCCGTTGTAGCCGCAGACTGGGTCGCGGTCGACAGGGTGGTTGACCGAGCCGTAGCCGATGCCGCTTTCTTTCATGCAGCGGATCACGGCTTCAAAAGCGGCCAAGTTCTTCGAGGGGTCACCATCCAGCTCCACATAGCTGATGTGGCCGGCATTGGTGAGCGCGTGATAAGGCGCTTCTAACTGGATCTTCTTGTAAGCTTTGATTGGGAAATAGACCGGAATATGGAACGAATTCGTATAGTATTCGCGGTCGGTCACGCCGGGAACCACGCCGTATTTCTTCTTGTCAATTGCCACGAAACGACCGGACAAACCTTCGGCCGGCGTCGCCAGCAAAGTGAAATTCAAGCCGGTTTTCGCCGATTCATCATCCATGCGTTGGCGCATGTGTGAAATGATTTCAAGCCCCAGCCGCTGACTCTCCGCACTCTCACCGTGATGTTTACCGGTCAGCGCAACCAAAGTCTCCGCCAACCCAATAAACCCGATACTCAGCGTTCCATGCTTCAGAACCTCGGCGATACTATCATCAGGCCCCAACCCGTCACTATCAATCCATATCCCTTGACCCATCAAGAATGGGTAGTTGTAGACTTTCTTCGATGACTGAATTCCGAAACGATGCAGCAGCTGGCGAATCAAGAGATCAATCTTGTCATCGAGGAGGGAATAGAAGTGGCTGAGATCGGCTTTGGCCTCAATACCTAAACGCGGCAAGTTGATGGAACTGAAACTTAAGTTCCCACGCCCCGAAGTCGTTTCTCTACCCTTGTCGTGAACATTGCCCATGACGCGGGTGCGGCAGCCCATATACGCCACCTCACTGTCGTAATCGCCGGGTTTGTAGTACTGGAGGTTGAACGGCGCGTCGAGGAAACTGAAGTTGGGGAAGAGGCGCTTCGCACTGACCTTCATGCTCAGCTGAAACAGATCATAGTTTGGATCGCCTTCGTTGTAGTTGACGCCTTCTTTCACCTTAAAAATCTGCACCGGGAAAATCGCCGTTTCGCCATCACCCAGGCCTGCCTCGGTAGCCAGCAGCAGATTCTTGACGACCATCCGCCCCTCCGCCGAAGTGTCGGTCCCATAATTCACCGAGCTGAACGGCACCTGCGCACCGGCCCTCGAATTCATGGTGTTGAGGTTGTGAACCAGCGCTTCCATGGCCTGATACGTCTTGCGATCAGTTTCTTGAAGGGCACCTGCGACGGCGAAATCGTGGGCTTTGGCCACTTCATCTTCACTCAGCGAGGGCGCATGTTCCGCCAGATAACTCTGAATCTTCCGGCCAAAGCCGCCTTCTCCCCCCATCGTTATCGCTCCAATTTCGGCGTATGCGTCCTCAATCAGCGCTCTGGTATCTGCACGATCTTGGAGGTGAACCGCCGCCACATAACGGCTGAACTCATCGCGATAAGACTTTTTAAAAGTCTTCGCCACACCCGGCGCCAAACTGTAGTCAAAATTCGGGATACTCTGGCCGCCATGCATCTCATTTTGGTTCGCCTGAATTGCGATACAAGCGAGCGATGCATAGGAAATGATGTCGTTAGGCTCACGCAACTTGCCGTGACCGGTGCTAAAGCCACCCTTAAACAACTTGAGTAGGTCGATCTGACAACAGGTTTCGGTCAGCATATAGAAGTCCTGGTCATGAATGTGGATGTCGCCGTTGATGTGGGCGGAGGCGAATTCTTTGGGCAGGACGTAATTATTCGTGAAGTATTTTGAGCCTTCGGAACCATATTTCAACATGGTACCCATCGCTGTGTCTGCGTCAATGTTGGCATTTTCGCGCTTCAGATCGACGTCCTGCGCGTTGCGAAAGGTGAGCTGCTGATAGATATCCATCAAGTCACTCTCGGCCTGCCGAATGCGGGCATGTTCGGCGCGGTAGAGGATGTAGGCTTTGGCTGTTTTTGCGTATTCGGCGAGAATGAGGTTTTCCTCGACTGTGTCCTGAATTTCTTCGACCGTGGGTATGGTTTCCGGCGAAAACTTGTTGACAATGAGTCGCGTCAGGACGTTTAATGCCGCGTCCTCGATTACTTCATCTTCGACGGCCAAATTCGCTTTGCTGATCGCATTCCTGATTTTCATTGGGTCAAAAGGCACGATTACGCCATTTCTCTTCTTAATCTGTGTCACCATCTGTTTGCCCTACCTTTGTTTTGTTTGTTTGTGTTTTTGTGTTGTGTTTTGTTTTGTTGTGTTGTGTTGTGTTGTGTTGTGTGTCTGCGTCCGAGTCTATGTTGCTTATTATCCTTTGAGTGCCGAGTATTTATCCCTTGACGAAAAAATAAAACGAATCGTTGCCTCACACATTGCTTCGTTTTGTTTCTTGTTTTATTATAGCTAAGTGTCTTCTGAAAACAAGAGGTAGACCACAAAATGTAGCAAAAAATTTTTACGCAACCACAAGATGTAGTAATTGGTAGTTTGGCATCCCGCCGTTAGCCTTTTTGACTGAAGTCCTATCGAAGCCACTACATAAGTTTATTTTTAAACATATGTAGTGAGTTTCAGTGGCAGTGCGGTTTTGGCAGCGTCTTGTTCCTATTAGCGGTTCGGTTGTGTTCAAGTTCTTAAATGGTGGAGCGGTATTAGCAGCCTATTCTTTCTACACAAGTACGATGGCAGCTGAATTTTCAATGACGGAGCGGTATTGGCGACGTATTCCTTCTAATTTTGTTCAGCCAAGTTTAGAGAAATAATTATGTTGTTTCCAGATTGGTCCAGATCGTGAAACTTGCGACAGTAGGCTGCCTTTTACATGGTTCAGAAGAGGCTTCTTCTAGTGTTGCGGTGCGTTTGCCCTAGAACATTTTTGCAAATGTCAGTTTTCGTTCAATCACTTCTGTCGTCAGGTCAGTAATCATTCAGTCGATTGTTTATGTGGAGACAAAGTTCCCTCGCAACAAAATTTGTGTCGCAAGAATCCTGATCCTGACCAGTTTGGAAAAAATTTTTGTTTCTGTCGGAGAAGAAGTGGGGTTTGTCGGAGAAGAAGTGGGATTTTGTCGGAGAAGAAGTGGGATTAGGACGTGGATAGTGAATAGAATCTTGAATAAAGAACGTTGAATAATGAAATAGAAGAACTTGTCGCAATAGGTCGTAGCTGAGCGCTCATTCAACAATCTTGTGTATTACGAAAAAGTAAATGTAGGAACTATACCTTGCAACATGTGAACCTTCACATTCTGAACCGGAATACTAGCGAGCTCATTCTAGGAACTATACGCTGTAAACGTCCGCACCTTCAATCATTGAACCCATACACTAACGAACTAACACGAGAAGCCATACGTAGCAATAAAGCGCTCCAAAAACACTCAAACAACTGCGAAGGCAAAACAGAGGCAATAAATCACAGCTCTAGTCCCTTCAAGCGCCTTCATCAAACTTTCTCAGTCTTCATCAAGGTTCGCTGACTTACTTTTTTTACCCTGATCATTCTCTTTTGCAACCTTATTTTTATCAGAGCTGACGACCAGACGAGTGAAGATGTAAACAAAGAGCAAGAAACACATAACAACAAGAACCACATACTTCGGCGAGCCCAGAAGGGCATCGAATGGAGACCAATTTTCGGCAGTTGTATCCCCATCACGCGAATTTAGACTCGGGCCCGCGTCTATTTCCACTGCCGCGCCACCGCTCGCGCCACCGCTCGCGTCACCGCCTGCGTCACCGCCTGCGTCACCGCCCACACCACAGCCTGCGCCAATCCCCGAACCACCACCAGCCCCAACATCAGCTGCTGTTTCAATGCGTCGGCCACGGACAAGGATTCTATGAGTGTTGATGCCGTAGGGGGTGCAGGTGATCAGCGTACAAAAGTCCTCACCATCGATTATTTGCAAACTCTCAACTTCATGTGGTTCGACGATCGTAATTTGATCAACTTCATAAGTGAGCACTTCGTTCAAAACTCGCAGCATGAAGTGATCACCAAGCGAAACTTTATCCAAATCAGAAAAAAGCCTCGCACTCGGAAGGCCACGGTGACCGGTTAAGACAGCATGCGAACTTGGCCGGCCAACCGGCAGGCTGGACCATTCCAGGTGGCCGATTGCTTTTTGAAGGACACTTTCGCTGTCGCCATGGTAAATTGGCAGGGATAATGAGATGACCGGGATTTCGATGTACCCCATAATCCCGTTTCCTGCAACATTGAGCATCCTCATGTAAGTAGCTCTTTGCTCGCTCGTAAGCTGAAAATTCACCGGACGACTCGCGAGGTCTCGATTGTACGAAACCGCCTCATTCCAAATCGCGTCGTACTCCTGGTGATCTAGCGACGCAACATGTTCGATATAGGCGGTGATGGCTTGGGACTGGGTAAGTGAATTCACATAGTTACTTATGGTTGGGTAAAGCAAAAGTCCTAAACCGATGAAAAAGGCTGTGATTAGTAAGATGCTTGACAGATGTTTTTTCATTTGAGCTATGATTGACGTACTATATTCATGGCGGGTTTTGAAGCTCGATCAGCAGGTCGTTCAACAATTCACGATGTGATCATTCAGCAAGTCGTTTGTACAGAAACGAGAACTCACCGGAAAATTTCGTCCGTGGCTTCCGTGATTTCCGTGGCTTCCGTGGCTTCCACAGCTCACAGGAAACTTTCTGATGAACTCTCGTTTCTGTTGCAACCAAACTCCGGCTGCAACAGAGTTAACGCAGACACAAACTGTTAACGGTCCTTCTTGTTCAGGCTCTTCTTGAGGAGTAGGAGCACAGCGGCTGCGAGGACGAGGAGGCCGCCCAGGACGTAGAAAATGGTTGTGCCCATGCCGCCGGTGATGGGGAGGTGGACACCGGTTTTGTTGACCACGACTTTGACACTGGCAGCCAGGTTAGCCAAAGCGACCGTAACCTTTGTCTTCGTTTCCGTCGACGTCTCGTTGCCATTGGCGTCCAGATACACTGTGGTGTTTGTGGTGGTCTCGCCGGTTTTGACAGCCGTGACGTCGAAGCTCTCTGTCAGCTTGTTGTACCCTTTGGGAGCCGCCGTTTCTGTGATCGTATAGGTGCCGGAGGCGACGCCTTTGATGACGATCTGGCCATTGGCGGGCGTCGTAATCTGATTGGTCAGCCCCGTGCCGACTGTTGTGCCCGCATAGACATACGCACCGTCGGAGGCAGGCGTTTCATTGACATAGAAAGGGAATTGGAACGTTGCGCCTGCCAGCGCTTGCCCTTTGTCATCGACCTTTTGAAGGGCAAGCGCATAGGTGTAGATCTTGTTTTCTTTTGTGAGCTTGTCGCCGTCCGGAGGCGTGTTGCCATCCTCGTCAGTCCAGGAAATGGTCACTTGGTTTGTGTTGCCTTCGCCGTCAATGGCAGCCTCGGCGGTAACCTTGGCCTGATAGGTAATCGTGATGCTTGCCCCGTTGTTATAGAGGAAGTTACCGTTTGCGTCCGTCCAGGTGAGGCTAATCTTCTTGGCGCTGTCAAACTGGGCGGTGAGCGTGGTTTGGTCAGCCGTTGTTGCCGGATCGGCGTCGTTGTCAACCACGATGGAAGTCACCGTCACATCGGTCAGGAAAGCAGGCAAAGTATCCTCGATCGTGTAGGACACGATTTTCTTCTGACTGTTGCCAGTCCCGGTGTAGTTGGCGGTTTTAAACGTCACGGTGTAGGTCACAACATCGCCAACGTTCACGTCGGTGTCGTCGACGGTTTTGTTCAGGTCTTTCGGCACCGTGGTGTTCTTGTCGACGACTGTGACGCTCGGGTTCGTGGAGTCAACGGTGATCGCGGATTCCCCTTGCGTTGTGCTGACGACGTAGTAGCCGAAGTCGATGTTCTTGAAGATCAGGCTGCTTCCGTCAGCGACGGCGCTCGATTTCGCTGTAGCGGTAGTGATCCAGGTGGCCAAAGCCGCCCTCAACCCCTCACTCATCGTGGTTTTGCTTGGATCCGTGTAAGCTGCAGCGGTTGCGCTGATATTCCCCTGGCTGTCTTGCGTGAAATAGGCACTTAGAGCGCTTGGAATCGTGCCCTGGTAAGCGATGGATCCACCGGAAGTGCCTGTTACCGTTGCGTCGAAGAGTTTATAGATGGCGTACGTTTCGCCCTTTGCCGCATTGGAAATGGTAATTTGCCCTGCGTCCGGGTCTCCGACATTGACCTCTAATGCGAATACGGTGTTAGTCAGGGCAATAACCATGACTAAGGTTAGTAATAAACTGGTGAATTTCTTGAGATTTTGCATTGTTATCATCCTTTCTTTTTATGTCCATTTGAATGGAAATTCTTGAGTCGTCCTGTAAGTGTCCTTCGGGTTCCTCGGAACCTTCGGAGCCCTCGGAGCCTCACCGGGCGAATGGCCTTAACACTATATTTATTGATCCTCCTTCCTTCCTGAAACGAAATCACTTTATATACATGAGTGGTGTGAGGCGGCTTTGGCCAAAACCACACAATGCCAAACTAAGCACAATTATGGGGATGTGCTGTCCTCTCGCTGATCCTTGCGTGTATCGCCCTTATTCCACTTATTCCACTTATTTCGCGGAAACAGAACCAGCGGTAATAGCACCAAAAAACCACCCAGGAGATAAGAAGGGAAGTTCCCTCGGCCACCTGTGTTGGGCAATTCTGTACCCGGCTGATTGACCACCTCGAGCAAGGTGACGGGGATTCCCTTCACCTGACCGCTGGCCGTGCCCACTGTAATGTCGTGGGGACCTGGCTGCTTGATGTAGCCCGGTGGTGCTTTGGTTTCGGTGATCTGATACGTGCCGGAGGAAAGGCCCTTGATAATGATGATACCGTCTTCAGGGGTGATGAGTTCGTTGGTGAGGCCGCCGGTGGGGGTTTGTCCCTGACCGGTGGTTTGCCCCGAGCTCGCGTAGTGGTATACACCGTCCGCATCCGGCGTGTCGTGAACTAAGAAGGGGAGAGTGAAGTGGGCACCCGCGAGGCCTCGACCGGAAGGGTCGACTTTTTTGAGCGCTAGGGCATAGGTGTAAATGGTCTCATCGTCGTGCAGCCTATCTTCCGGTGACGATCCATCCTCGAGGATCCAGCTTACGGTAACTTCGTTGGTATTCCCATGCCCTGTTGGGGGCGTTTGACCAGTTGTCAGCGCTTGGCTTGCTATCGCTGCTTGGCCTGTGACCGTCGCTTCGTAGACGATCGTGACTGTTGCCCCATTCTCATAAATGAATTGATCATTTGCCTCGTCGTACCAGTCGAGCGCGATTGTTTTGTTGACAAAAGGAGCCGTCACAGAAAACCGGTCATCAGTCGTTCCGGCATCCCCATCATTGTCAATGGTGATGCTGATTACCTCAACATCCTCGAGAAAATCAGGAAGACTGTCCTCAATGACGTATTGTGCGATTTTCGTTACGCCATGCTCATCAGCGTGATAGTTGGCGCTTACAAACGAAATCGTGTAGGTCAGCCGATCGCCGAAGTTGACGTCGGTGCGGTCCACTTTTTTGCTTAAATTCGCGGGACTGGAAACGACGGAATTCGTCACCGTGAGTCCATCCTCAACCTTCATATAAAAAGGCGGCACATAGTCAATACCATCCGCATCGACCTCTTGCACCTTGTAAACATACTCGTTCCCCACCGAATCGTAGCGGACAAAATCACCCGCATTGACATCGCTGTCAGTCTGCGACCAGGTCACCCGATCATTCACTACGAGCCTTGGATCGCCAATTGGCGTGCGCGTGCCGTCACGATTGATTCGATACAACATGAACCAGATCTCGGGCTTATCCGACGGGGCATCAACCCAAATTTTGTTCGCCGTAAGCGTGAAAGCATCGATCGTTCGGTTCGTAACCGTCACGATTTGCTTACGATTTGTGATTTCCAAGTTCACATCAGTCTTTGTGCCGGCAGTTGGACCTTCGCCGTTGACGCGCATTTCGGTTTCATAGCCACTTGTGTTTTCCGTCACAACATATTGGCCAAAGTCCAAGTCATCCAACGTTTTCTCCCAAGAGCCATTCTCAGGCAAGGTGAACGTCTCTGAATAATGATTAGGTCCTGTTACCGTGAATGAAAACGTGACCGGCTCACCTGCGCGAAGCGGTGAGCCGCTTCGCATTTCACCGGCGGGCGTTTGCGCGCCGGAAGGTGTCTGCGCGCCGGAAGGTGTTTGCGCGCCAGAAGACGCCTGCGCAATCGGCGAAGTCTGATCCAGAATTTTCTTAATCGTTAGTGAACCGCCTTTTTCTCGATTGATCACTTGGATTACAGCATCATCCGCTTCGTTATCAGGCAAATTGATGATTCGGGTAGCACTCGTTTGGCCATTAACCTTGTAACGAACGTCATAATTTGAAAGATCGCCGATTTCTGTCACCTGATAGGTGCCGGGCATACGGATGTCCGTCCCCAGGACCATCCCGTCTTGCTTTCTGGGATTCAGAACAAAGCGGCGGGAATAGGGCTCACTGGATTGGCCCACGCTCTCGACTTCAACAATGAAATCACGATCCGGGAAGATTTGGGAGGCGTCTTTGGCCAAAAGAACCTTCTCAATCTTGTAAAGAACCGGATTCACTCGTGGCTGCGGAAACGAAGCCTCATGCGAATGACCGCGACCATCCACATAACTCATTCGGGCATCACCATTGGTGGAGTATAAACCATTGGCGTCGGGCGTTTGAGACCAAATGTCATCGTTAATTTCAATCGTATAGCTGAGCTCCGCAAAGCTAATCAGGCTATCAGGGCTAATCGGTGTAGTTAACATGCCGGGGCTCCATGAGAGGGTGTGGTCCGCATAGGTAACATCACCTTGGGTCGCGTGGATGCTGCTGATTTGGTGAGCCGGAATCTCAAAGCCAGGCCCCATCGGATCGCCAATTGTTGCATCATGGACTGCGGAGCTAATTTGATTGGAAATACTCGTGAAAATCGACTCAACATTAGCCGGAGATGCAATGAAATCGCAGTCCGGAGAAGCCATTTCCCTCAAGATCTCATCCCCACCTGCTTCCACTTCAAAAGCAATCGTCCAAACCTGGATCCCCTTACTTTTCGCAAAGCCGGCTTCAGCAATCGCACTATTTCCATGATTGTAGTAATGCTTATTCCGAGGCCGTCGGCCAATTTCACTAACCAAACTATTCCCCGTACCAACCCGGCCGGTCGACGTGTAAATGTATTGAGCTTCTGGTGCTTCCGTGCTGGTCTGCCAATCCTGATATCGTTTTTTTGGGCCATACGGAACACCATAGGGGATCAGGTAGTCTTGGGGATTTCGCAGCGCATAGGAAAAGGTAGGCACGCCATCGGATAAGAGAACGATATGCTTATTGTCCGCAGTAGAATTATTCAGCATCTCTTCGGCTTGTTTGATGCCCGCTTGTGTGAACGTTCCGCCTCGCGATCGAAGCGCGTCAATCGCACCAATCAGCGTCTCAGAATCATTCGTCAAAGCCTGAATACTATTTATCCCATCATTGAAGGCAACAAATCCAACTCTCGTATTCGAAGCAGCAGACCCAGCCAACAACCCCTCAACAAATTGCTTCGCCGCTTGCTTAGCCGGGGCAAAAATATTTCGGTTCGCCATACTGCCGGAATTATCCAGCACCAACACGATATCCGTCGTCGAAGGCTCCGCCATCGCTTCCACCCTCAGCGTGACTTCCCAGGTATTCAACCTCCCCGGAACCGGCCTAGCCTCCTTAAATAGCATGACTTCACCCGGCTCAGTAGGATGGTCCACCCCAATCGCGGGATCACCACCTGTGGCGTTGGTTGTGGCGTTGCTAGTAGCGTTGCTCGCACCGTTACTCGCAGCGCTCAGATTATTGCGTACATTCCCCGACAATAGCTGAAGCAACAGCGTAATGGGAAAAGGCATTTCAGGTTGCAGGTTGTAGAAAATTTCACTTGAAGGATTTTCAGTGGCCAAAGCCGCCTCCTCCAGCACTTCCTCCTCGGCGAGCTCTTCATCATCAGCGTGGGAAGTCTCAGCCTGCGTGGATTCAGTGGTTTCTGCCTGCGTGGATTCCGTTACTGGTGATGTTGCCTCAGCCTGCTTGGGTTCAGTACCCGTCGAGGTTGATTCAGCCTGCGTGGATAAATTGACCGGGGCTGACGCTTCAGTTTCAGGTGTTGAATTTATGATTGCTTCCGCAGTTGCATCAGTTGTTTCATCAGCCAAAGCCGAAGCAGAGATGGCCTCATTCATAGCATTCTGTGTAGGGGAGGTGGGTTGGGCGGCTTTGGCCAAAGTCGCTATTCCAACCTCTTCTCCTAGAGAAATCTCTTCAGCTATGCGGGATGTCTCGGTCTCGTTTTCGTGAAATCTTATGATCCTAGTCGCTTCTGTAGTATCTATTTGTGCTTGTACTACTTGGACAACACTTGGCTGCAGTAAGGACGCCGCCAGCAAGAATGCTATCCACTTTCTATTCATGGTTACCCTCCTACATGTCCTTATCGATGTCTAGTTACCTTTCTTCCCGGCCTGGATTCCCCCGAAAAAGAGAGCACAAAAAATCCGTATAAGCTAAGCAGAATAAGCTCAGCAGAACGGATCTCTTTTCATCGGGATTGTGGGTTTGCGAGTGAGTTTGCGATTTGATGGTGTGGTTTGCAATTGTTGTGTCATGGGTTTGTGATTCGATGGTGCGATTTGCAATTACGGTGTCATGGGTTTGAGAATTGGCGTTGCGATTTGCAATGAAACGCCAAAAGGGCAGAATCTCTGCCCTCACAATACCTATACACTTGTCCTTCAAGTCCTTGTGACACATGTTTCGCTCCTCAGAATCACTGCCAGGGTGCTCTTGATATGACTGTGAAAATTTTTTCACAATTGAAAGATTTCAATCAAGTCCAACCTGGTTTGGGTGTGTTTAAGGTGAAGTGAAAATTGATCATTGATTAGGGTGAAAAATATAGTTGAAGTGGAGGGGGAGAATGTAGTGTTGTTTAGGGGTGAAAAAAGGGGTGAAGAAAAGTAGTGAAAAAAGAGTGGTATTTAGGTGAGAAAATGTAGTGGTATTTAAGACTAAAAATCGAGTGGGAAACGAAGGGAGAAAATGAGAAGAGAATGTGAGGTTATTGCGTAGAGGGTTTCTTCTAAATCTGCACAGAATGGATCAATATCACTATTGTTGTATTATGCAGAACATGTATTTTGTAATAACATCTTGTGGAAAGCTCTGCTTTTACACCAAGCAAGCCAAAAAATATTTCCAACCTGGTTAGGATCCCGAATTTTTCGACAATGAATATTTTGCGGAGAGAGCCTTCGCCCATTTAGGCGTAAATTAAGCTACCGATTGAATGTTTTCTAACCTATGAATCGTAATAGATGAATGAATACTGACATTTGATGAATAGATGTAAAGGAGAGGGACAGCGCCAGCAGAAAAGCCTTTTTAAAACCACGTGAAACTATGTGAAAAACAGACCAGTGTCGCAAGATTCTCGATCTTGACCAATCTGGAAATAATTTAACGATAACTCTACGTCTCATAGAACGAGGAACAGGAACAATACGCTGCCAAAACCGCTCCGCCACGAAAAACTCACTACATATGTTTAAAAATAAACATATGTAGTGAAAAGTGTAGTGAAAAGTGCGAACGGTTTAGCGAACGTGATACTATGTAGAATAGTGAGTAGCAGATTTAATTCCCGCGGAACAATTATTGGAGCGATCATTAGATCAATCATCGGATCAATCATTTCACTCAACTCAAGGAGTCGCCTATGCCTTTTACCATTGTCCGACAGGATATTACGAAAATGAAAGTCGACGCCATTGTCAATGCAGCCAATACAGAGCTGCAAATGGGCGGAGGGGTGTGCGGTGCCATTTTCCGGGCAGCCGGAGCGAAAGAGCTCCAAGAAGCATGCGACAAATTGGCACCAATTAAGACGGGCGAGGCCGTCATCACATCAGGTTTCAACTTGCCGGCCCACTATATTATCCATGCCGTGGGGCCCATTTATCAGGAATGGAGCAAAGCAGATAGTGAGCAACTCTTGTGCGCAGCCTACACTAATACAATGAAGCGAGCAGTGGAAAATCACTGCAAAAATATCGCTTTCCCACTGATTTCGAGTGGGGTCTATGGCTATCCCAAGGCAGAGGCGTTGGCGGTGGCGACTTTGGCCATCAGACAATTTCTTGAAGATCATGAACTTGATGTGACGCTGGTGGTGTACGATAAAACCTCTTTTTCTACGAGCAAGGAACTGATGGGCGATGTTGAGAGCTACATTGCGGAAAATTACGTTGAAACGGAAGAGTATTTCGGAGCTGATCGAAGCGACATCAACCTGCTGAGAAGCGAAACACGTCATTTGGCCGCCCTGCCTGACTTGACGGAGCCGTATGAGTCGATGGCGGCGGAATCCGCGCCTATGTATAGTCAGTTGGACGCGCGTTTAGGTGAAATGATTGACAACTTGGACGAGCCTTTCTCCCAGCTACTGCTGCGAATCATCGATGCTAAGGGCATGACTGATGTTGAAGTGTACAAGCGGGCGAACCTTGATCGACGTTTGTTCTCGAAGATTCGGACGTCCAAAGGATACATGCCCAGCAAGCGTACGGCCCTGGCTTTTGCTGTGGCGCTTGAGTTATCACTGGACGAGACCTGCAGCCTGCTGGAGCGGGCCGGGTTTGCGCTCTCACATGCGGTCAAGTTCGATGTGATTGTGGAGTTCTTCATCATCAATAAGAAGTATGATGTATATGCAATTAATGAAGTTCTTTTCGCCTATGATCAGCCGCTCTTAGGTAGTTGACCGCTCACCTTGACATTCTCGGAAGTTGTGACTACGTAGGAACTTGAGACTACGTTTGAAGTTGCGACTACGTTGGAAGTTGTGACTACGTTGGGAGTTGCGATTATGTTTGAAGATGCAACTATGCTCGTGGCCAAAGCCGCACACCTTCAACTTCCTTCTGATTCTACAACGTAAATATTTTTATTTGTCGCTTGCGGAGCGACCTTTTGTTAACCGTTGCGTCTTATTCTGAGGTCAGAAAATAAACCTTAGGAGGATTGCAACAATGAAAAAAGGATTAACAGAGCTCGTGTTCATACTCGACAGGAGCGGATCCATGGATGGTTTAGAGAAAGATACGATTGGTGGCTTTAACTCCATGTTGGCGAAGCAACAAGCGGTTGAAGGTGAGTGCCGGATTACGACTGTGCTGTTTGATCATAAGTACGAACTGTTACATGATCGAATCGATATCAGAGCCGTTAAGCCGATGACAGAAAATGAGTATCAGGTGAGAGGAACGACGGCTCTACTTGATGCGATGGGCACGACGATCCGGAAAATATCTAATGTCCAGAAGCAGTCCGGCGAAGATTTCCGTGCAGAACACGTCATGTTTGTGATCATCACTGACGGAGAAGAGAATTCCAGCCGAGAGTATTCCGTAGCGAGAATTAAACAGCTTATCGAAGAGCAGAAAGCGCAGTCCGGTTGGGAGTTCATCTTCCTTGGTGCGAACATTGACGCTGTAGAAACAGCTGGTCAGTTTGGCATCGGAGCGGATCGGGCGGTTGATTATCTGGCTGATAGCGAGGGTACTGAGCTTAATTTCGAAGTCTTATCAGAAACTGTATCTACTTTTCGTTCTGTTGGGCTCGTGATGGAAGAGCCTTTGGCCGAGATTCGCAAGGATGTGAAGCGGAGAGGGAAGAAGAGAGAATGAAGGACAAATGACAAGCGATATGTGACTAGTGACAAGTGACCAGTGACAAATGATCAGTGACAAATGATCGCAGCTTGTGTCGTTAGGTGACCGGCCGGGTGGTTATGCTACTCGGCTGTTGCACATGTTCTTTTGTTATCCAGCCGCAATATGCATTTTGTGAACCTCGAAGAATCTGATAAAGCTTATGAGGCGAAACATTTATAATCAAATATTTAAGGATCTGGTAGTGGGATTGAGGTGGCTTTGGCCAAAGCCGTAGACTGGCCATTCCCCCGGATACTAGTAAATGGATTCTGAGTTTATTGGAAACATGTTTTTATATTGTGAAGAAGTAATGTGAAACTTCACCGTTTGAGCAGAAATTAGAATTTTATGACTTTTCAGTTGGTAATTATTGGGAACTGTCCATAAAAAAGGACACTCAATCAAAGATAATAGCTTATAATTGACACATTAGTTGCTCTCTATCGTTGGAACAGTTACATGTTCGAGGTGATAAATGGAATATTATGCAAGACCTTCTCAAGATGGATTTACATTCCAAGCGCTTCGTGAACACATTTTGAATGTATCTGACGCTGCATCTATTATGGGGCAGCGTGTAGGACTCGGACAACTTTGTAAACTCGTTGGCTTATTACATGATATGGGAAAGTACTCTACAGACTTTCAACTATATATCAGGCGCTTGGCTACGGATATTCAGTATGGGCAGAAAATAGCACCATCGAATGTGGATCATGGTGTTTATGGAGCAGCTTACCTAACAAAATATATTGAGGGTTTGATCTTGCAGCAGCCCAAACAGAAGCCTTTGCTGGTTTGCTTCCGGGAAATAGCCGCTATGTGCATCTGTTATCACCATGGTGGACTTGAGGACTACATCAGAGTTGATGGGACGAGGTCGCCATTACTTGATCGAATTTCTGGCTGCCGTTCCGGGGAATTTAAGCAAGAGCCACTCGAGTCTGTTCAAGAGAAGTATTTTTCAGAAGTAATTACGCGAGAAAGCTTTGGTGAGTTAACTCTTCAAGCATTTCATGAGTTCGGGAAAATCTTACAAATGGCGGTACTAGGGCCGGAGGTGACATCTCGAGAGCTTATTCAATTATTCTTTACATATGATCATTAAGTATATTTATAGTTGCCTTATCGATGCTGATCGGCTGGATGCATACAATTTTGGAGCTGAAAATACTCTTCAGGCAGAAGTCTCGATTTTACCTAGATTACCATCTTATATTGAGAACTTAGATAAGCGTCTGGGTTCTTTTTCTCAGATTGTTCCAAAGGAAGCTTCTGCAAAAAAAATAGCATCTCTGAGAACGCATATCAGCGATGAATGCGCGAACTCTGCACAAAGAGAGACAGGAATTTACGATCTAACTGTCCCAACTGGTGGCGGTAAAACATTGGCTAGCTTGCGCTACGCTCTTGAACATATAAAGTATCACCAAGGGAAGAAGTCGGAAAAGAAACAGATATTTTTTATTTTGCCTTACACCACTATCATTGAGCAAAATGCAGAAGAAATCCGGAATACGTTGATGGGTGGTACTTCAGACATTTTAGAACATCATTCGAACGTCAGCTTCCAAGATGATGATTCTGAAAATGAGAATCAGTATAAACTACTGACTGAACGATGGGATGTTCCCATCGTGATTACTACTCAAGTTCAGTTTCTTACCACTTTGTTTTCTGCAAGAAGTGGTGATCTTCGGAAACTTCATACACTGGCTAACAGCGTGATTATACTTGATGAAGCCCAGACAATACCTTTGAACTGCACCTATATAACAAACGCAGCTTTAGATACCTTGGCTACTTGCTTAAACAGTACAATTGTTATGTGTACTGCTACGCAAAGTAGTATGAATGAATTGAAGGTTCCATTGTTACAAGCTTCTCCATCCGCCCTTGTTGAAGGTGCAGACACTCTGGCAGAGAAGTTTCGTCGGGTTGAAGTGCATGATGCGAGGGCAGAAGCTGGTGACACAGTGGAACAATTTACTTCTTGGCTTACTAGACTTACGGCAGAATCAAAGAGCATTCTGGTAATTTTTAACACAAAAAGTGGTGTGAAAAAGATATACGAAGCATTACAACAAGAGAATCTGCCTCACAAACTCTATTATTTGACCACTTATCTATGCCCCTCACATCGGAGAATATTATTTAAAAAGATCAAGGCGCAATTAGAACTAGGAGAAAAAATTATTGTTGTAAGCACAAATCTTATTGAATGCGGTGTGGACTTAAGCTTTGATACGGTCGTCCGTAATCTTGCTGGTATCCCCGCAATAATCCAGAGTAGTGGACGAGCCAATCGTCATGGGCTGAAAGCATTATCTTATTCATATATTGTTGATGTAAAAGAACATTTAAGGTCGTTGTCAGAACTCAAAATTGCCCAGAACAAAACGGAAAACTTATTGCAATCATTCTCTGTTGTTCCGGAGAAATTCAACAATAACCTAATATCACAAAAAGCGGTTGATTATTATTTTCAGGCGTATTTTGCAGAGAAAAATATTGAATCTAAAATGGGCTATCCAATCAAAATCCCTTTTCGTAACATGCCAGTAAATGCCTATGACTTGCTGTCAGAAAATAGCACGGAAATGAGAAATAAAGCTAGCAGCAATAGTCAATATTTCTCATTCCCTTTGAAATTTGTAGGTGACAATTTTCAAGTCATTGAACAAAATACGACATCCATACTGGTACAATATGACGAGGATGCAAGGAAGATCCAGGCAGATTTGCTATCAGGCGACCTAGACTTGAGGGGGAAATATTACACTCTCCGCCATGCCCAGCCATATGTTGTCAATGTTTTTGACCAAGATATTAAGAAGTTGATGAGTCAAGGAGATTTGCTGCAAATTGATGGAGTGAAAGGATATTACCTCCTTCGAGATGGAGCCTATTCTGAAACCTTCGGTGTGGCTGAAGAAGGACAAATGTCATCAGTGATGCTGTAGGTGAATAAAAATGAGGCCATTTTTACAAAATGACCTCGTAATACTACGATCTACTTAAAATAATTGCAGTCTTTCAATCCACATTAAACTTGGAGAATTTAATGAAAAATGGGCTCATAGAGAATAACACAAATTTATCTGTAATGCTATTGCTATTTGGACTGAGATGCTTTAATATAATAGCAGTAAAGAGTTTAGCCCTGTACACAGGTGAAGAAAGGGCAGGGCTATTATCAAAAACCAACAAAAAGAAATTTATTAGAAAGGGAACCGTATGTATGGAAATACGCTAACATTTCGAGTATGGGGTGACTACGCTCTTTTTTCTGATCCTATTACACGGGTCGGGGCTGAGAAGACAAGTTTGCTCGTCCCAACGTATCAAGCTCTAAAAGGGATTTGCGAATCCATTTATTGGAAACCGTCAATTGTTTGGTTCATCGATCGTGTAAAAATTATGTCTCCTATTTTGACGGAGAGCAAGGGTATTAGACCAATAAAGTACGGCGGCGGGAATGATCTCTCGTACTACACATATTTGCGAGACGTATCTTACATTGTTGAAGCCCATTTCGAGTTTAATGAGAACCGTGCGGATTTAGCAGCCGATCGCAACGTTAGGAAGCATGCAGAGATGGCACAGAGAAGTCTGGCCAAAGGCGGAAGAAGAGATATTTTTCTGGGCACCAGAGAGTGTCAAGCCTATGTAGAACCGGCTGACTTTGATGAAGTGGGGTACTACTCGAAGGAAATGGATTTAGGATTTTCATACCATTCCATCCAGTATCCCGATGAGTCACCCGATGGGAAGAGATATGTTCGGTTTTGGTCAGCCAAAATGATAGACAGTGTGATCACCTTTTGTAGGCCTGACGAATGCCCTATTACTAGGGAGTTGCCCACTGGAAGCATAAAAACTTTCATCTTAAACGATAATGTCCGATCTGTGGATGATGAATTGAAGGAGGTAGGGGGATGAGCTGGCTACAACAACTAAGCAAAACCTATAGAGCTGCTCTAGGGTCAAATGATGCGCATAATCCTGAAAATTCCTTACTTCCCGTCTCACACACTACTCAGTTGGCAGACATAGAACTTACCGTCGATAACAATTATCTTAATGAATTCTTAAACCTTGGCTTGAGCGGGTCGATCAGAAACCAATTACCTTATCTGCATCTGAGATCCCAGTAAAATATGAGATAAAGAAGTAGGTACCCGCTAATACCCCTAATTGATAGGAGGGCCAAGCCATGAAGAGGATCTTATCACTCTTGCTTACCTTCGCGTTAGTCGGTCTCACGCTTGCCGGATGTGGTAATCCCGGTAGTGAGACCCAAGTAGGGCAGACAACAACGGCTGCCGGAGAAAATACCGGAGCACCTGGAGAGAGTTCCAGCGAGCCTGCCGGAGCATCGCAAACGACAACACCCGTAACAGAAGAAGAAACCGACCCAGCTGTGACCCAAGAAACCGCAGAAGAAACCGATCAGTCCGTGACCGATCCAGTAACTCCAACAGATGATGGTGACCCATTGACACCGCCTGCAGAAAACGTAAGTCCTGTGGCGGCCTTGTACGCAGATCTTGTTATACAAAAGTCAGCGGTTCTTAGCCGCCTTAATGATGGCTTATCGCAGAATCCGGAAACTTCGTTTTATACCTTCTCGCTTCTGGGCGTGATGCTGATTGATTTAAGCTTCCTGCCGATTAGCTTTTTTGGCTTTGCAAAAGAGGAGATGGAGTCCGGACTTGACTTCCTTAGTGAAGAAGAAATTGTTTACACAGAGAATGGAAATACCTACAGACTCGAGTATAAGGATGCAGAAGGGCAAGTGATCGTTGTTCAAACCGTTTATGACCCTATGGTCAATGGGATGGTGTCGACTTTGGCTATTGATGGCAAGGAAGTTCTTGCCTCGCATGTTCGTCAAACATCTTACGGATATGTGGCTTGGTACTTCTTAGATTCAGATGAGGAAGCGGAATCTTATGTCTACTTGGTCACGGTGCAGGGCGAAGACGGAGTGGTAGGTTTATCTCAACCTGCTGATAGACCCGCCCCCTTGACCGGCAATGAGCCGATTGATTATCCGAAGTCCGCTACGGAATGGTATGCCATAACAGGCAATCGCATTACCGGGCAATCGAATGACGGAACGACCTTCGACTTTACATTCACTCCAACAACGGAAGAGGCAGTGGAAGGGTAGAGTAGAAGGTGGAGTAAAGGGTAGCGTAGAAGGTTGAGTAGAAGGTAGAGTAGAAGGTTGAGTAGAAGGTAGAGTAGAAGGTGGAGGGTAGTGTAGAGGGCCGAGTAGAGGGTTTTGGCATCTCAGTGCATGAATTTCGGCGGTAGGTTTTGAGCCTACCGCTCTTCATTTCCACCATCAATAAATCACTACATATGTTTAAAATAAACTTATGTAGTGGCAATACGCCTCCAACGTCACCGACACCGCCAAAGCCGCCTGCCCCCTCCACTCTCCACAAGTGCGAAGTGATCCAGCCGATCCAAGCTTGGCAATTCCCAACCAAGCGAATAGGCACGCCATCCTCAGGCACGCCATCCCCCAGCACGCCATCCCCCAACTGTTGTATGATGAACGAAATCAATTCGGTATAAGCGAGAATACAATGCAAACTAGAGTCATCAACAACATCGCCATCGTCCAGAGCGAAACCCCACTCATCACAGACCCTCAATCAGCTCTCGATCTCATCGCAACAATCAGCTATGAGCATCAAGTCACCAGCGTTATCATCAACAAGGCAGCCGTCGACGAACGCTTCTTCGACCTATCCACTCGCTTGGCAGGTGACATCCTGCAGAAGTTCGTAACCTACCAGATGAATCTCGCCATCATCGGCGATTTCTCCCACTACCCAAGCCAAGCCCTCCGAGACTTCATCTACGAGAGCAACCAAGGCTCACACATCTTCTTCACCTCAAGCGAAGAGGATGCCCTAGCCAAACTAGCAGGAGCCACCCATGAGTGATTTTTCCCCAGCCGAGCTTAACGAGGCCAAAGCCGCCCTCTCCTCCACTCTCCACAAGTGCGAAGCGATCAATCTTTCCAGCTTGGGCAAATCCCAACAAACTTTGCTGGAACGTCGCATCCGGGCTTTATACTTAGCATTGGTATTGATTGATAAGGCGTTGGGTGAGGAACCTGGGCAGGAAGATATCGTACAGGTTTAGGCTCTGATAAAAGTAAAGCGTTTGTTTGCGCGATATG
This sequence comes from uncultured Fastidiosipila sp., assembly GCA_964479695.1. Classification (GTDB taxonomy): domain Bacteria; phylum Bacillota; class Clostridia; order Saccharofermentanales; family Fastidiosipilaceae; genus JAAYZH01. The sequence goes on from CAYZSO010000034.1 coordinate 28,908, forward strand.
AGATTTCTGGAATTCACACGCTTGCATGTCTAGCGAATATGTGTTGCTATTATATGTAAAAACAACTTAACCGAATAAACACATCTAGTTATATTAATGACAGTGCATAGCAGTTGAACATAATAAATATTGGAGGAAGCTTAATGGCGAATGGAAATGGGAACAACAATACTGCAAGTATTGGCTTCGAACAACAGATTTGGGCAGCAGCAGACATTCTCCGTGGGAACATGGATGCTGGCGAGTATAAGCATGTCGTTCTAGGTTTAATCTTCCTTAAATACATCTCAGATACATTTGAAGCTCGTTACAAAGAACTTGAAGAGGATGATGACGATGTAGAAGATCGGGATGCGTATACAGAAAAGAACATCTTCTTCGTTCCGCCATCCGCACGTTGGAGTGTCATTGCCTCTGCTGCGCATACTGAAGAAATAGGAACAGTCATCGACGACGCCATGCGTGCTATTGAGAAAGAAAACCGTAGCCTAAAAGATATCCTTCCCAAAGGTTATGCTCGTTCTGAGTTGGACAAGAGAAGACTAGGTAACGTTGTCGATCTGTTCACTAATGTACAAATGATTGAACACGGTGACGAAAAAGATATTCTTGGCCGCACGTACGAATATTGCCTGGGAAAGTTTGCTGAACAAGAAGGCAAACGAGCGGGTGAGTTCTATACGCCATCCTGTGTTGTGCGTACTCTTGTTGAAGTTTTACAACCATTCAAAGGGCGCGTTTATGACCCATGTTGTGGTTCTGGCGGGATGTTTGTTCAATCTTCAGAATTCGTGAAGAATCACGCTGGAAATTTAAGAAATATTTCTATCTATGGCCAAGACTCAAACCCGACGACACGAAAAATGGCTTTGATGAATCTGGCCATTCGAGGGATTGATGGAGATCTCGGCCCCTATAATGCGGATACCTTTCATAACGATTTACACAAAACCTTAAAAGCTGATTTCATCATGGCTAATCCTCCATTCAATCTAAAGGACTGGAATGATGGATCTTTGAATGATGATCCTCGTTGGAAGTACGGATTACCACCCTCTGGAAATGCAAACTTTGCCTGGCTACAACACATGATTCACCATCTTTCTCCGAACGGGAAGATTGGCATGGTTCTAGCAAATGGATCACTTTCTTCCCAAAGCGGAGGTGAAGGGGACATCCGTAGAAGAATCATCGAAGATGATTTAGTTGAAGGCATTGTCGCAATGCCTACTCAGTTGTTCTACACGACACAGATTCCGGTGTCGCTGTGGTTCATCAACCGCAACAAGACTCAGAAAGGAAAAACTCTTTTCATTGACGCTCGTAAGATGGGCACTATGGTCAGCCGTAGATTGCGCGAAATGACTTCCGAAGACATTAGCAAGATTGCTGAGACATTCACAAGTTTCAATGATGGAACGATCGAAGATGTCAAAGGCTTCTGCGCGGCTGTCGCCACTGAAGAAATTGCGAAACAAGATTTCATTCTCACCCCAGGCCGCTACGTGGGTATCGAAGACCAAGAGGATGATGGTGAACCTTTTGAAGAGAAGATGACAAGATTAACCGGAGAGCTCTCAGACATGTTCAAACGTTCTCATGAACTAGAAGAAGAAATTCGCGAAAGACTGGGGGCGATTGGGTATGACATATAAACTGTCTGAGGTTATTGAAATCATAGGCGGGGGAACTCCAAAAACGAGTGTTGCGGAGTACTGGGGTGGTGACATTCCATGGCTTTCAGTCAAAGATTTCAATGACGATAGCCGATATGTTTACACTACAGAAAAAACGATAACAGAAGAAGGTTTTCGAAACAGCTCAACGAAACTTTTAGGTATTGATGACATCATTATCTCCGCTAGAGGTACCGTCGGCGAATTAGCAATGGTTCCTTTTCCAATGGCCTTCAATCAATCTTGTTATGGTATACGAGGTAAGAGGGATAAGATTACTCAGCCTTATCTTTACTACTTACTCAAACACAATATTCGGTTGTTGAAAAGTCAATCGCATGGTTCAGTGTTTAACACTATAACAATGAATACATTTGCGAACATCAATGTGGATTTACCTGCACTTGATGATCAGCAAGTAATTGGCGAATTTTTATCTTCTTTTGACGATCTTATAGCGTCCAACAAAGAGATAAACAATCATTTAG
>CAYZSO010000035.1:0-15875 GCA_964479695.1 uncultured Fastidiosipila sp.
TATTTCAATCCACGCCGCCCATATGGACGGCGACCTGCTCACGGCCGCGCTTCGTCGGGTCAGAATTGTAATTTCAATCCACGCCGCCCATATGGACGGCGACACGTGCGGAAATTTGGGTTTTCGATGAGCTTTATATTTCAATCCACGCCGCCCATATGGACGGCGACCATGACTGATAGCGCCGTCCCGACCTGTTCAAATATTTCAATCCACGCCGCCCATATGGACGGCGACGCTCTGGATCGTTCACTATTTCAGCATGGGACACATTTCAATCCACGCCGCCCATATGGACGGCGACCGGCGCAGGAGTTAAGACCGCAACAGAAGTTATCAGTATTTCAATCCACGCCGCCCATATGGACGGCGACAAGCGACTTGTTAACCCTAATCGGAGACCATGCGATTTCAATCCACGCCGCCCATATGGACGGCGACAAGGATCAAGCGACGCAATCAAGAAAAATTTACTTATTTCAATCCACGCCGCCCATATGGACGGCGACTTATGACCATATGTCTTATATATTCAAGGACACGATTTCAATCCACGCCGCCCATATGGACGGCGACAGTGCTTTGCGGGTTTTGTTCCCACTGTTCCCACATTTCAATCCACGCCGCCCATATGGACGGCGACGTTACGGATCGGCGTAGTCTCCTGCACGGCTTGATTTCAATCCACGCCGCCCATATGGACGGCGACGTATTTCGTGCGCTTATTTGTCCATGCCGGGCCATTTCAATCCACGCCGCCCATATGGACGGCGACGAGCTTAAAGAAGGATCCGCCGCCATGATCGACCAATTTCAATCCACGCCGCCCATATGGACGGCGACGTGCCAGCGGGCAAAACCTACTGGCCGCCGAAATATTTCAATCCACGCCGCCCATATGGACGGCGACTCAAGCTCAATCAGAGGGCAGAGCGGGACGGCATATTTCAATCCACGCCGCCCATATGGACGGCGACCGGGGAAGAGGTGAGCCAGTCGCTCCGGGTTAAGGATTTCAATCCACGCCGCCCATATGGACGGCGACCCTTGCCTGGGTGTATTCCAGGACATGGGTCTGGGATTTCAATCCACGCCGCCCATATGGACGGCGACCAGCCCCAGCTCCTGAATTTGCTTCTTAATGCTAATTTCAATCCACGCCGCCCATATGGACGGCGACTCCACTCATCAAGGCTCATCGTTACAAGCCATTCAATTTCAATCCACGCCGCCCATATGGACGGCGACATAATTTTCGTGTACTTTAATTTTTGCATCGTCTATTTCAATCCACGCCGCCCATATGGACGGCGACTACGTTGACTTTTTCCCGACGCTGGGAATAACGCAAATTTCAATCCACGCCGCCCATATGGACGGCGACTACGTTGACTTTTTCCCGACGCTGGGAATAACGCAAATTTCAATCCACGCCGCCCATATGGACGGCGACTTCAGACCGTGGTCAAGGACGCCTGGGAATTGTCATTTCAATCCACGCCGCCCATATGGACGGCGACGTGCTCATAAGCGGCGCGTCGGCTGTTATCCGAATTTCAATCCACGCCGCCCATATGGACGGCGACACAAATCAAGCCGGAGCAGTACGAAGCGGCCAAAATTTCAATCCACGCCGCCCATATGGACGGCGACACTCTTCCAGGATTGCTTCAACCGCACCCGGGTCATTTCAATCCACGCCGCCCATATGGACGGCGACACGATTTACGCTTCACAAAGCTGGTTCGCCTACATTTCAATCCACGCCGCCCATATGGACGGCGACTCTTGCATACTGGACATCGGTCCTCGCCTGACCCATTTCAATCCACGCCGCCCATATGGACGGCGACTGAGGGGCACCCTCTCCCACGTATATACATGGTGTATTTCAATCCACGCCGCCCATATGGACGGCGACTAAAAATCAATCACGGACCCGCCCGCCCGGCACATTTCAATCCACGCCGCCCATATGGACGGCGACGCGAGGCCGACACATATTCTAGATCGGCCTCGGCTATTTCAATCCACGCCGCCCATATGGACGGCGACCTGGGAAGAAGATACGGATCGCCGTGTTTTCGACAATTTCAATCCACGCCGCCCATATGGACGGCGACCAGTTCATAGCTAACCTGCATGTAGTGCATATAAATTTCAATCCACGCCGCCCATATGGACGGCGACGCTCCCCCGCCCTACACCACACAACGTCACCTTCATATTTCAATCCACGCCGCCCATATGGACGGCGACCATTTCAAAGAACCATGTTTGAAGCTCGTCTATCTTATTTCAATCCACGCCGCCCATATGGACGGCGACTTGATTCCATTCTATTTGATGAATTACAACCAGAATTTCAATCCACGCCGCCCATATGGACGGCGACATATGCAATCTGCAGTCTGCTTTGGCTCCCTCCATATTTCAATCCACGCCGCCCATATGGACGGCGACTGATTTCTTAAAAGCCATACCCCATGACTATTCTATTTCAATCCACGCCGCCCATATGGACGGCGACCAACGGACGACCATCAAACGAACTATGTAATGCTATTTCAATCCACGCCGCCCATATGGACGGCGACCAAAGTGCACAAATATGCGAGTTGGCTTTGTGCATTTCAATCCACGCCGCCCATATGGACGGCGACTCCGTGTTCCTGGGTGTTCCCCAGACCACGGATATTTCAATCCACGCCGCCCATATGGACGGCGACGTGGAGTATTGGCGGAGGGTGCCCGAGGTCAAGTCATTTCAATCCACGCCGCCCATATGGACGGCGACGATCTACGCCGTACATCAGAGACGAGAGCGCAAGAGATTTCAATCCACGCCGCCCATATGGACGGCGACTTGAGAGTCAACCCAAGCTCTGCCGTGCCCGACAATTTCAATCCACGCCGCCCATATGGACGGCGACCGGAGGCTGCGGAGATCGAGGGCACGATTGTCGACGATTTCAATCCACGCCGCCCATATGGACGGCGACGGCTTGGCGTGCTTGATCGGCTCACCGTCCAGCAATTTCAATCCACGCCGCCCATATGGACGGCGACTCCTCGACGTACGAGAGCCCACCGTTCAGATCGGCATTTCAATCCACGCCGCCCATATGGACGGCGACCGACGATCAGCCAATTAGGCATGGGTTGTCCGTCATTTCAATCCACGCCGCCCATATGGACGGCGACTGCGTGTCGAGCATTATCGGGAATTTACACCACATATTTCAATCCACGCCGCCCATATGGACGGCGACTTTGCCGGGAAAACCGGCAGGAAAAATCGTGAACGATTTCAATCCACGCCGCCCATATGGACGGCGACATGTGACCACAGGAGAGCAGACCGACATCAAAAAATTTCAATCCACGCCGCCCATATGGACGGCGACGGACGGCACGACCAACCCAAGCGGCACCTACGTCATTTCAATCCACGCCGCCCATATGGACGGCGACAAATCCATCAGGTGCAGACAGAGATCGACCGACTATTTCAATCCACGCCGCCCATATGGACGGCGACAGTCCCCATGGACAAGCTGGCGCCCAAGCTCATCCATTTCAATCCACGCCGCCCATATGGACGGCGACTGATCTCGGTCTGCTTAACGGCCCGCTTAAATGCCATTTCAATCCACGCCGCCCATATGGACGGCGACTCAATGAGCGATTCTAGCTCGCTCATCATGGTGACATTTCAATCCACGCCGCCCATATGGACGGCGACCTTCACATCTCCAGAATTGTCTACCAGCTTCATGGATTTCAATCCACGCCGCCCATATGGACGGCGACATCTGGCCGATTTTTTTATGTCAATTTTTAGGTATTTCAATCCACGCCGCCCATATGGACGGCGACGGTGGTCTTGGCCACCCCCGCCAATGCCGACTCATTTCAATCCACGCCGCCCATATGGACGGCGACGCCAACAACGGCAAAAACCCGAAAGCCTATTACGTATTTCAATCCACGCCGCCCATATGGACGGCGACCCCTACCTCCGCCAAGTGCGGGTCAGGGTCAGGGGCAATTTCAATCCACGCCGCCCATATGGACGGCGACGCGATCAGCGGCTACTCGGGCTACGTGCTGGGAACATTTCAATCCACGCCGCCCATATGGACGGCGACCACGCCAACTCACTGGATCTGGCTTGGGATTTGCATTTCAATCCACGCCGCCCATATGGACGGCGACGCGGAAGGGAAAAAGCAGTCAAAAGAGCCCCGAAGAATTTCAATCCACGCCGCCCATATGGACGGCGACGCTCGCCGTACAATAACCTTTGTGGAATTTCATTTATTTCAATCCACGCCGCCCATATGGACGGCGACGATTGCACGCAATGCAACAAACATCGGTTTGCTGCATTTCAATCCACGCCGCCCATATGGACGGCGACTTTGAGTACCTGCCATGCCAAGTTGCCCCAGCGATTTCAATCCACGCCGCCCATATGGACGGCGACGATTATCAACTGCGACGACGCGGATTAATGAGGTATTTCAATCCACGCCGCCCATATGGACGGCGACAAGCCCAGCCCCTCGCAAGAGGGGCTCGCTAAATAATTTCAATCCACGCCGCCCATATGGACGGCGACTGCCCGCCATCTATCTGGTGATCTTAATGGTCAGATTTCAATCCACGCCGCCCATATGGACGGCGACGGCAATAGTATAACGTTTTTCATGACAAACAGTAGGATTCTTTGTGCATAAATATATAATGTGCGAAGAACCTCTGATTACTTGCACATATTTGTCAAAGTACATTCTATCTTCAGCAGAAAAACTCCTGCGAACTAGCCGGGGATTTCATGTGAGCTTATACTTCGCATAGCTTCTTAGCCATCCTGGGGATTCTTTGATTTGCTTTTGTTTACATGTAAAAGAAGTAATTTCACTCCCAAACAAGTATTTTGCTCACAAGAGATAACAAAAATCTTAAATGATTTTATAAGCGTATGCTTTAAAGGATTGTTATATCAGTAATATCTCTAACGGCTTTTGCTCCAATATGGATCGTTTTGTTCGTATAATTCTGGCCTAAATTATAGAACCTGAGGCTATCTAGATCAAGATTGATTATTTTTTGTAACTCTACTTGGAGTTTTTTATATTGCATCGAATCTAATTGGCACTCAAACACAGAATTTTGAACTCGTAAACCATATTTCTCGCAAGCTCTGGCTACTTGTCGTAAACGTTTTTTTCCGGCAGCACTTGTAGTTGAAACGTCATAGCATACTAAAACCAACAAATAAGCACCTCCAAGAAATCCCCCTGTTAAATTGATTAACTTTTATATCCTATAGATAAACGGTGGATATGCATCGATATCACCTCGTAAAGCCTTGCCTAAAAGCAAAGCTTGTGTATAGGGCACTTGCCCCCATGCAATCTTCTCTTTAAGATAGGGATGGATTAATTCTTCCTGTTTCCGACTTTGCCAATAGTTGAGTACAATCCGTTTACCATCATCGCTCATCTCCACTGCATGATCTTCACGTATAGAAAAATGTTTTGCCTGTATTTCGAGACGGTTAATCAGGGTAAGAACACTCCTATCTACTAAAACACTTCGCAACTCCTCCATCAGATCAAGTGCCAAACTCATCCTGCCAGGCCGATCTCTATGGAGAAATCCTACATATGGATCTAAACCGACGCATTCCAATGCAGAAGCAACATCATGAGACAATATGGTGTACAAGTAAGAAAGAATGCAATTGACTCTATCCATAGGTGGTCTGCGTGAGCGTCCGGAAAAATGAAAGTCATCTTTCTGTCTTAAAATTAGAATGTCAAATATGCTGAAGTATAGTTGAGCCGACTCACCTTCTATACCTCGCAAGCTCTCCAACGATTCGGCCTCTAATGCGAATTGATAGCGCTCTGTTAAAGCGCTTCTCACATTCATTAGCTCATCGGTTTCTATAGCCAGCTTATGGTCACGAATGTATCTGTCAATTAGCCATCTTTGGTTATGTGTCTTTGCGAAAATAATGTTCCGAGCAATGTCGAGGCTTTGATCCAAATTGTCAGAACGCCTATATTGCTCTTTGCGTAATAAAACATTTCCTTGGACTGGTCCAGAAACTCTACCCAGGAACCTACCGCTTCTACTCAAGAAACTAATTGCAATATTCTTACGCATACACTCACCCATTAAAGGTGCACTTACTCCCCTATATCCATGAGTGATTATCCCTTCAAAGTTCAGGAGAGGAAAACGGCCGATTACCTGGTCTTCACAAGTGACTTTAATTGTCTCATTATCTAAGGACAGGTAATAGTCTGGGTTCATGATGTATAGTGTATTAAGTAGTTTCTTCATTCATGAACCCCCGTATATATGTCATAACGTTTGTTTCTCGGTTAAGTTTAGGCTGGCAGTAGTCTTTTAGACTACAAGCATCACATTTTTTCTGATATCGTACTTTGGGAACATAGGCACGATCGAAATACTCATGCATCTCATCTGCCATTTGGGTGACTTGATCTCTCAATTTAGAATCTATTTTTACTTCATGCCTTCTTCGCTGAGCTCCATAGTAAAGGTACGCAATCGGTATCGTTGCAGAGAGCATTTCTTCTAAGGCCAAAGCCTGAGCCGCCACTTGCATCTCATCTTCCAAGCCAATCTTCACTCGACCACGCTTATACTCCACAGGAATCACCCTATATGTTCCTGTGCGTCCAGGAATTCTGATTGCATCAATTTCCTGCGAGCGATGAAATTCCACAATATCACATTGTCCAACCAGTCCAAGTTGAGTAGATCGGACTGGTAGCCCGCGTGTGATCAGAAGATCACCGCGGGTTTCCAGTTGTAAACCTTCATGTGCGTTCTCGTGCAAAGATCTGCCATCAAAAGTCAGGTAGTTTTCTACCCATACCTGTTCTATTGCAATCAGAGCCCATTGTCTCCTGCAAAAGACAAAGTGTTGAATATTCGACAGTTGGATATATTGGTCTTCGCTGTACTTCTCCACACAATTAAAAACCTTCGTATACTTCTGGCTCCAGTCCGTCAAGTTTCTCGAGTGTAATCTCATAATCTAAGTAGCTGCTCGGAATATCAACATCAGCCTTCAACTGTACCTGTATAGAATTGTGAACTTTTGCAGGAGAATATTGCCCAAGCTTACTATTGTGTTCAAACCAGTAGAGCCTCTTCAAATCCATACTGCCTTCAGGACGTGCAGAGGAAGCATCACCTGCAAAAATGGTACGTAAAGCTTCTTTCAGTTTCTCTGCATCTTCAGCGCTGAATCCGGTACGTTCAGCGAGTTGTACATTGACCGAACCTTTAATCACATAGAGTCCGAAAGATACTCTATGTTTCATTCCCATCGTGTCAGCCCCCTTCTTTGGCCCACTCTCGGAGTTTACACTTTTGGTGATTTGGATAGACTCGATATCAACTGGGTCAAGTGTAAATGCAGATTGAATCGTTACAGGGCCTCTGATCCCTACAGATACACCATCACCTTTCTTTTCTGTACCTTTGAAAGCAAAAAGTTGCCCGAATGAACGCACATCAAGATACTCTTCGCAAGCAGCTTTCGCAAAGGCTTTATCATCTTTCTTTGCAGCTTTCAACTTCCCGTTGTTGTCTGCACGACTCCGCAAACTATCATACTCGTCTACCCGGTTATCATCTGACTGGACAAAAACACTTTCTCCCATTTCCATCCAGCGGTTTCTGATTTTACGCTTCAGTGCCACATCACTGATTTCCCCCAAACCCTTTTCTGTAATTCTTGGGCGATTACCATTCAAGGGATCACCATTGGGGTTCGCATTTTTAACTGTAACCAATCCTACAAAATCGATCTTGTGTTCTAAAGTTGCCATGTTTTTACCCTTTCAAAATTTGATTATCTGGAGTTTTGAGTCTTTACTCTTCATTTGCTTCGGTGGTATCTACTTCTGACTGTTCTGCCTTTTTGTTCCGCCTTGCCTCGAATATATAATTTTTCTGTGAGTTGTAACCCAAGAGAAATCTACCATCAAGACTCCGGGCATTAGCAAAATCAATAGGATCAATCTTTGCAGAAATTTCTTGTTCCATGCGATAAAGATAATTATTGTTCCCTAATCGTGCCCTGTACGGGACGAGCTGTTTCATCACAATCTGCAATGTCTGACTGGGTCTCTCTGATAATTTGGCAAAATACCGTTGTACACTACTCGTTCTTGCTTCGCCGCCGCTCTTGTACTGTGCCAGTAATTCAATTTCGTCGAGCACAGCCATTAATCGACCTATGTTATAAGTCAAATCATTTGTCTCTGTATCTACAGTCATACTCCAATTCTCCTTGAATCTTTGATTTCTATCTGCCCTTATCAAGCTAGATGCTACATTCCGCACCTTTCTCCAATTTGTTTCTGAATATCGCTGAGGGTATTTTGCATTTTCATAAGCTGCCCGAACAATGTCTCCGGGGATACGGAGATTCTCGTCTAATACGACCGGAAGCAACCTTTGCACAGTCTGAGCAGCAACCTTGTCATCCAAATCCAGAAAGTTTCCTCTCTCGACACCAAAAGCTACCAGTGCAATATCTCGAAGTGAGGGTGCGCCATAGTACGTGTAAGGTTTATCCTCTTTTAGGTTGTACCCACTATGTTGCCATGCAAGCCGCTGGTGCCAAGATTCGAGATTACGGAAATAATCACTAGTGATATTTGGGTGGTACTCCCGATAAAATGGTATCGCCATTCTGCCAGGTGACGCAGCGTCGAGAACCATAATTGTAATTCCCGTTTGATCACCCATTTCAGCTTGATAACTCTTCAAAGCCCGATGAAACTGAGCAGAAAACTGTTCGTTAGAGGAAAAATCAGATCCAAGCTCTACTAGGTCTTGGTTAGCAACCGTCTCTTCCGTTGTCTCTACATTTGCTTCTTCTTCCTCATTGGACAACACCATTTCCAAGAGTGTTTGAGTATCATCAAGAGGATCTGGGATCTTTTCCCCCTCGGTTCCCCATACTAAGAACACCCTGTCACCTATGCGGATACCTTGTTTTTGAATCAACCATTTAAGTGCATTGTGCGCTTCCTGAGATACTTCATACGATACTTGGCTGGCTTCACTAGCGAATTCAAAACGTCCCCTGAAAGTAAACCCTGATTTATCATTAGAAGAAATAAGTTTAGCTCCGTCCCCTGCATGCCGAATCCTTTTTGGGTGTAGGCTTGTTATCACCCGCATCTCTCCAGTCGCATAATCGAACCCCGGTTCTCCTTGTAGCATTTCATAGAAACGCATATAAGATGTGATCAACTCATTATTCTCCCATGGTTTGCTCCTTGTGATCATATCTTCTTGAAGAACTACAAAACGGATGAAAACATCTTCTTGTTCTTGGTCACCCACGACGGTTGAAAATACAGGAGGCTTCTCTCCCTCTTGTTCCCAATTGTCCAGTAATAGACCTTGCTCATTTAAAAACAGAACGCCTACTTTGACCAAGTCTCCAATCAACGATTTCTTCTGAAGATAGGTATGAATCGCCACCAAATCCGGATGAGAAAATGGTGATTCTGCCCAAGCCCCTAGTAGTTGAGAATGTGCCTCATAACTATCAGGTCCTTTCTTTCCGCCGAACTTCACATAATCGCCTGCAACATATTGGAGCTTGTCATGTAGCGGATGTGCTCGACGTTTTGCACCGGGGCCAGATCTAGATGCCGAATCTTCAGTGCAAGGTATCAGTGTCTCTTTTTCCTCCTTCAGCACTAGCACTCGGGCGTCCACGAAATTGCCATCTCTATGAACTTGTGCAGCTTTTATGAACTTATGCAGCTGTTATGAACTTATGCAGCTGTTATGAAATTATGCAGTTTTTTGAAGGGCTGAAATTGTAAGGTGCCTATTTTAAATATCGCAAGGAGACTGTTTTAACTGTCGAAACATTCATGATGTGACGAAACCCTATGACGTCCTCAGAGCTGGGACTTGATGTAGGCCTTCGTGGTTTTGGCTGCGAAGACCTTGATGTCGAGAATCGAAGAGACTTGAAGCTCGAAGGTGCCGGACTGGAGGACGGGGCGGATGTCGGCGGCTTTGGCCGGATTACCTTGGAGGATGGTGCGGTTGCTGCCGAGCTGGATGGGATAGTGGCTGTCACTGCCGGTTACGACGACGATGCCGAGCTCACGGGCGAGCTGACTGACTTCGCTGTAAACGGTCTCGTAATCGCGGGTGAAGATGTCGGTGGCGTTGAGATCGAGGGCATCGAAGCGGGCGAGCTGAGCCTTGTCCTGCGTATGAGCCAGGTGGTGCGGCGTGCGGAAGGGGTGGGCGGCGATCTTGAGGCAGTTGTTGGCGTCCGCCAGGTCGAGGAGCTGGTCGAGGGCGATGAAATGCGAGGCTTCGATGTGGTGGTCGAGGGTTTGGCGAATGGTGAGAATGGCCTCCCGCTCGCCTGCCAGGATCACATGGCCGCCCTTGGCGACGTCGACTTCGAGGCCCATGAAGACTTTGATGCCGTGGATGAGGTAGTGGCCGTTGTCGTAAGTGAAGGCGCGCTCCATTTCTTCGTACATGGTGTAGTAGTGGGTGGTGTTGAAGTGCTCGGAGAGGACGATGGCGTCGAGGCCGCTCTCGCGCGCTGCGTCGATCATGCTGAGGAAGTAGGCTTCTTCGTACTCGTTCTTCTTGGTTAGACGGCCGTGGGTGTGAAAATCAATTTGCATGTACTCTACACTTTCTATTTCGTATGATCGTTCGCTGGTAGCGGGTGTTTGCTCTTGGCCAAAGCCGCTGGCAGCCACTTCCGTCACCACTTAGTAGTTCCAGGGGATTTGCTTGCCGACCACGATCGCCAGGATGATCGCGACGGTCAGGATGCCGAAGGTGACCACTTCGCGCCACGTCACTTTCATGTAGCTGAATTTGAGGGTCATGACTTTCTTCGAGCGAGCGCCGCGGGAGAGGCCTTTGGTTTCGAGGGCCTCGACGGTCATTTTGACGCGCTTGGCCGTGTTCAGGATCATGGGGTAAAACGACTTGATCACCAATTTGATGTAGTAGCCCACGATGTTAAGGCCGCCGAATTTCGCTTCCGGCCTCATGCCGCGGAGCCGAAACGAGTTGAAAATTCCGTTGTACTCATCGATCAGCATGGGCAGGACACGGTAGCCGTAGGAGATCGCGAAGCAGAAGCGGTCCGGGAAGCCGAAGCGCAGGAGTGCGTCACCCAGTTTCTCCGGGTCCATGCTTGTGAAGATCGATACGGTGGCCAAAGACACAATGAGCAACTTTATCGACACGGTCATGAGAGAGAAGATCGCCGAGAGATTCCCTCCAAAGAGCAACACCAAGCCCAGCGTAGTGAGCGACTGCGTGACGAATCCAAATGCCATCAACCCAATGATCAAAACACTCACACGACTCAGCGCTGCCATCGTCGCGACCACCAGGAAAAGGCCGATCAGCACCGGCATCTCATAGAAGAGCCACGGCACGATGGTAAAGGCCAAGTACCAAATAATCATGGAGCGCGCATCTAGGCCATACAAGACCGAGCGCGGGTTCCCGTACGCTGTGCGCATGATTTCGAATTTGATGTTCTCGATCGTGAAGAAGCCTTGGATCTTCTCGGCGTTGGACTTTTTGATTTTTGCATCATGTGTTTGGGTTTGGGTTTGGGTTTGAGCTCTTGTTTGTGTTGTACTGTCCATTTACGCCTCCTTCCGCTGGTCGTGGTCCGTCGTCAGTCTCTCTTGCCAATCTGGCTTAGCTGGCCTCTCTACTCTCTCTTGCCAATCTGGTCTCTCTAGACAATCCGGCCGCACTGACCTCTGTTGGATGGGGTTGGTTGGGGGCGGCTTTAGCCGCTGTTGCATCTCGGAGACGCTTAAGCAGACGGGATCCATGCCCAAAGAGTTGGAGAGATCGACGATCTGCGGGGCGGCAAGGTTGGCGGCTCGCATGAGTTCAACATTCGCAAAAAGTCCCCTCGGATCGCCGTCGTAGATCACGCGCCCTTGAGCCAAAACAATCACCCTCGTCGCCCAATCCGCGACCAATTGCATATCATGCGTTGCAATTACCGCCGTCTTAATGTGGACCTTCAGCACATCCAAAAGCGTCAGGAGCTCACGCCTCGACGAAATATCCAAACTCCCCGTCGGCTCATCGAGGAGAATCACCTGAGGTGTCATCCCCATGCCAATCGCGAGCGAAACCCGCCGCTGCTGGCCGCCGGACAAGAGCCTCGCATCCTTCTCCTGAATACTCGTGAGGTTCAGCGCATCGAGAATCACCCGCACCTGCTCGTCCACGGTCGGCACTTTTCGCGACTTCAGGAAGAACGAAACATCGCGCACAATGCTGTCCTCGATGAACATCTCTTCCGGGTTTTGGTAGATAAACGACACCGTGTTGGACACCACCTCAGGCGACAGCTCGCTAATATCCTGCCCCATCACCATAATCACACCGTTCGAAGGCTTCATCAAGCGCGCAATCAGGCGCATCAGCGTCGACTTCCCCGCCCCATTATTCCCGACAATCGCAATCCGCTCCCCCTGGTAAAAATCCAGCGTAATGTCCGACAGCACTTCCTTATAAGCCCTATGGTAGTCGCGGTAGGTCGCATTCAAGTCCCGAATCGAGACCGTCTTCTCCCTCTTCTCTTGATGTGCCTCTGTCTCGGTTATGGTCGCGGTCGCTTCTGGCTCGAGCTGTTCAAACGAGGCGAAGTAGTTCTCCCCCTGCTCCAAGTTCGTCGGGAGTTCTAGTTCCTTTATTCGGCCAAAGCCGCCCGCCAACTGCGTCACTTGTGGTGGGTGTATTTTACATTCCACTAAGGCATCAACATCTCGGAGCGCCTCCTCGACGGGCTTCTGCCAGAGGACTCTCCCCTCTTGCATCAGGAGCACATCCGTACAATAATCGGCAATAAATTCCGTGTGATGTTCGATTACAATAATGGTTTTCTTGTATTCCTCATGGAGTTTCTTCAACATGTCATAAGTCTGCCGGGCGTGAAAAGGATCCAACTGTGCAACCGGCTCATCCACAATGATGTACTCCGGATTCACCGCCAACACAGCTGCCAAAGCAACCAAATGCTTCTGCCCACCTGAAAGTTGCCAAATTCTCTCGTCTTTCAGATGTGAAATCTCAAGTATGGCCAGCGCCTCAAGTGCTCTGGCTTCGAAATCGTCATAGCCATAATTCAAAGGCGCATACGACACCTCGTCATAAACGGTCGAGCGAACAATGCTGTTTTCAAAATCCTGATACACATAACCAATGTGTTCCGAAAGGGTCGCAACATCAGAGGTCCTTGTGTCGATCCCGTTCACTTCGATCTCCCCTTCTAAGTCTCCGACAAAGAAATGCGGGATGATTCCGTTAAAGAGTTTACACATCGTAGACTTGCCGGAACCGTTCGCTCCGACAATGGCCAGGAAAACCCCGGGCTTAATCTCGACGGACAGGTCTCGTAAGGACGGTTCCTCTTGACCGGGGTAGGTAAAAGTACAATTTTTGACTGACAACATAGTTTGCAGATTCTTCTCTATTTTTATATTTAGTTAGCTTGATCTTGTTTGTCGTTTTCACTACATAAGTTTAAATTTAAACTTATGTAGTGGTTTTGCTGTCTTGTTTCTTATTCCAGGTCGTACTGTTTGCCGCCGCTTCGTTTGCGCGTGATTGCGAAGACTAAGGCTATCACGACCACGGCTGCAATGATGCCGATCCAGAGCCAGCCATTTCCGTACTCGTCGAGGAATTCGGGTTCCCAGACGAGGAAGGTGTAGCCAAGTTCTTCGGCAAAAGCGACCACACCGGAGATCACTGCAAGGATGATGGCGATGGTGACGGTTTTGGCATTGATGAAGCTGAGGTCGGCCTTGGGCCTTGCTGTTCTGGGCTTCATGCCGAGCATGGGTTCGATCTTCCCGTAGAGACGAGGCGTGAGGAGCATCGCCGGAATGCCACCGAAGATAACGCCTGAAATGAGGACGTCTGTGACGAGTGCAAAGGCTTCCGTTGCAAAGACACTGGCCGGTAAGCCTTCGACGGCCTCGAATTCGGCGACACCGATAACGACTTTGAGCGTATCGACGATTCCGCCAATGGATTTGTCGATGAAGACGAGTAGAACGGCTGACCAAAAGACTTGCTTGCGGTTCTTCGGGTCTGATACGAGCATGCCGGCAACATAAATCGCTAGTGACATTTGAATGAATGCCTCTAACTCACCGATTCCGCCGAAGTCTCCCATAAGGAGTCCGCTGAAAATGATCTTACCTGTTACCGAACCTAATGCGACTTGCAGAGGAGCAAAGAGCGCTGCCAAGGTTGCCGGGATAAACGCGAAATACGAGATACCGAACTGGAAGATCCCGAAATTCATATCGGGTACGATTTCCAAGATCAACTCTGAGAGACCAAAGACTGCCATCGATAAGATGAAAATCATGGTCTTCTGGCTTGAAGTAATTTCCTGGTCTGATGTCAGACCTTTGGTTGTTGCGACGTTACTCATAGTTTCCCTCCGAATTGTGAATGGTGATTGGTGAATGGTGAGTTGTGAATTCTGAATGGTGAATTGTGAATCGTGAATTGTGATTTGTGATTTGTGAATTCTGAATTCGGTTCCCATCCTAAAGGTCAAAGATTAGATTCTCATTAGTTGCATGTTAAGAGTGTGTAATATTTTTTTCATCTTCTTGTCAGGCGTAATTTTTATTACATTTTCTGCGATTTACCCCCTATAATTGTAATTGGGCGGCTTTGGCCGTTTCATGAAAAACTTGGAAGCGCGTAGAATTTGAAAGTGCGTCAAATTTGAAAGCGTCTAGGGACTGGGTTGGGGGCGGCTTTGGCCGCTGTATGAAGGGGCTTGGCATAAGGGGATTAAATATGAATATCATGGATGTTGAAGTTGATGCGAAGAAGCTCAGCAAGAATGAGGCGCAGATCGCGGAGTTCGTCTCGAAGAACTTGACGGACATTTTGTATATGAATACGCAGGAAATTGCGGATCGGGTGGGTGTGTCGGTTGCGACGGTCTCGCGGTTCTGGAAGAGGATTGGGTTTGAGAGTTTTGCGGACTTCAAAAAGCGCATTCGGCGGTCGCAGCAGACGGAGAGTCCGGCGGGCAAAATGAAGAATATTATTGCGCGCGTGGATAGTGATCAGGTTTTTAATGATTTGACGGCGATGGTGAATCAGAATTTGGCGCACACGGCCGAGGTTCTGGATGATGCGACGTACTCACATGCGATTGATATTCTGGCGGCTTCGAAGCGTATTTATACTTATGCCTCGGGGGCGGCGTTGACTTTGAATGCGATGGCGACGTTGCGTTTCAACCGGCTGGGTTATCAATGCACGGCGATTCAGGGGCAGGGGACGCAGATTTTGGAGGCTCTGATTAACTGCCGGCCGGATGATGTGATGTTGATTTTTAGTTTTTCGCATGTTCGGCAGGAGCAGCGGGTTCTGGTGGATTTCTGTAAAAAGCATGGGATCCAAAGCATCCTCATTACTGATTTATTTACGTCTGAGCTAATTGCGGACGCGAGTGTGACGCTCCACGTGGAGCGCGGCGAAATCTGGGAATTTCATTCGATGGTGCCGCCGCTTTTGATGCTTGAGTCGATTATTGTGAGTTTGGCTCTGCGTGACGAGGATAAGGCGATGTCGAAATTGGAGGTTCTGAGCGACCTCCGCGAAACTTATAAGAAGGAGCTGCCGCGGTAGGTTGGTTGGTTGGTGGTTGGGGTGGGGTGGGTGGTGGGTTGGGGTGGTTAGTGTGGGGGGCGCTGTTGGTGGTTGGGTTGGGTGGCGCTGTTGGTGGTTGGGTTGGGTGGCGC
>CAYZSO010000035.1:15975-26661 GCA_964479695.1 uncultured Fastidiosipila sp.
GGCGCTGTTGGTGGTTGGGTTGGGTGGCGCTGTTGGTGGTTGGGTTGGGTGGCGCAGTTGGTGGTTGGTGGGTTTATTTGGGTTGGGGGGCGAAAGTATCTGGGGGCGGCTTTGGCCGGAATTGCTGCAGGACTGAATGATGAGATGGGATGAGCTTGTTTATTGCTCAGGACGTGATATTATTATTGTGATATCCGACTACAAATTTGCGTTGTTAATATCACTTGTAAGGAGGTGGAAACTTGAAACCAGTGGGATATGGTGTGCACATTGAAGATACTGTCAATAACATGCCTTATGAGGCTGCCATCCAAACGCAAGATGTTGCTCTGCGGCTAGCTGAAGATTTTGCGCTTCCTTACGCACGAGCGAAATCAATCACAAATGTGAAGCTAAAGAGGATGGCGGACAAGGGTGAGATAAAGAGACTACGTAAAGGTGTCTATTGCCAGGTTAAACAGACTGTTTTCGGGAAGGCTACTGCGAGCTCTGAGCAAATAATGAGGCAGATCGTTACTAGGCAAAACGGCAAGAGAATCGGCTATGAATCCGGTCTGTTTCTGATGAACAAATTAGGGTTGAGCAGCCTGATTCCGCGAGACATGGAGGTAACCACAAACGCATACAGTACTAAGTTACCTGAAGATTGTCACGTTACTTTGAAGAAACCAGTAACGACTATAACCGATGACAATTGGAGGTACCTTCAGTTTATTGATTTACTTGTGGAGTTGCCGAGTGCTTCTATTGACGCTGAGAATCCGGAATTATTGCTAACTCGATTTGCTAAGCAGCAGAAACTTGATCGTCTCACATTGGCATTTACTGCTCGCAAACATTACCCGGCTAAAGTACTTGGGTCACTAATCGATTTGCTTATGGAGATGGGGTTGGAGATGGAAAATGAAACTTCATCTGGATAAAGATGCGTTCGGGGCTTTGATCTCTGATGTCAGTCGCAGAACCAGCATCCGTAGTGACATTGTTGAAAAAGATTATTATGTGACTTTGCTATTACACGAATTGTCTGAAATGCAGATGGGTCTTCCCGCTTATTTTAAAGGTGGTACAGCTCTTTACAAATCAATCGGTCAAATGAAACGCTTTTCTGAAGATATTGATCTGACTGTTGCTATTCATGATTGCTCAAAGAGTCAGGCGAAAAGGCGTTTGGAATTATCCACAAATTCTTTTCGATCTCTTCCAAGGACAACAGACAAGGAAAGGGAAAGCAATCAGCGGAGAAGCATAACAAGTGTTTATGAATATGTTCCAGTGACTGATTCGAATATCAATGACTCTTTGCAACGCTTTGGTTATGTAAAAATTGAAGCAACTTCGTTTACGATTAGTGAGCCTAGAGAAGCGCTCGCTATCTCTGCGCTACTATATTCGGAAGCTACTATGGAGCAGCGAAACATTCTTGAATCAGTTTATGAATTTAGCCCGTTTACTATCCAAAGCATCGTTCAAGAAAGGATTTTTACCGACAAAATATTTGCTGCTGAATTTTATTATCAGAGACACAAATATGTTGACACATCAAAACACCTTTATGATCTTGCAATCTTGATGCAGGAAAAGTCGTATAATTTCATTGCTTTCATCGCCAGAAAAAATGACTGCCATGATCTCTTATATACGCGAAGAAGAGAAGGCACGAATTGGGAGTAACTTGTCTGATAAACCGATTCGAGAGTTTGCTTGCTTTAATGAAGTGGGGAGAGATTCAAATCTTGCTCATGCTTTTCAAGAAATGCAGGACATATATGTATTCTCACCAAATGACATTCTTTCTATTGATCAGTTGTCACAAGCGATGGACAATTTGTTTCTGACCTTACTTCAGTTAGATGAAAGTCTTTGAACGATTTGAACGATATAAATTCAAGCAAATTCCGCTAAGATCCTGCTCTACGGGAATTGCATTTGATCTCTTGTGTTGGAGCTCTTGTGCTGGAGCGCTCGTGCTGGAGCGCTCGTGCTGAAGTGCTCATGCTGGGGCGCTCGTGCTGGGGCGCTCGTGCTGGGGCGCTCGTGCGGGTGCTCGTGCTGGGGCGCTCGTGCGGGACATCTGCTGAAATAGTTGTGGTGGTGCGGCTTGGTCAGAATTACTTCAGGTCAAAAGGTTTGCAGAATTGGTGAACAAGACCGCTACTATTAAATTGTTACTTGTTGTTGTTGGTTTAATTTCGTTGTTGTTCTCATGATTGTTGTTGGAACGCTTGATTACGACTTATTGTTGCTGGTTTTACTTCGTCGTTTGACCCACGATTGTAGTCGGAACGCTCAGCTGGAACTTATTGCGACAATTTCGGCGATTTTCTTTATCCAAGTGCATCTGAAAGAGATCAATCGACAAAGTAAATAGATGACATATAAAAAACGTGCGCATATCTTCAAATTTGCTTTTATGTGCATGATAGAGCCGAAGTTTATACATGATACGTCACCTAACGTGCGCATATCTTCAAATTTGCTTTTATGTGCATGCTAGAGCCGAAGTTGATACATGACACGTCACCTAACGTGCACATATCTTCAAATTTGCTTTTATGTGCATGCTAGAGCCGAAGTTGATACATGATACGTCACCTAACGTGCGCATATCTTCAAATTTGCTTTTATGTGCATGATAGAGCCGAAGTTGATTAGAAACAATACGTCGCCAATACCGCTCCGTCACTAAGAACTCAAACACCTGCGTACCTATGTAGGAACAATACGTCGCCGAAACCGCTCCGCCATCAAGTTCTTGCTAACCGTCGAACATAAACAGAAGCAATACGTCGCCAATACCGCTCCGTCAATAAGAACTCAAACACCTGCGTACCTGTGTAGGAACAATACGTCGTCCAAACCGCACCGCCATCAAGAACTTGCCCACCCACGAACAAAAAAGAGGAACAATACGTCGCCGAAACCGCACCGTCATTGAAAGCGAACTTCAAACTCACTACATATGTTTAAAAATAAACTTATGTAGTAAAAACCGCCCCGAAAATCTTCGCTATAATGAAAATAAGCAAGACAGACAGACAGACAGACAGACAAACAAACAAACAAACAAACAACAACACACAGAAAACAACATCACCAGAAACAACACACAGAAAACAACACCAGAAACAACACCAGAAACAACACCAGAAACAACACCAGAAAACAACACAGAAAACAAAACGAGAAGCAAGCAAGTGGACGAGGGCAAAGAGGGCAAAGAAGGCCAAGAAGGTAAAGAGGGCAAAGAGGGCAAAAGCGATGTATGACGTGACGATTATTGGGGCGGGGATCGTTGGGGCGGCTTTGGCATATCAGCTGAGTCGTTTTCGTTTGAGGGTGCTTTGGCTTGAGAAAGAAAACGACGTAATGCTGGGTGCCACTAGGGCAAATAGCGCAATTGTGCATGCCGGTTATGATCCCCTGCCGGGCACGCAGATGGCGAGACTCAATGTTGAGGGGAATCGTCTGATGCAGGATTTATGCGAGACGGTTGGCGCTTATTATCAGCGGTGCGGCTCGTTGGTTCTTGGTTTCACGGAGCAGGACCGGAGCCACTTGAGGGACCTGAAGGCTCGCGGTGAGCTGAATGGGGTCCCGGAGCTTAGGATCTTGAACCGCGAGGAAACGCTGCGCATGGAGCCGGCTGTTAATCCTGATGTGGTGGCGTCGCTCTATGCTCCGACAGCCGGAATCATCTTGCCGTGGGAGTTGGGGGTGGCTTTGGCCGAGGTAGCGGTCCGCGAAGGTGTGGTGCTCCGCCTGAACCAGAAGGTCACGGCGCTCGAATTCGGCACTGCCTGGACGATCGGGACCGCCGACCGGACGTACCATTCGCGCTTCGTCGTCAACGCTGCGGGGCAAGGGGCGGAAGTGTTGCATAACTTGGTGGCTGTTCCGGCCTTCCAGCTAGTGCCTACTCGAGGCGAGTATTATTTGTTGGACAAAGCCGCCGACCCCCACCCCTCGCACGTGATTTTTCAGTGCCCGGGTCCTTCGGGTAAGGGCGTGCTGGTTGCGCCGACGATCCATGGAAATACGCTGGTGGGGCCGAATAGCGAAGTGATTGGGGATGGTGAGGACACGAGGACGACGGCTGCGGGGCTCGCGGAAGTCCAGCAGAAGGCGCGCCGCTCTGTGCGGGTTCTGCGTTTCGGCGAGAATATTCGCCACTTTGCCGGCGTGCGCGCGAATCAATTGACGGACGATTTCTATATCAAGATGCAAGAACATGGGTTCCTTGACCTGGCTGCGATCAAGTCGCCTGGTCTCACCGCAGCGCCGGCGATTGCGTTGCGTGCTATGGCGCTGCTTGGCGATGCCGGGCTGGACTTGGCTCCGAATTCGGAATGGAATGGCACCCGAAGGGTGGTGCATTTTGAGGCTTTGGCTCCGGAGGAGAAGGCCAAGCTTGTTGCTGAGAATCCGGCCTATGGGAAAGTTATTTGCCGCTGCCAAACGATTACGGAAGGCGAAATTGCAGCGGCCATTCACAGCCCCATCCCGCCGGTTTCGCTGGACGGAATCAAGCGCCGCACCGGTGCGGGACTTGGCCGTTGCCAGGGCGGCTTCTGCGGGCCTCGCGTGCTGGAAATTCTGAGTCGCGAGCTTGGTGTGCCGCCGGAAAACATCGTACAGGATCGCGAAGGCAGCTACATTGTCTTGGGCGGCAACCGCCGGGAAGCGGAAGACAGGGAGGCGAACCATGACTGATATGGCTGAAAACATTGATCTCGTCATCATCGGTGCGGGTCCTGCCGGACTCGCCGCAGCGCTGGCAGCCTGGGACAAAGGCGTCCGCTCGCTGCTGATTGTTGAGCGTGACACAAGTCTCGGCGGCATTTTGAACCAGTGTATTCACAACGGTTTTGGGCTGCAACGTTTTCGTGAAGAACTCACCGGCCCGGAGTATGCCGAGCGCGACATCGACGAGGTTATGAAACGAGGCATCCCCTTAGCGCTCGGCACCATTGTCTTAGACGTGACACCCACACGCGAAATCCACCTGGTTTCGCCCGAAAACGGTTACAGGATTTTGCAGGCGGGCGCCGTCATTTTGGCCATGGGCGCTAGGGAGCGTGCCAGGGGAGCCATCGGCACGCCGGGCACGAGGCCTTCTGGCGTGCTCACTGCCGGAAGTGCGCAGCGATATATCAATCTGGAGGGCCTCGCGGTTGGCAAGCGCGTTGTGATTTTGGGAAGCGGTGACATCGGGCTCATTATGGCGAGGCGGCTTTCGCTTGAGGGGGCGGAGGTTTTGGCTTGCGTGGAAATTATGGCTGAACCCGGTGGCCTCCGCCGCAATATTGTTCAATGCCTCGACGACTTCGGAATCCCCTTGCTCCTCTCCCACACGATCAGTGAGATCGAAGGGGATCGCCGCGTGGAGGCAGTTCAGATTGCCAAAGTCGACACCCAACTCCGCCCGATCCCGGGTACCGAGCGTCGCCTCGAGTGTGACACGCTCCTTCTGAGCGTAGGCCTGATCCCGGAAAATGAGCTGAGTCGCAAGGCCGGCGTAGCCCTCGACACGCGTACGAAGGGCCCCCTCGTCAGCAACAATTTGGAGACTTCGATCCCCGGCATCTTCGCATGCGGCAACGTCCTCCACATCCATGACTTAGTGGATAATGTAAGTGCTGAAGCAGCAAGGGCAGGAGAGTCGGCAGCGGCGTTTTTGGCCAAAGCCACCCCCAACCACTTCCCCCCTGAAACTCCGGCCAGCCCCGAAATCCCCATCACCGCCGGCTCAGGCATTCGCTACACGGTCCCCCAGATGATCCGCGAAATGCCGCAGCAACTCGATATTTTCTTCCGCGTGACGCACACGGCCGAGGAGCAAAAAGTGCTTGTCACAAGCGGCGACCGGCAAATGGCCATGTTCCGCAAACTGCACGTGGCGCCGGGTGAAATGGAAAAGATCACCCTCAGCCGGCGCATCCTGGCCGACATTGACCCCGCTCTTGGCTTAAAAATTTCTCTGGAGGGTGCCTGATGAAAGAACTGATTTGTATTGTTTGTCCGCGCGGTTGCCATCTAAAAGTCGACGAAGAAAACGGCTACAAAGTCACCGGCAACCGCTGCCAACGCGGTGTCCTTTACGGTTATTCCGAACTGACCAACCCGACGCGCGTGCTCACGTCCACTGTCGTCTTGCGCGGCGGCACGCTCACTCGCCTGCCCGTCCGCACAGACAAAGCCATCCCAAAACCCAAACTTACCGAAGCCATGGCCATCATCCGCCGCCTCCAAGTCACGGCTCCGATCAAGCGCGGCGCAATCCTCCTGGAAAACATCGCCGACAGCGGTGCCGACCTCCTGGCTTCCCGCTCAATTCCGGAAAACCCGGTATAAACACCTGCGGGTTTAAAGTTTAAACATCTACCGGTTTAAACATTCACCAGTTTAAACAGAAGCGGTTTAAACATTACCCAATAGGACATTTTTCAAGTGTCTGCGGGCGATCGTCGCCAACTGATGAAGCGTTTCAATACTCGTTGGCTCTGATGCTTCGCTTTGATAACGCGGGAAGAAACGTGTGAGATGTAGGGGAATTTCCGGATTCACAGAAGCAAGCCAACGGGCCTCAGCTTCCATCTCTTCCGGCGAATCGCTGAGTCCCGGCACAACCAAAGTCGTCACTTCCACATGCGAATGCCGATTGGCGATTTCAATGCTGCGCTTGACGGTCGCCAAATCACCGGCCAGCCGGTTATAGCCTTCCTCGCTAAAACTCTTGAGGTCAATATTCCAAGCCGTGGTCAAAGGCGCAATGTCCCGAATAAATGGCTCATTGAAACAACCATTGGTCACCAAGACGGTTTCGAGGCCTTTTTCGCGAGCCAGGCCGAAGCTCTCCCTCACAAATTCATAGTGCACAAGAGGCTCATTATAGGTAAAACACAAGCCGATATTGCCACGCCCCGCAAGCTCTTCCGCCATCGTGACCAGCCCTTCTGGCGTCACCTGCCAGCCTGGGACCTCGGCGGCTTTGGCCTGAGTACCTTTCCTCTGTCCACCCGACTTACGATCCCCACTTTTCCCCTGACTACCCGGCGTCAAATCGCCCGTATCGTCAGAAACCATGGAGATATCGTGGTTTTGGCAAAAGGGGCAACGCATATTGCAACCGTAGAAACCCACGGACAAAATCTTCGCCCCTCTGTGGAAGAAATAAAGAGGCTTCTTCTCAATCGGATCAAGGGCAAGCGAAGACGCAAACCCATCCCGCGTCGGCCGAATCTTCGTTCCATCATTGAATCTCACCCGACAAAAGCCCTTCTGCCCCGGCTTCAAACGGCAAAGATGCGGACAAAGCTCACACCGCAACATCGGCGGCTCACTTTCCTCTTGTTGAGGTTCCGGATCCTCGCCCGCCAGCCCGGCTGCTTGGTGCACAAGCGGATTCACAAACAGCAGCGGCACGGCCGGCCTAATTGTCTTATCGGCTGCGTCGGCCGCATCAGCAGATTCGGCCGACCTAATTGCCACATCGGCCACATCGGCCGCAGGTTCGGCAGGTTCGGTACCCGCTTCAAGGTGCACATCAACGTGCGTAGCATGGCTGGCTTCAACAAGGTGTTTCAACTTTTGTTCACTGATTTTATCCGTCATCGTTCTTCCTCAGAATACCTCGTCACAGTAAAGCGCTGAAGTCGGCAAGGCTCATCCTGCGGGATTCCGGCTTTGCGTTTCGCAATCGCAATCTGCTGCTCGACGGTGTCCACGCCCACTAGGTCCGGCAACAGCAAGCCCCGCCGATAGCCCGACGAGACGATGACACCGAACCGTTTCACGTCAAGTTCATCCGGCGTCGCCACATCTTCCGGGCTTCCCAACACATCGACGCTGTACACCAGCTCGGGCAATTCTTTCGCCGTGATCGGCGGAAATCGCGGGTCCTCAAGCGCGGCACTCATGGCATTTTGTACGATTTCGTCGGCCAAAGCCGCCCCCATCGCCCTGATTGTCCCGATACAACCTCTCAACGCGCCTTCTTCTTCGCCTGCTTTTTTTCGATAATGAATACTTACGAAACAGGCTGCCTGATGCTTGGTCATTGCCTGCGGCAACGCATGTCTGATCACCCCCGACAACTCCAGTTGACGCCCTGTCTTCACCCTAACCTCGACCGCCCTTCGGGCCAAATCCGTATACGGATTCCCCAAGATGCCTTGACGCTCTTCGGCGCCTCGGGCATCTCGGGCATCTCGGGCGCCTCGGGTGTCTCGAGCATCTCGGGCATCTCGGGCGTCTCGCTTCCCACCTTCTTTGCCGCCTTGCGAATCGGCGGCTTGCGAGTTAGCGGCTTGCTTATTGGCGGCCGTGTCGCCGGCCGACGAGTCGACTTCCGAATTGGCAGCTGCCTGGTCAGCAGGTTCGGTTTCAGAAAACTTCGTGGAGGATCGGTTCGGTTTGTCCTCACAGACTGTGTATAAATCTCTAGAGTCCGGTTCCGAAGTAGAATCAGCATGGAGGGAGGTGGCGGGGGGCTTTGGCCAATATCTGGCAACCGCATACCCGACGCCAAAAGTATCCTCGTGGCTCAGCACTTGGCTTGTGTAGGAGGTTCCATCGAGCACGCCGCCGAGGATGCAAAAGCCCCGGATACCGCATTCGCCGACTTCCTCGCACAAGTCGCTTGAGAGTGACACGACGTGTTGAAAATCGCCTTGATCCAGCGCTTCAACGAGGCGCTTTTCAAAGGCCGGCGCCTCCGCCGAGAGCCCGTAGGGACCGTCTTCTTTGAGTCGATGTGACAGGTCACCGCTGGCGATGAAAATCACTCGCTTGGGCGATTTTTCCAAATAGCGCCCGATGACGCGGCCAAAGTCCCAATGCTTCTCATGCGAGAAACTGGTGATCGACAGCCTGACAATTTCAGGTGCCAGATCCAGTGTTGCCGCCGGCTGACTGTCTGTGTTGTTGTCTGAGTTGTCTGCCGGCTGCGCCTGCTCGGCGGCTGGCGCGGATGCGGTTGGGGTGGTGGAGTTGGAGGGGGCGGCTTTGGCCAAGAAATATAAGGGCACTAAGCTGCCGTGATCACCCTGGCGACTCGGCAAAAGCGTCTCACCGAAATTCCCCGCCGGAATCCCTGCTCGCTTGGCTGCCCGCGTGATGTCCCGGATCATGTCTTCGTCATAGTTCATGCGAATGATCGGCTCGTACACGCGGAAATCGCGGAAGGACGAGGCCCAGCTGCTGCCATCCGAAATATAGAAAAACTCCCGACAAAATCGATTGTGCGGCGACACCAGAATGATCGTGTCCGGAGCTTGCCTCGCGATTTCATCGGCGATTTCGCGGTACGCTTTCATGGTCTCGGGGATCTGTTTCTCCTGACCTTTGCCGACTTCCGGCACGGCCAAAGGCGGATGTGGAACTATATAGGCACTAAGCAAAGGCATGTGGGGCCTCCTCTCGAATAGCGGTTGGGCGGTGGGTGGGTTGGTGGGTTGGTACGTTCGTGGGTTGGTTGGTGCGTTGGTGGGTTGGTGAGCGATGTGCAGGTTGGTTTTTCTGCAAGTGTTGTTGAAGTTGTTGTTGCAGATGCAAGCGATTTTCAGTCAGCGCTGCAAGAAACGAAAACGCAGATGCAGCAAGGCTGAAAAGCAGTTTCAACCTAAATTATAGCAGTGAATCGATAAACTTCTGTGAATCTTAGCGCAAGAGACATCGCGAGAGGCGGGCGGGGCTGTGAAGATGTACTGAAGTACGTAGGTGCAACTTATCTCTACTGAATCGCTGCTGAATCGCTATTGAATCGCTGCTGACCCAATTTTCTTCTTTCGTTTCATTGCGATTAGAGGATGATGGAGAATGATGGAACGCATAATTGCAGCCTATAGCTATAAGTGCAGCTATCTTCTAGATATGAGTTTTGGTCGGAGCGCTGGGTGGGACGTATTGTTTCTGGTTCTGTTTCGATAGTGTTCTAGTTCAGTTGTGGGTGGAGTGCATAGTGAGACGTATTGTTTCTGGTCCGGCTTCGATAGTGTTCCAGTTCAGTGATTGTAAGTCTAAAGGAATAAATGATCCACTTTCCATTTATATAACATATGAAATTACAGAATTAGTTTGTCTTAGCCTCTACTGTTTGGCCGGCCAATAGGCCGACCAAGCGCTATCCAAGCCAAAAAATTTCCAAAATGGTCCAGATCCTGATATTTGCGACAAGAAATATTTTCCAAGAATGATCCTACCACTTGTTTTTCAGACAGATGAATGATTACTGACCTGAAGGCAGAATTATTGAATGAATACTGACCTCGACGGCTACACGGTCTGCGATAAGCACGGAACCAAGAGGAAAATGTCTTCTAAAGTGCTGAGTCTGTCAATCCGATGTCGCAAATATCGGGATCCTAACCAATTTGCAAATAAGATAACAATTACCCTAAGCTCCGAAGAACAAATTCAGGAGAAATACGCCGCCAAAACCGCTCCGACATTAAAAAACTAAAACACGAGCGCACCCGTGTAGGAGAAATACGCTGCCAAAACCACTCCGACATCAAGAAGCACTACATATGTTTAAAAATAAACTTATGTAGTTAAACCACCCTCCTAAGCACATTCAGAAGATTAGCAAACGAAACAAAAGCCCCGCATAAAGAGAATTCAAAAATATATACCCTAAAATCCCGGGCGAATTATAACTAGGCATCGGGCAGGGCATCGAAAGCC
>CAYZSO010000036.1:0-25463 GCA_964479695.1 uncultured Fastidiosipila sp.
TAACCAACGTGGTCTAGTCTCCTCAGCTTCAAAAAATTCCGAACTTATGTGGTGAGCGAACAAGTTGTGCATCAGAAACAGGCGGCCACCAAGATCTAGTCTCTTAAACATAAAAAAATTCCGAACTTATGTGGTGAATGAACAAGTTGTGTACTTGAAAGAACTGGTCAGAGGAAAAATAACAGCAATCAAAAATAAAAAATAAAAAATAAGCCGTTGACACGATTTGCATCAACGACTTACTCAAATTGGTTGCGGAGGCGGGATTCGAACCTCGCGACCTTCGGGTTATGAGCCCGACAAGCTACCAGCTGCTCCACTCCGCGATATGTACATCTTATGTTGTTCAAAAGGGTGGTGCTCACGGCCGGACTTGAACCGGCACGGATTGCTCCGGCGGATTTTAAGTCCGCTGCGTCTGCCGATTCCGCCACGCGAGCTTCTATGAACTTTAAGTGCCTGACTATGGTACCACCAGATATTAACTCTGTCAATACTTACCGTCACAAGACAGCAAAGAAATTTTATATAACATAGCAGCTATCGCCACCCCTATCTCAGACCCTATCTCCAACCCTATTGCTGACCCTATTGCTGAACATATTTACCGAGCTATTATCAAGCTTCTCACCGAGCCAGTAACCAAGCATCTCGCCAAACTTATCAAACTTAAAAAATATCAAACTCATCAAATCAAAACTTATCAAAACTTATCAAGTCTTACAAGGCGAAAAGACTACCGACAAGTTTTCTTCATTTCCGCTAGAATTAGAACGATAAATTTTTTAGAACGATAGAATTAATAGAGCGACAGAATACGAAAAAACAAAATAACAACGGCAACAACGGCAACAACGTCAATGTCAATAACAACCGAACACCCAAAACAACAACGGCAACGACAACGTCAACAACAACGGCAACGATAACGTCAATAACAACCGAACACCCAAAACAACAACGGCAACGGCAACGACAACGTCAACGGCAACGTTAACGTCAACGTCAACAACAACCGACCACCAACACCACCACCAACAACGAGACCCAAACAGGAGGCAACCAACGTGGAATTTAGATGGCAAACATTTACAGGATCCGGAGCCGGCAGTATCAGTGACATGTATCGGCAGTATTCGCAGCAGCGCCGCGAGCAGAGCAAGAGGCGCGGCCTTCATCCGGCAATCATTCTATTAATAACCATAGTAATCATGGCAGTCTACTTCTTCTTTGCTCTCCCCTCACTGAGCCCGATGGGGACCGAACTATACTTCTTCATCATACTGGGAATCATCGTATATTGGTTGCTGGCTTTGTTCTTTGGCCGAAAAATGAATAACTTGATGGGCCTGAAAATCTCCGCGATAGTCGTCCTCCTCTGTATCTTGATACCTTTCATTGGTGGGATCATCTCCGCACCGCTGTTCCGGGCGAAAGACTACGCCGCCATGCTCGAAGTCCGTGAGGGCGTTTTTGCGGAAGAAGTCGACAAAATCCAACTCGACCAAGTGCCGATCGTGGATCGGGAGGCGGCTTCGGTCATAGGCGAAAAACAGATGGGCGCGCTGGGTGATCTGGTGTCGCAGTTCGACATCGCCACTAATTATTCCCAAGTGAACATTGCCGGCAAGCCGATTCGCGTGTCACCCCTGCGCTACGCCGACGTCTTCCGCTATCTCGGAAATTTCCGCGATGGCATCCAGTACTACGTCAGCGTCGACATGACCACTCAAGACGGCGAGCTAAACAAGCTCGAAAAGCCCATTTTCTATTCCGAAAGCGACTGGCTGATGCGCGACCTCGACCGTCATCTGCGTTTCAAGTATCCCTTCGCGCTGCTCGGCGAATCGAATTTTGAAATCGATGACGACGGCAACGCTTGGTATGTCACACCCAAGCTCACGAAGCGCATCGGATTCTTCAACGGCCTCGACTCCGAGGGTGTCATCCTCACTGACGCCAACTCAGGCGAGTCCACCTTCCTGCCTACCGGTCAGATCCCCGAGTGGGTCGACCGCGCCTACCCCTCCGAGCTCATCATCCAGCAGCTGGATTGGTATGGCCTCTATCGAGGGGGGTTCTTTAATTCGATCTTTGGCCAAAGAAACGTAACCTCCACCACTGAAGGTTATAATTACATCTCACAGGGCACCGACATCTACCTCATCACAGGGGTAACATCAGTGCGTGCGGATACTTCGAATTTAGGTTTCTATTATGTAAATCTTCGGACCAAAGACGCCGTCTTCTACCCTCAACCCTCCGCTACAGAATATGCGGCCATGCAGAGTGCAGCAGGCAAGGTTCAGGAGAAAAATTACCAACCAACCTTCCCCGTCATCCTGAACATTCAAGACCGACCCGTCTACTTCATGTCACTCAAAGACCAATCACTCACGGCGAAGATGTTCGCTTTGGTTGACGCCGAACAATTCACCGACGTCGTCGTCGGCAACACCGTAACCGAAGTCATGGCTCTCTACCTCGAACAGAACCCCGGCACCCCCGGAGAGCCCGGCTCACCAGGAGCCCCCGGTAACGAAGAATTCCTCACACTCAAAGCCATCGCCCCCATCGTTTCCGAAGGCAACACCCTCTACTATTTCACCGTCCAAGAAAACGACCTCATTTACCAAGCCGACCCCTCCACCACCGGCCCCATGGTCGCCTTCCTCGAACCCGGCCAAAGAATCCGCATCACCAGCGTCGACTCCGGCACCTTATCCTTCGTCCTCAGCCTAGCGCTGGAGTAACTTCGCCGAAAAAAGAACTTGAAACACTCAAAGCACTACATAAGTTTAAATTTAAACTTATGTAGTGCTTTCGTAGTGCTTTCCTGCTTTCGTAGTGCTTTCGTAGTGCTTTCGTAGCGGTTCGGGCAGCGTATTATTCCTACATATGGTTCAGCAGAGGGTCGGGGTAGATAATTTTTTGCAGATTGGTCCGGATCCGGAATCTTGCGACGGCCGGCAGGCTTTTACATCTTTTAGAGGAGACTTTTTGAGCGACGCAGTACTTCAAGCCGACAATATTGTGTTGAATGTCAGTATTCATTCGGTTTCTCTTGTCTTCAGGTCATTAATCATTCAGGTGTCCGTTAACAGGGGAAGGCTCCTTATAAATAAAGTATCCCGTGTCGCAAGTCTCTTGATCCTGACCAAGTTGGAAATTTTTATTTTGTTATTTACCAAATGTGTGTGCTTCTCTTGCTGTTTGAATCTGTTTAAACCAAATGGATTTTTAATGTCAATTTAATCTCTGCTGAACATGAGTTGAACATGAGTTTGTTTAAGTTGACCTGAACTGCGTTTAATCTGTTATAGTTAAAGAACTAATTGTTTCTAAACTTTTAACGGAATTTAGGAGGAATCATGCGACAAGTAAACTTGACCAAGAAAGTGGCAGCTTTGCTTCTGAGTTTTGCTGTCACGGCAGCACCGCTTGGGCTCATCACAGCAGAAAGCAGCACGCCGACGTCACCTGTCGGAACGGAAACACAAGTTTCTGTAACAGGTACTTCAGCGTCAGATGTGAATACTGCCGTCTCAGATACAACGGCAGACACACCAGCAGGTAATTCGTCAGAGACTTCAGCAGATACATCCGCTGAAACTTCTGATGTAGCAACAGAAACAACTCCGGGAACAACCGAAGCTCCCGCAGGAACACCTGGAACACCAACAGATACTTCCACAGATACGTCAACAGAAACGCCCTCCGAGGCACCGGCACTCAACCCAACACCCGAGGCACCGGCTGTTGACCCAACCCTCGAACCAACCCTCGACCCAACCCTCGAACCAGCAATGGAACCGGCAATGGCGCCGGCGAGTGTGGAGACCGTGACGATTCTCCATACGAACGATGTTCATGGACACGGGACAGATCCGGCCAATGATCCGACAAGCAGTATCATCGGTTATGCCCAGTACAAGACCCTGATTGACGAATACAAGGCCGCAGGCAATACAGTCGTGCTGGATGCAGGCGATGTGTTGCATGGCACGAACTTTGCGACGCTTTCGCAAGGCTTGTCCATGATTGAAGTGATGAATTTGGTCGGAGTCGACGCGATGACGCCCGGGAACCACGACTTCAATTATGGGTATGAGAGATTAGTCGATCTGGCAGGACTGGCGAGTTTCCCGATTTTGGCCGCCAATGTCACGAAAGACAGTGATGGGAGCCATCCTTTTGCAACAGAAACGATCATCACAGTCGGTGGAATCAACGTCGGTATTTTCGGAATGGCAACTCCGGAAACGAAGACCAAGTCCAACCCACTGAATACGGCAGGTTTGAGTTTCAATGATGTAGTCGCAACAGCCAGTGCGTCCGTTGCAAGTTTAGAGGCCAAAGGCGCCGATGTCATCGTTTTCCTGAGCCATCTTGGTATGGATCTTTCTTCACCGATCCGCACAACGACTGTTTTGGATCAGGTATCCGGCATTGATGTCGTCATAGACGGACACAGCCATTCTCTTTATCAAACAGGTTATGACTATAATGGCACCCTGATCGCTTCGACCGGCGATTGGCTGCACAACGTTGGTGAAACAACCATTACCCTGACAAACGGTGCTGTGACCGGCGTTACTTCGAGACTGCTTCCGTACGCCACCGTCAGCGCGAAAACGCCGGACGCCGGTGTGCTGGCTTTGATTGAGGCAAAAAATGCGGACAACGATGTCGTCCTGCAGGAAAAAGTCGGCTCGACCGCAACGGATCTGGACGGTGTCAGAAATAATGTGAGAACAAAAGAAACCAATCTTGGCGACCTGATCACCGACGCCATGCTCGCAGAATCCGGGGCGGATGTGGCTTTGACAAACGGCGGTGGGATAAGAAATTCTATTCCGGCCGGTGACATTACCATGGATCAAGTGTTGCAAGTCTTGCCTTTCGGCAACCAGATGACCGTGATCGAAGTAACAGGACAAGATATCTTTGATGCGGTCACCTTCGGTGCATCCGATTATCCTAACGCGGCAGGCAAATTCCCGCATGTTGCAGGTATGAGCTACACGATTGTTACCGAGAAGGTAAAGGTGCCTGACTCAACTGGTGCACTCGTCGAAAAAGACCAATTCAAAGAAGTCAAAGACGTGATGGTTGCAGGCGAGCCCCTGGACCTGACGAAAACCTACAAGCTCGCCACCAATGACTTCATGGCAGTCGGCGGCGACGGCTACACCATGTTCACCGGCAAAAACCAAATCAGCTTACATGGCAGTCTCCTCGATATTGCGGCTGACTATATGACATCGTTGAGTGTCAGTGGACCCTTTACTTACACAACCTCTGATCGCATAAGCGTGGAAAATCTTCCGCTGGTCGAGACGATCACGATTCTTCACACCAACGACGTTCACGCACACGGCACGGATCCGGCAAATGATGACCAGAATGGCATCATCAACTATGCCCGTTACAAAACCCTCATTGATTCTTATAAGGCTGATAAAGCCAAAGGCTCTATCCTCGTTATGGATGCCGGTGACGTTCTCCATGGCACAAACTTTGCCACCGTTTCCGGCGGACAGGCCATGGTGGACGTACTGAACCTGCTTGGCCTCGATGCCATGACTCCGGGTAACCATGATTTCAATTATGGGTATGTGGGGTTGGAGGCTTTGGCCGCACAAGCAAACTTCCCGATTTTGGCCGCAAATATCACCCAAGACAGCGATGGTACGAAGCCCTTCGCATCGGAAATCATCCTGGATGTGAATGGGGTGAAGGTGGGCGTCTTTGGCCTCGCGACACCGGAAACGCAAACGAAATCGAACCCGAAAAATACGGAAGGCCTGACCTTCGAAGACGAAGTGGCCACAGCCAATGCCTCGATTGCCGCGCTCGAAGCCGCGGGCGCTGACGTGATTGTCTTCCTGAGCCACCTCGGGACGGACCTGGCCTCGCCGGTGCGCACGCAGACGCTGCTGGATCAAGTGACCGGAATCGACCTCGTAATCGATGGGCACAGTCACTCGCTGTATGAAAATGGCTTCGATTACAACGGCACACTGATTGCTTCCACGGGTGACTGGCTCCACAACATTGGTGAGGTGACGATCACTTTGACGGAAGGCGTTCTGACGGATATTTCCGCGCAGCTCATCCCCTACAGCACCGCTTCCGCGTACGACGAAGATCCGGCGGTCAAAGCCCTCCTCGAGAGCAAAATTGCCGAGAATGAGGACCTGCTGAATGAGGTCATCGGCAGTACGGCCACGAAGCTCGACGGTGTGCGTAACAACGTACGTTCAGGCGAAACCAATCTGGGCGACCTCATCACCGACGCCATGCTCCTGGAAACAGGCGCTGACGTTGTGCTCACCAATGGCGGTGGCATCCGCGCATCCATCCTTCCCGGTGACATTACCTATGGCGATGTCTTGGGCGTCCTCCCCTTCAGCAACCAGATGACGGTCATCGAGGTCACCGGTCAGGACATCCTCGACGCCCTCATTTTCGGCACATCGGATTATCCCAACCCCGCAGGCAAGTTCCCCCATGTCGCTGGTATGACATTCACAATCGTAACTGAGACGGCCAAAGCCGCCGACTCCACCGGTGCTACCATCGATACAGTTAGGGTGAAGGATATTAGCAATGTCATGATTGGTGGCACTCCGTTGGATCTCACGAGGACCTACCGCTTGGCCACCAATGATTTCATGGCGGTTGGCGGTGACGGCTACACGATGTTCACCGGCAAAACCCAAATCACCCTGCATGGCTTGTTACTTGATGTTGCTGCCGACTACATTTCCCTCCTGAGCCTCAACGGTCCCTTTACCTACGAGACCGACGGCCGCATCCAAGTCGTCGCTGCCGCCGAAGTTTCCGAACCGACAACGACACCTAGCGAGCCGACCACGACACCTTCGGAAACGACTACCGAGCCGACCACGACACCTAGCGAGCCGACCACGACGCCTAGCGAGCCGACCACGACACCTAGCGAGCCGACCACGACACCTAGCGAGCCGACAACGACACCTTCGGAAACGACTACCGAGCCGACAACGACGCCGACAAGCGGAACGGCTGCAGCAACCACGAAGCCCACAACCAAGCCGACTACAACCCCAACCACTTCTAAACCCAATGTTCCCGGAACCGGTGAAGATCAGTCTTCTGTAATCATCGGTGGCGTCCTCTTGGTCATTGGCTTAGCACTTGCAGGCTCAATGGTCATCGTCTCCAAGCGCAAGAAAAAAGACGAGTAACGGACTCCAGAAAGGCGAATCTGATTTCATTACTTAACAAAAGGGACCCTGCCAAGCGGGGTCCCTTCTTCTATTGTGCAGCCTTTCGGGGGGCTGCTACACAAAGTTCTGTCTGCAACCCTAGCCTAGGCCAATCCAATCCAATCCAGTACAATACAATACAATTCGATCCAGGCTTACAAGTATTTGGCTCTCTCGCCGCCGATAAGTTTGTCGCGGCTGTAGGCGGCGTTAATGATGGCATTGCCGATTTTCCTGACGCCAAGTCTGATCGGCACCGCGACCGGCCGCATGTGCATGCCGATCATCACGAGTCCGATATCTAGACCAACACTCGCCTCGATAGATTCGATTAGGCAGGGGGCTTTGGCCAAAGACCAAGCCGCCACCGCGAACGAACCTCCTGCATGAAGTTGCGGCAAGGCGTTGACCGTGGGGATGTGGCGCTCACGGGCCCACGAATGCTCGACCACCAAAGCCCGATTCAAGTGCTCGCAACACTGGACCGCCAGCTGCAGCCCGGCGTCGCGGACCTGGCGGTGGATCTCGGTGATGATGGCCTGGCCGATTTCCGCGCTGGAAGCCTGGCCGGGGAACGCGCCGCGAACCTCGCTGGACGAGCCGCCGACTACAACCATATCGCCCGGCTCCAACTTGCAGCTGGCAAGCAGCTCGGCTATCGCCGCGGCTGTCTGCTCCCGAATCTGGCCCAGGTCGATGGTCTGGTTGGAGGTCTGGCTGGATGTCTGGATGGAGGTCTGGTCTGACAATTCATCTGACAAGGTGCCGGCCACTTCGTTGGCCATTTCGTTTGCCATTTCGTTGCTCATCTCGTTGTCCATTTCATTGGCCACTTCGTTGCCCAAGTTTTCTGAAATAATTCCTTCATGTGTCATAATATGTTACCTGCCTCGCCCGCGCGCATCAGTCTTCGCGTTTCGCGACCCAGTACGTCTCCCCGACCGCGGTCAACTTGTATTTGTCCGCCGGCAGAGCCTTGATCCGCGCCTCGGCCTCAGCCATCGTAGCGAAGTTGAAGAGCAATTTCACCTCGGCAACCGCCAAGTGCGAGTAAACTTCAAGAATTTCCGTGAGGCTCTCGTAGGTCTGTTCGAGGTATTTGGGGGCCAAAGCCGCCTCCGTCAAGCGCTCGATCGCTTTGGCAAGTTTCGGGAAAGTGATGTAGCCCGCAAGTCTCTCCTGCTTATCACCATATGACAAAAAATAGGTTGGGTACAGGTCAACGTTTCTGGAGTCAGCCCACTGAATATCCCCTTCAAAAGCCTTCTCCGCCTCACCATTTTCGATCACACGCCGAAAAGCTTCCTGGTCAATGCCTACTTCGCCGGCAATCCGAATTTTCACATCACGTTCGATAACTTTCTCACCGGTTACAAAGATACCTTCTCTGACACGCCTCAAGTATGCAGGCGCCAACTCAGGTGCAACAAGTTCTGCAGCCTTGAACCCAATGGCTGCAGGCAGACCGGAATAGTTCCCTTCGGAAAACATATGGAATTTTTCCTGTACATAGGGCATCCCAGTCACTTTTTGAGGACGATCCCAATGCTCACCAATGCTGCGATTTACGCCATCGTAGCCTTTGGCGGCATAATCAAAGTCCGGCTCTGTCCTGACATCCGGAATCAGGTACCCCATATGTTGTATTACTTTCACGCGGTTTCCTTGGTTGTCGTCGCCGGCGCCTTGGCCGCCATGGCCGTCGTCGCCGCTGTGGGCGGCGTGGCCGTCGTTATTGCCGTCGTCGCCGCTGTGGGCGGCTTGGCCGTCGTTATTGCCGTCGTCGCCGTGGCCGCCAAAAAGCGTCTCGAGCGCCCGAAGCTCCGGCTCAGATCCCCAGCACCAGGAGCAGAATGGGTCGCTGACTATTTCGACTATGACTTTTTCGGTTAGACCTTTTCCGCTTGATACTGTTTCGTTTGAAACTTTATTGTCTGAAACTCTATCGTCTGAAACTCTATCTTTAACAATTTTTTCATCCATAAGTGCTTAATCCTATCTCTCTCATTTGAGTGATCTGAGTGGTCATTTTCAAGGCTCTTGGCCATGACGATCTCCTAGAAATATCGCAGGCCAAGTTAATGACCACCCGTCAATTGCTATTAGTGTACTTGAGACAATGTAGAATTTCTGTTCAAAATCTTACCACCCAAGTTAGCCGACGGCTCAGTTACACGATCACATGATGACAGCCATCACACAATTGACATGATGACTGACTTCATGCAAGTTGACTTGATGACTAACTTCATGCAAGTTGACTTGATGACTGACTTAAAACAATTGACTTGATACTGAGGAGAAAAATTCAAGATTTTACATGTTTCACGTACCTTGTCATCCTCCACATAAGTTCGGAATTTTCAAGTGAAAAGGATATTACGTGTTGATATCGCCCAATAACCTGTGGCTACCGACACCTCAAGGTGCACATATCTTCAAATTTGTTTTATGTGCATGCTAGAGCCGAAGTTAATACGTGTCATGTCACCCAGCTTGCGCATATCTCCAAATTTGCTTTTATGTACATGATAGAGCCGAAGTTAATATGTGTCATGTCACCCAGCTTGCGCATATCTTCAAATTTGCTTTTATGTGCATGATAGAGCCGAAGTTAATACGTGTCATGTCACCCAGCTTGCGTATATCTTCAAATTTGCTTTAATGTGCAAACAAACATGTCTCGAACTTGGTCAGGATCGGGATTCTTGCGACGATGAAAATTTTTCAGAGTGGTTATTGTCCTAGGCTTGAGTATAGATTGAATGATTCCTGACTTATGCGTAGAGATTATTGAATGAATACTGACTTTGCTTGAACCATTGTCAGATATAAGCGTTACACCAACAGAAGAAGTCTCTTCCAAGCGCAGAGTAACCCAGTCAGATGTCGCAAGATTCCCGATCCCGACCAAACTGGAAACAAGATAACAATTACTCTAAACCTAAGGGAACAAATTTAGAAAGGATACGTCGCCAAAACCGCTCCGCCAAAAAGCACTCAGCCGTCTCCGGGCTTGTGTAGAAATAATACGTTGTCAAAACCGCTCCGCCATCAAGCACATCATCATTAACATCAACATCAACATCAACGAAAATACCTGAGGAAAAATATTGAGCCAAAACCGCTCTGCTTTGATGGCTCAGA
Organism: uncultured Fastidiosipila sp.; assembly: GCA_964479695.1. Classification (GTDB taxonomy): domain Bacteria; phylum Bacillota; class Clostridia; order Saccharofermentanales; family Fastidiosipilaceae; genus JAAYZH01. The sequence goes on from CAYZSO010000036.1 coordinate 10,401, forward strand.
ATTATCGACGTGAGAGGCTTGTAGATGGGAGGCTTTGGTTAAAGAAATTGTCGAAATTAACATCAAGTTATGCGCCACATAAGTTCGGAATTTTTCTGAGTCATGGCTGGGAAGTGGCGGGCAATAGAGAAAGATGGCCCGCCTGATATGGCCGGCACTACAGAGGCATGTAAGTAGAGCCGGCTCACTAGATAAAATCGGCACAACAATGAATGGCCCGCAGAGTAAAGGCCTGTTGCGTCGTCGGCTCGTCGTCAACTTCGCTTGCCTTCAGCCTACCATCCGACGGGTGACAGTCGGCCATCCGACGGGTGACAGTCGGCCATCCGACGGACTACAGCCGGCTACCCAGTCGAAGAACAGCCGGCTATCCGACGGGAAGCCCACCGGTTACAGGCCACCACAAGGCCACCACAAGGCCACCGCAAAACGGCCCGACGATTTACAACGTGGTCTTGGGGTCGCGGAGTTCTTTGACGCGCTTTTCGTAGGCCTGGTAGCCGAGGTCGGCGAAGGGTAAGGTGACGGGGCGGCCGGCGATGTCGGCGGCCCATTTTTCGACAAATGGAGGGTTCAGGATGAGGAATGGGCCGAGAATGGATGTGCCGATGAAGTTGCGGTAATGGATGCCTTCGCGGTCGCTCTCTTGGTTGAGGCCTAGACCTCGTTTGACGTGGCAGAAGGTCGGGAACTCCGGATTGTCGAGAAATTGTTGGGTGAATTGGGCTTTGGCCCCCACAATCTCAATTCCTTCGCATGAACCCAAAAAGACAGAAGACAGGCGCTTCAGCATCTGGCGCTTGGCGTGGATGGGGAAAATTCCGAGGCCTTCGATCCGGGTGCCGTCGTCGTTTTCGATGTAGGTGCCGAGAATCTCCAAAGCATTGCCAAGCCACAGGAAATGGACGCGCTTTTGGATGGCTTTGCGAATCGCCTCGGTGTGCGGGCGGAGCTGGTCAAGCACCAGTTCCTGAGTGCGCTCGGACATGGGTGCCAGGAAAACGAGGTCGACCGGCTCGCGCACGAAGAGCGGGGTGTCGGTGAGTTTGGTCGTGACGAATTGAGCCTCAGGAAAAAGCTGCCGCAAATAATCCATGTCCCCCAATTCACCGAACAGGTTCGCCTGATCGGGATATAAAAATTCAATAATCATGAGGCCTCCAGAATCCGTTTTTGAATCTTAGCCGACATTTCGCGGCTAATGGTTTCGGTGTCGAGGTCCTTCAGCACACAGACCGTGTCGACTTGGGCCAAGTTGACAGCCGCAGGAACTCGGGCAAAATCCTCTTCCAGCGTGATCTTTTCCTCAGGTACTCCGGCCAAAGCCAGGCAAAACGCAAAGTCCAAGTAACGTTTGCCACAGCATATAATTTGTTTGATGTCCGGATCGTTCAAGTAGGAGAAGTCATTGTCGTAAATCCACGCGATGTTCTCCAAATTGTGGTTGCCCTTTTTCAGTTCGCTGTTGGCCAAAATAACGCATTTGGTGCCGGGTTCTTTGCGCACGAAATCGAAGGTTCTCGAAGACGCGATGGGGTTGCAGGCTTTGGCCAAAACCGTCAGCACCCTCTTCCCTCCCACAGTTACGTCTGCGTACCGGGATTCGACTACGGCGACTTTGGCCGAACGAGTTGCCTGCTGCTCCAGCGAAATCCCCAGCTGACTCAGCAGCGCTGTCGCAGACAACAAGTTATAAAGGTCAACTATATTGTTGGTGGACAACGTAAACTCCGCCGTCTCAACGACCTTGTCGGCGCTGTCTACGTGGCCGCCCGCCTGGCCGGCCGCCTTCGCGACGTGACTGATGGTGGCGCGGCGAAGGTTCAGGTCGGCAGTCGTGACCCGGAAATCCGCCTCGGGGCTTTTGAAACCACAATTCTCGCAATGATAGCGGCCGATATGGTTGTAACGAATGAAATCCGGCGTGAGCTCGTGGTGGCAAACCGGGCAGTTAACCAGGTCTTTAATCCTGGAATTCCGGTCCTCAATCTCGCCCTCAAGCAGCGGCAAACTGATGCCGACCCGCGGATTGTCGGGCTTCAGCGCGCTGGAAATCAGGTCGTCATAATTCAGCACCATGGTCGTCCCGTCCGGCACCGCTTCGTTCAGAATCGCAAAAATATAGTCGGCGTGGGCGTTTCGGGCGTACGAATCGCGGAACAAGTTCGTCACCACCAGATAGTCGGGCGCCATCTGTGCAAAAATCCGCAGCGCCGACCGCTCGTCGATCTCCAGCACCCCCAGTTCATAGGGGCATGCGCCGCCCACCGTCGTGAAGCCAATGAAACTGCTGACAATGCCGTCCATCGTGTTGGAGCCGAATCGGTTGTGCATGTACGTTTTCTCGGCCAAAGCCACCTGATCCCCAATCATATTGGCTGTTGTGGTTTTTCCGTTCGTTCCAGTTATGCAAACGATCGTTTCCGGCTTCCCCACATGTTTCAGGTACTGCGGATCAATTTTCAACGCCAACATGCCCGGAAAATGTGTGGCATTCCGCCCCAAAAGCTTCATCACGCTATAGACGGCTTTGCCTGTCCATTGTGCCAAATAAAATCGCAACGGTTTTGCCATATCTTGTATTCCTTATTGATGTCATTATTGATGTCCTTATTGATGTCATTTTAACGTTTAAACGTTCTTGAGTCATCTGAGCTCGTTTCACTTGAGACGAGGGGTGGTTGGGGGCGGCTTTGGCCGATGTAATATTTGTTTGAGTGTTGTCTGACCTAATTAAAATGCCCCGCAGCATGGTGGCTGCGAGGCATTATGGTGATTCGCGAGGGGCTCGAACCCTCGGCCCCCTGATTAAAAGTCAGGTGCTCTACCGACTGAGCTAGCGAATCGTGGCTGGGATGGCAGGGTTCGAACCTGCGGATGCGGGAGTCAAAGTCCCGTGCCTTACCACTTGGCTACACCCCAATGTCCATGCGATTGAAAAATGGGGTGGAATATGGGATTCGAACCCACGACTTCCAGAGCCACAATCTGGCACTCTAACCAACTGAGCTAATTCCACCATTTGATTTCTACTGTTTTGGTTTCCACCGTTTGGTTTCTACCGTTTGGTTTCTACCGTTTGGATTCCACCGTTTGGTTTCCACTGTTTTGGTGTACACCGTTTTGGTGTACACCGTTTTGGTTTCCACCGCTTGGTTTCCACTGTTCCCTTCGCAAGGCACGCTAAGCATTATACAGATGGATAAAATGGCTGTCAATGACTCATTATGAGTATTGTTTTGTCGAGTCGGCGTGATTTTTTGGCGGTTTTGGTGTGTTTGTTGCGGTGTTTTTGGTGTTTTTGTTCCGGCGTTTTTGTGTCGCCCACTGACATATCTTTATGCAGGTGTGGCCCACTAACGGATTTCTATGTGTCCACTGAAGTTTTTTAGAACCTGTATTCGTTTCCAGAGTGTTCATTCTCAATAACATACTATTCTCCACATAAGTTCGGAATTTTTTGGAGCACAGGATATTATATTTTACTTCGACTGAAAAACAAGTGAAAGCAAAGACTCCTCACTGACGCCTTACTGACGTATGAGACTTTGATGGGGGCGGCTTTGGCCAAAAAACGGGTCGGCGAATTCACATCAAGTTGTTCTCCACATAAGTTCAGAATTTTTTAAAGAGCAGGATGCTATCAATTGTCCTCGACTGTAAAACGAATTGGCGAAGGACTTAAACTAGCTGGCGATTGACTCGAACTAGTGGATAATTGACTCATACTCGTTGGCAACAGACGTAAACTTGTGACGACTGATTCAAATTGGCCGCCTCCGGAAGAATCCGCCGAAAGGATCACATGCTAAAGCCTAGACAAATCAAAGATGTTGTCTAGGTAGCGCCATGACATTCGGTTACGGGGATCACATTACATGGGTAATAAGCTATTGCGCTTCAAGAGCACGAACAAACATTTGAAAAAAGCTGGTGTAAAGATTTTGTAGACATTTTTAATAATGGTCGGCAGACGTCTTGGCGAACACCAAGCCCTACAGGCAAGTATAAGCAGGAATCCATCACAGGAACCCAACACAGGTTTACAACACAGGTGTACGCCACATGAATCCATCATAAGAACCCTGTCATAGAATCCATCACTGGACAGGTTCCCGGGAGTGAATTTCGTTGAAGAAGAAATACATGTCCCTATCGTCGTCGCAGCAAAAATCCGGGAGTAAAGCACGTTGCTTTTCGAAGTTTACTGCGTAATTGTTGCAGGTGAAGTTGATGGTTTTCTTGAGGGCTTTGGCAATTCGCTTGCAAAGAATGGCAAAAAGCTCGAGATTGTAGAGGTCCCTGGCATAGACATAGATGACGGTATAGCCTTTGGCCTCAAGAATCGTTCGGCGAAGGTCGTCACGGGCGATTGCCTCCGGAGAACTGTGATACCTTTTACTCTGGAATTCGATGATGACCTTTTTCTTCTCGTCACAAAGGTCGGGCTTAAGAAAAAGCTCAATCTGCCCCATCTGACGAGCCTCGTCTTCCGTAATCGCAATGGAACAATTCACCAAATTGAGGCTCTGGAAACAAAGCCCCCCGAGCGTATGAGGTAAACACAGAGCCATCTGCAAAGAAACCTCCATGATGGAGCGGAAATTGGGGTTGATTCGCTCCACGGCCTCCAAAGCGCGCGGACGCCCACGCAAGTAATGAACCTTACTGAGAAACTTCTTCAACTTATACACGGAAGTAAGCGGTTTCTCGCCATTCGGCCCCCTACTGCACATGTGATTTCCAATCATGATCGCCACTTGCACATTCTCCACGTCGTTGCAAAGTTGCGTAAAAGTCATCTCCGGCGACGCCATATATTTGCCCCTGACATATCTGACGGCCCCAATCGGAAGCTTGACCGAACAAAGATCCGTCTTCTTATCAGAGTATGAAAAGCGCTCCGTATGCGTGGTCACGGTGACATGCTCAACGCCATTCATTTTCTCGGGGTAATATTTATGCAGATGCGGAATGCCCCAAATTCCCGCAGCAGACCAATGACTATAGAACATCATCTGATTCACCCCTTCACCAAATTTAAATGTCAACGTCGTTATCGGCGTCAGCATCGACGTCATCCTCAGGCCCATCCGCCCAAGCGAGTTCTGATGTAATAACAATAACCGATGCGGCAGACGTAGGGAATGAATCATGTAGAACTTGGGTTTTTTTCCGTTTTGTACCCAATCCACAAAATTGCCGAGACACAAAGTTCACACAATTTCAGCATGTTGGGTTTCATCAATAAGTTTTGGCCAAAGCCGCCCGCCTCCAGGTCATTAACGCTGACGATCGTGAGCCTTCGCAACTGCTTTTTCGGTCTATGGCACCTCGTTTACAGGTTGATGAAAATGGATAATATCCTTCACTCTAAAAAATTCCGAACTTATGTGACGCATAACTTGATATGAATTCGTCGATAAGCTTTTTGGCCAAAGCCGCCCGCCTTCAGATCATTAACGCCGACGATCGTGAGCCGTCGCAACTGATTTTTCGGTCTATGACATCTCGTTTACCGGATGATGAAAAAGGATAATATCCTTTATTTGAAAAATTCCGAACTTATGTGGCGCACAACTTGTTGCCTGTCTAAGTCGGGCTGGGTCACCAAAAGGATCAATGGGTTTGGGGCGCCGTCACCAAATAGGTAATGGGTTTGAGGCGCCAACGACAGGGGGCGACAACGGCAAGAGGCTCCATCGGTAATCAGGAAAGACCCTTGAGGCGCCGTGACCAAACGGGCAAGGGCGCCAACGGCAAGGGGCGCCAACGGCAGGGGGCGCCAACGGCAGGGGCGCCACGAACACAGAAAAGGCTAGAGGCGGGAGTGGAGGGTGGCGGCTTTGGCCACGGAAAAGCCGAAGAAGCCGCTGACCTGACTGAGTTCATGGTAACTGCCGTGGAAATAAGACAGCAAATTCAGGCTGTCGAGGTCGATCTTGCCGTCGGGGGTGATGATTTCGTCGGCGACCTCGAGGCTCACGATGTCGGCCAGGAAAAGCTCGTGGGTGCCGAGGAGCTCAGACGAACGGACCTTGCAGGCCAGGGACACGGGCGCCTCAGCCAGAAGGGGCGCCGTCGTGAGCGCAGGGCTGGGCATGGGATGGAAGCCGCAAACGGCCCACTTGTCGACGTCGCGCCCGCTCCGAACACCACAGAAATCGACGCGGGCGGCCAGGTCGGCGGTCACAAGATTGACGACGAACTCGCCGGTAGCCCGAATGCGGGCGTGCGTCAGGCGCTCAGGCCGCACCGACAAGGACAGCATCGGGGGTTTCGTGTTGACAATCCCCGTCCAGCCGGCAGTCATGATGTTGGCACCCGTGAACGCGTCGCCATCGCGACTCTCCGCCGTGGTCACGAGCACGCATGGCAGCGGCGCCAGCAAAGTGCCGGAACCTTGGGAAGTTTTACGGTATGTGCGCAAAGTCTTTTGGCCAAAGCCCTCGTAAAGCCTCTTCCCCCCTGCTTTTTTCTTCGCCGACGTTTCAGTTTTCTTCGCAGACGTTTCAGGTTTCTGATCTGGTCGACCTTGTCGGCTGCCGGGTTTATTACCTGGTTCTTTGGATGCCTTTTTACCCATTAAAATTGAAAACCTTTCCAAAATTCAATGTCGGTTTATGTGCGTTACAAGTTTTGCCAAATTTTTTAATTCTCTTGGCTGTGACCGTGGCCTTGGCCAGTTTGAGGCTGAGGCCTTGGCCGTGGCCGTGGCCAGGTTGAGGCTGTGGCCAGGCATGTCAATTGTCAGGACCTTGGCCTTGACCTTGGCCTTGGCTTTGGCCTCGGCCAAGGAGCTCTAATGAGAGCAAAAAATCCTTGCGCTCTACCCCGTAGGCATAGCCGCGGAGTTTTCCGTCTTTGGCAATAACACGATGACAAAGAACAAAAACGACCAAAGGATTCGCGCCGCACGCCATCCCGACTGAGCGGCTGAGTTCGCGGCCGCGGTGCCGGTCGCCCTGAGCAACCGCCGTGCCGATCTCCTCATAGCTCGCCGTGGCGCCGTAAGGAATCTGGCCGATCGTTTGCCAGACGCGGCGCTGGAAGCCGGTCCCGCCCTTGATCACCAGAGGCAAATCAAATGCGCGCCGCTCGCCTGCCAAGTATTCCCGCAGCTGTTTCGCAGCTTCTCGCAACACATCGGGCACAACTCTTTCGATCGGTGGTGTGCCAACGGCGCCAACAGCCAAGGGGGCGCTAGCATGGCCAACGGCAGACTCGGCGCCAACGGCAGACCCAGCAACGCCGATGGCGCCGACGGCGGCGCACGCGCGGTAGTCCTTCATGACCCCAAAGTCATCGGCGAAACCGTCAGCCATGCAAAGTTCGCGCACGCCGACATCCTCAACAAGTTTTCCATAGTCGAACCATTTCACATAGGTGATTTGTGTTGCATTTCCCGAGACGCCGATCAGTCCCGACGGCGCCGGCACGAAAACCCATGTGTAGGGCCAGTTCACGGTCTTGCTAAACGTGAAAATCCGCAGCCACCGCTCCTCGAGCCCCCGCGCACTTCGGCCGACGGAGTAGCGTCCGCCATCGTTCGGGATGGGGAGGGATTCGGTGGCTTTGGCCAAAGCCGCATACTCCTCCGGTATGTGCAATGAAATCACTTTCACCGTCTCGTCAGCTCCGGTGTGCTGAAAAATGAGGTCCAACAACTCTTCGGCCTCCTGCTCAGTCGGAGCGGCCGCTTCAGGATCAAGAAGAATCTCGATTTGCAAAGTCCCCCGACGCAACGCCGTCTGCTCAAAAAAGAGGAACCCCAGCACCCGGTCTTCACCATCCGGTGTGTTCTCGTCCTGCCCGTTTCCGTCCAGATAATTGTCGGCCTGCGCCTTGGCGTCCAGTGCCTTGGCACCAGTGGCGCCACTGTTCGAAGCACCAGTCTCCCCTACATCAACGGATTCGTCGCTTCGGATCCACGCCATTCCGGTAAAGTTAGGTGAAGATTTGAGCATGCGAATGTAATCTCTCATTGCGCTAATTGTGGGCTTCCCGTCACGAGCGCTACGCGCAGCCAAAGGCGCCTCATCCCCCAACCAATCAGAGAGGATTGGAGCATCTTGAAGCAGTAGATCACGTAAATATGTTTCTGTCATGTGGAACCTGCTCTTGCTTGTTGCTAATGGTGCCGGCAACCGACACGGAGCACCTTCGGGCACCTGTCTTTGTTTTCGGTGTTGACGCTTTCGGTGTTTACGTTTTCGACGCCTGAAGTGCACGATTGGAATACTTGCTTTTTAATGATTATATCATGAGCCATGAATTGGAACCCGCATCATCTTCCTTTAACATCACTGTCAATCTAAGGTCAGCAGAAGGTCAAAATAAAGTATTTCTATGGTCAATTAATAGCCTTCGATCTTCATGAGGTTAAACTTTTGGGGTACTTTTTATGCCCTTTTCATGCTCTTTTGGGTCCATTTTTATGCCCTTTTTATCTGCTTTTATCAATCCTTTAATTTGAATCGGCTAGAAGGGAATGCTAAACTCGTAGTCGGACTGCGCCGCGCAATCACAAGGTGCAAAGCGCAAGGCGCAAGGCGCAAGGCGCAAGACGCAAGTTGCAAAGCGCAAGGCGCAAGTTGCAAGGTGCAAAGCGCAAGGCGCAAGGCACAGGGCGCAAGGCGCAAGGCACGAGCGCAAAGCGAAAGGGTGGATACATGCGATTCAATAATTTTCTGAACAAGATTCGGGTGCCCGGAATTTATGTGCTCATTCTTTCTTTGGTTTTGGTGGTTATTAGTGGTTTTTCGTTGGTTTCTTACCAGATCTTCCATGTGGAGGAACCGGCGCAGGTTTTCGAGAGTTATGCGGCCAATTTGCGGGGCGGCAATTATTATGAAGCGACTAAGCTCGTAGCCAGTGACTCGCGGGATCAGTGGAACGAGAATTTTGCGGCTTTGGCCAAAGACGAAAGCGCCCAAGCTTCTCTCCTGCAGTTTCTGTGGAAGCAATCTCGGTGGGAGTTGGTGTCTCAGACGGCTTTGGCCGAAGACCACTACACACTACGTTATATGATCACTGCGCCGGACGCTGCTACGATTCTGCGGCAGGTCCGCGAAGATGCGGAGGCGGGCGTGATCGACATGAGCGATACCGCGATCGTGCGCGCGGGTGTCGACCCCGAAAGCACGCTCCTCTACTATGTGGAGGATTATTTCGACAAATTCAAAGACACCGTCATCCAATCTGAAATCGTGATTTCGTTCCGACTCGAGGGGAACAGTTTCAACCGCGCCTGGCACATTGAGCCCACGGACGACCTGCAATCTCTCCTCGCCGGCAACCTGCCCACCGCCGTGCAAACCGTCTTCGCCCGCCCCCTAGTGCTGCCAAAGAGCTAGTTGGTTGGGTGGTTGGTGGGCAGCGTGAGGTATGTTGGCGGAACGGTGTTGGCGGAACGCTCAGCTACGGCTTATTGTTGTTGGTGTCGCTTTCTTCTACTTTTGTAATGTGTTCATTAATGTAAGGTACGGTTTATTCCACTTATCGCTATAAATCCTACTGTTTTTCTATTTCAAGCAATAAAACCTCACTGGAACTCATCATCCACGACAATATTAGCAAGAGATATTTCCAAGTTGCTCAGGATCCGGATTCTTGCGACAAAGAATACTTCATGGAGAGAGTCTTTGACTTATTTATTTGTCTCTAATTCTATTAGTGAATAGTTTCTGACCTGCGAATCGTAATTATTGAATAAATACTGACTTTTCAAGGATAGTCGTAAAGGAAAAGTTCATACCCAGCAGAAAGTGCATTCTCCAAGTCACGTGAAAGACAGGTCGGCGTCGCAAGTCTCTCGATCTCGACCAAACTGGAAATAATATTACGATTATTCTAAGTCCAACAGAACAGATTCAAGAAGTATACGTCGTCAAAACCGCTCCGCCAGACCGCTCTCAAATACCACTGAAATAAAATAGAAGCAATACGTCGCCGAAACCGCTCCGCCAGATCGCTCTCAAATACCACTGAAATAAAATAGAAGCAATACGTCGTCCAAACCGCTCCGCCAGACCGCCACAAAAAAGCTCACTACTTATGTACAAAAACAAACTTATGTAGTGATCCCATTTCCTTAACAAAGCACCGCGGAAAATTGCAAATACGTTAGTGTCTATTGAAAAGCGATTGTGGTTGAAAGAGAACCAGTGATTCAACATCAAATTATGCTCCACATAAGTTCGGAATTTTCAAGAGCAAAGGTTATTACATGTTAGTGTCTTCGAGAAAACGTTTTTAGATTGAAAGAAAGCCATCCATTCAACATCAAGTTACACTCCACATAAGTTCGGAATCCTTAAGAGCAAAGGTTATTACATGTTGGCTCCTTCGGGAAAATACTTTTTGATTGATAGAAAGCCATCCATTCAACATCAAGTTACGTTCCACATAAGTTCGGAATTTTTTAGAGCAAAGGTTATTACATGTTATTTTCGCCTGTAAAATTGTTTAACGACATACTAAATTGAGCAATCATGGTCTGGTAATTTTTCTATTGATGGGTACCTATTTATCAACAAGGTGTCGGATTCGCAGGCAAATCAAAATACGTTGGTGTCTTTGTGAAGGCGATTTTGATAAGAAGGAAACCTACAATTCGACACCAAGTTATGCTCCACATAAGTTCGGAATTTTTTATATCAAAGGATATTACATGTTGGCACCGCCTGTAAAAATGACGGGTGCCGAATGTGTTGGCACAGACCGTAAAGATGACTGACGCAGAAAACGACCGTAATCCAGTGTCAGGTCGATTGATCACTTGCTTAAATAACTAAAGGCCGCCCATCAGTGGGGCGGCCTCGGAATATATTGTTAATACATTTCTGAACATTGCGGTGTTTAGCGAAGCACAGTGGCGCACTCGTCGATGATTTACGTTTTAAGAAGGTGGTGCACGCCGACCACCCGTGCCGACCACCCGTGCCGACCACCCGTGCCGACCACCCACGCCGACCACCCGTGCCGACCACCCGTGCTGCCCACACCTACCTCCCCCCCAACCGGCCCTACAAACCTACAACCGCACCAGCTCGTCGAAGAGCTCGCGGTTGTCTTCGAGGGTTTTCGCGTTGCCGACGACGCAGAAACGGTTCTTCTGCATGGCAACGTCAAGCAAAGAAGCGTAAGCCTTAAGGCCATCAGGCGTCGACTGGAGTGCCTCAGCCAAAGACCCCTCCGCCATCTCTTTCGTCCGACCGGTCAAGTAACGAGTATAAGCCAGCACCCCCATATTCTTCGGGTTAAGCGGCGGATCGAAACGATTCAAAGTCCCAATCACATAATTGAGGGTGTCCTCCTGCGTAAGCGGCTGGTCACGAAGCCAGGTGCCAAGCGTGTCATACACCTCCAGCGTACGAGTGAGATTCGGGTCGCGGTACGAACTCGCCAGAAGCGCCCCGTCACGGCTAATCGACAGCGAAGTGCCGTAAGCACCCCCTTGCGCCCGGATCTGGTTGTGCAGGTAAGTTTTTGACGCAAAGCCAGCAAGGACCGTCATTTGGCCGTTGTACTCATAACCCAGTTGGCTGAAGTCGTAGCCTTTGACAACATATTGTACATTAGAGGATACCTGAATGCCGTAGTTCACCGACGAAGGGGTAAATTCCCGAGCCGCCGGCTCTTTCCGGCCTACCACCGAGCCTCCCTCGGAGCCCCCCACTGGGCCTACCACCGAGCCTTCCTCGGAGCCCGCCAACGGTAATGAGCGCAGCAAGGCTTCAGCGGTGGCGCGCAGGACCGGCTGCTCAGCCTCGTCCGTGGTCAACGAGACGATGACGCCGCCGCGGGTGAAGATGGCTCTGGCCAAAGCCGCCAGCTCCCCCTTCACTCCCTCGATTCGTTCTGCATAATTTGCGATAAGGTCTTTGAGTTTCAAATAAAAAGCAATACCGCCCAGTTCGTCCTGCATTGCTTGGTCGGGACGAAGGCCGGCCATTAACTTGGTCCTGGCATAACTGTCGCCGGCCTGGCTGATGGCTTGTTCTTTGTTGACAAGCTGCATCCGCAGAACTTCTAGAATGCGCTCGTCATCCGTGAAATGGCTGTGGCGCAAAATCTGCGTCAATAACTCCGGCCAGCGCCTGCCGGTGCTGTCCAGAGATTTCACTTGCACATCCATGCGGAAAAGAATTTTCCCATCCGGCTCATGCAACGCCAAAGCCGGCGCAATCGAGATGCCACCAGTTTCAAGAAAGACCTCGGTTGCCAAATCCTGGTAGCTGTATTGGTCTGTATCGACAGAACCCAACAAGATACTGAGGATGCTCACCAGGAAGAAGTCCTCCTGCCGAATGTGATCCAGCGGGAAACTGAATCGCGCATAGTGTATGCCGGACGTGAAAATCGGATGCTGCAAAAGCACATCGGAATCTTGGGCGCCCGCTTCAGAACCCACGGCGCCCACGGCCGCATCAGAACCCACGGCGCCAACGGCGCCAACGGCGTTGACGGCACCCACGCCGGCGCCCGACCCTAAGACTGACACTTCGCAAGGCGGGTCGGGCAGGTTGGTTGAAATATCGGTCAGGGCGAGGCGGGGGATGGTGGCAAGGGCTTCGGGAGAATCTTCGGTTTCCTGCCACTCGGCTAGGGCACGGTTCTTCTCAACCAGTTCGGCAATTTCTGTGGAGGACATGGAGGCCTTTTGCGCTTGCAAGGCCTCGTGAACGGCCTCATCTTTGCGGTCGTTGAGGCCGGGAACGGCTTTCAGGTGAAGCATTAATTTGTGGGGGTTGTCAATGAATTTTTCTTGAACAAAACGCTCCCACACATCCGTGTCGAGCGAAGCCCGAAGGTCCGCCAGTGGCTTCTCGTAACGCAGCGCATCGACAGGATCGCCGCCGTAGAGCCAGGTGTCGAGGGCTTTTTGGAAGTATAAAATGCCCAGAGTCGTGTAGCCTCCGCCCTCGCGAAGAACGTATTCCAGACGGTTTAGCGAAGCTTCCAGAAGCTTGCGATCAATGCCGTTGGAGGCGGCTTTGGCCAAAGTATCCTCAATCAAACCTTGATACTGATCCTTTGCTTCGGGCTTGGCGTTCACGAGGGTCACGGTGAGCTGATTCTGCATTTTCTGATCGGTGTAGGCGGAAATGTCGTCGCTCCACTTCTGCTTCTGGAGAGCGAGCTTGACGGGCGCGGACTGGTTCTCGAAAAGGGCGTCGGCGAGAACGTCCAGCATGAAATTTTCCTTGATGTCGGCGAAACTGTTGAGCGCCACGGACCAGCTGAAATAATCCTTGTTAGCAGCCTCTCCCCCACTTGCCGGTGCGCCCTCACCTGCCGGCGCGCCCTCACTTGCCGGCGCATCCTCACTTGCCAGGGAATACTCGGCTTTGGCGAAATGCGGCTCAGCAAAAGGCGCTTGCACCTTGATTTCCGAATTCGGGTCGCGTGCCTCGAATTGCGACAAATACTCGGCATCCAAGTACGCCAATTTCTCGGCCAAATCCATTTTCCCATAAAGGAAAATCCGCGCATTCGAGGGGTGATAATAGCGCTGATGGAAGGCCTTAAATTCCTCATAAGTCAGCTCCGGAATCGTGTACGGCTCACCGCCCGAATTGTTGGCATAGTGAGTGTCCGGGAAAAGCCCCCGATTCACCGCATCATACGCCACTTGGTCAGGCGAGGAAAAAGCCCCCCGCATCTCGTTATACACAACACCACTGTAGCTCAGCTCACCGTCGGGATCGTCCAGTTGCAGGCGCCAACCTTCCTGACGAAAAAGCCTCTCATCGTCATAAATATTCGGGAAGAAAACCGCGTCGAGATAGACATCCATCAAGTTCTGGAAATCTTTGTCGTTCCGCGACGCCACCGGGAAAATCGTCTTGTCCGAATACGTAATCGCATTCAAAAAAGTCGCCACACTCGACTGCAAAAGGTTCATGAAGGGTTCTTTGGTCTTATATTTTCTGGAGCCCGACAACACCGTATGTTCGATGATATGAGGCACCCCATTCGACTTCTCCTGAGGCGTCCGGAACGCAATCCCAAACACCTTATTCTCGTCCTCGTTGGCCATGTACAGCACTTCCGCCCCGGTTTTCTCGTGCCGCAGCCTATAAACTTCCGAGTTCACTTCAGCAACTGTCTCTCTGCTGATCAGGCCAAAGCCGCCCATTTCCCGTTCATTCATTTGTTCATTCATTTGTTCACTCATTTTTGAGCCTCACAATCTATTGTGTTATTTGTTTTGTGTAGTGTCGTTGTCGTCAGCAGTAGCGGCGTCATCAGGGGTGGAGTTGGCGGCTTTGGCCAAAGCCTGCGCCTCCAGCTTCCTCTGCTGAAGCTTCTCACCCCATTGGTTCAGGAAAGGCAGCCAATTCACGACCATGGCAAGTGCGATACCAATCAAGGTATCCAGCGTCCTGCTGAAGCTGTACGCGAGCGGATCCGCCTTGCCCGACGTCAAACAAATCAAAAGGAAAACAATCGAGCCGATCGCCACGCCGCCGGCATACTTAAAGCTGACCAGAAGCTGCATCAACGGCAACATAAATACACCAACCAAAACATAATAAAGCAAACTACTATCCGAAAGCCCCAACTTCACCGAAAAAACCAAGAGAAACAAGTACGCATACACACCGGCAATCAGTGTTCCGACCACTCGGTTCCGGCTGATCTTCCACGACGATGCCAGGTCCTGCTGCATGCAAACGATGGCCGCAATCGCCGCATTGTATGGCGAATCAGCAACCCGCAACCAGTCAACAATCAAGCACAATATGACGGCCAAAGTCGTCTTAATCATCCGCATCCCGGGCGTATTTTTCAAAATCAACGCCCCGGTCTTCGCAGTGTACTCTTGAATTGTTTCACTAAATTTGTGCTCCGGTTCTTGCATCCTCTGCCTCCGCCTCCCGCCTCTGGCTCCGGCTCAGTCTCGGTCTCGGTCTCTGGCTCCGCCTCACTCTCTGGCTCCGCCTCAGTCTCTGGCTCCGCCTCCGTTACTAGCTCCGCCTCCGTTACTAGCTCCGCCTCCGTCTCTGGCTCCGCCTCCGTTACTAGCTCCGCCTCCGTTACTAGCTCCGCCTCCGT
>CAYZSO010000037.1:0-24930 GCA_964479695.1 uncultured Fastidiosipila sp.
TCAAATTTGCTTTTATGTGCATGATAGAGCCGAAGTTTATGCGTGACATGTCACCCAGTCTGCGCGGCTTGCGCATATCTTCAAATTTGCTTTTATGTGCAAATGAACATGCTCTGCACTATGGATTCACATCTTTCTACGAAATTTTCTGAGAAATGACTACGTACTTTCGGAAAGTTTTTCTTTGATTTGAATATCCTTCGGTCTTTGACGTGTCTAACGTGCCTAATGTGCTTGACGTGCTTAACGTGCCCAACGTGCCTAACTTACCAAATGTGCTAGTAAGGTTGTACGAAAAGTTACCGACCAGGAGATGACGACCAGAAATTTCAGCCAGAAATGCATCCCGGAAATACAGAATTTCTGTGCTTCATTTCTTCGCTAAATCTTACGAGAATTTCCGGCTGTTTCGGTATAATCGAACTAGCTTATGTGATCTGGTCTTGACTTGCGGATCGATGAGCGGACACGAAGCAGACGCGAACTTGTAACAGACTGAATCAGACTGAATCAGACGTTGAGGAGGACATTATGGGCTTAATCAAGGCAATTACCGGCGCAATCGGCGGCAGTTTGGCTGACCAATGGCTGGAGGTAATCGAAGCGGATCAAATGACGGATAAAACCGTGATGACGTCCGGCGTGGCAGTCCGAAAGGACGATAGGCGCAGTAGCAATACGAAGGGGACCGTTGACACCGTCTCTAATGGCTCGGTGATACAAGTTTATGACAACCAGTTTATGATGCTGCTGGATGGTGGCAAGGTTGTGGATTACACGGCGGAACCCGGCTATTACCAGGTGAATGACAGCTCTTTGCCTTCTTTGTTTAATGGCGAATTCGGCGAGGCGCTGAAGGAGACGTTTGACCGTTTCCGCTACGGTGGCGTGACTCCGACGAAGCAGAAAGTTGTTTTTATCAACCTGCAGGAAATCAAGAATATTAAGTTTGGCACCAAAAATCCGATTCAGTATTGGGATAATTTTTATAATGCGGAGTTGTTTTTGAGGGCTTTTGGTAACTATTCGATCAAGGTTACTGATCCCATCCTCTTCTATCAGGTGGTTGTGGACAAATCCGCCTCCCGCCAGGAGATCGATTCAATCAATGAGCAGTATCAATCGGAGTTTTTGAATGCTCTCGGTGCATCGCTGAACCAGATGTCCGCGGATGGTATTCGCATTTCGTACGTGACTTCTCGTTCAATGGAGCTTGCCGAATATATGAGTGATACGTTGGACAAAGCCTGGAGTGAAGCCCGTGGTTTCGAAGTCCAGTCCGTGGGTATTGCGAGTGTCTCCTACTCGGATGATTCTCAAGAGCTTATCAATATGCGCAACAAAGGCGCGATGCTTGGCGACCCGATGGTCCGCGAAGGCTATGTCCAAGGCTCGATTGCACGAGGCCTTGAAGCTGCGGGATCCAATGAAGCCGGCAGCGCACAGACGTTTATGGGCCTGGGTATGGGTATGCAAGCCGGCGGAAACGCGATGGGCCAAGCTTCGCAAGCCAACACCCAACAATGGATGTACCAGCAAGAGCAAGCCGGTAAGGCTGGTGGCGGTTCCGGTGGTGGCGCTGGCACTGGTGAGGCTGGTGCGGCAGGTGGCGTGGCGACCGGTGGTGAATGGTATTGCACTGACTGCGGTACTAAGAATGCACCGGGTGGAAAATTCTGCTCGAACTGCGGTACACCGCGACAGGCAGCCCCGGAAGGTGTCTGCAGCAATTGCGGCTGGAAGATTCCCGAAGGCCAGAATCCTAAATTCTGCCCAGAGTGCGGCAACAAACTCAGGGAATAGAGAAGGACTAAGATTCCGAGAAATCTTAAGGACATAAGATCCAGAGGCAACGAAGAATTCTGACGTAAGCTGACAGAAGCTGCCGGCGGGTGTCGGCAGTAGTCGGCAGTAGTCGGCGGGTGTCGGCGGTAGTCGACGGTAGTCGACGGGTGTTGGCGACTCGCAGCGGTTTCGTTGTTGCCTCTGTCATTGCTTGACAGGGAGACTCTATGGCTACTTCGACGACTTCGACGACTTCGACTTACCATTGCCCCAATTGCAGTGCCCCAATTGCATTCAACCCGGAACTGCAACTCTTTTCCTGTGAATACTGTTTGAGCCAATTTACTCAACAGCAAATGGAGGAGTATACGGCCAAACAACAGCAGCGGGAAGACGAGAGAGCAAAGAGGGATCTGCAGCGACAGCAAGCGAAAGAACAGCAAGCTCGAGAGCAGGCTGCAGCGGCTGCGGCGGCTGCGGCGGCAGGTGAGGGGGGTGTTGCCGCTGGGGGTGCCGCCGCTGGGGGTGCCGGGACATCTACGGGTGCCGGGACATCTACGGGTGCCGGGACATCTACTGGCGACGGGACATCTACGGATGCCGGTACTTCTGCCACTGGGACTTCTGCCGCCGGAGCTGCAGATGCGTTTGGGAGCGCGACGAGCTATGCAGAAACCACGGTCCACGAGTACAATTGTTCGAATTGCGGCGCACATGTGGTGACCGATGAAACAACCTCGGCGACTTTCTGCTACTACTGTCACAGTCCCGTCATTATTACCAATCGGCTGCAGGGGGACTTTCGTCCCGACCAAATTCTGCCCTTTTCTATCAGCGAAGAGAAAGCCAAAGAAGGCTTCCTCGCCTGGACTCGCACGAAAAAATACTTGCCCGAAGACTTCACTTCACAAGCACATCTTGAGAAAATGACCGGCATTTATATCCCTTACTGGTTTCTGGACAGCGATGTCGACGTAGATTTTCAAGGCACCTCAAAAGGCGTGCGAACCTGGCGCCTTGGCGATTACGTCCACACCGAAACAACCGTCTGTGAGCATATCCGCGAAGGTGTCTATCACTTGACGGATGTGAATATGGCAGCTTTTAGCAAGATTGACCAGAACCTCCTGAACGGCATAGAACCGTACGAACCAGAAGGCCTCGTTCCGTTCACCTTGCCCATGCTTTCCGGCTTCTTCGCGGAGCAGTACACCATCTCCGAAGAGGAAGCCCAGCCACAAATGGCGAAGCAAATTCAATCGATCTCTAGTGACTTGTTGAATCGATCCTTCGGCGTAGCCTCTAGCGTTGACACAACAAAAGAAGAATTCGTCAAACACAACAAAGACTGGCTCTTCACCCTCCTCCCGGTCTGGGTGCTAACCTATCAATACAACGGTCAAACGTATGTCTACTCAATGAATGGACAAACAGGCAGAGCATTCGGTGAACTCCCCCTAGTCGAAGCAAAACTCAGCCGCGACTCTTGGCTGCGAGGCCTCCTCTTAGGAGCCATTATTGCGGCGGCGATTTTATTTGGATTTTGGTTTTTATCATGAAAAAGAGAATTTGGTATAAGAACATAACGCGCATTGTGGCGCTCAGCATCATCTTGCTGGCCGCATCCTTATGGCAGCTTCGCCCTCTTTTGGCCAAAGCCGCCTCCAACATCACCCTCCCACCTCTTGAAACCGTTGGGGGCGAGTCCGGCGGCACTTCAACTCCTGCAAACACGTCGACTCTAGTAAACGCGTCGACCTCTGTGAGCTCTTCAGCCGCCGAAAACACCGGTGAAACCACTCAAAATCTGGTACCGGCTGCAACCTACAACCTCTTCGACCAAGCCGGCCTCTTAAACGAAAGCCAAAAAAACGAACTCCTCACAACCGGCGAACAAATTATTGCCAAACACCCCGATATCTCGATTGCCTTGATCACGACAAATAATGCAGGTGGCAAGGACTCTCAAACCTATGGCGACGATTTCTTCGAAACGCACGAGCTTGGCTATGGCCCCAATTTTGATGGCTTCTATGTTTTGATTGACATGGATAACCGAAACTATCATATTGGCACCTTTGGCCAGATGATCGGAATCCTGTCGGATAATCGTATCAACGATGTTTTGGACCTTATGCAGCCTGAGATGGAAAGCGGAAATTATGGGGCTGCTTTTGCTGCGGCTTTGCGTTCGATTGGCGACTTCATTGATTCCGGAATTGCGCCGGAGAATTTGCCGGACACCGGAAGACAGGGGGTCGGTGCCTTAGGGTACACGGTGGCTGCGGGCGGCTTTGGCCTAACAACAATCGCGACCGCCCTTGGCTATAAACGCAAAGTGAAAAAAGACTACGACAAATTTGCGGACCGTCCGTCGTACGATTCCGGACGCGAGGCGACTGCGGATTACGCGGTGATTTCTGATACGATTATTGACCGGAACGTTGCGGTGGCGTTTGTGCCGCTGGTGCGGAATAATCCGTCGAATCGCAGTTCGGGCGGTGGTGGTGGTTACGGCGGTAGTTCCACGCATTCGACCGGTGGCGGGCGCAGTGCCGGCGGCGGTGGTCGAGGGTTCTGAGGCGTCGGCGTTGGTTTTGGCGTTGGTGTTGGTGTTGGTTTTCACTACATAAGTTTAAATTTAAACTTATGTAGTGAGTTTGCGGTTGGCGGAGCGGTTTTGGCTGGGTATTTCGCCTACTCTGATGTTGCATTGTTTCAGTTTCTTGGTGGCGGAGCGGTTTTGGCTGGGTATTGCTTCTAATTTCGCTCTATTTTCGTTCTTTTAAGTTTAGAGAAATAATTATGTTATTTCCGGGTTGGTTCAGATCGAGAAACTTGCGACAGTTGGCTTGCTTACGCTTGATCCTGAGGAGGCTTTTCTTGTGTTGTGGTGAGTTTGTCTCTAAATATTCTTGCAAAGGTCAGTTTTCATTCATAAATTCTGTCTGTAGGTCAGTAATCATTCAGTCGATTTCTTAAATGGAGTGAAAGTGCCTTGCAACAAAATTATGTGTCGCAAAAATCCAGATCCTAACCAGTTTGGAATATTCTTTTTGGTTTTGTCGAGGACGAAGTGGGGTTTGGTCGAAAAGAGAACGTTGAATAATGAGATAGTGAAATTTGTAGCAATAGGTCGTAGATGAGCGCTCATTCAATAATCTTATGCTTAACGAAGAAGTAACCGTAGGAGCAATAGGTCGTAGCTGAGCGCTCATTCAAAAATTATGCGTTCAACAGAGAAGTTGTTGTAAGAGTAGTAAGTCGCTGTTGGAGTACTTGTACTGTCAGTTTTGCGATTGTAGTTCTGCACAAGCACGCCAACACTCACCCACCTGCAGTTACGAGCCTGTAATCACAGTATCGCACCTGTTAGCTACAGTCTTTCGGAGAGGTGTGTTAGTATTTCTAGGAGTATTTCTAGGAATAGAGAATAAATTTAGGAACAGAAAATAAATAACAAATAACAAATAACAAAGAATAAATAACAAACAACAAATAATAGAATATGCGAGGTGCGTTATGGTTACGGTTAACGAAAATTTCCTCAAAGTGGAAAAGTCCTACTTGTTTACAGATATTGCTCGGAAGGTAAGAGAGTTTCAGGCGGAGCATTCGGAAGCTAAGCTGATTCGCTTGGGGATCGGGGATGTGACGAGGCCTTTGGTTCCGGCGGTGGTGAAGGCGTTGGAGGCGGCTTCGGCCGAGATGGGAGAAGCGTCGACGTTCCGCGGTTATGGGCCGGAACAAGGGTATGATTTCTTGCGCGAGACGATTGCGAAGAGGGAATTTTCGGATCGCGGGATTGCGATTGATGCGGACGAAATCTTCATTAGTGACGGTGCCAAGAGTGATATGGGTAACTTCCCGGATATTTTGGGTTCGGACTTAGATGTGCTGGTAGCGGATCCGGTTTATCCCGTGTATGTGGATACAAATATTATGTTTGGTAATCGCATCCGCAAACTGCCGTGTTTGCCGGAGAATGATTTTTTGCCGTTGCCACCTGAGGAAGGCGCTGACCTGATCTATATTTGCTCGCCTAACAATCCAACGGGAGCGGTTATGAGTCGGGAGGTTTTGGAAGCTTGGGTTGCTTATGCGAAGAAGCATGGGGCTCTCATTCTTTTCGATGCGGCGTATGAGGCGTTTATTACCAATGATGCTCCCCATAGCATTTATGAGATCCCCGGAGCTCGCGAAGTTGCTGTGGAAATTCGGTCGTTCTCGAAGCTGGCTGGGTTTACGGGTTTGCGCTGCGGGTATACGGTTGTGCCGTTTGATTTGAAGGTTGCTGGTTCGGGGCAGGAAGGTGGTGGGGAGGCGGCTTTGGCCAAAGCCCAAGCCCTCCACCCTCTCTGGCTGAGGCGGCAGACGACGAAGTTTAATGGCGTGCCTTATGTTGTCCAAAGAGCGGCGGAAGCGGTCTACTCCGAGGAGGGGTACGCGGCGTGCCTCGAAAACATACGATATTATCTTGCGAATGCGGCGCTGTTGAAGAAGGGCTGCGAGGAGATCGGGCTCGAGGTTTCGGGCGGCGAGAATGCGCCCTATGTGTGGGTGAAGACGCCGGACGGGTTCACTTCCTGGGAATTTTTCGACAAACTTCTGAACGAGGCGTGGTTGGTTACGACGCCGGGTTCCGGGTTCGGTGAATTCGGCGAGGGGTATGTGAGGCTTAGTGCTTTTGGGTCGAGAGAGGATTGCGTTGAGGCGATTGAAAGGCTTGGCAAATTGGCGATCGGCGGAGCGACGAAATGAATGAAGAGAAGTTGGATGAAGAAATAGAGAAGGTCGAGGAAGACGCAGCGAAGCTTAAACAAGACGTAGCGACTCTCGAAGAAGATGTAGCAAAGGTCGAAGTTGATGTAGAGAAGGTCGAAGTTGATGTAGAGAAGGCCGAGGGGGCGTCGCAGGAGACTGAAGGGGAAGAGCAGTTGTTGGGGGCAGCTTTGGCCGAGGAACCTGCACCAGAGGAATCTGCGTCAGAAGAATCTGCACCAAAGGAATCTGCACCAAAGGAATCTGCACCAAAGGAATCTGCACCAGAGGAATCTGCACCAGAGGAATCTGCAGCGACATCGAAAATACCTGCATCGGAGAAGCGGATACTCCTGACCTTGTTTACTTCGACGTTTAAGCTCAGTGCCTTTACCTTCGGAGGAGGGTATGTGATCGTGCCGTTGATGCGCAAACGGTTTGTCGAAGAACTGGAGTGGATCGATGAAGAGGAGATGTTGGACTTAATTGCTGTGTCTCAGACGTCGCCGGGACCGATCGCTATCAATGCGTCGATCATCATTGGCTACCGCATGGATGGGGTTAAAGGGGCTTTGGTGTCGGTATTTGGCGCGGTCCTGCCACCGTTCTTGGTGATTACCGTCATTTCGTATTTTTACCAACTCTTCCGCGACAACCCTTATGTGAACGCCGCAATGGAGGGCATGCAAGCCGGCGTTGCTGCAGTCATTGCCTCCGCGGTGCTGGATATGGGGGCGATGGTTTTGAAAAATGGGAAACTGTTTGCGGCGATTGTCATGGTGGCGGTCTTTGTTGCAGTATATTTCTTCAAAGTAAACGTCGGCCTAGTCATGTTGGTCAGTGCTGTGGTGGGCTTGGTCGCCGGCATCATTTACCGCAAACGCGGCGGCGCATCGTTTGAAGGGGGGGAGGGGTCATGATTACCACTCTCCTGGAGTTATTCTGGAGTTTTTTTCAGGTGGGTCTCTTCAGTATCGGCGGTGGGTATGTTGCTTTGCCGCTGATTCAGAATCAAGTTGTGGAAATTAATCAATGGCTGACACCGTTGGAGTTTACGGATATTGTCACGATTTCTCAAGTGACGCCCGGGCCGATTGCGATTAATGCGGCGACTTTTGTCGGGACGAAGGTTGCGGGGATTCCGGGAGCCATCGCCGCAACGATCGGTTGTATTTTGCCATCGACGATTATTGTTATGGTTTTGGCCAAAGTCTACTACAAGTACCGCAATCTCAATCACATGCAGTCTGTGCTTGCCGGGCTTCGTCCTGCTGTTGTGGGGATGATTGCTTCTGCGGGTGTGTCGCTGATTTTGCTGGCTTTTTTCCGCGACGGCACGGTGAATTTTGCCGGCGGAAACTTGAATGTTTTGGCTTTGGCGATTTTTGCGGTTGGTTTCTTCATTTTACGAAAATGGAAGCCGGACCCGATCTGGGTTATGGCCGGGTCGGCTGTGGTCGGCATCTTGGCGTATGTGCTTGGCGGGTTGGCGTAGGCGAGTTGGCGTAGGCGGCGGTTTGGCGTAGACGGGTTGGCCGGTTGGCGTAACGACGTTGCGGGTTGGCTGCGTAACGACGTTGCGGGTTGGCATCTGGGGTTGGCGTCGGGCCGGCGGGTTGGCGCGTAACGACGTGTAATTGACTTCAGCTATTGTTGTGGTAGAATGTTTTACGCTGTATCGGGGTGTAGCTCAGGTGGCTAGAGTGCTTGCTTGGGGTGCAAGAGGTCGCAAGTTCAAGTCTTGTCACTCCGACCAGATGAAACAGGATTGTTTTTTACGAGAGTGAGAAACGATCCTGTTTTTTGTGTTTTTTGAGTTTTCTGAGTTATTTTGTTTTCTGTGTTTTCTGAGTTTTTTGTTTTCTGTGTTTTTTACTTAAATTGTTTCTTTGCTTAGAAGCGCAAGAGTGATTCGGGGCGGTTTGGGCGGCTTATTGTTTCTAATCGACTACATAAGTTTATTTTTAAACATATGTAGTGAATTCGAAGTTGGCGGAACGGTTTTGGCGACGTATTCTTCCTTGATTTGTTCTTCCTAGCTTGGAGTAGTTGTTATGTTATTTCCAAGTTGGTTCAGATCGAGAAACTTGCGACAAAGCATCGTTTGTTAAGCGTTTCCCTCCCTCCAGTTATTCTATCAACTGAATGTTTCCTGACCTGCATATAAGAATTAATGAATGAATACTGACATTACCGAAAATATTGACTGGTATGACCGCCTCTTACGCAGAAAAAATCTTCCCGCAATGAAGATCGCCACTTCTGATGTCGCAAGAAGCTGGATCCTGACCAAATTCGAAAGATATATACTGGTGCAGGTGCTGTAATTGATGGTAGAGACCTGTTTTTCTTTGCATGTTGCATGTTATGCAAAATAGTGTAATAGTTACATAAACTTGCCCCTAGTGATCAGAAACTATTTAGGAAGAATACGTTGCAAATACCGCTCCGCCCACAAAACGCACTACATATGTATAAAAATAAACTTATGTAGTCGCAATACGTTGCCTGAGGCGCTCCGACAAAAAGAAAGCGGAACAAATGCGAAGTAGAGTCAACAACAATACGTTGCCTAAAGCGTTCCTACTGAACCGACTGAAAATTTCGGTTGAAACGAATCTCAAACGAAACTCAAACAAACTCAAACAGAAACACAAACAACGCAAACAACCCTGAGAAAATTCGCTAAGGGGTGGAGTTTTCGGGTAAAATAGCAGAAAGGGGAGAGGTGCGGATGGATATTACTTATGTGACGGCTTTTGATAACAGTAAACTTGCGCTGTATACATGGGACGATGTCGGTGATCAGAGGCCCAGGGCGGTTGTTCAGCTGGCGGAAGGGATGATGGAACATGCCGGACGTTATGATGATTTCGCAAGGTTTTTGAATGAGCATGGCATTGTGGTTGTGGCGCAGGATTTTCGGGGTTTTGGTAAATCGGCGCCACTTGAAGAGAATGGTGTTTATGCAGGGGATTGGTATGGGGATTCTCTTAGAGATGAACTTGACCTAAATAAGCGTATTCGCAAAGAGTATAAGGACTTGCCGATTGTGTTCTTTGGCCATAGCGCGGGCTCGTATATTGGACAGTACTTGATTCAGCAACCCGAATTCGATGTGACATGTGTCATTCTCTGTGGGACTTCCTATATGAAGAGCAAGTTATATCCTGTTGTGCAGCGACTTGTGGCGGCGATGACAGCTGTGATTGGGTATGAGAAACCCGCGAATTGGCTGAATAAGCTGATTTTCGGTCAATATGATAAGGCTTATCGTGATGAGGGGAAGAATGCGTGGCTGAGCCGCGATGTTGCGCAGGTGGAAAAGTATAACGAGGATCCCTATTGTGGGAGGCCGTGTAGTTATGGCTTCTATCGCTCGTTTCTGGGCTTTAACCGCTTCTATCAGGAGGAGGGATTGGCGAGGATTCCGCGCGATTTGCCGATTTTCCTGATTGCCGGCGAAAATGATCAGCTGAACGGCGGCAAGGGTGAGGGCGTGAAGCGGCTGGCTACGATGTATGGGGAGCTTGGTATCAATGATGTTGAGGTCACGCTTTACCCGGGAGCGCGACACGAGATTATGAATGAAATTATGAATTTTGAAGTGTATGAGGATGTTTTGAATTACATTTCCGGGCATGTGCGGGGGCAAGAGAGCTAAATGGCCGACGAAGGAAGTGCGGCCATTGGACAGCCGGCCGAGGAGAGAGCAGCCATGACGGTGCCACAGCCGGCCGAGGAGAGAGCGACCATGACGGCGTCGCAGCCGGCCGAGGAGAGAGCAGCCATGACGATGTCACGACCGGCCGACAGCAATCCATCTGCTAACAAGCCGGTGGCTGTGATTACCGGGGCGTCGGGGGATATTGGCCGGGCGGTCGCGCGTCAACTTGCGGCGGATGGATATCGGCTTTTGCTGCATTATTATTCGTCCGAGGCAAGGGCTTATGATTTGCGGGCGGAGCTTGTGTCACAAAATTACGCTGTCGAAGTGTGCCGCGCGGATTTGCGCACTTCGACGGGGGCAAGGGTGCTTGCGGAGTGTAAGAACCGCGTTTTCGGGCCCGGGATTGGGTGCTTGGTGAATGTGGCAGGGCATTCGCATTATGGTTTGCTGCAGGATACAAGTGACGAGATTTGGCGGGAAGTGATGGCCGCCAATTTGGATAGTGCGTTCTATTGTTGTCGGGCGTTTCTGCCGGATTTTGTTGCGGAGAAGGCGGGCAGTATTGTCAATATCAGTTCGATCTGGGGCGTTTCCGGTGCGTCGCTTGAAGCGGCTTATTCCACGGCCAAAGCCGGCCTAATCGGCCTTACTAAGGCTCTTGCCAGAGAGTTGGGTCCTTCCGGAATTCGCGTGAACTGCATTGCGCCCGGTGTGATTGAAGGACGCATGAATGAGGTGCATGATGAGGCGACTTTGGCCGAATTAGCTTCGCAGACTGCCCTGGAGCGCTTGGGGAAGCCTGAAGAAATCGCGTCCTTGGTTTCGGTGCTTGTCTCGGAGAAGTCTTCGTATCTGACCGGGCAAGTGCTGGTGGCGGATGGCGGATTCCTGAACCGTTGAGGGGCTGCGGAGTTCGTGATCGCATGAACAGATGAAGGCTAATGGGTCTGTTAGAATAGAGCAAGCGATTTAGGGGAGGTAACTATGGCTAGGATGCGTGAGGCAATTTTTGAACTTCTGTTGCCGAGCGACAAGATTCCCGAGCTTTGGGAACCTTATTATATTGCCGCGAACCAGAAATATGGTCAGAAGGCGGGTGCTAGGGAGAATTGTTCCTATACTTGGTATAAGAAACTGAATCGCTGGCTGAATTTAACAGATGATGTTCTGGAAGTTCTGGGTGAGACCGCTTCGCAGATTGCGCAACGTGATGTGCTTTATGAGTGGGCGAACTTCGTGCGTTATTTGATTTATGACACGAAGATTGTGCGGCAAGACCATCGGATCATGGCGGACCTGGTGCCGCATAATGCTTTGCCAGCGGAAACTGAGAATTTGTTTACGTTGATTTGCCTTCTGGCGGGTGCGGACCGGCCGATTAAGCTGTATCAGGATCAGGGTTTGGGGGAGCAGGCGGTGGCGGCTTTTGGTGTCATTGGCTCCTTGTTGACCCAGTATGAACGTGTTTATCACCGCTGGGGGATTCCGGGCGATGCATATATTATGCAGTTGGCGACGGCTTCGCTCTATGCTTTTGAAGGCTTGGCTTTTACCTATGAAAAGGCCGATTTGCCTGGGACGATCTACCGCAATAGCAGGTCCGGTGAGTTGGTTATGCTGGCGAAACCGGGTCAGCTTTACAATGCGCGGGGTCGCCGTCTTGAAGAGGCGGAAGAGCAGAAAATTCTGAAGAATAGGGCGAGAACGAATCCTCTGATCGATGAGGAACAGCTGCAGAATCAAACGGAGAACGAAACCATGTCAACCGTGAGTGCTCTGGCTGTGAGTCAACTGCCGGAAGGGATCTGGGAGACCAGGTTCTTTGCGACGGAGAGTGGTGGGTTCGTTGGTAATGAGTTGGGACCGGATAGTTTTGCCAAAGCCAGCGTCCGCATCTTTGAAGCGGGGCATTGGAAGTCGATCGTTACGGATGAGAGCCAGGTTCTCACCTTGCATATCACGGATACGGCGCTTGTGAATCGCGAGAGACTTCGCAAAGCGACGAGACAATTAATGAAGACGATTACTTTCCGCGACGGAAATCCGGACATCCTTGTCTACCAATCGTGGCTGATGGATCCGCTTCTATTGCAGAAAATTGAGAATCAAGATTTGACGCAATTCGTCAAGCTCTTTAGGCTTTTCCCGGTTTACCCGCGCCCTGCTGAGACGTATCAGAAAATTTTCGGCGAGGATGTCAGACGCCGGCCGGTTGCGGATTGGCCGGAGGAGAGCATTTACCAGACCGGCGCCAAACGCCTTGTGGAGGCCGGCGGAGAACCTTGCCGGGTCGGTGGTTACGCGCTGCTTGAGCTCTTGCAGGGAAATGAGAAAACAAGTAAAACGGAATAATCGAGAAAACAAATAAAACGGAATAATCGAGAAAATATAACAAGATTAGTAAGATCACTGTCACAACAGTTTAGTTAGATTAGTTAGAAGGAACATCATACGTGTCAACAAGCTATGTAACAACGGAGGAGAGTATTCGTCAGGCTTCATTTCTGAAGGAAAACCGCGAATTACTGGGCTCCGGTAAGCAATATTTCATCATTACCTACGGTTGTCAGTTAAATGACAACGACTCCGAGAAATTGGCGGGTCAACTGGCAGCCATGAATCTGAGTGAAGCTCCGGAAATTGAAGCCGCTGACCTCATTCTCATCAATACTTGCTCGGTGCGCGAGAATGCGGCTGAGCGGTTCTTTGGCCACCTGGGTGTCATCAAGAACCTCCGCCGTGACAAGCCTGATCTACTGGTTGGGGTTTGCGGTTGCATGATGCGCCAAGAGGTGCATGTCGATAAGATTCGCAGAAGTTATCCCTTCGTCGATCTGGTCTTCGGGCCTCAGGATATTTATCGTTTCCCTGAGCTCCTGAATCGCCGCCTTTCCGGTTCGCGCCGCGTGTATGATGTGGGTGCGGAGGACCATACGGTTGCTGAGGGGATTCCGGTGCGTCGCGAGCGGAAGTACCGCGCTTTGGTGACCATTATGTATGGCTGCAATAATTTCTGTTCGTACTGCGTTGTACCGTATGCCCGCGGACGAGAGCGGTCCCGGAAGATGGAGGAGGTGCTTGAGGAGCTGGCGGCTTTGGCCAAAGACGGCTTCAGCGAAGTGATGCTCCTGGGGCAGAATGTGAATTCCTACGGCAATGATCTGCCGGAGGGGGAAGGGGATTTCGTCACGCTCCTGACACGGGCGGCGACGGAGAGCGGGCTGAAGCGCATTCGATTCATGAGCTCTCACCCCAAGGATATTTCGTCTGAGCTGCTGGATGTGATCGCGCGTTACCCTGTAATTGAGCGCCACATTCACTTGGCGCTGCAATCGGGCAGCGACAGAGTCTTGAAGGCGATGAACCGTAAATATACGGCTGAGCAGTTCCTCGAGATTGTGCGTGAGGCCCGAGAGAAGATTCCGGGCGTTTCGATTACGACGGATATCATTGTGGGTTTCCCCGGTGAAACGGAAGAGGATTTCGAGGAAACCTTGCGCGTGGTCCGGGAAGCGGCCTTTGACCAGGCTTTTACCTTCCAGTATTCGCCGCGCCCGGGTACCAAGGCGGCGCTCCTGGAGGAAATCCCGGCAGAGGTGATGACGGATCGGTTCAACCGCTTGGTTGACGTACAAAACGAAAACAGCCTTCGTTCCAACGAAGCGCTGGTGAATACGTCACAAGTTTTGCTGATTGAAGGCTTGTCTGATCATGTTGAATCGGCGATGACCGGGCGTGACAGTGCCTACCACCTGGTTAACTTCACGATCCCAGAAGGGGTTTATGAATCGGCAGGGCTGGATGGCGCTGACTGGGCAAGCCGCGGTTTGGCGCTTGAAGGGCGCTTCGCCAGAGTTCGGATCACGGATGCCAGAACATTCTCTCTGAGTGGTGAACTGGAAGAATTGCTTCCGGAAGATTGGGTGGGTTGATGGCACTTTCCTTTGCGGACATTGACATAGAGAAACTGAGCCCGATGATGCAGCAGTACGTGGCGGAGAAACAGAAACGCCCAGACTGCTTGCTCTTGTTTCGTCTGGGCGATTTCTACGAACTCTTCTTCGATGACGCAATTACCGCCAGTAAAGCACTTGAGCTGACGCTCACGTCCCGCGACTGTGGTTTGGAAGAGCGGGCGCCCATGGCGGGTGTACCGCATCACTCAGTGGATGGTTATATCGCGCGGCTCTTGGACCAAGGGTACAAAGTCGCGATTTGCGAGCAGATGGAGGACCCGGCTAATGCCAAAGGGCTTGTCCGCCGCGAAGTGACGAAGATTATTACGCCGGGCACGGTAACCGATCTGCGCAACGTGGATGAAAAGAAAAACAATTTCCTAGTGTCGGTCTACAAAGCCGGTTCTTGTTACGGCCTTGCTGCCGCCGACTTGACGACCGGGGATTTCCAGGCGGCAGAGCTTCTGACCGGCGTCACGGATTCTCATGTGTATGATGAGATTCACCGGTTCAATCCGGCAGAGCTCTTGTGTAATGAGGCTTTCCGTAATTCGTCGGTGGCGGAAACGCTGCTTCAGGAACAATTTTACTTAACCGAATTGCCGGATGCGTCGTTTACGACGGAACCTTATGAATCTTACTACCCAGAGAGCCCCTTGAACCAGGATCTTCTGAAACATGCGGCTGCTGGACTTCTCTACTATGTTGAAGATACGCAGAAACAGCTGCCGCCCTCCCTTCAGCATCTTGAGGTTTATGAGATCCGCCAGTTTATGAATGTCGGCTACAATGCCAGACGTAATTTGGAGATTACAGAAACGCTCTCGACTCGCAAGAAACGGGGGAGCCTTCTCTGGGTGCTTGACCAGTGCCGGACGGCGATGGGCAGTCGCATGTTGCGGCGTTGGTTGGAACAGCCTTTGCTTTTGCCGGCAGATATTACGTATCGGCAGGACGCTGTGGCGGAGCTGAAGGATTCTTTCATTCTGAGACAGGAGCTCCGCGACATTCTGGAAGGCATGAATGACTTGCAGAGGCTTTCAGGCAAACTCAGTTTGGGGAATGTCAATGCCCGCGATCTGGCGGCGGTGGGACGGACTTTGAAGAAGGTGCCTGCTCTGGTGGAACGTTTGGGCACTTGTGAAGGGGAGCCGCTCCGAACTTGCGGGGCTAAGCTCAACCCGCTGCCCTCGTTGGTGAGTGAGTTGGAGGCGGCTTTGGCCGATGAATTACCTCTCGGAGTGAAAGACGGCGGCATGATCCGCGATGGCTACGATGAGCAGGTGGATGAATACCGCGAGGCGAGTGAGAAGGGGAGCTCCTGGATTCTTGATCTGGAGAAGCGCGAACGCGAAAGTACCGGAATTAAGAACTTGAAGGTCGGTTATAACCGGGTTTTTGGCTACTATGTTGAAGTGTCGAAGGCGAATCTTGAGCTGGTTCCGGAACATTACGCCCGACGACAGACGCTGACGAATGCGGAACGTTACATCTTACCTGAACTCAAGGAAATGGAAGATAAAATCCTCGGTGCGCAGCAGAAATTGTTGAGCCGCGAGTATGAAGTTTTCCAGAATTTGCGGGACAAAACTGCGGCTGAGGCCCAGGTGATCAGCGAAAATGCTACTTTGTTGGCGGAGCTTGATTCTTGGCTGAGCTTGGCGGAAGTGGCCGATCGCAACGGCTATGTGAGGCCTGAGCTGGTGTTGGAACCTGTTATTGAGATTCAGGGTGGACGGCACCCGGTTGTGGAGAAGATGTTGTCTTCCGGGGATTTTGTCGCGAATGATGCGTTGCTGGATGATTCGGAGAATTCGCTGATTCTCCTTACGGGACCTAACATGTCCGGTAAGTCGACTTATATGCGGCAAATTGCGTTGATTGTGATTATGGCGCAGATGGGGTCTTTTGTGCCGGCGACTCAGGCGAAGATCGGGATTGTGGACCAGATTTTTACAAGGATTGGCGCTTCGGATGATCTGGGCTCCGGCCAGTCGACGTTTATGGTTGAGATGAATGAGGTGTCGCACATTTTGCAGAATGCTACGCCTTCAAGCCTCTTGATTCTGGATGAGATCGGGCGGGGGACCAGTACCTATGACGGTTTGTCGATTGCTTGGGCGGTTCTGGAACATATTGCTAATAAGAAGATTCTGGGTGCGCGGACGCTCTTTGCGACGCATTATCATGAGTTGACGGACCTGGAGGGCCTGGTTCCCGGTATTCGCAATTACCATGTTGCGGTGCAGAAGCGAGAAGGGGAGCGGGAGATTCGTTTCCTCCATCATATTGAGCCCGGTGCTACGGATGAGAGCTACGGAATTGAAGTGGCGCGTCTTGCGGGAATCGACCCGCAGGTGGTGGATCGCGCGTACGAGATTTTGTACCAGCTGGAACAGGCGAATCTGGGTCAGGCGAAGCGGCGACTTCCCAAGACGCAAAAGGTGATGGAGGGGCAGATGGACTTGTTCTCTTCGTCTTTGGCCTTACAAAAGAATGATCGCATCATGACGGAACTGACCGAGATGGATGTGCAGAATATGACGCCGCTGGATGCACTCCGCAAGCTTTACGATTTGAGTCAGGAAGCGAAGAAAATTCGGAGCGGCAGGGATTGAGTTGGTTTGGCCCGGCGAATTGGCTTGCTGGGTTGGCTCGATGTGCTGGCTCGATGGCTTAGTGAGTTGGTATTGGGTGCCGACTTGAAGACTTCGTTTCATGAGTTGGCTTAGGGGACATATAAAAGGGGAACAACGTGGGTGTTATACATACTTTAGATTTACATACTGCCCAACGCATTGCCGCGGGTGAGGTAGTGGAGCGGCCGGCTTCTGTGGTGAAGGAGCTGGCTGAGAATTCGCTTGATGCGGGGGCGGATCGTCTGACCATTTCGATTGAACAAGGTGGGAAAAAATCGATCCGCATGACGGATAATGGCTCCGGGATGTCGGCTGAGGATGCGGTGATGGCTTTTGAACAGCACGCGACTTCCAAAATTGACAAGATTGCCGACCTCGATCACTTGCTTACCATGGGCTTCCGCGGTGAGGCGCTTCCGACGATTGCCGCGGTGGCGAAGGTCACGTTGATCACCCGTCGTCCGGAGGACTCGCGCGGCACGAAACTTGTGCTTGAGGGCGGGCGAATGACGGAACGGGCTGAGGTCAATTGTAATTCCGGGACGACGATTGAAGTGCAGGATTTGTTTTACAATACGCCCGCGCGTTTCAAGTTCCTGAAGCAGGACCAATCCGAGGCGCTGAAGATTACGGAAGTGGTTCAGGAGCTGGCTCTTTCGCGGCCGGATGTGTCGATTTTCTTAGAGAGTCAAGGCAGGGAGGTGCTTCATACCCCCGGAGACAATCGCTTGTTGTCGGCGATTTATGCGGTTTTTGGCCAAAGCCTCGCAAAGGCCATGGTCCCCGTGATTCCGGCTGAAAACCAAATGGTTCGCTGTGAAGGCTACTTGGCTTTGCCGGAGGAAGCCCGGAAATCCCGTAACTTACAATATTTTTTCGTGAACGGTCGGCCGATCAAGTCTCCGGTTCTGGTACGTGCCCTCGAAGATGCCTACAAGTCGACGATCATGACCGGACGTTTCCCGGCAGCGGTTCTCAAAATCGAGCTGCCGCTGAACCTGGTCGATGTAAATGTTCATCCCAGGAAACTGGAGGTCCGTTTCTGGAACGATTCGGAAGTGTTCAAAGCCGTTTACGAACAGGTTCAAAATTCTTTGTTCACTGCCTTGCGTCCACCGCAAACAGAAGCTGCGTCGTCGCAAACAGAAGCTGCGTCGCCGCAAAGTGATGCGTCACTTGGAACTGACGCATCTGGGGGTGTTTCTGCCGCTGATGCTGCAGATGCTGTTACTGCTGCTGATGGATCCACCAGGAGCGGCGAGACGAATGCACAGCCCGATAAGCGTCCGGACTTCTCCCATTCCGCGGATAAAACCTATCTCCAGTTCGACTTGGGACCACAACTTTCCCATGTTGGTGAACACCAAGAAACATATACTTCTGAAGCGCAGGGAGCGCAGGGAGCGCAGGGAGCTCAGGGAGTGCCTGATGCTCAGAGCGCACTTGCGCCAGAAACGCAGGGAGCTAAGGGCGCACCTGGCACAAGCGGGGTTCAAGAGTCACTTGAAACCCGCGAAAATCCTGAGCAACTCTCGTTTGTCGAAAAAACTGAAACAGGAACGGGGGTGGGGGCGGCGGTTTTGGCCGCATTACGCCAAGCTCGTTATGCCGGGGAACTTTTCCGAACCTACTTGCTCTTCGAATACGAAGATGACGTCCTGGTGATCGACCAGCACGCGGCGCACGAGAAGATCCTCTTCGAGCAGGCGGTCGCTCAATATCAGAAAACGAGGCAGATCCGCTCGCAGGTCCTCCTGGAGCCAACCCGCATGGAGATTTCGCCTGCAGACGAACTTTTCATCGAGGAGCATCAGGAAGAAATTGCTGCGTTTGGGTTTGTGATCGATTCGTTCGGCCCGGGGATTGTGCTGATCCGGTCGGTGCCGATCGGTCGCGAGATAGTGGATCCGGCCAAAGCCCTCCGCTACCTCCTGGACGAAGCGCAAGACAAAGGCATCGATCAAGTCAAAGGTGAATCGGATCTGGTGTACCATCTCCTGGCCACATCTTCTTGCAAGGCTGCTGTCAAAGCCCACGACGACCTCAAACCTGTCGAAATTGAGGCTTTGCGCGACCAACTGCTCACCCTCGACAACCCTTTCCATTGCCCGCACGGCCGCCCGGTGATCATCGTGGTGAAGCGGACGGACTTGGAAAAGCTCTTCAAGCGGATTGTGTAGATGTAGAGGTGTAGAGGAGAAGAGGTGCAGAGTAGTAGAGAGGTAGAAGGGGTAAAGGTTTTGAGGAGTAGAGGAGGCGCCTGAGGCATCGTTACTTAAGCGCCATAAGGAGCGTTTTTATCATGCAATTCACTGAAAATTCCGTCATCCCCATTTTCACGGGTCCAACCGCCAGTGGCAAAACGGCGCTGTCCATCCGGGCGGCGCAAGCGCTGGATGGCGAAATTATCAGTTGCGACTCCATGCAGGTTTACCGCGGCCTCGACATAGCTACAGCCAAGCCCAGCCCGGAGGAGCAAGCCGGAATTCCGCACCACCTGATCGACATCATGGAGCCCAGCGCGACTTTCAGCGTCAGTCAGTACTTGGATCTTGCGACCGAAACGCTCACGAATCTGACGTCCCGCTCCATTTGGCCCATCCTCGTCGGCGGCACCCCGCAGTACGTCACAGCAATCATGGAAGGCATTCGGTTCGTCCCGACGGACCCCGATCCGGAGCTTCGCAGGCAGCTTTTTGAGCGTTTGGAAACCTATGGCAGCGAGTTCCTTCTGGCAGAACTTTCCTCCCTTGATCCGGCCAAAGCCGCCTCCCTCCACCCCAATGACCATCGCCGCATTATCCGAGGCCTCGAGATCGCCTACACTTCCGGCCTTAAACAAAGCGACTGGGATCAAGAAAACAGTCGCAAACCGCTCCCCTGGAAGTTCCAAGCTTACGCGGTCGACTGGCCGCGCGACGAACTCTACGCCCGCATCAACCGACGCGTCGACCTTATGATGGAACAAGGCTTACTCGAAGAAGCTTCCCAAGTCTTCGCCCTCGATCTTCCCGAAAACGCGTCTGCTCGCCAAGCAATTGGCTACAAAGAATTCAGCGGCTATTTCAACGGCTGCTCAACCCTGGCCGAATCCGTGGACCTTCTGAAACGCAATTCTCGTCGCTATGCGAAACGCCAACTGACCTGGTTTCGCCACAAACCTTGGATCCATTGGCTCACCCCCACCGAAGCCGACCACTTTGCCGAAGGCTTACCAGCGAACTTGGTGGATGATGTTGTGACGAAATGAGCAGCGAATGTTGGTGGCGAATTCTTCTGAGGACTTTAGGTCTGAAAGTTGGGTGGGGGCGGCTTTGGCCTGAGTAGTTTGAGTAACCTGAGTAACCTGAGTAACCTGAGTAGCTTGAGTGGCTTGAGTGGCCTCCAAAACTTCGCTATCTGAACTTCCGTGCAAAAACCGGTGATTTCGAACTGCATTCTGCGAAATGTGGATCATGCGGAATATTGCCAAAACTTCTTATGTATCCGTTTCTCATCGCTTCGATTTCAAGCTATTCTAACTGCATGAGCAAAAGGTATTTTGAAATTCACTTCGATTTTAATTCACCTAATTTGAAGTATTGCTCAAGTTAAGAAAGGCGGAAATTAATAATGGAAAGACAGGTACAGGGCAAAAGGATTCCCAGACGCGATTTAGTCAGAGAGTCTTACACGAATCAAACAGGTGACAGAAGATCTTTGCAGGATCAATTTCTCTCGACGGCAATCGAGTCAGAAACAGAATGTGATATTTACCTTAAAAATGAGAGCGTAAGGCGTGGACGCATTGCAGCCTATGACAACTGGAGCGTGCTACTCCATGCCGATGGAAAACAATATCTCCTGTTCAAATCAAGCATCATGAGCATTATTCCTGCCACGACCCTTGTAATTCAGACTGATCCTTACGTCAGAGGTCAGAACCGTATTGCCGAATCCGGGTCACATTACATGTATGATAGCCGATTGATGTAATCGAGCCAGAAGTGGGATAACTGCGAGGTAAGAGCAGGTTAGAAGCTTGGTAAATGTATAACCTCAGATTCTTGTGATATGCGAGTAGCAATATACATAGCATCTGAGGTTATTGACTGTTGATGGACTGGTTTCGCTTCAGCGAGACTTTCGTTTCGAGAACTGGTGTCGCTTCAAGGAGCTGCTCCGTTTCAAGAACTGGTTTCGCTTCATGGAGCTGCTTCGCAATCAGTTGTG
The DNA here is from genome assembly GCA_964479695.1 of uncultured Fastidiosipila sp. Lineage (GTDB taxonomy): Bacteria > Bacillota > Clostridia > Saccharofermentanales > Fastidiosipilaceae > JAAYZH01. The sequence continues at coordinate 21,024 of CAYZSO010000037.1, forward strand.
ATTTCGCTAGATCCTAGTACGAATTAAACCTTGTACCTTCCCGATAATTCGGCAGTCCTCCTGATTAAAAGGAATGGGAGAAAATGCTTCATTCTCAGGAAACAGATATGGGGCGCCATCAAGGAAACCAAAACGTTTAACGGTCGCTTCCTCTCCCAAGAGTGCAACAACAATTTCATTCTTCTCTGCAGATTCAGCGGGCGAGACGATGATTAGGTCGCCATTGAAGATGCCAACATCCTGCATAGAATCACCGCGGACACGAAGCAAGAAGTTCTCATCTGATGATGATGGGAAGAGCTTCTCGTCAATTGCTATGTTGTATTCAATATTCTCCTGAGCCAAAATCGGTTGACCAGCGGTTACAATACCGACTAAAGGCCAAGTGACAACTTCCGGGGTCGGCTCATTCGGCTGTTCCTGAGGATCTATCACGGAAATAGCCCGCCTCTTGCCATCTGCATAGGTAATTAGCCCTTCCTCTTGCAGATCCTTCAAATATTGATGGACAGTCGAAGTCGATTTGAAGCCCAGTGCTGCGCAAATTTCCCGGACAGAAGGGGAATAGCCAAAGCGGGCAATGTATGCTTCAAGGAAATCTAAGACCCGTTTCTTATTGCGTATTTTCTTACCACCTGTAGGATGCGGATTAGCCATGGGGAACCTCCTATGTATTTTTCTTTATGATATCACAAGTTGCAGGTAAAAGCAAACAAATGTTCTTAAAATGTGTGGGAAAATGTGTGGGAAAATGTGTGGGAAAAGAATGTGCAGATGAGTGAGCCATGAGTAAGCCATGAGTAAGCCATGAGTGAGCCATGAGTGGTGAAATTTGTGAATTAAAAAACATATCAATTCATGGAAACACTTCCTTATTAGAACGATTTATTAACAAGGTTGCGTATGCAAAGAGAGCTGCCCTCTTCTCGTGAATTATACATGGAACCACTGAAACAGGTAATATTTTGCGAAGTCGATTACCAGCACGCTAACGATTACGATACCCAATATGCTTAAGACCACTCCCGTGCTGACCGCTGGAATAATCAGCCCAGATACGCCAAGCAATGCAAAGGCGATGATGGTGATGATATTAATTACCAGTAGGGATAAACTGGGCCTTGAAGACCAGAAGTGCTTTCTTTCTCTTACGATCAACATTCTGAACTGTGTGTTGAAAACCAGCGTCAGTAACACCACAGTCTGCAATTGCTCAAATGGTAAATTGAACGCATGGATGCCAAGCCATATGACAAATAAATCTTCTAGCGTAAACAAGATGCCCAAAAGAGAAGAAGATACCGTGATATCCTTCAAATTCCATTTGTTAGGCGACGCCGTGGATTGCACCCGGTCGGTTGCAATAGACATGGTAACAAAATCATTGGCAAAGACGAGTAGCGACATGCCGAGCAGTGAGACTAAGATATTGTGAAATAAGAAAAATCCGATAGTTAGCAGCAGGACTACTTCAACAACCTTGGTGATTTTGTTGATTACCCAGGTCAGCATTCGCTGGTAGGTTTTTCTGCTGACATCAACAGCATCAATAATTTCGCTTAATCCCGGCATTGTTAAGATGATACTGGCAGAGGCTTTGGCCACATCCGTAGCTTCGCTGACAGCCGTACCCAGTTCGGCCTGTTTGAGTGCAGGAGAGTCGTTCACGCCGTCCCCTGTCATCCCCACCAGATGGCCACTTTCCTGAAGTAGTTTGACAATTTGATATTTGTCCTCTGGGAACACCTCCGCAAAGCCGTCGTTTTCCTGAATGAGCTTAAGCTGCTCTTCACTGCTGGCGCCTTTGAGCTCGGAAGCTGGCAAAATCCTGCCTCCGATCCCGACTTGCGTCGCTACCTCTCGCGCAATCGGCGCGCTATCCCCGGTAATCATAATGGGTTTGATTCCAAGGTCGCGGATTTTGGAAATCATTTCGGCGGAATCCTCTCTCGGCGGGTCGGCAATGGCCAGCAGGCCAACAAAATGCGTCTGGCCATCAGCGGTGACCGCAACTGCAAGCGACCGGAACCCCTTCTCTGAGAAAGCATTATCAGTCTGATTGACCGCTTCCGACATTGAGCTATCCATGTCGCTGTTTTCGCAAAGGTCGAGAATCGTAGGGACTGCCCCTTTCATGATTGTGATCTCTTTCCCTTGGTCCATAATGACCGCTTCCGTCCGTTTGGTTTCGGGGCTAAACGGGATAAACCTAATTTGATTGTCATAAGAGGGCATCAAACCAGAACTTTTTGCATAAGCGATGATGGCAGTATCGATCGGATCCATGCCCTCTTCCTTGGACGCTTGAGCCGCCAGCTGTATTAATTCATCCTTTTTATAGCTTCCAAATGGAGTGCTATCAACGACCGACAACTGATTTTGTGTGATCGTGCCAGTTTTATCAAAACAAAAAATATCAATTGACGCTGCGTCCTCGATACAATCCAGTTTGGTAACGAGGACGCCCTTTTTCGACAATTCCATTGCGCCCGCCGCCTGCACGATGGTCAAAACGGCGGGGAGCGCCACGGGGATGGCTCCAATCAGGAAAGTAACAACAAAGGAAAGAATGAACAGAATATCTTTCTGCAAATAGATGCCGTAGACCGATACGATTACCGAAGCCGCGATCCCCAAATACATCATATATTTGACGATGGTCAGCATCAGTTCCTCTTGCTTTGACTTGGGCTTTGCCACCTTTACCAACTCAACTGTTTTCCCAAAGTACGTATTTGCACCGGTATTGAGCACTACGCATTTAGCCTCTCCGCGTTTCACAGCACTGCCGGAATAAATAACATCCGCTGCCACTACACTGATAGGCATCGATTCTCCGGTAAGCGCGGATTGATCCACCGAGAGTTCACCACTCAGAAGATAACAATCAGCAGGGACCACATCGCCAAGTTTGAGCATGATGATATCCCCCGGCACGATTCCCCGTGCATCAAGCACCACCCACTTTTTGTCCCGAAAAACTTGGGCCTTGATTTCAAGGCTTTTTTTAAGCAGTTCAACGGCCTTATGTGAATTCCGCGATTGCAGGTAACCGATGATCGCGTTCATTGTCAGAAGCGTAAAGATGATAACGCTCTCTGTATAATGCTTCAGAATGATAGTAAGCACAATGGCAATTTCCAGGAGCCAGGGCATGGGACCCCAATAACGCTTCAAAAATTCCAGTATTGGGTTCGGCTTTGCTTCTTGAATTTCATTGTATCCAAATCGCCGAAGACGACCGTCCGCCTCTTGGGAAGTCAGCCCATCCTCACTTGTTTCCAGATTGTGCAAAACATCTTCCGCAGACATTGTTTTATAGTCCGATGCGTTCAAAATTCTCAAAATCATCACTCCCGTTTCGATGCTCTATTTGTGTAGCACTGTCTGTGTAGGTCTGTGTGTAGGTCTGTTTACATAGCTCGGCTTACATCGTGCTCATATAACATATCAATTTTCTAGTGCTTCTGATTACTCTACTGTCTCCCATGAAATACCACACCTTCAAATCCGTGTTATAAATCTATTCATACACTATAGACCCTTTTGACCAAGATAGCTGAAAGCATTGTTAACTCTTGATCAACTTGTTATGCAAAGTGATTTTTCTGCTTGCTTGCTTGTATGCTTGATTGCCTACTGAATTTGATTCTTGCGTGCCGAATGCTTAGATACTCGAACCAAATAGCATGTTACCTGCACATATCTCCAAATTTAAAGATATGCGCAGGTTAGGTGACGTGTTGCGTATTGACTTCGGCTCTGTCATGCACATTTAAACAAATTTGGTTCGGGTGTCGAAAGTACAGTTTATGCGGGCCGAAGCTGCAGTTTTTTTTTCGGTCATTTGCTTTTTCCTGCAAATAACCGGGAAAAATAATTTTTTAGGTGAAAAAAGGGCAAAAAA
>CAYZSO010000038.1:0-22591 GCA_964479695.1 uncultured Fastidiosipila sp.
ATCGGATGTAGCCGATCAACAGGTTCAAATATGGACCAGTAAAAGCTGGCATGGATCACAAGTGGCACGGCTGGTCATTGGGCCACAAGGCACCACTGCACAATTCCATGCAATGCGCAACGCTGGCCTGGCAATTCCCGCGCAACGCCATGCAACGCAATTCCCACGCAACACGCAACACTGGTCCCACGCAACACTGGTCCCACACAACGCTGGTTCCACGCAACGCGAGGCTGGTCCAAATTTAAACCTGTGAAAAAGTTGGGTGGTGAGCTACAATAGCTTTTATGCAATATTTACTTCTTAATCTTGTAGCGATCCTTGCGGGTGGGTTGGTTAGCCGACCTGTTTCGCGCTTTGTTCCGGAGAATTTACTGAAGCAGATGATGATCATCGCAAATATTTGTGTTGCGATAATTGGGATTCAAGGGGCGATTCAGACGGAAAACACGATTCTTATGCTGCTTAGTTGTGTGATTGGCGGTTTGGTTGGTGCGGGACTGGGGATTGATGAGAATTTTTCGCGTTTTGGGGAATGGCTAAAGGGGAAATTCGGGCGGGAAGACCAGTCGTTTAGTAAGGGGTTGGTGACGGTTTTTTTGATGCAGGCGGTGGGGTCGATGGCGATTTTGGGGCCGATCAATTTGGCACTGCATGACGATCCGTCACTGTTGATCTTTAAATCGGTTTTGGATTTTACTTCAACGTTGATTTATGGCGCGATTTTTGGCAAAGGTGTGATCTTGTCGGGACCGCTGCTTTTTGTTTATGAGAGTATCTTCTACTTCTTGGCGGATTTTGTTGCTCCTTTCCTGACGGCGCAGATGACGCATGAGATTTCGGCGATTGGGTCTGTGATCATTTTTGCTTTGTCGCTTGATCTCTTGGGGATTGTTCGTGTGAAGACTGCTAATTATCTGCCGGCTTTGTTGGGACCTGTGGTTTTCTACGGAATTCAAGGGCTTTTCATGAAATAGGGGGCACGGTTCTCAGGCGTCAGGCGTCAGGCGTCAGGCGTCAGAGGTAGGTCGTCAAGCTTCTAGCTTCCGGCTTAGGGCGCGGAGATGCCTAGTTCTTACTATTCTTCGGTTTTGATACGAAATTTGAAATACCAGAGCAAAAAGAGCCACATTGCACCTAGGAAAATGCGGACGAAGAGGTTATCTGTCAAAATAAAGGAGAGAAGCATCATTGAGGAAGCGAAGGTGATGAGGGCGGCTTTGGTCGTACGCTTCATTGAACGATTGCGAACGAAGCAATCGAGGTGATTGCGGTAGAGCTTCGTGCTGCGGAACCACGTATTGAAGCGGTCGGAGCCACGCGCGAATGCCCATGCGGCGATGAGAAGGAATGGGGTCGACGGCAGGACCGGCAAAATTGTCCCGATGAACCCGAGGCCGGCGAAGAGAAATCCAATTGATAGAAGCAGAATTTTTTTCATGGATCTAAGGTACCATAGCTAACGAATTTCTTGCTGAGTCGAATGTTTCGGAAGTCGTGTGGGACGGGTCGTTTCGAATATGGTGGATCGTTTCGAATGCGGTGGATCACAGCTCCGTGCACGGGATCACAGCTCCATGCGGTGGATCACAGCTCCGTGCACAGGATCACAGCTCCATGCGGTGGATCACAGCTCTGTGCACGGGATCACAGCTCCATGCGGCGGATCAAGGAAACATGAGCGGGATCACAGGGCTTTTTCTGCTTGTTACTATGTACCCGCGAGATCTCTTATAGAATGAATAAAGAATGTTCAGAGGTGGTTTTTTAATGCGGCAAACTCAAGCGAACCAGACACAGACGCAAACACAGCAAACGAAGCAGACACAGCGAGCGCAAGCGACGCAGACACAGCAAGCGCAAGCGAAGCAAGCACGGCAAACGCCACGGCAAACACCGGTGCAGGTGCCGGTGTGCCATTGTGGGAGGGAGCTTTGTATTGCCAATATTGGCTTGTTTAAGTCGCTTTCCAGGCCGCTGCAGGAGGAGATTGTTTCGCATGCGCTTCACTATGAGGTTGAGGCGGGGGAGACCATTTTTTCGTATGGAGATGAGGCCGACTTTCTGCTGATCATTAGGCAGGGGAAGGTTAAGTTGAACCGCTACGATGCAGAGGGTAAGGAGTACATCCTTGATATTTTGGGGGATGGAGAGATCATAGGGGAGGATTCGTTCTTTCAGGCTGGGGGGTTTGAGTTCAATGCGGCGGCTTTGGCCAAAGCCAAACTCTGCAAAGTCTCGAAGACTGCGCTGCTTGATGTTGTTCGGGAGTATGAGGACAGCATGCCGTTGGCGATTGCGCTGATCGAACACTTGAGTGACCGCCTTCACCAGTCGAATGAGAGGATTTCCCTGCTGATGGAGGACAATGCCTATCGCAGGATTGTGGGCTTTTTGCTGGAACGCACGGAGCGGGTGGAGAGTGATGTGGTTGAGCTGACTCTGGATGACATTGCCGGCAGTACGAATCTGCGCCGCGAGACAGTTAGCCGGAAGTTGACCGAACTGCAGAAGCAAGGGCTGGTCGAGCGGAACGGGCAGCGGAGACTGACCCTGATCGATCGAGAAAAATTGCGCACGATTTTTCGAGAAACTTGATCGAAGTCAATTCGGGGAAGGGCTGAGGTAACGTAAACTACCCTTACGAAAACGCAAGGAGGTTCCTTATGATCCACGAAAATACAGTTATTGCTGATGCCCTGAAGCTCTACCCCGAGCTCAAAGAAACTTTGCGAGATGTGGGCTTGGCCAAAGCCGCCGATTCCGCCTCTATCGATACAGCCAGCGATGCTGATTTAGCCACTACTTCCGAAACCCCTTCCACCGCCACCGCCACCACCACGACAGTTGCTGCAGGCGAAACTTTTGGTGAGGCGCTCGGCCGTCAAAATATTGATGTGGAGAGCTGCTTGGTGCTGCTAAATCGCAAGATTTGGCGCGATCCTTCTGATGTAACATACTATATTATGAAGAACTTTCATTATACGGAGAGCGATCTTCTCGACGAGATTGACCCGCTTCTCCAGACGATTTTGAAAGTCCATTATGAAACGCATGGCGTAGAGCTGGCCAAGACCTACAAGGTTTTTCTTGAGGCGAAGGCTGCTTTGAAAGCCCATTTTGCACGCCAGGAAAAGGTGGTTTTCCCGGAAATTGAAGAGCGCACCGAAATTGCCGCAAGCGCAGAGAATGAAGAGCGCACTGAAATCGGTGAAAACGCGAACACCCACTTGGCACAGGAGCGGGAGGCAAATCGTGAGCTGGCGGAAATTCTGCAGCGTTTGGCAGAGTCGACCGATCAATACACCCCGCCCGCTGATGGTTGTGCCACATATCATCTGACCTTTGAGAAGCTGGCGGCTTTGGCCAAAGACGCCGAGGCACATCTGGCTCTCGAAAATTCACGCTTGTTGAAGGAGACGAATCTATGAGAAAACCTGTCAAGAACAATGTAAGCTGGGTCGGTTTCATCGACTGGGAACTTGAATCGTTCCATGGTGATGACTACAGCATCATGAATGGTTCATCGCAGAATGCCTACCTGATCGAGGAGGAGAAGACGGTTTTGGTTGACACCGTCTGGCGTCCGCACCAGGAAAATTTTGTGGAGAATTTGAAGCAGGAAATTGATCTCAATAAGATCGATTACATCATTGCCAACCACGGAGAAGTTGACCATTCCGGCGCGCTGGCCGCACTCCTTGAAGAGATTCCCGGCACGCCGATCTATTGCACTGCAAACGCTGTCAAGAGCCTGGTTGGGCAATTCCATCATCCGGAATGGAATTATCAAGTGGTCAAAACCGGCGATTCACTCGACATTGGCAATGGGAAGAAGCTCATCTTCGTCGAGATGAAGATGCTCCATTGGCCGGACTCCATGGCCACGTACATGACCGGCGACAACATCCTGTTCTCGAACGACGCCTTTGGCCAACACTTCGCTGTGGAAGAACTCTTCAATGATAAGGCGGATCAGTGCCTCTTGGACAAAGAAGCCATGAAGTACTACGCGAACATCTTGAATCCTTTCTCTCCGCTGGTGAAGAAGAAGTTGGAAGAGATTATTGGCCTGAATCTCCCCATCGATCTGATCGCACCGAGCCATGGCGTAATTTGGCGCGACAATCCTCTGCAGATTGTCGAGAAATACGCGGCCTGGTGTGACAATTATCAAGAAAACCAGATTACGGTTGTCTACGATACGATGTGGGAGGGCACGGCTCAGCTGGCGAACCGTTTGGCGGCTTACGTCAACGAGCTTTCGCCTTCGACTCGGGTGAAAACCTTTAACATCTCCAAGTCTGACAAAAACGAAATCATGACCGAAGTGTTCAAGTCCAAGGCCATCGCCGTCGGCTCTCCGACCGTTGGTAATGACATTCTTTCTAGTGTCAGCGGCTGGCTCAGCTTCCTGAAATCCCTGAAATTCAAAGGGAAGAAGGCCGCTGCTTTCGGCACCTACGGCTGGTCGGGCGAGAGTGTTAAGAACCTGCAAGCCTACCTCAAGGATGCCGGATTCACCGTCATCGACGAGAATGTTCGCGTCAACTGGAATCCGACGGAAGACGATTTGGCCGCGACTCGGGCGATTGCGGAAGGGCTTCTTGCGTAAATGAAGCTTGCCTGCGCGGGCAATGAAGGCCGCATACAACACACACAACACACACAACAACAACACCACACACAACACACACAACAACACAGAAGGAAGGGATACCTAAGAATATGGATAAACATGAGAAGAACGCAGAAGTGCTTAAGAATATATTGAAGAGGCTCCACGCCGGTGAGAGTGTCGATGATGTGAGGGCCGAGTTTGCGGAGTCATTTAGCGAGGTCGACGCCTCCGAGATTGCCCGCGCCGAGGCCTGGCTCATCAAGGGCGGCGTCCCGGTCGAGGAGGTTCAGAACCTTTGCGATGTCCACGCCGGCATGGTTCAGGACCGCGTCACGCAGCTCTCCGGCGGCGAAGCGCTGGGCCATCCGCTCATGATTTTAGAGGCAGAGAATAAGGGACTCGAAGAGTTCCTCGACGGTCAGTATCTTTCGGCCAAAGCCGCCTACAAAGTCAGTCTCGTGAAGCCGGTCTTTCTCGGTGCATTGAAGCAACTTGCCACCATTGACAAGCATTACGCTCGCAAAGAAAATCTGATGTTCCCTTACCTTGAGAAAAAAGGCATCACCGCACCGCCAAAAGTCATGTGGGGCGTCGACGACGAAATCCGCCAGAAGATCAAAGACGCCATCACCATGGTCGAGAACAACCTCTACGACGATGCCCTCTTAACCGACATGGAAGAGAGCATCCGCAACATGATCACAAAGGAAAACAAGATCCTCAAACCCATGCTGCTGGACAACCTCACGGACGAAGACTGGCTCACAATCGCCCGCGAAAGCGACCAAATTGGCTACGCTTTTGGCCAACATATTGAAGGGGCAAGCCCCTCCGATGCCAAAGCCTTCAGCCGCGGCGAAGATATCTCACTCGAAGACCGAGGCGGCGACAATGAAGTCAACCTGCCATCCGGCTACTTCAATGGCCAGGATCTCGAAAACATGCTCAACACGTTGCCTGTCGACATCACCTTTGTCAACAAGGACAACCGTGTCCAATACTTCTCCGAGGGCAAAAAGCGCGTCTTCCCCAGAACCCGTACCATCATCGGCCGTGAAGTCCGCGATTGCCACCCACCAAAAAGCGTCCACATCGTCGAAGCCTTGATTGACCAGTTCCGCAGTGGCGAAAAGGATCAAGAATATTTCTGGATCCAACGCGAAGGCAAATTCATTCTCATCCGCTATTATGCTGTCCGCAATGCTGCCGGCGAATACGAGGGTGTCATCGAGGTCACCGAAGAAATCTCCGAAATCAAGTCCCTCCGCGGCAACAAGACCTTGCTGGAAGGCTACGTAAAAGAGGACTGAAAACTCCAGTCTCCCACGCAGGTTTCAGTCTAAACCAATCCAATGAATCCTATGTGCCACCTACAGGTCCGGATAGGGACCAATGATCCATGTGGCATGTGGCATGTCGCATGCGAAAGGACCGAGTGGGCTCGGTCCTTTTTGTGTGGTGCTACTGCGTGGTACTACTGCCAAAGCCGCCATTAGCGGCATTGCGTGAGAGATTCTAGCAGTCCATGTCTCTTTCGACTTCTTCGCCGAACGGTGTGCGGGTCGCTCGATCATCCGGTTCGTCAAACTCGTCGTCGCTGGCATCGTTTGCATCGCGCGCATCGTCGCCCGCATTGTCTGCGGTATTGTCGGTGGGCGACGTGGCTCCTTGCGCTTCAAAGAGAGCCACCCGCTCTTCGAAAGTCACGATGCGATGCATCTGGTGAAGCATCCAGGAGTAGCCGAATGGGTCATACAAAACGGCGTTACTGACACCCATTTCCGGCATCTCCGTCACTTCCTGCACGACCGTGAAACCATGTTCCTCTGCTAGAGCAGCAACGGAGGCTATGTCTTCCACCATTAGGTTTAGCCACATTGGTAGCGGAGTCCCTTCTTTGGGTGCGAACAATTGGTACTCCTCGTTTTCATCGAGCATATGGAAACGACTGCCAAAGATAGTAAACACCACCTCGTTAAGGCCTTTATCAAAGGACGTCGCTTCTACAGTTTCTGCGCCAAATACTTTTGTGTAGAGGTCCAGCGCAGCCAGACTATCTTTCACAATAAAATCAAATTCTACTCCAGTCATAATGGCAAATTCCTTTCCAAGAGGATTCACTTTCAGAGTACACGGCACAGGGCCTCCGTGTCGTAGTATTGGCAACGAGAATCAGGCGAAAAACACACAGGAAGCCACAAACAGCACAGAAGCCCCGCCCAAGCGGGCGAAGCTTCTGTACCGAAAAGGATGAAAGGATGAAAGGAAGTCAGATTACTCGAATGAATTAGATTACTCGGACTGCTCAGATTACTCGGACTGCTCGGATTACTCGGACTAATCAGATTACGTCGAGGTCATCGGCGCTTACCGTCGTGAGATCCCAGGCGCCGGTGTCAGCGCCAAGTTCGATGAAGCGGGCAGCGATATGGCCCATGGCCATGGTGCGCATGCCGGCGGCTTTGCCAGCTTCAATGCCGGCTTCCGCATCTTCTAAGACAAGGCAGTTTTCCGGTGGGATGCCGAGACGTTCGGCCGCCAGCGAGAAAACTTGCGGGTGAGGTTTCGAATGCGTAAGGTCCGTGCCGTCTACATGGCAGTCGAAATAGTCCGTGATTCCTGTGCGCTTCAGGAGGGTCGGAGCGTTTTTGCTTGAGGAGGCAGAAGCGAGTTTGATTCCGCGCGCCTTGAGAGCGTCGAGGAAATTGACCACGCCCGGGAGGAGCGCTGTGGCGTCAAGTTTTTCAATCGCCTCTTTGTAGTAGTTGTTCTTGCGCTCTGCTAATTCTTCCTTCTCGGTGGTGGAGTAGGCTTTGGCCGAACGCTCAAGAATGATCTCCAGACTCGCCATGCGGGAGACACCCCGCAAACGCTGGTTGATCTGGCGGTCGAAGTAGATCCCTTCCTCATCCGCGAGCTTCTTCCAAGCCTGGAAATGCTCTTCGTCGCTGTGAAGCAGGACGCCGTCGACGTCGAAAAGGACCGCCTTGATCGGCTCGCGCCTTGCATCCTCGGGAATGACATTCTCAAGGGGCAGAACTTGAGTGGCGCGATCAGGGGCTAGGGACACGACGTGGTTGTGGTGGTGGAAAGTAATTCCCGGCCCGTCGAGAAGGGTGTAGACTGCTTCCGCTTCGCGAATTTTCAGTGAGAGCAGATTGCCTCGGTACGTGATCCGGAAATCATAGCCACTCCAGGCTTGCGGAAGCTGCGGATGGAAATAGAGCTCGCCATCTTGCACGACCATGCCGGCATAACCCGCAGTCAGTGCGAGCCAGTTCCCCGCCATGTTGGCCAAATGAAGGCCATCGGCGGTATTCCCATGTGTATTGTCGAGATCAAGTCGGGCGGTTTCCATGAAGTAGTCGAAGGCTTTGCCCGACTTGCCGAGCCAATTGGCCATGATGGAGTGCGCCGAGGCAGACAGGGAAGAATCGTGCGTCGTGAAGAGCTCATAGTAGTCAAACGATTTTTTGCGCTCCTCGTAGGTAAAGAGGTCAGGGCGCAAATATTCAGCCAGAAGCATATCCGCCTGTTTGCTGACCCTGTGACGATAAATGACAAGCGGGTGATAATGGAGCAGAAGAGGATATTTCTGAGGATCCGCTCCCAAGAAATCCCATGGCTCAAGTGAGGCATAACTGTCATCCTGAAGTGGAATGCCAAGCTCAGTGGAATAGGGGAAATACATAGTGGAGGCGGCTTTGGCCAAGGTACCGGAAATTTCCGCGAGGTCATAACCCAACGCATCGAGTTTCGCCTGCAGACGCCCCTTGTCCAAGTCGGTGAGGACATCGAGTGCCTGAACTGCGGACTCCATATTCAGCTTCGCAATCAGGTTCGTGTAGTAGTTGTTGTTCACCGCAACCGTATACTCATCGGGACCGGTCACCGCATTAATCGTGAACCCTCGATCCGGATCCTGGTAGCCCAAGTCGAGATAGAAGACCGCCGTTTCCAGCAGCATTTCCAGACCCTTGTCCCAGAGAAAGTCCAGGTCAGCGGTCGCATCCAGGTACTTCTTCACAGCTAATGCAATATCCCCATTAATGTGGAACTGCGCGGTGCCTGCAAGGAAGTACGCAGAGCATTCCCGGCCGGAAATCGTGCGCCAAGGGTAGAGAGCCCCACGGCTGTGACCCATGAGGATCGCATGATCTCTGGCTTGATCCAGAATCGAATAACGGTATTCCAGGAGCTTCTTCGCTATGTCCGGCATGCTGTACAAGAAGAAGGGGAACATGTACATTTCCGTGTCCCAGAAGTAATGGCCTTCATAACCTTCACCGGAGAGGCCTTTGGCCGGAATCGAAGTCCGTCCATCGCGCCCTGCACCCTGCAGCAGATGGAAGGAACTGAAGTTCAGCCCTTGCTGGAGCGTCAGATCGCCACGCAGCGAAATTTGCGCATGATTCCAGAAATGATCCAGATATTCCTGCTGCTCCCTGCGGAGGTCATCGTAGCCCTGTTCGCGGGCAGCCATCACCGTGTCTCGAGCCGACGTAGCCAGCTCATCCTCCGGCGTCGTGCGGGAATCGTAGAACGAGATGTATTTCTCCAGCTCGATTGTTTCCATGGCCCCCACATGTTTGCGGTAGTGGAGAGCCACCCGGTTCGCCTCGGTCTCTTCCTCCACCTTTGTGAGTTCCGCGTTACTCCGATGAGCGGCAGCTACGGCCAAAGCCAGGCCCGAAGCCACAGTTCGTTGATTCAGGGAGAGTACTTGTTCTGCTTCATCCTCATTCTGATACCAGGTCTGAAGCGTCGGCTCGTGGGATCCTCGCGGGAGGCGAGGGTCATCGCCGCCATGTTTATTGGCTGTGTTCCCTTCAATAGCCGTCGCCAACTCGACCACTGCGCCATCCGACCCCAGGACCGTGACACGGTAGACCAAACAAGCAACATGCGTTTGGGTAAAAGAAACCAGACGCCTTGAATCGATCCTGACCCTCACCCCGGAGGTCGTCGTCCAGATGAGCCTGCGCTCTAACTGCCCATAACTCATCGCCAAGTCGCGCTCGTAGGAGGAGAGCTGGCCTTGCGCCGCCGCCTCATCGATGTCGAACACTTCGCCATCAACCGTTAAGCGAATCGGCAAGGGGTTCGCTACGTTCTGCATCGTCTCCGCGGTATCCGCGAAGCCATAGGCGCTCTCGCCATACTCGATGCTCGAGGTTTCATAGAAGCCATTAAGGAAAGTACCGGAAATCCCATCCGGTTGAGGTTTGACTACCAGTGGTTTGTCTTCGTGCGAGCCTCTAATACCGATATAACCATTGCCAAGAGAAAAGATCGAAGCGTATTGGCCGGTCTCCGCCGGATCGTACTCATCCTGAATGATTTTCCAGGGATGCACCGCCTTCCTCTGAGACATAGGTATATTGTTCTCTTTAGACATGCTAGCCTCTTTCTAACCTTTGACCGCCCCGGCCATAATACCGCCGACAATCCAACGTTGGGCGAAGATGTAAAAAATAATCACCGGGATGATCGTCATAACGAGTCCTGCCAAAGCCAGGTTCCACTGAATATTGAATTCGCCGAAGAAGTAGAAAGTCGACAACGGAATTGTGCGAAGTTCAGGCTTCTGCGTGAGAACCAGAGACGGCAGGAGGTAGTCATTCCAGTAATTGATGATATTCAGAATAGCAACCGTAACCGTAATCGGCAAGAGGTTCGGGAAGACAATCTGCCAGAAGGTCTGAAAGGTCGAAGCACCGTCAATCCTGGCGCTCTCTTCCATGGAAATCGGCACATTTTTTACAGCGCCGGTATAGAGGAAGAGCGACAGGGCGATGCCGAAGCCTACGTTGAAGAAAATCAAACCATAATGCGTACCCACCATAGAAAAACCGATTGAGGGGATGCGCCATTTGGTGAAATATTGCACAAGCGGCAACATGACCGACTGGAACGGAATCAGGATCGTTGAAATGAACATGTAGTACAAGGCGTTGGCCGGTTTCGTGTTACGACGCGCAATCGCCCAAGCCGCCATTGAGGCTACAATAATAATGAGTACAACGGAAACGCCCACCACGATTGCGGAATTCTTCAGGGCATTCCAGTAATCCATTTTCCTGGCCGCTTCTTCGTAGTATTGGAAGCTCCAGGTTTCCGGAAGACCCAGCTGGTCTGTAAAGATTTGGCCACGGTCTTTGAACGAGTTGATCACCATGATGTAGATCGGAAATAAGACGAGGATGGCAAGGAACCAACCGAGAATCGTCAGAGGAACATTGGTCTGGTTAATTTTACTTTTACGGCTCATAGCTGGACCTCCTTGCGGCGGGTAGCGGCCACCTGACCCATCGTAATCACCATGATCACCAGGAAGAAGAGGATGGCCTTCGCTTGCGCCTCCGCGGAATCGCGATAGCGGAAGGCAGAGTTGTATATATTCATGGCAACCATTTCGGTCGAGCCGGCCGGGTTACCATTTGTCAGGGAAACGTTCGTATCGTACTGTTTCATGGCGTTGGACATCGTCACGAAGAGATTAATCGTGAAGGAAGGAATCATCAGCGGAATCGTAATTTTGGTCAGTTTATGCCAACTATTCGCGCCATCGATTGAGGCTGCTTCCATAACATCGGAAGAGATTGCCTGAATACCCGCGATGTAAATGACCATGACGTAACCCGCTTGCTGCCAGACGCCAACTAAGACAAGTGCCAAGAAAGCGGAGGTTTCCTCATTCAGCCAATTGAAGAAAATATTCTGTAAATGCGTCACCATCCCGACCTGGACGAAGAGACGGCTGAAAATGAACTTCCAAATAAAGCCTAAGATCAGGCCGCCGATTAGGTTCGGCATAAGGAAGATGGAGCGAAGGCCATTCGAACCTTTGACCCTCGATGTGACTAGCAAAGCCAGTGCGAAGCCAAGCACGTTGACCAGCACGACCATTAGAAAAGCATATTTAAAAGAAAAGACAAATGCGTCGAGAAATTTCTGATCTTTCAGAACTTCTGCGTAATTCGTCCAGCCGACAAATTGCGAGCCGGCGAACTGTAGGCCGTCCCAGTCTGTGAATGAGTAAACAACACCCATAATAAAGGGAATCGCTACAACATTAATGAAGGCAAAAAGGGCCGGCAGGATAAAGAGAAAATAGGCTACATTTTTTTTCGTTTTCGGATTCATAGCTATCCCATCCATTAATTAATTAGAAAAACCGGTCAGGTGCCAGCAGGCACCTGCCGGTTTGGCGGTTGTGCTTTGTGGTCCGAAGCATTATCAGCCTATCCTTCGGACCTTGCCTGACTTCAAATCTTACTTATTGGCCAGGTCAACCCAGACTGTATTCAACTGATCCAGAAGATCCGCTGAAGTTCCGCCTGCGTAGTATTCTTGCATCAGACGTGCACCATCAATGTCAATACCAACCGGGAAGACCGTGTTGAACGCCCAACCAACAGTCTTGTTGTCTGATACGTACTGGGCAACAGATTCGGACAAGCCGCCTGCAGGTGCTTTAACATCTTTGTATGCCGGGATGAAGCCCAGGAGGTCAGCACTCAAGGTCTGGCCTTCGTCTGAGGTGATGAGCCAATCCAAGAACGTCTTGGCAGCTTCTTGCTGTGCTTCGTCAGCCTGGTTGTTAATTCTCCAAGCCGTGGCCGGGCCTACTGCCAAGCCTTGATTTCCGTCCAGCGGATAAGGCAGGAAGGCATAGTTGAACTCAACGTTGTTGTCGACGAGAACGGATTGTGCCCAGTTGCCCTGATGGATCATGGCGTATTGACCGGCACCGAAACCGGCAACTTGCTCATCGTAAGTCGCTTGGCCTTTATTTGTGTAATCGCGAATCTGGTCAAGAGCATCGCCCCAAGCTTTTACAGCCGGGATGTCCGCCAGTTTCTGTTCACCGGAATTAACTTTTGCAACCTCAGCCTCATAGTCAGGAGTCAGAGCGATCGCCCAGTTAAAGAAGTGAACGAAAAGGAAGTAGTTCTCTTGTGCGAAGCCGATAGGCGAAACCACACCATCCACCTGGGAGAGAGTTTCAAGGGCAGCGACAAAAGAAGGAATATCCGTAAGGGAAGCGGGATCAACCCCGGCGTTTTGGAACATGTCAACGTTGTAGATGAAGCCATAGCCTTCAACAGCGCTCGGCAAGCCGACAATTTCGCCATTGGCATTGGTAAATTCCGGCTTCAGACCTTCGGAAAGAAGACCAGCGGCCTTGGTATCATCCAAAGGACGGAAGTACTGTTCGAAGCTGACTGTATCGACACCGGCCAGAGAGAAAATCGTCGGAGCCGTCTTGGGGTCTGCAGCGAAGTTGGATTGCAGCACTGTGGCGTAATTATCACCGGAAGTCCCAAGCAAGGTGACTTCAATATTGTCATGTGCTTTATTAAAGTCATCAACAACGGTCTGCATGTTTTCTTGAATCTCGGTCTTGGATTGCATCAAGGTGATCGTTACCTTATCACCGGATGGAGCGGTTGTCTCAGCAGCTGTCGTACCATCGCTCGGCGCTTCTGATGCGGCTGTGGTATTGTCCGCGCCTGAGGTTTCCGGAGCTGCAGTCGTAGTGGTTCCCCCGCCGCAAGCTGCGAGGAGGAGAGCCAGAGCGCTAATGCCGGCTACCAGTTTCATACCTGATTTTTTCATTACAATGCCTCCTTATAGCATGATAAAAATAATGGATAGACAAGGAATTCATCGCCTGTCTTAATGCTGATACGCTAATGATATGTGCAATCTGAAACAAAACTTACATTCTCTTAAGATTTGTTTAGTGTATTTAATAAAGTTCCACAATCCAGCCTCAAAATGAGTATAATTTTATAGGGCAGATAGCAAGAGGCAGCCGCCAACCGCCGCCGAAGAGGCAGCCGCCAGCCGCCGCCGAAGGGGCAGCCGCCAACCGCCGCCGAAGAACCAGCCGCCAGAGAAGCAGATCGGAAGTGACGATGACAAACGCAGAGGGAACATCATCCAAGAAAACAAAGCTTCATACAGATATCGAGCGATATCTTATCGAAGAACGTCTGAAGAATCATCGCAATAACTACCTCCACCCCTCCTACGAGCTGGAGCAGCAGTTGCTTTCTGCCATCCGCGAAGGGAATGACGTAGAGGCAGTCGATCTTCTGGACAAAATAAACACCATCGACCGCGCCGATTTATCTGTGGATCCGATCCGCTCACTCAAGAATTCACTCATCGGCTCTTGCACGATTTTCACCAGAGCGGCCATCCGAGGCGGAGTCGATGCGGAATCCGCCTACATGCTGAGCGACTTATTTATCCGGCAAGTCGAAAAAGTCTCCAGCCGCCAGCAGGCCGAGAGCCTAGAGTACGACATGCTGATTGGCTTCATCGCTGCCGTGAACAACAGTCACACCATTCAAGACGAAGAAGATTATTCTCCGGTAATCACCCGCGTGAGGCAGTACATCCGCCAGAATGTGAACCATCAGATCACTTTGGCCGATGCAGCAGAGCACGTAAACGTCCACCCCAACTACCTCTCCACACTCTTCACAAAGGAATGCGGCCTCTCCCTGATGGCGTACTATGACAAAGAGCGCGTGGCCGCCATTTCCGAGCATCTCCGTCTCTCCGACGAGCCTCTCTCCGAGATCGCCATGAACTTTTCGTTCCACTCCTTCTCGCACTTTTCCTCCTATTTCAAGCGCCACACAGGCATGTCTCCCAGCGCTTACCGCAAGGAATTCCGCGAAATCTAACTTCTCGAAATCCTATTCCTCGCAGTCCACTTTCTTTCGGCCAAAGCCGCCCCCAACGAAGTAAGGCGCCCCGAAGGACGCCTTTTTTCTGTTTTGTAATTGTTGTTGTCAGTCAAGCTGAAGTCAGCCTAAATTGTGATTTCTTAGCCCAAGATGCTGAAGAGCAAGAAGAGCTCAGAGGCAATACTGGCAACCAAGGAGACCACCGTAATCTGGGTATTGATGGAAGGTCCGGCCGTATCCTTGAAGGGATCGCCCACCGTATCGCCAATCACCGCAGCGTGATGAGCATTGGAGCCTTTGCCGCCGAAATTACCCGCCTCAATATATTTCTTGGCGTTGTCCCATAGGCCGCCCGAATTCGACATGAAGAGAGCAAGTAATAGACCTGCGACAATGTTACCGGTCAGGAAACCTCCGATCGCGTTGACTCCGCCGATAAACCCAACAGCCAGCGTGGCAACAATGACCATAATGCCTGCCGGGATCAGTTCGTGAAGAGCGCCGGTTGTAGCAATATCAATACATTTATCCGAATCCGGTTCAACCCCTTCTTTGCCTTCGCGAAGACCAGGAATCTCATCAAACTGACGACGGATCTCAGAAACCATGCGGTCAGCATTTCGATTCACACCGTTCATCAGCATAGCGGAGAAGACCGCAGGAATAGCCGCACCGACCAAGAGGCCGAAGAAGACCAGCGGATTCATGATGTCAAAGCCTTCAATGAACTTGCGTCCGGCCTCAACCAGACCATGTTCGCCGGCAGAGATATTCACTTCCGTCATGAATGTGCCGAGCAAAGCGATTACTGTGAGTCCGGCAGCACCGATGGAAAAGCCTTTGGTGATGGCTTTTACCGTATTACCCGCGGAATCCAGAGAATCGGTCCGCTGCAAGGCTTCTTCGCCCAAGTCCGCCATTTCGACAAGCCCTCTGGCGTTGTCGACGATCGGACCATAAGCATCGTTGGCAATCGTGGTGCCGACGATCGAAAGCATACCGACAGCGGACATTGCAATACCATACAGCGCGTAGTCTGGATTATACCAGGCAGCAAGTTTGTACGAGAAGAGAGCGGCGAGACCTACTCCGAGCAAGGCGGGAAGTACAGAGAGGAGACCATACGAAATGCCACCCAAAATCGTAAAGGCAGGACCTTGTTGACTAATTTCCGCTACTTTTCGCACAGGCGGTTTGTCATCATTGGTGAAATAATCGCTGGTGATACCAATTAAGATACCTGCAGCAAGTCCGATCATCGAAGTTCCCCAGAGCCTCAGATCGAAGTCCAGGATCAAAGAAAAGATTAACGTCAAAGCAACGAAAATTCCACCGGTGACGTAAGTAGACATATTGAGTGCGTGGGTAGGATCTTCTCTTTTACCCATCCTAGCTGTACCAACACCAACAATGGAAGAAATCAGACCCAAGCCAGCGAAGACAAAAACCATCAAAGCCGGCTTACCTTCCGTGCCGCCAATACTCAGACCAATAGAGAGTGCAGCCACCATAGCAGCAACGTTTGAATCGAAAAGATCCGCGCCCATACCGGCAACATCACCCACGTTATCGCCGACATTATCCGCGATGACCGCCGGGTTTCTGGGGTCATCCTCCGGAATGTCGAGCTCAACCTTACCAACCAAATCCGCTGAAATATCCGCTGTCTTCGTGAAGATGCCGCCGCCGGCTTTGGCAAACAAAGCAAGCGAAGAAGCACCGAAACTGAACCCCAACAGCGCGGAACTATCACCGAAGATCCAGAACACCAGTGCGACACCCAGCAGACTTGCGCCCACCACCGCCATGCCCATAACCGAACCGCCGCGATACCCGACGAGGAAGGACTTACCCAAGCTCGTCTGCGCAGCCTCAGCGGATCTTGCGTTGGCTTGCGTAGCCACCATCACACCAATTTTTCCGGCCAAAGCCGAGAAGACGGTTCCTGCAATATAGGAAACGGCCATTCCCACATTATTCGCCCAGTTACCCTGCCAAATCGGTTTCGGCAAGAAAAGAACAATGAGAACTGTGACGACAATGGAGAAGTACGCTAAGAGCCTGTACTCACGACTCAAGAACGTATTCGCGCCACTGGCGATCTGTTCCCGGATCCGGCGAACCTTAGCATTCACGACCGGTATTGCGACTACCCAACGATACAGCCAATATGCGAAGACAAAGGCTGCGATGGCTATTACGATTGAAATAACCATGACGACATTGACACTGGTGAACATAGAAACCTCCTTAGAAATGGAACAAAAAACGTGGGGTTTACGACCGGATATTTTCGAGTTGCTTGCTGTTTGCTTACTGCTTGCTTGCGAGTCCGTTTGCGAATTGCTTACAAAATTCTTCGAATTCTTTGCAAATAACTCGAATCCTTTCGAAAAACCCTTTGTCATCCATTATCTAAGATTTTACTTGTTTCATCAACCAACAATATGCTCAATTTTCAAAAGTATTCTAGACAAAAACGCCTAAATGACCTTGGCTTGTCGAGATAAAGCGTTAGAGTATTGTTGGTTGTCAGAAATTAAGGAGCAAATGTAGCGTGGATCCTGTTAAATGTTCTGTTGTTCTTACAAGGAGTTCGGTTAGTACTGTTGATTGCATTATCTTTTCTATTAATGCATTTAATGCATTCGTCTTTGCTCGCCCAGGTCATGCTCAAAACTCATGCTGATGTCTAATAAATGGGACACTTTCGTTATCAACTAAGGTAATCAGGAATAAATTATTTATGTTCTGTAATTTATTAAGATAAGCAACAAAATCTGTCAAAACTGTCGTTTAAGTCAGTCTAAGTGAAGTAGGCAATGAATTATCTTTCGATACATAACTTATTCTTCAGAGGATTTCTTTCAAAGCGTGCCAGAATCGATCTACGTAACTACTACTCCATTTTAATTAGCATGCGAAATTCCTAGATTCGTTTGATTTAACCTCTGCTTTTATGCCGACTAAGCGCTAACCAAGCGCTAACCAAGCGCTAACCAAGCTAAAAGATTTTCCAATCTGGTTCGGATCGGGATATTTGCGACAACAAATATTTGCCAGAGATGATCTTGACAGTTGTTTACAACCAGATGAATGATTACTGACCTGAAGACAAAATTGTTGAATGAATACTGACCTCAATAGCGACACAATCTGCAATAAGCATGAAACCAACAGGAAAACACCTTTGAAAGTGCTGCGTCTGTCAACTCGATGTCGCAAGTTTCCGGATCCCAACCAATCTGCAAATAAGATAACAATTACTCCAAGCTTCGAAGAACAAATTCAGGAGAAATACGTCGCCAATACCGCTCCGCCACCAACGAACTCACTACATATGTTTAAAAATAAACTTATGTAGTCGATTAGGAACAATACGCCGCCAATACCGCTCCTTCAAAATGTCTACTCAAAACGCCCGCTTGAAATCTTTGACCTGGTCAATCCCGGCATAGTCCGGGCCACCCAGACGTGACAGCGGGTCAAGCTTGTCAGCCAGAATATAATGTTTGTCGGGATCAAAAACCGATTCCGCAAAATGCGCTTCAACCACACGCATCAGGATCAAGTCCGATTCAATACCGGAGTTATCCGCGAAGGGGATTTCTACGTGTTGATAAAGGGTAACTTCAAGGCGGATCAGCGCTTCGGCCACACCTGGAACTTTAACACGGGTGCTGGATACGGTACTAAGGTGTGAAGCTAGTAACTCACTCTCACCATAGGGTAGAGGTGCTGAACTGAGATCAACTTGAGCAATCAAAGAACGACTGGGGATCTGGATAACCGCTTCGCCTGTTCGTAAAATATTGCGCGGTGTGTCTTTCAGCGGTGTGTCTTTCAGATGTTTCGAAGGCGCAACAAGATGTTTCGAAGGCGCAACAAGATTTTTCGAAGGCGCAACAGGATCAGCCACCCTCACATCCTTCTCCGGTCGGAAGAAAGAAACCATCACCGTGCTGGTATTGAGCAAGTTGAAGTAGCTGAAGGGCGCCAGATTCACACTGCCATCCTCATTAAGCGTTGTAATCCAGGCGATAGGTCGGGGAATGATGCTGCCCTTAATGAACTTGCTGCGGTCTTTGGCCGATAACTCATCAAATGAGAAAGAATAGTATTTCATAATTTTCGCGATGCCTCAATCCAGTCAACCTAATGCCTCAATCCAGTCAACCTACACAACCTACACAGCCCACTCAACCAACTCTGATCCACTCAACCCAACCCCTCAATCTCCTCAATAGCAGCCATCACTTCACCTTGCTTGATCGTGTGACCGTCAATATGAGTATAGGACCGCACTGGAATCTGTGCCGCCTGAAAGTCAGCAACCATAGCATCGAATTCCGGCCGACGAATATAGGGATCATCCTCTCCAAAAGTGAGCAGAACCCTCAATTTTTCCTGTGACTTAAAAGGCGCATCCGTCGGACTCGCAGACGGGTGGAGGATGATCGCAAGATCATAGGTTGTGGAGTATTCTTTCAACAAATTGACCGCAAGGTTCGCCCCATTTGAGAAACCAACAAGAATAACTTTGTGACCGGTGAGCTGATGGAGTTCAAGCAGATCGCCAATCAGCTTTTGCAGCTCATGAGTGCTCTTCGTGAGACTGTACAGCCTAAACGAGCCATCCAAATTTCTCTCGAAGAAGCGCAACTGCCCATGCTCGTTCACATCCCCCTCGATCCCAAGATAGGTAGCTTCCGGGTCAATAAGATCCGCGAGGCCGAACAGGCTGACCCTGCTTCCGCCCGTCCCATGGAGGAGGATCAAGACGTGGTTATTTGTTCCGTCTTTTTTTGCGTACTTCATTGGGTATCACCCCTTTCCACAACTTTTTCATCGTTCCAAGCTCCGGCCAAAGCCGCCCCCCTCCAACCCCCATACACTGCAAGTTCCGGCCGCCAGCAGTCTGACGAGGTCAGCCGCTGACTATTCACTGTATAGCACCGGCGAGGTCTTCGGCTTTTTTGCCCACTCTTTTCAGCAGGTCTTGCATTTGCTTTTCTTCCGCAGGGGAGAGCACGTCGAAGATTTGCCGCATGTGTGTGCGGTGGACTTCATAAAGCGCCCGGATGACATCGTACCCAGAATCAGTCAACTCAATTCGGATGATGCGTCGGTCGACTTTGTCTTTTTCACGCTTGACCAAGCCCTTTTTACACAAACCATCCAAAACATAGGTCATGCTGGAATTGGCGATGAGGACTTTGTCAATCAGCTCACTTGTGGTGAGCGACCCTTTGGCTTGCAAAGCTTCAAGCGCCACGAATTCGTTCAAACTCAGCGTATCGTTTTCCAAAGAGAGCTTCACATTCTGCATGACATAATTGTAAGCTCGAAAGAGGACGATCACACTTTTGAGGTCGCCTTCCGTCGCGGATTTGCCTTCCGTCGCGGAATCGCTACCCACCACGGATTTATCGTCAATCTCGGAATCGCTATCCACCACGGATTTATCGTCAGTTGCGGAATCGCTATCCATTACGGATTCGCTACCTGCTACAAAATCGTTAGTAGTTACGGTTTTACGATCAGTTTCCATCAACAGCCCCTCCTTCGCTTCTGTTGCCGGTGCCAACGCCGGCACCAACGCCAGCTCCAACCTCAGCTCCTGCGCCATCGGCGCTGCCGGTGCCATCCCCACCTACGCCAGCGGCGCTGCCGGCGCCATCCCCACCAACGCCGGCGCCGCTGCTGGCAGTGGCGGTTTCAAGCTTGGTGTTCATGAATTGGCGGCGCAGGTCGGTTAGTTTGGCTTCCTCGGCAGGTGTTTTATTGGGCAAAGCACGCAGCTGATTAATCTCTTCGAGGATGGCTTGTTTCTTCTCAACGATTGCCCGCTCTTCCACAGTACGATAGCCATAATTGGCAAATTTTTCAATCGGCCGAACCTCGACAGGGAGGAGCTTAGCGGTCAGTTCTTCTCCGTAGGACTCGAAGTGCGGAGGAATGAAGAGCGTTTCGCCCAGATGCTCCACAGGCTCATCGAGAGTCATGCCGGGACCCAGCGTAGCCAGTTCGAAGAGAATGCCACCTTTTTCGCGGAAGTAGACGGAACGGAAGTACTTGCGATCCTTCACTTCTGTGGGATAGAAACCCTTCTCCGTGAGATGGGCAGACCACTGTTCGAGCTCATTATCCTGAACCTTGAAGGCGATGTGGTGCACCGAACCCGCGGCGATCTTGGCGAGGGGGTGGGCGGCTTTGGCCAAAACCAGCATCCCTCCCAGATCTTCCGTGCTGCGAAGTTGCCAGGCTTCCTCGTTCTCCGAAGTCACCTCGTACCCCATAATTTCCGTGAGCAGCCGGAACGTACTGTCCGGCTTGCGGGAGAGGAGGGTGGCTCCGGCAACACCAACAATCGCGTCTTCAGAGGGGACACCATTGAAGTGCCACTGGTTTTGCGGCCCTTGGTCTGTTTCAACGAGTTCGATCCCGAGGCCAACAGGGTCGCGGAAGCGGAGGATTTTTTGGCCAAAGCGCCCCACAGTCTCCGTTCTTATCCCGAATTTGCTGAGGCGATCCTCCCAATAAGGGAAGGTGCCCGGCCTTACCCCATATTGCGAATACTCGACTTGACCGCCGCCAATTTCGCCATCATCGGCGTTGAGGAAGGGGAATGAGGTCACCAAACCTGAGTTGGCTTGATCGTTGCCGTAATAGA
Organism: uncultured Fastidiosipila sp.; assembly: GCA_964479695.1. Taxonomy (GTDB): domain Bacteria; phylum Bacillota; class Clostridia; order Saccharofermentanales; family Fastidiosipilaceae; genus JAAYZH01. The sequence goes on from CAYZSO010000038.1 coordinate 21,002, forward strand.
AGTGGTAGGTGTCTTTGTCATCAAAATTGAGGGTCTTTTTGACCAGTCTTAAGCCCAGGACACCGGCGTTGAAGTCGATATTTTCCTGCGGATGTCCGGCGATGGAGGTGATGTGGTGTATGCCTAGTGTTTTCATAAGTGTAGATTCCTTTCGTCCGCTTATATTCTGTTGCTATTTTATTTCGAATTCGAAATAAAATCTGATTCCTATGTTACGTTCACAAGTGAAAGTTGATCGAAGTCAATGCCCTGCATACATATTTGGGTATGATAGCAGTGGAGCAAAATGGCTCACAATAGAAAACAAAGGAGATTTCCTATGTCCGAAATGTTTTGTTATCAGTGTCAGGAGACGCTGGGCAACACCGGCTGTACTACCGCAGGCGTCTGCGGCAAGAAACCTGAAGTTGCGCGTGCGCAAGACCTCCTGGTCTGGACAACGAAAGGCCTTTCCGAGGTCACAACCCGTCTTCGTCAAGAAGGCAAAGAGGTAAGTCAAGCAACGAATCACCTGGTCACGGCGAACCTGTTCACCACGATCACCAATGCGAACTTTGACTTGGAAGCCATCCAAGATCGTATCCATCTCACAATTGCGGAAACCCGTCGTTTGAGTGCGGAATTGACTGACAAGGCGGGCCTTTCTGCTGCGGCAACTTTTGCCAGTGATGATTTGGCCCTTTGGGAGACTATGTCGGAAGTGACCAGCATCCTCGCCACCGAAGATGAGGATATCAGGTCCCTTCGCGAGCTGATCATCTATGGTCTCAAGGGTATGTCCGCATACACGAAGCACGCGAATGTTCTGAAGCATGACTCTGAGGAGATCGATCGTTTCTTGCAGGCGGCTTTGGCCAAAACCCTCGACAACAGCCTCACCGTCCCTGAACTGGTTGATCTGACCCTCGAGACTGGCTCTTACGGCGTGAAGGCGATGGCGCTCTTGGACGAGGCGAACACGCAAACCTACGGAAATCCTGAAATAACGGAAGTGAACATTGGTGTTCGCCAGAATCCGGGTATTTTGATTTCCGGCCACGACCTCAGAGACCTCGAAATGCTCCTCCAGCAGACCGAAGGCCAGGGCGTCGACGTCTACACCCACTCCGAAATGTTGCCGGCGCAGTACTATCCGGCTTTCAAGAAATACAGCCATTTCGCCGGCAACTACGGCAATGCGTGGTGGAAGCAGAAGGAAGAATTCGAGGCTTTTAACGGCCCCATCCTCATGACCACCAACTGCATTGTCCCGCCCAAAGCCTCCTACAAAGACCGCCTCTACACTTCTGGCACCGCGGGCTTCCCAGGCTGCCCCCACATCCCCGGCGAAATTGGCGAGGAAAAGGACTTCTCCGCCATCATCGAGGCTGCCAAGAAATGTGCGCCCCCAACCGAAATCGAATCTGGCACCATTGTCGGCGGCTTTGCTCACGAGCAAGTCTTCGCCCTCGCTGACCAGGTCGTTGACGCCGTCAAGTCCGGCGCCATCAAGAAGTTCGTCGTCATGGCAGGCTGCGACGGCCGCCAAAAAGGCCGCTCCTACTACACCGAATTCGCCGAAGCCCTCCCGGACAACACGGTCATCATGAC
>CAYZSO010000039.1:0-22464 GCA_964479695.1 uncultured Fastidiosipila sp.
CTAAAGAAAACAATTTTGCCCGCTCACTTGAGGGGTTGGCATCTTCTTCCCTACAGTGAGTTTCTGCAAACCAGAGATGGACATTGTTGAAAAACACATAGGCAGATCTGTAATGACTCATAGTACATCTTTTCTCCATTCATTTGTTTAGACGTAATTGATAGTAACCTGCATCTCATGCGGATAGCATAAAATAAAAGCATGTTCTCCTAAGATCATAACCTTATCTTACGGATGAAGCAGGAGGAAGATCAGTCTTAGGAGAACATATTTCTGATGTTTGAGAAGTGACTTTGATCAGTCACTTAACCAAGGGAATAGGGTCTATGAAAAGATAGATGCCATTGCTTCTTCTGATAAACCTGTAGCTTCACCTTCTTGGATGTAACGATGTGCCATCTGGGTGTAATGAATATCACCAAGGGAGTCAACTGCGACAATTGCTTGATCTGGTGAAAGTAGTGTGGCTGGTGAATCGTCGTAAATACTTAGGTAGAATAGATACGTTTGATAATCTTTTTGTAGCAGATTGGCAGCACCTGCACCAGGTTCACTGGCAAGAACTTTCAGCTTAAAAACGTCGCCTGAGTCATACTCTCCTTTGAGAGATTTCCCCACCGAAATTTCATAGATGTGATAATCCAGAGACAGTTCGTCCGATAGTTCCACAGCATGTATACCTAGGTAGTTACTTAGTGTTCCCGTCACAATAACTTCCGCTTGCTCATCCATCACCTGAAAACTTTTGAAAAACGGGAAATCAACACCTCCCTCCCCGTTGTCTTCTTGAACATCCGAGAGATTTGTGTTTGGGTCACTATGATCAGGTAAATCCTTTTCAGATCTTGCACACCCAGTTACTGTAGAAAAAAGAAGTCCAAAAAATAGGATCCAGGCTAATGATAATACATGACATCGTTTCATATTTTCCTCCTTTCCGTCACTAGTTCTTGTCCATTGCATAGAGCTATCTACTTATTACACAATAGCACCAAATAAAATTCATTGTAAGACTGTTTTTTTGCAGATAAATTTGTTACAATTAAATGAATAAAGGAGTTTTTCTCTCGATGATGTTTATCACTTTTTACAAATGCTTGTAGTAAGACCAGCAAGAAGCCAGCTTCGGGTACACCACACAAATGATGACCCAACAACGCTTACCCAACCACCAATTTATTGGTCTTCTTCAGGTCTTTGGCCGGAATTGCTTCATCGAGCCGCCAGGTAATGCTCATGGGCTTTGATCCTTCATGATGTACATAACGAGCCGTTCCCAGGAAGGTATAGGGTTGTACGAATCCGCTTTGGGGGTCGGTTTTGAACTCTCGCACAAACAGAAGAATTTTGGTTCCCATTTCAACATGGTTGATGTAGCGCCGACCGGTGGGAGAGGTATCCGAAGTGGTGCTTTGGCTTTGCCAGTGAAACAGATACTCATTAATCGAGTAATCGTCGTACATCGTGGTAGGCGAATAGTCCTTGTCCGACTTGTTGAGCGTAATCAGGAAAACGTCGGCTTTCGCGTCCGGCAGCCACTTCACGCCCTCCCGCATTTGGAACGGGTTTCGGTAGCCAAGACCGGTCAAGAGCTGATCCCTCGAATAGGTACAGTGCAGATCTAGCGGCGAGTCGAAACCAAGCGCCACCGGTCGATCCACAAAATCAATTCGATCATAGTTGTAGCGAAGTAAGTCAATCAGCTCTTGCAGCAAGTTGGGACTCTTCGCCAGATCTGCGAAATTCTGCTGAACTTCCGGCGCCAACCAATCCTCACTCGTCTGCTGCCACATGGTTGCGTAGAACATCTGAAGCATGAGTTCTTTGGCTTTGGCCAAAGCCGCCAGCTCCACCCCCGCCCCTGACGCTGATGGATCCGTGGCCAAGTGCTCGAGGAGACGAAGCAGGAAACGGAGCCAGCGCCTGGAATTCACTTGTGCGAAACGCGGGAGAGCCTTCCGCATCGCCGGCTCGATGGGCTCATGGAAATCGGGGCGAAGATCCGCCCGAACCTGGAGCCGCGAGAAGGAGTCGAACTTGTAAATCGCCAGCGGATTCAGATGATAGTAAGCGAGGAAGTTCTCGAACGTGGCGGGCGTGCCGGTATCCTCTTCGAAGCGGGCGATCCTGTTCACCAGCCCTTGAGAGGTCTTGTAGGACTGGCGGATATTTTCCAGAATAGACTGGCTTGCCTTCTTCTCCAGCTGGATGTAGCAGCCTTTCGGCAGGGAGACGAAGCCGTCTTTGATCTCGCGCTCGATGCTCCTCGAAGTGTTGGCGAGCAAAGCCTGAAATTTCTCCTCGAACTTGTAGTGGCGGTTCGCTTGCCCGATGAAATCGAGGACGGTGAGGCATTCTTTGTCCTCGGCCAAGCGGAGACCTCGTCCCAGCTGCTGAAGGAAAATCGTGAGCGATTCCGTCGGGCGAAGGAAGAGAACCGTGTTGATCTCCGGGATGTCGACCCCTTCGTTATAAATATCCACTACGAAAAGAAATCGGAGCTCCCCGGCTTGCAGTCGCTGCTTGGCCTGGTTCCTCTCCTCATCCGGCGACTGCCCTGTGAGGGCAAGAGAGGGGACCTCTTGCTCATTGAAATAGTCCGCCATAAAATGTGCGTGCTGGATCGAGACACAGAAGCCCAAACCCTTGACATCATCGATGTCCGTCACGTAGCGGATGACCGACGCGAGGATCAGATCCGCGCGCTTCCTGGCACTCACTTCCTCCATGGTGTACACACGCGATAGCTCAGACTTGTCGTAGCCACCTATCCCCCACCTGATGTCTTGAAGGTCAATGGAATCCGTCACACCAAAATACTGAAAAGGACTCAAGAGTTTCTGATCAATGGCCTCTGGAAGCCTGATTTCTGCCGCAATGCGATTATTGAACCAAGGCAAAATGCTCTTGCCATCCAGCCTTTCCGGCGTAGCCGTTAAGCCCAGCAAAATCCTCGGTTCGTAATAGGTAAGAAGCTTGGCATAGGAAGGGGCCGCCGCGTGGTGGAACTCGTCGACAACCATGAAGTCATAGAAGTCCCGGCTCGTCTTCTCGGTAAAGTCTTGGGCATGCAAAGTCTGGATCGAAAGGAACAAGTGATCCAAGCTCTCGGGCCTGAAATTTCCCACGAAAAGTTCGCCGAAATTCGCATCTTTCAACACCGCTCGGAAAGTCCCGAGGCTCTGTTTCAAGATCTCTTCCCTATGGGCAACAAAGAGCAAGCGACACGGCTTCCCCGGATTCTCTTGCCGGAAGCGCTTGTAATCCAAAGCCGCAATCACCGTCTTCCCCGTACCGGTAGCCGCCACAACAAGATTTCGCATGTTGCCATGGACTTCCCGTTCCGTCGCTAAGCGGTCCAGGATTTCCGCTTGGAAATTGTAGGGGGTGACATCAATCGTGTAGCGGTTTTCGTCATTCGACTCGAAATAGCGCTCAGCCCGAAGGGCCTTAGCCAAACGAGGCTTGTCCCCTTCTCCGTAGGTTTCAAACTCCGACCGGTTCCAATAACTCTCAATCGTCGCTTCAATTTTCTTGAGTGTGTCAGGCTGGTCCTTCCGAGTCAACTTGAGGTTCCATTCCAGCCCCGACGACATCGCCGCCTTCGACAGATTGGACGAGCCGACATAAGCCGTCGTAAAACCCGTTTTCCGCTCAAAAACATAGGCCTTCGCATGCAATCTCGTACTTGCGGTGTCATAACTAATGCGCACTTCCGTGTTCGGCAGTTCCCGAAGCGCTTCAACAGCCTTCACGTCTGTCGCTCCCATATAGGAGGTCGTGATCACGCGCAGCTGGCCGCCTCTTTGCGTAAACCTCGTGAGTTCATCCATGAGCAAGCGAAGGCCACTCCACTTAATAAACGAAACCAGAAAATCAATCCTGTCCGCACTCCCAATCTCCAGCTTCAGCTCCGAATACATCTGCGGCTCATGCGAAGCCCCGGTAAACAGGCTACTCTGCACAAGCGAAGTCACCGGCCTTCTGACCTCCCGTTTCTCATCCAGCGCATGGATCGTATCCGTCTTGTCTACGAGTGCAAGGAGCAGTTCCGCTCTCTGTGCCACGGCCAAAGCCGCCAGTTCCCCCTCCCCCGTCTCTTGGCTAATGGTCTCCACCAGTTTATTGACAAGCGCAACTTGCTCGTCCAAACTACCTCCCCGGTCAGCAAGTGTCTCAAGGCTCTTTTCAATCACCTCAGAAAAATAATGCGCTAATCGCTTCGGCGCTTCCGCCTCATCAAATTTGCCGGTCTGAATAAGAAGCTGAAGCTGGGAAGGCGCACCCTGCTCCTCACTAATCGTAGAGGATTCCTCATTTTGAATCTCCTCCAACTCGCTCTCAAGTTCTTCATTAATCACTTGCTCATATAAGCCCGGGTGTAGCATAAACGTAACGAGCTCCCTTAAAAATACTATTACTTGATGGTAGCACACAACGCGATGCCACTACATAAGTTTAAATTTAAACTTATGTAGTGAAAACCTTATGTAGTGAAAACCGGCATGCTACAAACATACCGATGCATTCACTGCACTATTTTTCTTGCACCATTGTGTCACGAACTGTAAGTGCGGAACCAGCGAGCATGATCAGTAGGGCGACCAGGTATCCGGGTGTAAGGGCTTCGTGTAAGAAAACAAAAGACAAGAGTGCCCCAACAAAAGGGGCAATCGCGTACCAGGCGGCGGTTTTGGCAGCCCCTAAAGTGTGTTGTGCCTTAATATAGAAAAAGATGCTGAGCCCATAAGCGAAAAAACCAAGGATCAGCACGATAAAAATATACGCGAGCGCAGGCAGGGATTCGCCATTTACCTTGGCGACGATAAATGACCCCAGACCGGAGAAGAGCCCTTTGAGGATAACGATCACAAATGTGTTGTTTCCGGATAGCATCCGTGTACAATTATTTTCGAATCCCCAAGCCACGGCCGCCAGCAAAACCAAAAGCGCCCCCCAAGAAAACTCGAAATGCAGATTCGTTATGTCTTTGAAAGAAAGAAGGATACTGGCCAGTGTGACAAGTCCGATCGCCGCCCACAAATTCTTAGAGATTTTCTCACGGAAAAAAACAAGCGCAATGAGTGACGTCGCCACAATTTCAAAGTTATTCAAAAGCGACGCATTAGCCGCACTCGTATTCCGCAATCCAAACATCAACAGAATCGGTGCAATGATGTCCAAAATAATCATACCCAGCACATAAGGAAACTCTTGCCTCGTCAGAGGTCTCCCCTCAACTGGCACTCGACTGCGCTTCTGGGCCAAGTAAAGGATGCCGATACCGATTCCCGCCCCAAGATAGAGTAGCGACGCCATCATCATTGGCTCAACTTTTGCGAGGAGGGCCTTCGACGCAGGCATATTGATCGCATACAAAACAGCGGCCAAAATCGCGAATCCTGTAGCTCTAGTCTTATGTGCCTCCATGATTACGCCGTTATGCTCCTGACCATGGCAGCTACGGCTTCGGCGATCCGTCCATGCGCTTCCGCGGTATAGTGTAGGTGGTCCGCACCCACCAAGCTACCCAAAGAACCAAGATCCAGAAATTTTGCTCCGTGTTGCTGGGCGATGTTGGAGGCGGCTTTGGCCAAAGCACTCGATACCTCCACACTCTCCGCTCCGAAATCCGACCCTTCCACTTCTGCGATGGTCTTGTTTAGAGGTGGCGGCGCGAGCACCAGCATCTCAATTTTGCGAGGCTGACCCGCGTAAGTGGAATATTTGACGAGCTGCAAAAGCTCGCCGATACTCTTGGCAATGTCCTCGGCCGTGCGCCCGAACCTTGTCTTGAGATCGTTGACGCCGAGGGCAAGAATGACAAGATCCAATGGCTGGTGCGACTGAAGGCATGGTTTGAAGTAAACAATACCATTGCGCCCTCGATCATTAGGGTCATCAAGCGTGGTGGTCCGGCCGCTCAGGCCTTCCTCAATAACAAGATACTGTTTTCCGTGCTGTTCACCGTGCGCTTCATTGTGTTGTTCACCGTGTTGTTCATCGTGCGCTTCACCGCATGGTTCACCGAGGAGTTGCTGCAATTTCCCCGTCCAGCGCGTATCGGCCGGATAACGGGTCCCATGCAAGGGCACAAGCCCCCACGTATTCGAATCTCCGTAGCAAAGAATTCTGATCATCTTGTTCCCCTAGTTCTTCTGTTTACTCTGCACACTCGCGTACCTGCGTACTCGCACACCCGCGTGCCCGCGTACCCGCGTACCCGCGTACATTTAATTTCATTTTAGGATAGCGGTTTTCTCGATCCAAGGCAATATATCCTACACAGGCAGTGAAAGATAGGAAATAGATAGGAAATATTGGAAATATTGCGGAGGTTGGAAAGTATTGTCGACAACTTAAAGGATCGATTAAGTTTGTCTTAGCTTCAACTTTTACGCCGACCATGCGCCGCCCATGCGCCGACCATGAGCCGACCATGCGCCGACCATGCGCCGACCATGAGCCGACTAAACCAAAAGAAAATTCCAATCTGGTTCGGATCAGGAAACTTGCGACAACGAATATTTCCCAGAGAGGATCTTGACACTTGTTTTACTGCCAGATGAATGATAACTGACCTGAAGACAGAAATTATGGAATGAATACTGACCTCGACAACTACATGGTCTGCAATAAGCCAACACCAACTGCAAAAGATCTTTTACAGTGCTGAGCCTGTCAAGCCGATGTCGCAAGTTTCGCGATCCCGACCAACTTGGAAACAAGATAACAGTTACTCTAAGCTCCGAAGAACAAATTCAGGAGAAATTCGTCGCCAAAACCGCTCCGCCAACACGCTTTCGCTAACCTGAGAACAAATTCTGGAGCCATAAGTCGCCCATACCGCACCACCATCTAAGCCACTGCAAAATCACTGCAAAATCACTACATAAGTATAAAATTATACTTATGTAGCAAAAAGCCCGGTTATAAACCGGGCTTGGTGGGAAGTTTTCTTGGTTAGGTCTTCCTGAAATCGCTTGCGCAGACAACTGTGCAAACGAGTGCGCTTCTTCAAATTGCGTTTAAATCACGCGTAAATCACGCGTAAATCGCACGTAAACCGCACGTAAATTTCACTTAAATTGCGCTTAAGCAGTGAAACGTACGACAGTGGGTGAATCATCAAGCAGCAGCCCCCGCAGCGCGAAGTTGACCGCCGGCTTTGTCCTGAAAAGTACCTTGCAATATGTTGACTAAGTCAACGAACCAACCGACACCCAGACCTCCCAGTGTAAACATGTACGTCACGCCTGTACCATACTTGCGTACATAAATGCGATGGATACCAAGAGGGCCTAGGAACAGACATAACATGAAGGCTATCCACTTTCTCTTCTCGCTGATTTCACGAGAAATCACTTGCGGACTCGTATACGTGAAACCTTCAATCGTCATTTTTTGCCTTGGGGTAAGTCGTTGTGGAAAGGCATTCCACTGCGGTGAATCGAGCATAGTGACACCTCCTTTCTGCCAAGTCCTTAAAGAAATTGTGCTACCTGTATTATGAAGGGGTATCGTTTAAAGCACCGTGATATTAAACCCATCCAAAACAGCATGTTTTTCATCACAAATCAAATGGTACGCTACCTCATAACAACTCAGGAAGGTTTTCTTGATGGAACGCTATCTCATAACAACACAGGTCGGTTTTTCGACGGTAATGTGTTCGAGGACTTGCGAAAGCTTGCCGTTCACCGGATCTCTTGAAATGAAGCTCACAGAATCACTGCCTTGATTTGCGGAGATAACGAAATTCTCTGTCACGGCAATGTCCCAAGGTCGTTTTGCACCCACCTTAAAAATCTGACATAAGTGCAGATACTCAGGCTCGTCCGCGAGCATTCGTGGATTTCCAGCCTCGTCGGAGACAATTTCGAAAACAGCAACGCTGTCATGACCGCGGTTCGAAGCATAGAGGAAACGGCCATCGGGTGAAAGTTTCACGCCGGCCGCTGTGTTTTCAACGGCACTCGAGTTTTCAGCATCACCCGTGTTCACACCATTCCAGCCAGCCGGCAGCATGCTCAACATTTGGCGAATCGGTTCGTCGACGCGAATGTGATCGTCTTCGCGGGTAGGCACATCGACGCGAGTGAGGTCGATAACGAGGATTTGCGAAGAAAGTTCGCAGAGCAAATAGAGTAAATTCGGCCTAATGGGGTCAACCACGAACTGACGGGGACCGGAGCCGGGTGGGAGGGCGATGTCTTTGGCCGAATTAGGCAGGAGCTTATGCCTCACCGGATCCAGCCGATAATAGATCAGTTTGTCGAGGCCCAGATCCGCAACATAAAGCTCGCCCTCTGCGCCTGCCCACCCTACAGTGTGAGCATAGGCATGATCCTGCCGCACGCTGTCGTGGCCACGCCCCTCATGGATGTGGTAGTCGCAAAGTTCGCCAATCTCCCCATCCTCAGTGACGGGGAAGAGCGAGACACTGCCACTCAGATAGTTCGCGGTGAGGAGGTGTTTTCGGCCAAAGCAAACGTGACAAGGAGCCTTTCCCTTCGCCGCTACTTGGCTCACTTGCTTCCAGTTCGCACCGTCCCACTTATAGGAAGCGGCGCTGCCGCCTTCTTCACCTTTGAACTCGGTGGTTTCGCTAACGGTGAACAGAAATTTGCCATCTTTGCCGTCTTTGCCATCCTCGCTGAGCACAAAATAGGTTGGGTTTTCAAGGCCTGTGATCTGTTCAGTCGGGGCTTGAGTGGCGGTGGCTTGAGTACTGGGGGCACCTTCCGGATTTGTGAAATCGAAAATCGAGATCCCGGGTTTATTGGCTGCGCTTTGGCTTCCTACAAAAATCTGCTTTTTCATCATAACTCTTCCCTCTCAAGCCTTATTCGATCCATTCCCGAACCTTGCCCGAACCTTGCCCGAATCTTGCCCGAACCTTGCGGCGGCGCCTTTGGCAGCATCTTGCTGCGGCAACATATAGCGGCGGCTCGTAACAGCAAACTTACAACAGCAAACTAGTAACAACAAACTTACAACAGCAACAACGAAAACGCCATTACCGCCATGCCCGCAATCAGACCCGCAATAACAATGTGGTGTTCCCCTTGCTTTTCGGCAGAAGGCAGAAGTTCGTCCAGCGATATGAAAACCATCACGCCGGCAATCGCTGCAAAAATAATACCCATCAACGAATCGCTGATAAACGGCCTCAGAAACACAAAGCCGATTAATGCGCCAATCGGTTCAGCAAGGCCGGAAAAGAGAGCCACTAAGAAAGCGCGCCACTTGTCCCCGGTGCCGGCATAGAGCGGGACAGCAACAGCAATTCCTTCCGGGATGTTGTGGATCGCGATTGCAATGGCAATCGTGAATCCGAGTTTCGGGTCCGCAAGAGCGCCAACGAAGGTAGCCAGGCCTTCAGGCAGGTTATGTACAATGATGGCCAAAGATGAAACCAGCCCCACCCGCGTTAAATCGTGAGATTTGTGCTGATGATGGTTCCCGTTGGTTTCAGAAGCGCTGGTTTTGCCGGCATTGTCGGCATTGTTGGCGTTGTCGGCGCTGGCAGTTTTGGCACTACCATTCGTTTTGCCGGTTTTGTTCTTGGTGATGCGCTGAATGACGCTGACTTTGGCAGCAGCCGGTTGCTCTTCCTCATGGGGATCGTAACTCACTTCTTCCACACCTCGCATCTCGTGTGGGTTCTCCGCTTCGGGAATCAGGAAATCAATCACCATACTGAAAGCTATGCCGCCAAAAAAAGCCAGCACCGTATACAAGTCGCCACGCGAGCCATAGATCTCACCTAAAGTAGAGAAAGAGTTATTCAGCATTTCTACAAAAGAAATGTAAATCATAACACCGGCAGAGAAGCCAAGAGAACCCGAGATCAGATGTTGGTTAATCGGTTTTTTCCTGAAAACAACCAGTCCGCCAATCCCGGTTGAGAGGCCGGCAAATATCGTCAGCCCAAACGCTCGTAAATAATCTAATGTCGTATATTCCATGCATTTCTATCCCCCGATTGATCCGAGCTGCTGTAGGCAACTTTCGCAGGTTTCCCGCATCCGTTGAACTTCCCTGAACTTCACTTAACAGTCCTTATTCTCAAAAAATCCTCTACTTCTCAGGGAAAAGCCACTGCAGAGCAGAAAGAATGTGCTTATCCCAATAATCCCACGTGTGAGCGCCCGAATCCGAGACCCAGGTCAAATCCACGCCCTCCGCCAGCATGCGTTCAGCAAAACGCCGATTACCGGCATAGAGCATATCTTCCGTCCCACAAGCCAAGTAAATCGGCGGGATCGTCGAGCCATTTTTGACCGCTTCCTCATATAGATAGTAGAGGTCCTGTTTTTTCTGAAAAGCCGGATCGTCCCCCAGCGCCTGTCCCAGCCAGTTTTTGGCTCTCATCTCTGATTTGAACGCCGTATCCGCCGCGGCAAGAACATCAACAACACCCGATAAACTAATCACTGCTGCATAGCGTTCGGGTTTGGCCAAAGCCACCCTCAACGACCCATATCCCCCCATCGAGAGTCCGGCGATGTAGCGGTCTTTGGCCTCACGAGATACGGGAAAAGTAGCCTCCACCAACGCCTGGAGTTCCGTAGTTACATACGTAAAATAACGAAGCCCGCCCGGCATGTCCAAATACAAACTGTTACCGCCGGAAGGCATCACAACGCAAAGCCCAAAACGCTCCGCGTAACGAATAATTCCGGTATTCTTAATCCAATCATCCTGGTTCCCATGCGCCCCATGCAAAAGATACAGCACAGGAAAGGGCGCCTTATCCCCATAGTATGAGTCACTACTACTGGAAGCTTCACTGGTGGCAAGCCCTTCACTTCCACTCCCACTGCCACTGCCAGCGGCAAATGATTCACTATCGACGCCAGCGGCAAACGATTCATTACCGGCGCCAGCAGCAGACGATTCATTACCGGCGTCTGCGGCAAACGATTCACTATCGAAACCATCACGCGGCGTCGGTAAGATCACGCGTACCTCCGCCTGGGTGTTAAGGACTTGAGAAAAAAACGACAAAGAGAAATCAGCCATTCTCAGAAACTCACTTTCTGCAAAAAATAATAACTTCTTGTCGCTTATTGTACCGTATCAAAAGTTTCTGCGCCTTAGCAATCACACTGACACCGAACGAATCTTGGGTCAGTTGCGTCAGTTGCGTCAGTTGCGTCAGTTGCTCCCCGCACGCTAATGCGTCATGTCGCTGCCACACAAAAATGAGTACCGCAAATGCGGTACTCACTCCTAATACTTATAATACCTATTAAATAACGCAAAACTCAGGTGGCGCAACGCAAAACCCAGGTGGTTAAGCGCTAAACATTAATAGCGCAGAACCGCCGCCAACTGATCTTGGAAATTTTCCTCCTGCGCCGTGTGAATGGACGCGCCGTTTTCAAGAGCCTCCGAAACAATCCGGTTCACTTCCTGGTCCGCTTTCTGCGCAAACTTCCGCGCAATAATAATCTGCGCAACCCGGCCCTCTTGGGCCGCGGAGAGAATTCTGCCTTTGTCGAAGATCACCTTATCCTGCGCCTTCAGGAGACCGTAGTTTTCAATCTTGCGCGCCATTTCAGACTGGGCAAACGGGGCGGTCACCTTCGTAATCGCCTCCTCTTGTTCCTTATGGCCCAAGGAAGCAAACGGTTTGTCAATGGCCGTTTCGTAGTAGATTTTTGCCTTTGCCACATTGCGGAACTTGGTAATATTATCCGCAACACCGGCAAGGATCACCCGCGGACTCTGGCCGGGTACCATTTTCGCCAACTGTTCATCCAGGTAACGGAAATACTTCTCCCGATCCTTCTCTTGAGCTTCCGGAAGCGAGAAAAAGCCATGATAGCTCACCATTCCGCCTGCAAAAGTTCCAAAATTCACATCACTACTTGATGCCAAATCATCAAATAATTCCTTAAACGAAGTCTTAATCTGATCCTGCTCCATCGGCTTAACCCTGGACCCCTTGACTTCATAGATGGAGACGCGGTCTTTGGCCAAATCAACAAGATAACCCTCCCTCTCAGGCGTCACCATCAGCAGCGGCACCAAGTAGAGGTAGTCCTGAATGATGAGCTGCTCCTCAAAAGTCTGATTCGCGCGAACATACTCCAAAGTATCGCCGTAAGCAAAAACAGCCAATCCATCCTCGGAATGGCTCCAAAAAACAGGATCTTGCTGAAGTTCCTCAAGATTTCGGATGATTTTCTCCCACACTCGGCGAGGATACTTCTCCTCCAGCTGGCTCTTCGCCTCCAGGATCATGTTCTTAAAAGTAATCGGATCCTGGATCGAATCAGGTGAAGTTCGGTGGGTCGTAAGATAAATAGAAACGATCGGCCCTTCCTGATCTCGCACACGTTCGAGAAGTTGTTTGGCAGTCTGCAGCATAGTAGCTCCTTTCTCCCTTTGGCCAAAGCCACCTCCCCCACACCCCGTTCCACTCAGTTGCTTTCGCTCGTGTTTGAGCATATAGAGTGTCAACGCTTCAGCCAGAGTCTTCAATGTCCCATCATTAAACCACATTATTTCATTGCTACTTGTACCCAACCGACGGTTGGGTACCTGTGGGTGGTTGTCGACGGTTGGGTACCGGTGGTATCGACGGTATTGACGGTTGGGTACCGGTGGGTGGTTGAGGTGTCGGGGTGTTAGAGAGGTTGCGGTGTTGCGGGCATTGTTTTGGTTAGTTCATGGATGAAGGAGCGCTAGTAGCTACTTATTGCAAAAATTCCTAGCAGTATTTGCGTTCAACCCTTTTGGTATGAGCGCTAACTGCTGCGTATTGCGACCAGTCCAACCATTTTCGTCATCCAACTTTGAGTGAATATACTTAGTTTAACATTTTTCTTAGTAAATTCATTTAGTTTTAAATAGAATATTACATTTGTACCATCTTGGAACGGATCGAAAGAAATTTTCCCACTACATCTTATGCAAATAGATGAACATATATCCAAAGTTGTTTAACTGTGCAAGCGAATAACAAGTGAGTACCGAAAATTAGGGGACATATCATCTAATTTTGCACATATCTTTAAATTTGAAGATATGTGCAAGTAACATGCTGTGTATGACTGCTTGTTAGCCGATGCGAGTAGTTTTGCACCAATAATCTATTTAAAACTAACTTATGTAGTTGCTTAGAGGCTATACGCCGCCCGAACCGCTCCACCATCCTTAATCTCACTACATAAGTTTAAATTTAAACTTATGTAGTCGATATCAGCTAGTTGTCGATGCCGAATGACAGATCGCAGAAATTTCAAAAAATTTCTTGTTAAACTTGAGGCAGATCAAGGTGTGGCATTTTCAGGTGCTGTATTCTGTAATCAGATCATTTGTAAAGGAGATCAATGTTATGACAACTGTAATCATTTCAATTATTATGCTCACGCTTTTGCTTGCTGCTGCAATTCTTTTCTTACTTCCACAGGATGTAAGTGCCCATTGCGATACGATGGATGGCCCGGCGGTCAAGGATGGTCGTAAGGCTTTGGAAACCGGAAATATCAACTATGCGTACAAGTGGATTATGCCTGAATACGAAGCTGAACTTCTGGAAGCATTCACTCTGGCGCTTAAAGTTCGCGGCCTTAGTTCCGATGCCCAAGAACTGGCCGATCGATATTTCTTGGAGAACCTTGTCCGTGTCCATCGCGCTGGTGAAGGGGCTTCGTACGAAGGCCTTAAGCCTTCAGGTACGGCTTTGGAACCGGTTGTTGTCGCAGCGGATGAAGCCATTGCCCAAGGTTCCCTCGCCCCACTTCAAGGTCTGGTAACTGACGAGGAGTATCGCGAACTGGAGCCCTTGTTCAATGAGGCTATGGCTCGCAAAGATTTCGACATTGACGATGTACCGGCTGCACGTTCGTACGTCGAGGCCTATGTAACTTTCTTCAAAAAAGCCGAAGGTGAAGAGCATGACCACGGCCATGGTGCCGGCCACGGTCACGACTCCGGCCACGGCCACGGTCACGACGTCGAGCACAAGAGCGAACACGCCGAACGCGACGAGCATCATGGTCATCATGAGCATCATCACCACGAACACTAATATCTTACGAATACCCTACGAAGCCTGTCCCCGTTGACAGGCTTCATCGCTTTAACTGCGCAATGTTCGTCACTTCAACAGCAGCATTGATTGTATAATCGCAGCATTGACCTAACAAGTGACCTAACTATGAGACTTAACCAGATGACTTAACTAAATGACTTCATTAATGACTTCATTTTTCGCAAGGTACTCAACCCTATCACAGCCAACCCCATCACCTCCAACCCTATCACCGCCAGGAGATCAACGATGAATCCCATTCTAATTGTCCTCACAATATTGCTCGCAGCCGTTGCACTCGCGCTACTTGTCAGAAAATATCTTATCTTCGTCGTCAAAATCAATTCCGAATCCATGCTGCCGACGCTGAAACCGGGGCAGCGATTTTGGGCGCGCCGACTTCGGCTGACTCAGAACCAGCCGATGCCACAAGTGGAGGGGCAGATGCTGGGGCAGGATCGCTCGGGGAAGGTGGGTGGGGGTGGCTTTGGCCAAATCCGCCGCACCGACATCATCGTCTTCGATTCGCCTGAAATCGGGGAAATGCTGATTAAGCGCGTGATTGGGCTGCCGGGCGAGACGGTGGAGGTTGACATCGCGGGACGGGTGAGTATTAATGGTAAGATGTTGGACGAACCTTATGCGCTCGTGACTGGCCAAACGAGGAGTAGTAGTTGGCAGGTTCCGGCTGGGCATTTTTTTGTGCTGGGTGATAATCGGGCCAAATCCAGCGATAGCCGGGCGTGGAGAAGGCCTTATGTTCCGGCTACTATGGTCAAGGGCAAAGTGCTGCTCAAGAAAAGTACTACTTCGAGCGATGAGACCGCTAAAAAATAAACACAGCAACCAAAAATGAATTTAAGAATGCCAGTCTACACATCGCAAATGAGTTTAAAATAAGTTTGAAACTGATAAGAAAGCGCCGCGAATGCTGCTCTTAATGGCAGTAATAAGTATATAATATCAGCTGTTACCGAAAGATTGATTACGTATGCACTCAAGATATGCACTCGAGGTATGCACCCGAGATAAGTGAGAAAGTGCGGGGCTGGTAAGCGCCCAAAAGGAGAAAAATTGGCGAGTTTCTTCAATCGCAAGAAAAATCAAGATCATGTAAGTGAAAAGGAAAACACAGACGGACCGCCTGCAAACACAGACGTGCCGACGTTAAATCCGGACGCACCTGTGCTAAATCCGGACGCACCGATCCTTCGTTGTGAAGATTTGGGCTACAGGACAGATGATCTGACCATTATTCAAGGATTAAATCTTAGTATAAACCGTGGGGAGCGGGTGGCTTTGGCGGGGCCAAGTGGCAGTGGCAAGTCAACGATTATGCGACTCATGGCGAATCTGATTTCGCCTTCCAGTGGAAACATTTATTTTCAAGGTGTGAATATCAACGAGATTTCACCGATGGAGTACCGTCGGGAGGTGTCGTATTTTTTTCAGACGGCGCAACTTTTCGGCAGAACGGTGCAGGATAATCTCGCTTTTCCCTATGAAATCAGACATCTGGATTTTGACAGGAAACGAGCAGTCGAGCTGCTTACACGCTGTGGCTTGAACGAGGATTACTTAGAGCAGACGGTTGGCACATTGTCGGGCGGTGAACGTCAGAGAGTCGCGTTGGTACGTAATTTGCAGTTCATTCCCCAAGTTTTGCTCCTGGATGAGATTACTTCGGCTTTGGATCAGGAAAATCGCGAGATCATCTGGAAATTTATCGATGAACTTGCAGTGGAAAACCAGCTAACCATCGTGATGGTTTCACACTTGGAAGAAGATATTGCCTTGGCAGAACGTGTGATTGATATTCACCCACCGCGTAGATAGGAGATTGTTATGCCTTCAGAACTTAATATTACGATTTGGTCACTGTTAGGATCATTTTCGCTGGTCATTGTGGCCATTGTAATTTCAGGCTGGCTCAAGTTAGGCACAGTCAAAGAAATCATCATCGCCTGCATCCGCATGGTCATTCAGCTGATTGTGGTCGGCTACGCACTGACCTATCTCTTCCAGATGGACAACGTGTGGGTCACGCTCGCGATCGTCGTCGTAATGGTTGTGAATGCCGCCTATCAAGCCGCGCAACGAGGCAAAGGCCTGGAAGGAGCCTTCAGCATTTCTTTGTTAGCCATTGGCTCCTCTACAGTGGTCAGTTTGGTCATATTGACGCTGACGCGTTCGATTGATTTTGTTCCCTCACAGGTCATTTCCATTACAGGCATGCTGGCCGGCAACGCCATGACTTCGGTAGGTCTTTGCTTCCGCAATCTGAAAACCTTGTTCCGCGATAATCATCAGGCCATTGAAGAGCGCCTCGCCCTAGGTGCCACGCCCATGCAGTCCGCGATCGAAATTGTGCGCGAGACCGTAAGGCTTGGCACTCAGCCGACGATCGATAACATCAAGACGATCGGCTTGGTTTCGCTGCCCGGCATGATGACAGGCCTCATGTTCGCGGGAACCGTGCCCACCGCCGCGATTAAGTACCAAATTATGGTTATGTTCATGGTGCTGGCCACGACCTCCATCACCTCAACCGTCGCAAGTTTCATGGTTTCGCGTTCGTTCTTCACCACCAATGCTCAGCTGAAGAACATCCCTCAGAGCTAAGGTACTTCGGCCAAAGCCGCCCCTAACACCCTTGAAAACGCCCCGTCCCGCTTTGGAACAGCCCGAGGCTTCGATCACGTCGCAGCTTCGATCACGTCGCGGCTTCGATCACGTAGCGGCTTCGATCACGTCGCAGCTTCGATCACGTCGCGGCTTCGGGCTCAGGGTCGGATGTGAGGAACAGTTCGTCGATGTTTTTGCCGGCGAGTTCTTTGAAACGCAGGCCGCTTTCTTCGAGTTCACGGCGGAGAGCTTCCATTTCCGCGGAGCGTTTCACCTTCAACGTCGTTGTTCGGATCATGTCTTGGAAACTGAAGAAGTACGAATTGATCCGCTTGAAGGGCGGAATCGAAGCATTGACCTGTTTGATCAAGTCGTCGAGGCGTTCTTGGAGCGTACGGTTGTCCCCTTCTGATCGCAAAGTTTCCAAGCCTTCCTTATCCAGAACCAGTTTGACGGCAACCGCCACTTTGCCCTGTTCATCGGTTTGGCCAAAGACCAAAGAATCCTTCACAAAGCTCTGACCCGATTGATTGATAAGCTGCTCAAGCTCCTCAGGGAACACCTTGCGGCCGCTCTCCAGCACGATCACTGACTTGAGGCGGCCCTTAATCGTAAGGCAACCGGTAGCCGGATCAATTGTGCCCAGGTCACCGGAGTGGAACCAGCCGTCTTTGTCCATAACTTCTGCTGTCGCAATCGGGTCATCGTAGTAACCATTCATGACGATGGGCCCTCTGATCAAGATTTCGCCCTCTTCCCCCGCCTGCTCACTTGCAACCGCGACTTCGACGCCCGGAAGCGCGACACCAACCGTGCCCGCCACGAAGAGCTGCGTATTGCAGCCGGCCACAACGGGCGACGTTTCGGTCAGGCCGTATCCTTGGATAATGCGTACGCCGATGTCCTCGAAGAAGTTGATAATCTCCAGATTCATCGGAGCCGCGCCGGCGATCGCCACGCTGAATTCTCCGCCCAACGCTTCATGGACCGAAGCAAAAATCTTGCGCCGGCGATCGATGCCGATCTTCATCAGGAAGCGGCTGATCTTGAGCCCTAGCTTAAGTTTCTTTAACTGGCCGCCTTTGGCAGCCGTAGCCATAATGCGCTTATGGAAGGATTCAAAAATCGCCGGCACACCAATCATCATCTGAATTTTGTATTCCTTCATATTCTGCTGGATATAACGGATCCCATCGCTGATGTATATTTCCGCACCGATATCGAGAGCGAACAGGAATCCACAAGTGTTTTCAAAAGCATGATTCAAAGGCAACACAGACAAGAGGCGAACCGCATGAGGTAAGGTCACAAAACCTTCCAACCCTTGTAAATTCGCGCCGATCGAACGGTGGGACAAGAGCACGCCTTTTGAATTGGCGGTCGTGCCCGATGTGAAGATCAGGATTAAAGAAGCTTCGAGATCCGGAAGAGGGATGGGGCGGCTTTGGCCGGAAAATGAAATGGTTTCGCCCGCTGTAAGCACATCCGCGAACAGTCGCAACGAAGCGCCTCGAACGGCTCGCTCTTGCTCAAGTTCGGCTTGTTGACCACCACTCAAACGCTCCGGCAGCATGACGATAATTTTATGAAGATCCGGAAGGTTCGCCCAAACGTTGGCCTCGCTGAGTTTCAAGTAGATCGCCGCATCACAAACCAAAGTATCCGCTCGCGAGCGCCGAAGCAGCCCCATGGTCTCCTCCGGCTGCAGCAGCCTGTCGAGGGGGATCACCGTCCCGAGCCCTGTCACCGCAGCCAAATACGTGAGCATCCAAAAATAACTGTTCTCACCCGAAATTGCGACGCGCCTCTCACCTACCGGAATCGCCGGAAGTTCCGCGGCCAGGCCTTGCTGCAATGCCAAATAATCGTGCTGCATCAAGCTGTAGGATTTTACTGTCGGTTTGTCCGCCGGCCGCAAGCGGTAGACTACCGCTGTCTGGCCTGCATAGTCACGAAAGGTGCGGTCCAGCATCTCGTTCAGCGTGCGGAAGTTTGACATTGGGAAATATTGTTTGGATTCTAAGTACTGCATAGGTTTTGCCTCGGCCTTCTGTTGGTTTCGCTCGGTCGAACTCGTTCTGTGGGTAGCGCTCTGTGGGTAGCGGGGCGATTCGTGGCGTAAGTGTACAAGAAAACATTTTCGACTATCGTGTCATTTTCGGTTCCCACCCCATAGTCACGGAAATGCTACAATTTTCCACAGGAACATTTGCAATCGCAGACGCCAAGAGAACACCAGCAATCGCAGACACCATGAGAACATAATCCGACAAACACAATCCAGGAGGTAAATTATGTTATATCCAATCGCAACGCAAACCAGAACGCTGTTTTCACTCGACGGAATCTGGCAGTACCGCCAGGAAAGGGATGGCTTCCAAGCCGATATAACGAAACCACTCGAAGGCGGCGAAACAATCGCTGTGCCGGGGTCTTTTAATGATCAATTGGTCACGCACGACAAGCGCCATTTTGCAGGGTACATGGTCTATGAACGAAACTTTGCTGTGACACCGCAAATGTTGCAAGAGCGTTTGGTGCTGCGCTTCGGTTCAGTAACCCATAACTGTGAAGTCTTCGTCAACGGCCAAGCGGTCGCCAAACATCGAGGCGGTTTCACGCCATTCGAGGCGGACGTCACCACCGCCGTGACCCCCGGAACCAATCGCCTCACAGTTCGCCTCAACAACCTGCTCGATTACACCACTCTCCCCGTCGGCAATCTGAAGCAATGGCAAGACGAGCAAGGCGCCACCCATTACAAAGTAGACGAGAACTTCGACTTCTTCAATTATGCCGGCATTCAGAGGCCGGTCCGCCTCTACACAACCCCTCGCCGCTGGATCAAGGATGTCACCCTCCTCGCAGACGTAAGCGGTTCCGGCGCCGTGATCCACGCACAAGTAGAAACGCAGAATGCCGCAGGCCTCACCCTTCATCTCTCGGCCAAAGACGCCGCCAACCACTTGGTTGCTGAAACTCAAGTTCAGGCAGAAAGTCAAGTGCAGGCGGAGGCTCAATCCGCCGAGGCCGATCTCGTGCTTACGGATGTGCACCTTTGGGAACCGGGCGAAGGTTATCTCTACAACATTGAAATTGAACTTCGTGACTCCGAAGGGAAAGTCGTCGATCAATATATTGAACCATATGGTGTCCGAACCGTTGAGCTAAAAGGCTTGGAATTCCTGATCAACGGCAAGCCCTTTTATTTCAAAGGTTTCGGCAAACACGAAGACTATCCGCTGCATGGGAGAGGCTTCGACGAAGTAGCCAATGTTCTGGATCTGAATCTCTTCCAATGGATCGGCGCCAATAGTTTCCGGACCTCCCACTATCCCTACAGCGAAGAGATGATGAGGCTTTGCGACCAAAGAGGCATCGTCGTCATTGACGAAGTACCCGCAGTCGGACTGATGGAAAATTTCGGTTTCAATTTGCGGGGCATGGGCGAAAATAGCACCTGGGACGTCATGAAAACCCACGAAGCACATCGTGAAGTCTTAAGCGAGTTAATCCAAAGAGACAAAAATCACGCCTGCGTAGTCATGTGGTCCATCGCCAATGAACCGGCCAGCAACCAAAAAGGAGCTTACGAATACTTCAAGCCACTCTTTGACCAGGCGAGAACCGAAGATCCACAGCGAAGACCCTGCACCCTCGTGAACATCATGGTCTCGACGCCGGATGCGGCTTTGGCCGAAGAATTGTGCGACGTCATCTGTCTAAACCGCTACCAAGGCTGGTACGTACAAACCGGTGACCTCGAGGCCGGTGAAGTGGCCTTACGCGCCGAGCTGGACCAGTGGGTGGAACGATTCGGCAAACCCATCCTCTTCACAGAATATGGTGCGGACACAGTACCCGGCCTACACGCTGTCGACGATATCCCCTTCACAGAAGAATACCAAGTTCGCTATTATCACATGTACCATCGGGTCTTTGACGATTATCCAAACGTGATTGGCGAACAGTTGTGGAACTTCGCCGATTTCGAAACCAAGGTTGGCATCAACCGCGTCCAAGGCAATAAGAAAGGCGTCTTCACCCGCACCCGCCAACCGAAGCTCGCCGCCCACGTCCTTCGCAGGCGCTGGCAAAACATCCCAAACTTCGACTATGATAAGGGACAGTATGCAAAAGATGCGGAGATCTACGACACTTTCTAAGTTTTCTTAGGTTCTCTTAGTTCTATTAGTTCTCTTAGTTCTATTAGTTCAATTTTTCCGAACCGCCAAGGTCGCTAGATCGCTAGGTCGCTAGCTCGCTAGCTCGCAGCCGCGGCGGTTCATTACACGGGAGGCACTATGCGAATTGGTTTTATCAGCGACACACACGGCGGGTTCCGGGACACAGTCAAGGCTCTGGAATTCCTAAGCACATGCGACCGGATTTTCCATTTGGGTGACGTCCTCTACCACGGCCCCCGGAATGCCCTCCCCGGCACCTACGATCCGGCAAGGCTAGCCGAGTACCTCAAGGACAGACACGATATCACCTATATCCACGGCAATTGCGATGCCGACGTCGATGAGCTTGTCATCGAGCACGACCTCAGTAATCGGCAACTAATCGAGGATGTTGGCGATCAGCGTCTCCTCCTAGACCACGGCTACCGTTTCAGCAAGTCCGAGCTTCTTCGCCAGGCCAAAGCCGCCCACGCCACCATGGTTATCACCGGACACACGCATCTCAAGCAGGATGAATGGATTGACGGCATTCGTTTCCTGAATCCCGGCAGCACCACCCTCCCCAGAGACGGCAGCCGTTCCTGCTACCTCTGGGAAGACGGCGCAATCACAGTATTCACTTGGGACGCCCCATAACACACTTGGTCTTAGGTTCAGGTTCAGGTTAGGTTAGGTTAGGTTAGGTTAGGTTTAGGTGTTTGGTTTAGGTTCAGGTGTTTGGTTTAGGTTCAGGTTTTTGGTTTAGGTTTAGGTTCAGGTTTAGGTTAGGTTTCGGTTTAGGAGCGCGTTTGGCGACGTATTGTTCCTAGTTCAAGTTCGCTGGTGTTCAAGTTAAGTAATTGTAGGAGCGCGTTTGGCGACGTATTATTCCTAGTGCAAGTTAGGTGGTGTTCAAGTTAGGAGTTTGTAGGAGCGCGTTTGGCGGCGTATTGTTCCTAGTGCAAGTTAGGTGGTGTTCAAGTTTAGTAATTGTAGGAGCGCATTTGGCGACGTATTATTCCTAGTGCAAGTTAGGTGGTGTTCTCGTTAAGTGTTTGTAGGAGCGCGTTTGGCGACGTATTGTTCCTGATTAATAGATGACGTATCATTCAGCTTGCACATATCTTCAAATTTGCTTTTATGTGCATGATAGAGCTGAAGTTTATGCGTGACATGTCACCCAGTTTGCGCATATCTCCAAATTTGCTTTTATGTGCATGATAGAGCCGAAGTTGATGCGTGACATGTCACCCAGCTTGCGCATATCTTCAAATTTGCTTTTATGTGCATGCTAGAGCCGAAGTTTATGCGTGACATGTCACCCAGCTTGCACATATCTTCGAATTTGCTTTTATGTGCATGCTAGAGCCGAAGTTGATACATGACATGTCACCCAGCTTGCACATATCTTCAAATTTGCTTAAATGTGCATGATAGAGCCGAAGTTGATACATGACATGTCACCCAGCTTGCACATATCTTCATATTTGGTTCGGGTGTCGAAAGTACGGTTTATGCGGCCTGAAGCTGCAGTTTTTTTTCGGTCATTTGCTTTTTCCTGCAAATGTGCGGGAAAAATAATTTTTTAGGTGAAAAAAGGGCAAAAAACAAAGGAGAGAGGAC
>CAYZSO010000040.1:0-13645 GCA_964479695.1 uncultured Fastidiosipila sp.
TTACCTGGTCAAAGATAAGTCGGCGCTTGTGGTCAATTTTAGCTCGGCGGGCACAAGAGCGACTCAGAGCGACTCAGGCGCTATCGAATTTGCTCTCAACTTCCCACGGCCTAGCTGGTGTATACTTGGTTTTGGCCAAAAACATCGCAGCAGTAAGGCCTGTGCGGTGCAGCTAGGGTCTTTATCGTTCATAAGTGAACTGAACGTTTCGTAAATAGGGGGAGAATTTCTTGATGAGAGAATTGACACTTGATTCAGTTGTGCTGGATACGCCGAATGTGAAACGGGCAGCGGAGTTTTATGCGGATCTTCTGGGATGGAAGATCGAATTTGTAAACCAAGATCGAACATACGCTAGAATTTCGTGCACGAGTGGCGGGGCGAAGATCTTGTTTCAGCGGAATGACTTGTATGAAAGGCCGCTTTGGCCGGAACAAAAGAATGCCCAACAACAGCAAGCCCACCTGGATTTTGCGGTGTCGAGTGAAGCTGAAATGCGTGAAGCAGCAGAACATGCGCTGGCTTGTGGTGCAGTAAAGGCACAAGAACAGTATGGACATAATGCTGAAAGTGGCAAGGACGATTGGATTACGTTCTTGGATCCTGATGGCCACCCGTTTTGTTTTGTAATCTGGGCATAGCTTTATATTTAGTTAGTAAAGAGCGGAATTTATACAGGCAGAGATGGTCCACCACAGATCTGAATGAGCTGTTTTGACTATGTGAAGACCGGTAGATACATTGAGGAACTGCGTCCTCTTCATTCGCGTACAACCTATTAAAGGCTTTTACGGAAGAAACCAGGTAACTGTGTAAGCACCATGGACAGCGCGGATAACATAGATCCCTACAAAAACAGCTACCAGAACATATGGAGCGAGAACATTTGGAACGAGAATATTGGGGAGGATATAACCGGATATGACCGAACGATTCTGGGTTTGAATTCACCCGAAATCGTGTACAATTAGGTATAGTATTGTCAAATATGCAAAGAGGTGACTATGTCTAATACACTAAGTGAAAAACAAAAAATGCTCCAGAATAAGCTGTACGACGCAAACTACGATGAAGAACTAATCGCCGTTCGCTTCGTCGCAAAAGAGCTCTGCTACGATTTCAACCAACTCAGACCTTCGGAAGTTGACAAGCAGAAAGAAATTCTTAAGAAGCTGCTTGGCAAAACAAAGAATCAATTCTATATCAACGGTCCCTTTTGGTGTGATTATGGCACGCAAATTGAGTTGGGTGAGAATTTCTATGCCAACCATAATCTGGTGATCCTTGATGCTGCGAAAGTAATTTTCGGTGATAACGTCTTTATTGCCCCTAACTGTGGGTTCTACACAGCTGGCCACCCTATTGATACTGAGCGGCGGAATCAGGGTCTTGAATATGCCTACCCGATCGTTGTAGGGAATAATGTCTGGATCGGCGCTGGTGTTCAGGTGATGCCCGGCGTGACGATTGGTGACAATGTGGTTATCGGAGGTGGGAGCATAGTCGTGAAAGACATTCCCAGTAACTCGGTCGCCGTGGGGAACCCTTGCCGAGTCATACGGCCGATTACGGAGGCGGATCGGCTCACTGATTTCGATCGTGACTTCCCGGTTTAGTAAGCATTTGACAATTGCCCCTTTTTCGAAAAGTCTATAAAACAATAACTAAATATTGCAAAATAATAAATTATATGCTAGATTTAGGTAATGAATCTCAGTGTATTCGTGGTGGACTTTGGCCTGTATCGATAACTGAAGATAGGTAAATTCGTTTAAGGAGTGAAATCGACTATGCGATATACGAAGCGTCTCCTGTTCATCGTCTTACTCATGATGACGCTTTTTCTATCGTTTTTTAGTTTCAGTTTAGAAATCCTTTTTCGTGATGAGCCAATCCCCTTAGGGCTAACAGAGAATGCCATTGTCGGGATATCCTCGACAATGGCATCGCCAAAAGCGGAAGATCAAGAAAAAATGAATAGCGCATTACGTGACTGGATCGCTTCAGAGCCGAAAGGAACCGTCTTCTTCCTTTCCTCCAGAGGCATCATGTACGCATATACAAATGGACAAGGAGCAGACGCTTCTCCTCTGGGACTTATCAGTCGCTTGAGAGAAGAAGACAAGGGTGTTTTAAAATATGAATCAGAACCTGCTTCGGAGGTTTTGGAGTCGACCTTATGTTATCTAGAAGGTGAACAATATAAAGTGGTGGGTACTTTTGATGACTCTTCACCCCTTAGGCGTTATGAAACCGAACCAGATTATATTCTTTCTCTAGCAGAGCTCTATCAGCCTGAGGGCACTTTCTATAGTGAAGGCTTACCTAAACGTGATGAGGAAGTGTTGAAAGATCTTATGACAAAGTCTAGTTTTGACTTCAATTGGCAAAGTATTTCGGATTATATGTATAGTGATACATTTCAGCGAAAAGAATTCACTACACTTTTTCCGGCAGCTTCCATCGCCTTGTTTAGTTTCGCCTCACTTCTGTACATTGTGTTTGACCAGTTGAAACCGTATCTCGTGATTCATTTTCGATTAGGAGCAAATCGTAGGACTTTCTGCAGGTACTTGGTAGCGGAGTTGGGGCCAGTAACATTTGTTTCATGGGGGATCGCCGGAGGTGTAAGTCTTTTAAGTTCATGGATTTTCTTGGAGCAAATTTCCTGGCGATCGCTGGGATATGGGAGCTTGGC
The DNA here is from genome assembly GCA_964479695.1 of uncultured Fastidiosipila sp. Lineage (GTDB taxonomy): Bacteria > Bacillota > Clostridia > Saccharofermentanales > Fastidiosipilaceae > JAAYZH01. The sequence goes on from CAYZSO010000040.1 coordinate 2,699, forward strand.
TGCACTTAGCTTATTTATCATTGTTTTCTTTCTGATTTACTTAGTGGTCGGATTCCGTGCGAGCAAAGGGGTGTTACGTGAACTCTAGTGCGTGGGGTTATCAGTTACTATGGGCACTTGGTGATTTATGGCGCAAGAAGGTCATTTACTTTCTCATTTGCATCCAATTGCTTTTCTGTTTGCTATTCTTCAACTTTACCTTTGACCAGTTTCAGCTGAGCTTGCGACAAGGCAAATTTAGTGAAAGTCTTACAGAATTTCATTTAGTCATTTCCAATCAAGGGGATCGAATCAATCCGAACCCTGGAAGACCCTCGGATATGCAGGCCTTTTGGCAGCTGTTTTTCCAAAATGAGACCGCTTACTTGCTTCAACCTATGGCTGTAGACAGTGATGTGGGAACCATCTATCTCGCGTGCGGTGATTTCTTCAAACTCAATCATATTGAACAGGACATCGCAAGAAATACTGGGTCGGACACAGGGACAGACACAGAACCCAAACAGGGACTCTATTTCGGAGCCATGAGAGATCAAGCGATCGATGTAAATGTAGTCCCTGATTATCTGGTGCCGCTGTTTGAAGAACTGACGTTTCAGTCTCACCTCCCGCGGAACACACAAGCGCAGATTGGCTCTTCTGTACGCTCGCTTGACGAAGCAATCGTTATTTATGCCAAACCCTCTACCTTTGCGCGTCTCCTGCCATATTATATCGAACCGGATCCTGCTTCTGTTCTGTGGTCTAGTCCCGAACCAGAAGCACTGGAAAACTTTCTGGAGAAGAATTGGCAAAGAGGCCACTCACTGATTCCGCAAACATTAAGCCCATACAGAGAGACTTTTTCGCAGAGTTTACAATCCTCCGGCTTTATCTCATCGGCTGTTTTTGGTTCGGCTTTGGTACTGGTAGTGATTTTTTTGTTTCTACAAACATGGACATTCTTACGGCAAGCCATACCGGACTATAGGATTCACTTCAAACAAGGAGCAACACCGATGCACCTTAGCCTGCGATGTTTTTGTACCTGTATGATCATGTGGCTTCTGCCTCTGCTGGCCTATGATTTCATTCTTGTAGGACCGATTGTATCTGATCGCATTTTGCATGCACCGTTACTCATCATTTTGATTGTTTTAGGCATTTGGACAAGCTCGCGTATGATCAATCTTGTGATGCGAGAAGATGGAGGAAGAAAAGAATGAACGCGCTTGAACTCGACCATGTCTCCAAGAGTTACCATCTGCCTGCTACTTCAGTGGCTGCGGTGCAGGATGTATCCCTTCACTTGACCTATGGAAAAACCTATGGCCTGTGCGGACCTTCGGGTTGTGGTAAATCGACACTCCTTCGTCTGATAGGCTTACTCCTCCGCCCAGACACGGGTGAGATTTACATTGAAGGGAATGAGGTGGGGACGACTACACAAGCCCAAAGAGCCAAGTTCCGTAATCAATATTTCGGATTTGTCGAACAAGACTATGGTCTCTTAGAAGAGGAGACCGTAGAAGATAACCTTATGATCCCGCTCATTTATCGATCACAACGTATTGCGTCTTCAGAGAAGAAGCGCAAGATCACTCAGGTCCTAGAAGCGGTTGAGATCCCTGATAAACGACGGGTGAAAGTTTCTCAGCTCTCCGGTGGCCAGAAACAGCGCGTAGCCATTGCCAGAGCTCTCATTAATGATGCCCGTGTGATTTTGGCAGATGAGCCAACGGGTGCGCTCGATACAGAAACAGGGGAGCGGATCATGGATCTTCTGTTTGCGACTGTAAACGAGAATCGTCTACTCTTCGTAGCAACGCATAATCCGGATTTGCTCGAACGATTTGATTATGTCTTCGAAATGGAGGACGGCATACTCGTGGAGCGCCGCACCTAGTCCTGCCAAACGCCCACTTTTCCCAGGTAGATCGCACCCGACTCCGTCTGGTCGAAGACCAAGCGTAGTTCCTGCAGTTCTTCAGGCGCAAAGGACGCATTCTCTTCCCGGAAGGCAGCCAGGGGAATCTGGAAATACGAGAAGACAGGTTCCGTAGTGGCGAAGGTTTCCGGGAAAGGCCACTTGGTGATCTTTCCTTCGAGCTTTGGCTCAAGCCGCCTTACCCGACCAAGAGGGATAGCGGCACGGTTTCCCGTTTGATCTTGTACATCAAGGGTGAAATCAAGGTAGTCTTCGGAATCGGGCTGTCCGACACGCGCATCTGCGACAGACAGAATCAGGAAATCATCATCTGTAAACGGCTGATCCGTCACTTCCGGAAGGGTTAAGGAATAGCTAGCCACAAGATCATCCTCTGAGGCATCCCATGCGAGATGAACGGCTTTGTAGTCACTTGCTTCCAGTTTGAGCGGGACCTTTTCTTCACTCCAGGTCTTCAGGTTTTGGCCCGAAATCACAGCGCCATCCAGACTTGCGCTTGTGGGATCCAAGTCTTCCGTGAAATCCGCAAGAACGATTGTGTGGCTGTCCTCATAGTCTTGGAAATACAGTGTGTCGGGGAGCCAGGCTTGGGCGGTAGAAGCATCTCGGAAAATGGCAGAATACGCCTCTTGCCCTCTCAACGTTGTGTCGAGAAAAGCAGACACAAAGACCTGAGCCAGTTTCTGCTGGTCTTGGGTCGGCATCACAGCCGCCGTATGGTTCAGAGCGTTTCCCAAGCCAACCCCATCATAAAGCCCCCAGCCCTCGTTGAACTGCCCATGATTTGCCCCAGCAATATAGACCTGGGCTTTCAAATACTCATCCGCTCCTGAAAAAGTCACTCTATGGAACTGATTTTGGCCTTCGTAGGACATCACATCCATATCCTGCGAGCCGTGAAGCGAGAGATAATTGACATCTTCTAGGGAAACCGGAAGTCCAGAAGGAAGGAATTGCGAGTCGGTACCGGACAAAGAAATGACAGATCGGATGCCGAAATGATAATCGAGTGCCTGGTTCCCGTCGCCGGGCAACGCACCCAGCTGATTATACAGGGCAGCCAGTGAAACCGCTTCCCCACCGCGAGAATGCCCAATCAAGGCGATATTCTCCAGATCAACTTTGCCGAAGAACAGGTGCCCCGGCATTTCATTCCACCCTTCCCAGAGCTTCAGATGCTCCAGCAACACGATCGCTCGCGCCTGATTATCACCCTCCAACTGCTTGAAGAAGAACCAATCGTCGAAGGTCGACATATTGAGAAAATTTTCATCGATTGAGACGACAATATAGCCTCGCGATGCCAGAAGTTCCGTCAGGTAGGTATAACCTGTGTCTGAGTAATCGGTCGCCATGTGATTACCGTGAACCAGAATCACGAGCGGGAATGTACCTTCCGCGTCAGGGTAAGTGATCGTGCCATTCAGGGGCATTTCATTTGGGCCAAAGCCGAAGGTTCTTGTTCGTGCGGATGTCCAATTTTCCAGACCCGCCGAAGCATCAACAGAGTAGGTGACGAGTGAATCAGCTTGAGTGAACTCGGAGCGGTAAGTGTCGGGAGCACCATAAGTCAGGGACTTGGTGGGGTAGGCGCCTTTGGCCGAGGGATCTTCAAGTGTTTCGCCGAAGTCCTCTCTATAGGATTCATTGGTCCAAGAACTGCGGCTAACATAGCCTGTTCCGTCTCCAGCCCCATCTTGAAAGAACAATTGATAGGAGAAAAAAAGGATGCTGAGAATAGCGAGAGGGAAGAGGACATGGGTCAGGATTTTCTGACGCCCGCTCATCGTGGCACGAGGCTCTCTGCGCAGCGTGTAGATGGCGGCGCCGATTACAGCGAAGGTGACGATGATGATCAATGCAAGCAGTACCATGGCTACCGGCGACCCTATGAAACTGAGCAAAATCAGAACCAAAGCAATGAGAATCACCCAGAGAGCCGGGCTGGGGATCTTTTTCAGAAGGTGGTGGAGTAGGGCGACCAGGGCAGAAGCCAGCGTGACAGCTAGGACGAGCAAGAGGATGAGAAGAGCCCCTTCAGGCAACGAGCGGTTTTGCATGAGGAGAATGATTTGAACCGTGAACAGGACGGTGGTGATCAGAGCCAGGCTGAGGCAGGCGCCTTTCCATGCACTGGGTCTTTTCTGTCGGTCGATGGTTGCACGCATTTTTGCTTGGATCCTTGAACGGAGTTTATTGAATTTTTCTTTTAGCTGCGACATGTACGAGGTCTCCTAGGTAGTTTTCCCGGCGTTTCGGTTCAGCAGGTTTTGGGCTGCGATCAAGGTATTCCCCTTACCATAACATAATGTCGTTAAAATTTGACTTGATTTTATGACGAGGCTATGAAGTTCGCAGAAGAGGCGCGTTAACGTAATCAGTTGTTGCAGGCGGCTTTGGCCAAAGCCGCAGCTAGCTCATCCCCACTCCGGAGCAAGGAGAAAATCACGGATGTTCCTGTGCTTGATCCCCTCTCTACCCATATCGAACGTGTCGAGGGAAACCACGTACTTGGGGAAGTTGTCATCCACCTCAGTCAAAACATCAAATTCGCGATGGATCGTTTCCTCTGAAGCCAGCAGATAGGCAACTTGAATGTAGAGCTTCTGCCCCTGTTTCTCGGCGATAAAATCAATTTCACGATCACCGATTTTTCCGACAGTCACCCGATACTCTCGGCGAAGGAGTTCCAGATAGACGATGTTTTCGAGGATTAAGTTGATATCGCGTTCGTTCCCGCCGTACACAGCTTCTCGCAGACCATGATCAACAATATAGTATTTTTCGTTACTTGCGAGGATTTGTTTCCTACGGAGATCGTATCGCTTGACCTCATAGAACAAGTACGCCTTTAGACAATAGCGGATTTGTAAAATTCATTCGATACATCGAACAGAAGTGCCTAGCTTAGTGAAATCATTCGATATATCGAATAGAAACTTGAAATTAGGTGGAAACGTTCGATATATCGAACGAAAAAGCAGCGACTGCGTGATGCAGCCGCTGCTTTCGATTACTTATTCAATTGATAACTGCCGCATGTGGCGTACCAGAGATGTTGTGCACCAGAGATGTGGCGCGCTAGTTTGGGGATTAGATGCCCCAAGAGAGCCACACGAGGACATAAGCGGAAGTAACCGCTGCCAACGTGTAGGGTACAGAGATCTTCATGAACTCCGAATTCTTGACTTCATAACCATTTTTGCGGAGCATGCCGATACCAGCGATATTGGCGGAAGCGCCGATTGGTGTGAGGTTTCCGCCTAGCGTTGCGCCACAGAGTAAGCCGAAATAGAGGACCGTCGGGCTGTGACCCATTTCAGCAGCCAGAGCCGAGACCACAGGAAGCATCGTCATAACATAAGGAATGTTGTCAATGAAGGCTGACAGGATAACGGAACTCCAAACGATCAGGGAGTACATGACAAACAAATTATCTCCGCCAATCGTCAAGAAGAGATTACCGATCGCATCAATCACGCCGGCTTCGCGTATGGAAGCAATGACGATGAAGAGAGAGGCAAGCAAGATAATCGTCTGATAGTCGATTGCCTTGATCGTCTCGACCAGAACCGACGACTTACGTTGTTTAATCATTTCAGCAATGACAGCGATGATCATGACAGCCATGCAGACGAGGCCAGCGGTATTATCTTGGACAAAAGCCGGAGCGAAGCTTAGATCCACAAACGAGGCGACAATCAGAAGCAGAATTGTGGCAATGAGAGCAACGGTCGGTATGTAGTCGGTGACCTCAGTATATTCTTCGACTTTCACTTGTTTCGTCTTATCGCGGAAGGTCCAGACCAGTGTCAAGGTGGCAAGTAAGAGCCCAACCTGATTAATGAAGAAAAGCCCCAGGCGTCCCTCATACCAGAAGAAATCGAAGAAATTCATCCCGGCATGGGTGCCTAATAGTATGGAAGTTGTGTCTCCAACAAGTGTAGCCGCACCTTCCAAGTTCGAAGCAATAGCAATCGAAATAACAGCAGGAACCGGCGAAGTTCCCAGTTTCTTGCTGATGGTGAGGGCCAAAGGCGCCACCATCAACACCGTCGCAACGTTATCCACAAAGGCGGAGATAATGCCGGCAAAAACAGATAAGGCAATGATCATCCATTTTTCGTTCGGCGCCCAGTCGATGATCATGTCCGCGAGCTTCGCGGGCATCTTCGACTCAATGAAGAGCTGTACTGTACCCATCGTTCCGGTAATCATCAGCAGGACGTTCCAGTTGATTTCACCCGGGATCGCAGAGAGCGGGAAGAAACCCAAGATCACGAAGAGCGTAGCTGAGGCCAAAGCCACAAGCCAACGCCATTTCTCCAACGCGATCATCAACGCGTAGGTAATCAGGAAAATGATTAATGCTTGCACCATCATTGCAAAAAAAGTCCCCTTTCAGCAAAAAAAATTATTCAATAAATAATACCATATTTTTTACAATAGTTAGACAAAAATGCAATAAAAAATAGCGATTATTCCGAAATTCTCCTGACAAGTTTCCTAGAAGGTTCCGGCATCGGTGCGCCTCGAATTACGTTAGAAATTCGAAGCGGGAAACATTAAATATATATTGACAAACGGTAAAAATCAGCTACAATGATAATAAGTATCTGATTATTTCACACCAGAGGAGGATTCTTATGCAAAAGTTTCTTAATATTCTGCTTCTCGTGGCAATCGTGATGGCCGGAGCAGGGATCATTTGGTTCATCGTGCCACTCTACGATATTTCAGCAAGCTTCGCCAGAGACCCAGCACTAGCACACATGCAGTATCCGGTTCTTGTTCTTTGTTACCTGATGTTAGCCTGTATTTTTATCGCGCTGGTCGTAGCATTCATCCTGATCGTTAAGAGCACTGCGAAGAATATTTTTGAACGGAGTACCGTCAGAAGCTTGACCTTTATGGGGCACTTATTTCTTGGAGCCTTCGTGGCGATCTTAGCCGCGACGGTGTACAGTTATTTGCAACTCGGTTGGGGGGTAGGGCTCGTCGGTGCGTATCTCCTCGGCCTGTGTTTCATTTGTTTTTCCGCTGCCTTGGTTATGTATTTCATTGCGAATCTTTTTGCCAAAGCCGTGGAATACAAAGAAGAGAACGAGTGGACGGTGTAAGTTATGGCGATTATTGTAAACCTTGATGTAATGTTGGCTAAGAGGAAGATGCAACTGCAAACCCTAAGCCAGAAAATCGGTATAACGCAGAGTAACCTTTCTATCTTGAAGACAGGCAAGGCCAGAGCGATCCGCTTCTCCACCTTAAACGCCATCTGCGAGGCCTTGGACTGCCAACCGTCCGATATTCTGGAATATGTCCCGGACGACCCTGAAACATGACCTCGCCTAGTTTTGCCTGGCCTTGCGTTGCGCTGCCATGCCACGCAAGACAGCGCTACACAAGACAGCGCCAGGTGAATTGACGAATCGGGAAACTAAGGCGAGCTTCAACGGGCGTCAATCAATTTTCAGTAATCTCGCGTTCACCGCGCAAATAATCGTGCTGAGCGACATAATTGCCGCCCCGACCGCCGGGGTGATTACGACCCCCTGATTGGCCAAGACACCGGCAGCCAAAGGAATCGCAATGATGTTATATCCGGCTGCCCAAATCAGGTTCTGTACGGTTTTGCGATAGGTGGCTTTGGACAGCTTGATAATGCTCAGGACGTCCTTCGGGTCGCTGTCGACAAGAATGACATCCGCCGTTTCCATCGCGACATCCGTGCCTGCGCCAATCGCAATCCCGAGATCCGCTGTTGCAAGCGCAGGAGCATCGTTGATCCCGTCGCCTACCATGGCAACTTTGTGACCCCCTTGCTGCAGTTCTTTAATATTTGCTGATTTCTGGTCAGGCAGGACTTCAGCGAAGACATTATCCAAGCCAAGCTCTTGCCCAACATACTCTGCGACCTTCCGGTTATCACCGGTCATCATGTAGGATTCAATGCCCAGATTGTGGAGCTCCTCAATGACACCCTTCGAAGAACCGCGAATGATATCCGCCACCGCAATCATGCCGAGGAGCGTGTCTCCCTCAATAACAAACACAACGGTTTTCCCTTGCTCAGCCAACCGCTCGAACTGCACTTCATCGAAGGCGATGCCCCGTTTGCGCACTTCCCCCGGGCTCAGAATATAGTAGGTTTTGCCGTTCAGGTCCGCCTTGAGCCCCGCCCCGGTCAAGTTCTCAAAATTACTGACTTTCTGGGGAGCGTCGTCTTTGGCCAAAGCCGCCTTCACGATCCCCTTCGCAATCGGATGATCGGATTGACTCTCCAACGATCCCGCGATCCCCAACAATTCATCTTCGGAAATACCTTCCTCAGGCACTAGATCCGTTACGCCGAATTCGCCCAGTGTCAGCGTGCCGGTCTTATCAAAAACAATGCGATCGATATTTCTGGCCTCTTCAAACTGGTTGCGATTGCGGATCAGCAAACCGTTGCGAGCCGCTATAGAAGTCGAAACCGCATTGACCAGGGGGACCGCCAAGCCCAATGCGTGCGGACAAGCGATGACTAAGACGGTCACCATCCGCTCCAGCGCATACGCGAGCGAATCTGTTGAAAACCAATAGATGAACGTGATGATACCCGCACCGACTGCGATGTAGAAGAGCCAACCGGCGGCTCTTTCAGCCAAACTTTGTGTCTTCGACTTCTGGGCTTGCGCATCCTGAACGGTCTTGATCACTTGCGCCAGATACGTCTCGTCACCCAGCCGCTCCACTTCCGCGATCAGGACCCCATTGCCGTTGACCGACCCGCCAATCACTTGCATACCGGCGCTTTTCTCAACCGGAACTGATTCTCCCGTCAGCATCGACTCGTTGAGGCTGGAAGAGCCCTCGACAATCCGCCCATCTGTCGGCACTTTCTCACCGGACTTAATCATGATGCGGTCGCCGGGAACCAGGTCCTTCATACTGACTTCCGTAATGTTACCTTGCGCATCCACTTTATGCGCCGTTTCCGGCATCAGTTTGACCAGTTCTTCCAGCGCTTTCGAAGCGCCCATCTGCGATTTCATCTCGATCCAATGCCCGAGGAGCATGACGAGGATCAAGGTGGCTAACTCGAAGTAGAACTCTGAGCCTTCAATGAAGAAGGTCGTCAGCGTGCTGTAAACATAAGCAGCGATGATAGCCAAAGAAATCAGCATCATCATGCCCGGCTTCTTTGCTTGGAGCTCTTCTTTCGCTCCCTTCAAAAACGGGTAGCCACCATAGAAAAACACAATGCTCGATAAGATGAAGAGCAATATCTTCGACCCCGGAAACTCCAAATGATAACCAAAAAGCATCTGCGTCATCGAAGACAAAATGATAATCGGTATGCTCAACACCAGAACGACCCAGAACCTTTTCCGAAAATCTGCGACCATCGCCGCATGATGCCCCGTATGCCCAGCGCCGTGCCCCTCATGGCCGGCGTGACCCGTGTGACCCGTGTGGTCTTCGTGGCCGGTGTGGTCTTCGTGGCCGGCGTGGTCTTCGTGGCCGGCGTTGTCGTGGCCTTCGTGGTCAGCTGCGTGACCTTCGTGGCTGGTGTGGTCGTTGCTTTCATGACTTGCGTGGTCATGGCCAGCAGGGTCGTGGTCGGTGTGGTCGTGGCCAATGTGGTCGGCGTGGTCATGGCTGGTGTGTCCATGACCTTCATGACTTGTGTGGTCGTGACCTTCATGCCCACCGTGCTCGTTGTGCATTTCATGATCTTCATGGGCACCGTGTTTTACGGAAGCCATGTGTTCCGTGTGGTCAATATGTTCTGGTTGATCCATACCAGACATTTGTTCCGTGTGGTTCATCTGTTCAGAGGGATCCATACCCGGAATTAGTTCAGGCTCATCAATATTTTCTGGGTTATTCACATCAGTTGTTGGCATCGGATGATCCATGCCGGCCATTTCCTCGGTGTAGTTCATCTCTGCAAGATCATCCGATCGATCCAACTTTTCATCTGGACTTCTGTGCGCGTCATGTTCACTATTCATCTGACTTACCTCCATTTTGAATGCACAGAAGAAACTCTGGCATGGTTGTCTACAAGCAATGCAGATTTCGTCTTCATTTTGAACGTTCTAGCATTAAAAAATATCTCACTTGTTACATCTGCCTCAGACAGTCAAACAAAACAAAGGGAATGATCACCACGTGGCGGTTTGGGTGCTGCATTGCGACTACATAAGTTTATTTTTAAACATATGTAGTAGTTCTTGATGGCGGAGCGGTTTTGGCGACGTATTCTTCCTCAGCGATGTTCAATGATGAAGATGTGCTTATTGTCGGAGCGGTTATAGCGGCTTATTCTTTCTGAATTCGTTCTGCAGTGAGCTAGTGCTTGATGTTGGTGCGGTTTTGGCTCAGTATTTCGTCTACCCAGGTTCTACGTTGTTTGACTTCTTGTTGGCGGAGCGGTTATCTTGCACATTTAAGCATCTTTGAAGATATGTGTAAGCTAGGTGACGTGTCACGTATTGACTTCGGCTCTATCATGCACATAAAAGCAAATTTGGAGATGTGCGCATGCTGGTTGACATGTCACGTATAAACTTCGGCTCTATCATGCACATAAAAGCAAATTTGGAGATGTGCGCATGCTGGGCGACATGTCACGTATTGACTTCGGCTCTATCATGCGCATAAAAGCAAATTTGAAGATATGTGCAAGTTGAATGACATGTCACGTATTAACTTCGGCTCTATCATGCACATAAAAGCAAATTTGAAGATATGCGCAAGCTGGGTGACATGTTACGTATAAACTTCGGCTATACCATGCACATAAAAGCAAATTTGAAGATATGCGCAAGCTGGGTGATATGTCACGTATTGACTTCGGCTTGACTTCGGCTCAATCATGCACATTAAAGCAAATTTGAAGACATGTGCAAGTTGGGTGATATGTCATTCAATACGGTAAACTGCCAGAGAACGATTCGCAGGAACAATACGCCGCCAAAAGCGTTCCTACAATCAACGAACTAGGACACCAGCGAACTTATACCAGAAACAAT
>CAYZSO010000040.1:13745-20564 GCA_964479695.1 uncultured Fastidiosipila sp.
ACGCTGGTTCATGCGCTCCGCCAAATACTCAACTAAAACGCATGCGAAACAGAACCAGAAACAATACGCTGGTTCATGCGCTCCGCCAAATACTCAACTAAAACGCATGCGAAACAGAACTAGAAACAATACACTGGTTCATGCGCTCCCCATTACATGCCTCAAACTATCTTGCGCTTGAAGAACAAGATAAGAGGCCCCCGCAAAGCGGGAGCCTCTCAAAACGAATTTTTATTGTTGTCAGCGTCAAACCGTCAAGCTCAAGATCAAACCGTCGAGCTCAAGCCGTCAAGCCCAATCCTCGAGCACAAGCTTACGCTTGTTCCTTTTCTTCGATGGCGGCTTGGGCAGCAGCCAGTTTGGCGATCGGGACACGGAAAGGCGAGCAGGAAACATAGTTCAAGCCGGCTCTGTGGCAGAACTTGACAGAGGCAGGGTCGCCGCCGTGCTCACCGCAGATGCCGAGTTTGATGTTCGGGCGGGTGGAACGGCCCTTTTCGACAGCCATCGTGATCAGCTGGCCGACGCCTTTTTGGTCGAGGGTAGCGGTCGGATCGGCTTCGAAAATCTTCCGATCGTAGTAGGTCTCCAGGATCTGGCCCGCATCGTCACGCGACAGACCATAGGTCATCTGGGTCAGGTCGTTGGTGCCGAAGGAGAAGAATTCGGCTTCCGTGGCGATCTCGTCTGCCAGGAGGCAAGCGCGAGGAATCTCGATCATGGTGCCGATCATGTAAGGAAGTTCCCTGCCGCTCTCCGCAATAATCTTGTCGGCTGTCTCTTTGACCACTTTCTTGACGAAGGTGAGTTCTTTCACTTCACTGACGAGAGGAATCATAATTTCGGGATGGACGTCCATGCCTTTCGCTTGGACAGCCAAAGCCGCATTAATAATCGCCCGTGTCTGATATTCAGCGATTTCCGGATAGGAGACAGCAAGGCGGACACCTCTGTGACCCAACATGGGGTTGAGCTCATGGAGAGAATCAATCTTGTCACGGAGTTCAGCGAAGGTCATACCCAGTGCCTGGGCCAATTCTTCAATCTCGTCATCTTTTTGCGGTAGGAATTCGTGAAGCGGCGGATCCAGCAAACGAATCGTTACAGGAAGTCCTGCCATTGCCTCGAAGATGCCCTCGAAGTCGGACTGTTGGTAGGGAACAATCTTCTCAAGAGCCGCGCGGCGGCTGGCTTCGTCTTTGGCCACAATCATCTCGCGGAAAGCAAAGATACGATCCTTATCGAAGAACATGTGCTCGGTACGGGTCAGCCCGATGCCCTCAGCACCGAGATTGCGGGCGTTCGTGGCGTCATGGGGCGTGTCGGCGTTGGTGCGGACGCCCATAGTGCGGAACTTATCGGCCCATTCCATAACGGTAGCGAAATCATCGCTGAGGGAGGGTTCCTGCGTCTCAATTGCGCCATCATAGACGAAACCGGTCGAGCCGTTCAGCGAGACAACGTCGCCTTGGTTATAACGTTTGCCGGCTTGGTCAACCATGAATTTCTCTTCTTCATTGATGCGGAGGTCGGAACAACCTGCGATGCAGCAGCGACCCATGCCACGAGCAACAACCGCTGCGTGAGAAGTCATGCCGCCTCTTCCGGTCAAAATACCTTGGGCGGAGTTCATGCCTTCGATATCCTCCGGTGAGGTTTCCATGCGGACGAGGATGACTTTTTCGCCATTTTCTTCTGCGGTCTTCGCCTCAGAAGCGGAAAAGTAAATCTTGCCACTTGCGGCACCCGGGGAGGCGGGGAGCCCCTTGGCTACAGGTTTCGCGGACTCAAGCGCAGCAGGATCGAAGGTCGGATGCAAGAGTGCATCAAGTGTCGACGGATCAATGCGGGTGACTGCTGTCTCTTCGGAAATCTTGCCTTTTTCAACCAGATCTACAGCGATGCGGAGGGCAGCAGCCGGAGTGCGTTTGCCGCTGCGAGTTTGCAAAATGAACAGTTGGCCACGTTCAATCGTGAACTCCAGGTCTTGCATGTCTTTGTAATGATCTTCCAGAGTCTGCGAAATCTCCACAAACTGCTCATAGGCTTCAGGCAGGACTTCCTTCAGATGATCAATCGTCTGAGGTGTGCGGACACCCGCAACCACGTCTTCACCTTGGGCATTCATGAGGAACTCACCGAAGAGTTTATCTTCGCCATTGGCCGGATTTCTGGTGAAGGCTACGCCGGTTCCGGAGGTATCGCCCATGTTGCCATAGACCATTTCCTGGACATTCACAGCGGTTCCCCAAGAGCCCGGGATCCCATTCATGCGGCGGTAGTAAATCGCGCGGGCGTTGTTCCAGGAACGGAAGACCGCCTGAATCGCGAGCATCAGTTGTTCCTTGGGATCTTGCGGGAAGGGTTCGCCCTTCTTCTCGGCATAGGTGGCCAAAGACCGCTCCGCCACTTCTTTCATCGCGTCAGCATCAAGTTCCGTATCAAGTTCGACACCGCGATTTTTCTTTACGTCCTCAAGAATCTCATCATAATGGCTCTTCTCGATCTCCATGACGACATCAGAGAACATCATTATAAAACGGCGATAAGAGTCGTAAGCGAAACGCGGGTTATCTGTCAGTTCACCGAAGGAAACCACAACTTCATCATTCAGCCCTAAGTTTAAGATGGTATCCATCATGCCGGGCATAGAGGCTCTGGCACCGGATCTCACAGAAACCAGTAACGGGTTCTTAGGATCGCCCAGCGTCTTGCCGGTTTCCGCTTCAAGCTCTTCCAGTGCAACGAAAATCTCATCTTCAATCGCCTGATCAACCGCTTCACCATCTTCGTAGTAACGGGTACAAGCTTCGGTCGTGATTGTAAAACCACGCGGAACCGGGAGTCCCAAATTCGTCATCTCAGCCAGGTTCGCCCCTTTGCCGCCGAGAAGGTTCTTCATGCCTGCATTACCTTCTTTGAAACGGTAAACGTACTTAGTCATTCGTATCTACTCCTTACCTTAAATGCAGGTCTGTTCGTGGCAACCAACCTGCGGCCCATTCCCTTATCGCACGAGGGATCGTGATCTATCACATAAACAAATCATCCCTGAGGTAAACAGCAACGGTCTATGTCCAGAATGACAGATCGAAACGGCCAGAAACCTGTGGACGATTGTGCTTATCCTATTATTACTGAAAGTTTGGATCGATTCAATAGCTGAAGTGCGTTCATCCGCTAGACTAAGCGCACAAATTCGAACTTTTTACAGGGGCGGCTTTGGCCAAAGCCGCAAACTACACCCCTCGATCCCCGGGCCGCATTCGATTTGCGCGCTAGTTGCGTGCTAGAATAGAGGTAAAGATTGGAGGTACATCCATATGGTCCACGGTATGAGTGAGAGCTTGAAGACACTGCTTCTGGCAGGGATTGGCGCGGTCGCGACATCGGTTGAGAAATCGCAGGAAATTGTCGACAAGCTGACGAAAAAAGGTGAACTGACCGTCGAACAGGGGAAAGTGCTGAATGAAGAGTTGAAACATTTAGGCGAGAAGAAGGCGGAGGCCTCGTCAGATTCCTCTGAGGTTTCCGAACTCGATGTGAGCAAATCGCTCGGCACGATCCTGGCTCATTTTGATGAGCTCAGCGCTTCGGATCGTAAGCTCCTGGCCAAGAAACTCGCAGCTTCCGGTGACGACACAACGGCTGACACAACAAGCAGCGCTACTGACCACACTACTGACCGCTCGACAGAACACTCGACTGACCACTCGACAGACAGCAGCGATGGCGAATAAACAAGCAGAACGCTCCCGCCTGGGGGAAATGTTTCGCATCATCAGGCGAAGCGGTTTGCTGAGAGGACCCTCTCCTGAGAAGTTGAGGCAAGTGGTTGAGGATCTAGGCCCCACCTATGTTAAGTTCGGCCAAATCCTCTCGATGCGAAACGACCTACTCCCGGATGAATATTGTGAAGCCCTTGTCACGCTCCGCTCAGAGATGACCCCGATTCCTTATGCGGAAATCTCCCAAGTCATTGAGGAAGAGTGGGGCGAGCCGGCCGATAAGAGGCTTGCCGCGATTTCGGAAACCTCCATCGGGACCGCCTCGATCGCCCAGGTTCACCAAGCAGTACTGCCCAGCGGTGAAAGAGTCGTGCTGAAAGTCCAGCGCCAAGGTATTTATGAAACGATGGAGCGGGATATCACGCTGCTCCATGCGATGATCGCGCGTCTTAAACGTTATGCGCCGTTGCTGCGGAAGGACTTTACCCTCACGATGGATCCTGATCTGATCATCGACGAGATCTGGCAGACAGCCCAAGAAGAACTGGATTTTCAGATTGAAGCACAAAATCTTGAACAATTCCGCAGCGACAATGCGGAAATCAATTACGTAACATGCCCTAAGGTTTACAAAGACCTAAGCACCACCCGTGTCCTCGTGATGGAAGACATCAAGGGAATCCCAATTGACGACCTCGATCAGCTGGCCAAGGCCGGCTACGACCCACACGAAATCGGTGAGAAATTAGTGGAGAATTTCGTCCGCCAGATTTTGGAAACAGGCTTCTTCCAAGCCGATCCTCACCCAGGCAATTTTGTCGTAAGCGGCGGCAAAATCGCCTGGATCGACCTCGGCATGATGGGGCATTTACAAGCTCGTGAACGAGAACTCTTGAAACGCGCGATCCTCGGAATCTTGAGCTCTAACACCAACGAAGTAACGGAGGTACTGCTGACTTTGGCCGAAGAAACCAAGCCAATATCCCTCGCCGTCCTGCGAAACGATGTTGGCCGTTTGCTCAGCAAGTACTCTCACATGCCCATGAAAGACATGGATCTCGGCATCATGTTCCAAGAAGTGATCCAAGTTGCCCGTAACCACGGCCTCAAAATGCCCGGCGGCATCACCATGCTGGGCCGCGGCATCATGACCATGCAGGGGACGCTTGTCCTGATTGACCCGGAAATCAACTTCATCGAAATGATGCGCAATCATATTCAAACGCCGGAATTCATGACCGAAGAACTCCGAAAACACCTCCGCGAAAGCGGCCAATATCTCCTGAGCTCCGCCGATCGCACCCTGCGCATCCCCGGCGAAATTGAGTCGCTGCTCAATCAAGCGATCAATGGCGAACTCGAAATCGGTATTTCCATTGATGGGAAGAGGGAAGAGGATCAAGCCCGCCTGCACCTCGGCCGACAATTTGTCGCTGCTATTTTGTGTGGCGTTTTCAGCTTGACCGCGGCCGTGTTCGCCCTCCGGCCTTTCGGTCCGCTTTTCTTAGGCCTCCCTTGGCCAAGCTGGGTTTTCCTGGTGCTGGCACTGATCGCCTTACTGCGTTTGCTCTTGAAATCGGATAAGAAAAAGTAATGAATAGGACAGAGAAGAACCATGCTGAGCATCCGAACGAACGGACCCTGACGATTACCGACCTTTCGGTTGACGGCCGCGGCGTTGGCCATTTGGCCGATGGAGGCAAAGCCATTTTCGTACCCGATGCTTTGCCCGGCGAAACGGTTCATGTGCAACTTACAGAGTCGCGCAAGCGTTACTCACTTGGTCAGGTGAAGGAGCGCCTACTTACGAGCCCCGACCGTGTCACGCCGCCCTGTCCTCTCTACGGAGTTTGCGGCGGCTGTAATCTCCAGCATCTTTCGTATGAGGGACAGCTCCTGGCGAAACGCCAGCAGGTTGTCTCCGCCTTGCAGCGGATTGGCGGGATAGCCGATGCACAGGAGATCACCGCACCTTGCTTGGCCAGTCCCGAGACCTTCGCTTATCGCAACCATGCACAATTTATGGTTAACGGCGCTGCGTTCGGCTTCTTCGCCGCTCGCTCCCACAACGTTGTCGACGGTGATACCTGCTTAATCCAAGACCCGGAAGCCGACCGCATCCGTGCCCTCGTTCGCCGGTATGAAACGCCGGGTCTTCGCCAGCTCATTGTCCGCACCGGCCGCGAAACGGGCGAGAGTATGGTCATCCTCGCCGTCACGCATTTGAAAACGGCGGAGGCCGACTTGGCCGATCTGCTTCATGCGTTAGCACCGGAAGTCACCTCGCTCTGGCTCAATGAGGCTTTGCCGGATCGTACTCTCACAGGCAAGCTGTGGCGTCATGTGGCAGGTCACAAGACCATCACGGAAACCGTCAATGGTGTGCGTTACCGGATTTCGCCTCAGGCCTTCTTCCAAGTCAACTCGCGGCAGACAGCGCAACTTTACCATTTAGTTGAGGACGCTTGCGCCCTCACCGGTGAAGAGAATGTTCTGGATCTCTACTGCGGCAGCGGGACAATCGGCCTGGCTCTAGCTCCAAAAGCTCGCACGATCACCGGCATCGACATCGTCCCCGCCTCCATCGACGACGCCAAGTTCAATGCGCGTCAGAACGGCTTCTCCGACAAATGCAGCTATTACGTCGGTGCAGCTGAGACCGTGTTACCATCACTTTCGGCCAAAGCCGCCCCCTTCGACCTCGTCATCATTGACCCACCTCGCAAGGGTTGCGACGAGAGGCTCCTGCAAACGATTCTGAAACTCGCTCCGGAGCGGCTGGTATATGTTTCCTGCGATCCGGCGACTTTGGCCCGCGACTTGAAAATCTTGCGTACAGCCTACGAAGTCCTCACAGTCACCCCGGTGGATATGTTCCCCCAAACCGCGCATGTCGAGACGGTAGTATTGATGTCAAAGGTTAAAGAATAATAGCCGCGAAAGCCCAATAATACTGAGGTTTTCGAGCAATCGGGCAATTTGGCATCGGACAGACAAAACGCTTCTCGGTAACTTATCCAAGGGCAAAAAGGCTCGAAAAGTGTGAGAGTTGAGTTGCCACGATAGATGTCACTATGTTGAGTTGCCGAGT
>CAYZSO010000041.1:0-19539 GCA_964479695.1 uncultured Fastidiosipila sp.
AAGTGGTACGCGAGCTGGGTTCAGAACGTCGTGAGACAGTTCGGTCCCTATCTGTCGTGGGCGTAGGAAATTTGCGAGGAGCTGTCCTTAGTACGAGAGGACCGGGATGGACGAACCTATGGTGAACCAGTTGTCACGCCAGTGGCATCGCTGGGTAGCTACGTTCGGCCGGGATAAACGCTGAAAGCATCTAAGTGTGAAGCCCCCCTCAAGATGAGATTTCCCATCCGAAAGGAATAAGACCCCAAGTAGACCACTTGGTAGATAGGTCCGGAGTGGAAGTGCAGCAATGTATGAAGCGGACGGATACTAATCGGTCGAAGACTTGACCACAAGTCTTTAGGCTCTCTGTTGATCCAATATGGATCCAGACACAACAAAAAGGAGTAAAGAATCTCCTTCTCGACACCCAAAACGTCGGCTCCCTTCTTACGAAAAACACTCTATGCAGTCTTGAGGGTACAACTCACTTGTGAGAAATACTCTTAGCCATGCCGGTGAATATGACGGAGAGGCCACACCTGTTCCCATCCCGAACACAGAAGTTAAGCTCTCTGGTGCCGAAAATACTTGTCTGGAGACGGACCGGAAAGATAGGTTTTCGCCGGCTTTTTATTTGCAATCAATTTGAATCGGAACGAGTTCATGATAAGGACTTGCTCCGATTTTTTTATTTGTTTTTCTTGTGATGAATTTGTGATCCTGTTTCAGGTGTAACATGGACTGATAGGGGTTCAAGTAAGATCATTCCGGTTAGTGTGGTTTCAGGTTTGTGTCACAAATTTATTCATAACTTAATCAAACTGTAATATTACTGACTTAGTACGAGGCCGATGTGTTATACTCTTGACAACTTTATGTAGGTTCTACATGCACCGAGGTGAATAATGACCGCTGATATTCTGGTTGTTGATGATGAGCAGGCAATTGTTGATATTTTGAAATCCAACTTGGAGCGAGAAGGCTATCATGTTGATGTTGCTTATGATGGGGTTCAGGCCGTGAATTTGGGCCTCGCGAGGCATTATGATGTGATATTGCTTGATTGTATGTTGCCGAGAATGGACGGTTTCGATGTCTGTCGTAGACTTCGGCAGGAAATCAACACACCGATTATTTTTCTTACCGCGAAGAGTGAAGAAATTGATAAAGTCCTTGGTCTTGAATTAGGGGCTGATGATTACGTCCCTAAGCCGTTTAGTGTTCGAGAAGTGCTTGCTCGAGTGAAGGCACAGCTCAGACGTCAAGCGATTTATGAGCCTGATGAAAAGCACAATTATACAGGGGAGTCGAAGGTCTTTCGTATCAGTAATCTGGAGATTGATAATGAAGTCTACGAGGTCAGGCGAAATGGCGAAAACATCAATTTAACTTTGCGTGAGTTTCAACTGGTCTCTTTTATGGCACAGAATGCGGGAACGGTTTTCTCAAGAGAAGAGCTTCTGCAGAAGGTCTGGGACTATGATTATTATGGTGATGTACGTACGGTCGACGTCACGGTGCGAAGGACCAGGGAGAAGTTGGAGCCAGACCCCAGCAATAATCAATATATCATCACGAAACGAGGCGTAGGCTATTATTTCAATAAGAATGCGTGATTTATCGATTTCGCTCCGGCACCTGATGTCTGATGGAACAGGTGCTTATCTTACGGAGATGCATCCGCTGCTCATTTTTGTTTTTGGCATCATTATTGGTGCTTTATTGCTGTTTATTGTTGTTGCAACCTATATGGTCAAGCAGAAACATCAGCGTAATCAGGATTTGGAAAAAATCACTCAGGGCTTTGTTGCAGAAAGATTACAGACCGAAGCGATCCTTAATGATATTGATTTGGGTGTTATGGCATTTGCATCGGATGGGAAATTGCGAATTGCGAATCAATCTGTTCTGAAAATGCTCGATATGAAGGAGGCTCCGGATACTTTGGCCGAATTCTTATCTACGTTCGGCGAAGAGAATGGGCTGAAAACGCAAGCGCTCCTGGGTGCGGGGAAATCTACGGCGGATCTGACCATTGGCAAACGCGTGGTAAGAATGCAGATGAGTGAATCCGGCTCGCACGATGCGGGGCGGGTGGCCACAATCATCGTGACCCAGGATGTGACGGAACAACTTGAGCAGGAGAAGCAAAGAAAAGAATTTGTTGCGAATGTTTCTCATGAGCTGAAAACACCGCTTACGATTATCAAAACGTACTCGGAATCGCTTCTTGACTGGGGTCTGGATGAGAAAAGTCCCGCGGCTGTGAAGGCTGATCTCCAGCGGATTTTGGATGACGTGAACCGCATGGAAAATTTGATTAAGGATCTCTTGCTGCTCTCGAGCCTTGACTCGAGAGGGAAGGCTACACACATGGAGCAAGCGGATCTGGCTGTTCTCGTCCGTCAGATTGTTGATCGCTGTCAGTTGCAAGCTGAGGAGAAAAACATTTCCCTTACTTGTTATATTGTTTCGGCGATACCGCCGGTTTTTGTTGACCGAAGTTCGATTGACCGCGCGATTATGAATATTATCCAGAATGCGATCAAGTACACGGACAAGAATGGCAGAATCGATGTGTTCTTAACAAGAATGTGGGATGATGTGGTTTTGAAGGTCCGCGATAATGGACAGGGGATCGATCCGAAATATCAGAAGGCGATTTTTGAACGCTTTTACCGGATTGATAATACCGGCTCGAGGAAGTACGGTGGCACCGGTTTGGGGCTTTCGATTGCCAAGGAATTGGTTGAATTACACCACGGGAAAATTGCTGTGAATAGTGTTCTGACGCAAGGCTCGGAGTTCTCGATCACATTGCCTACTGCCGGTAAAGTGTATCGGCAAGTGATGCTGCAATTGGTGCAACAGCCTTCCCGCAATCCGGCTAACCAAGATACGCTTACCAGAGAAGCGCGCAGGGAACTCTTAGCCCAAGCAGAAGAATTGGGTATGAAGGCGGAATCTCTGGAAGATCTGACCCGAGCTGAACGTGATCTTCTCATGAAACCTTACCGGATGGAAACTGAACCGGAAGAGGCTAATGAAGATTTTGCGGGTGTGTTTCGTCAGAATCAAAGGCCTGCTTCAGAGCAGGCAAAGGCGGCTGCTAATGGAGCTGCTAGCGCGGCTGCAAATGCCAACCGCGAAGAGATAAAGGTTGCTACGAGCGTGAGTCAAGATGAGATAGACTCAGCCGCAAACAGCGACGATGCGTCTGCTGAGACTGCTGAAGTGACCATTGAAGAAACCACAGATGCAACGGATGCTACAGATGAAACAGCGACAGAAGCTAAAATAGAAAAAGCGACTGCAGCAACAGAAACAACAACTGTATCTGCTGCTGAAGCAGCAACGATCGCAGCAACAGCAACAACAACCGTAGCACCCATAGCAACAGAACACCATGGGTCAGATAAGTCAGATGGGTCAGATAAGTCAGATGGGTCAGATAAGTCAGATAAGTCAGATGGATCAGATAAGTCAGATAAGTCAGATGAGTCAGTGGGAGCATCCCCTGAAGTGCTTGAGAAGGCGGGGGTTGTGGAGGCGGCTTTGGCCGGAAACGGAAAAACGATGATTACTGGTGAATCTGACGGTTCTGTGTAATGTGAGCAGAATGTCGGGGGAGACCAGGCGAATACGCTATAATAAATAAGATTATTTAAGATAATGAGGGGGATAATTCCTTTGGCCAGCTATTATATAAACGGTGGCATACCACTTCACGGAGACATCACGGTCAGCGGATCGAAGAATGCGGCACTGGGCATCATTGCAGCGGCTTGTGTACTTGACGGTCCTTGCGTAATTGAGAATTTACCACATGTTTCTGATATTGAAACGCAACTGGAATTGTGCCGCAATCTCGGCGCAAGAGTTGAGACCGATGAGAACGGAACGGTTCACTTCGATCCGACAACGATTTACACCCACGAAATTACGGATGAGAGGGCGCGAAATATCAGGGCTTCTTATTATTTCCTTGGAGCGATGTTGGCGCGCTTTGGCAAAGCGAAGAATTTCCTCCCTGGAGGCTGCAATTTCGGCACCAGACCCATTGACTTGCATCTGAAAGGCTTCAATGCAATGGGGGCTAAGGACGAAATGTCTCACGGGTTTATCACTCTTGAAGCGGAAGACTTCCATGGCGACCATATTTTCTTGGATAAAGTAAGCGTTGGCGCCACCATGAACCTCATGATCGCCGCCTCGAAGGCCAGGGGCAGAACCACAATTGAAAATGCCGCGAAAGAGCCACATATTGTTGACGTTGCGAACTTTTTAAATTCCATGGGTGCCAACATCAGAGGAGCCGGTACCGATGTGATCCGCATTGACGGGCAAGAGAGACTCCCCGGCGGTTCAACGTACGCGATTATTCCGGATCAAATTGAGGCCGGAACCTATATGATTGCCGCCGCTGTAACCAGAGGCGACGTTACGGTTCGCAACTTAATCCCGAAGCACATGGAACCTTTATCTGCCAAACTCGATGAGATGGGTGTCCAGATGACTGTGGGGGAGGACTGGATCAGAGTAAAAGTCGACAAGGATCAGGAGCTTAAGGCGACTTCTTTGCGCACGATGGCTTACCCCGGGTTCCCAACGGATCTTCAGCCCCAAACGGTTGTCCTGCTCTGCCAGTGCACAGGTCTTAGCAAAATGTATGAAGATGTTTGGGCGAACCGTTTCCAGTACATTGATGATCTTAAGCAAATGGGCGCCGACATTATGATTGCGGATCGTGTGGCTCTTGTCCAAGGACCTCGCCAGCTCTCCGGCGCCATGGTTCAGGCTCGTGACTTGAGAGCCGGAGCCGCAATGGTTCTTGCCGGTTTAAGTGCGACCGGTATGACCGAAGTGTATGATATTTTCTCTCTTGAACGCGGCTATGAAAACCTCGTCGGTAAACTCCAGAGCATCGGTGCGGACATTCGCAAGAGTTCAGACGTGTACGAGAATGCAGAAAGAGAGCTTTAAATGTCCGGATCTGTCAGAGCCTGTACGCTGGTCAGCGGAAGTTCCGGCAACAGTATTTTTGTCCAAAACCGCGATACTTCCCTTCTAGTTGATGCGGGTGTCAACGCCAAACAGCTCGAAATGGCCATGCGTGAACGAGATATCGACCCTGCCAAACTGCAGGGTATTCTATTGACCCATGAGCATTCCGACCACATGCAAGGCTTATCCGTCCTTGCGAGGCGTTTCGCACTCCCGGTTTATCTGACTCATCAGACGTACCTTGCGGCCAAAGACCGCTTAGCCTACTTTGAGCGAATGGACATCCGCTTCATCCAAGCAGATCAGACCTTCGAAATCGGCAACATGGCCATCAAGCCTTTCCACGTCCCTCACGACGCCGCGGAACCACTCGGCTTCCGTATTGACACTGGCCACGGTGTTATTTCTGTCGCCAGTGACATCGGGCATTGGACCGAAACGATTGCGGACACGGTCAGCGGCAGCGACATGGTTTTCATTGAAGCGAATTACGATCACGACATGCTTTGGGGTGGTCCTTACCCCTGGCCTCTGAAGAAGAGAATTGATTCTGAAACCGGCCACCTTTCCAACAATGAATGCGGAGACGCCATCAGCAGCTTGATTCTCGAAGGTTCCACGCGCTTCATCCTTATCCATCTCTCCAAGGAGAACAACCGCCCCGATCTTGCCTACACAAATATCGAGTCGTTAATCCACGAATGCGGCGCCAAGAATGGCCAAGACTACACCATGCTTACGGCCCCACGCTTTTCCCCCAGCCTCTGGCAGCTGCTGTGAGGGTGTGGCGGCTGGTGGCTGGCGGCTGCTCTGAGCGGCAGGTGGCTGGCTGTGAAGGGCTGTTGTTGCGAGCGGCGAGCGGCTGAGGAGCGTGGCTGGTTGGCGAGTGGCGGGTGGCTCTGAGCTCTGAGCGGCGGGTGGCTGGGCTGTTCCAGGCTGCTCGATAAGGTTCGCCAACGTTCACGGCTAACAGGAGGTCACTATGCTCGTACGCATTATCGCTGCCGGCAAAATCAAGGAAAAATGGCTTCAGACAGGAATCGCAGAATACAGTAAGCGCATCGCACCTTACCTCAAGCTCGAGATTATCGAAGTTAAGGATGCTTCGGATCAGCTTCCCGAAGATCGGGCCAAAGCCGAAGAAAGCCAACGCCTCCTCTCTCAACTCAAGCCCGGCTTCACCGTCGCCCTTGACTTGGCAGGCACCGAGCTCGACTCGCCAACCTTTGCCGCAAACCTAGACAAGTGGCTCGAACTAGGCGGCGCCGCCGTCAATTTCCTCATTGCCGGTTCTCGCGGCTTTAGCCCCGAACTCCTAACCCAAGTCGACGCACGCCTATCTATGAGCAAAATGACCTACCCCCACCAGCTCGCACGCTTGATTTTTCTCGAACAGCTCTATCGTGCGTGCAAAATCCTCCGCGGCGAAGCCTACCACAAGTAGTTGCGTCAATGTATGTAAGTCAGGTGATGTAAGTCAGGTGATGTAAGTCAAGTGACGTAGGTCGGACAGACGATGAGCATCATGTTACTTGCACATATCTTCAAATTTGAAGATATGTGCAAGAGAACTTGGTATGAAAAAAGGTTGTGCATGTTCAGAAGAGTGAGCACATCTGGAATGATCAGAATGGTTCGATTGGTGAGAATAGCGAAGAATTCATTGAACCATTGACAAGCGCTATACTTACGGGTAGTATTCTTCAATGTTAAACACTTTAGCTAGATAGAGCGATAGAGTGATGAAGAGTATGAAAGCTATGGCTTATTGGACATGCAACAAGAGCACTGAACTGATATCTTTAGAAGCACTTAACACACATAAACAGAAGCGCAAGGTTGATACAAACAGCAGCTACAAACAGAAACTACAATAACACACACAAACCAACCACAAACCGACCACAAACCGACCGCAAACCAACCACAAACCGACCACAAACCAACCACAAACCGACCACAAACCAACTACGAACCAGCCACAAACCAGCGATACACAGAGGTACAGAATATGGAATGGAAATATTACACAGCCGAAGGCATGCGTGATCAATTACCGCAGAATACGTATTTGAGAAGACAAACGGAAGCTAGTTTGAGGAAGCTTTTTTGGCAATGGGGTTATGACGAAGTCGAGACACCGGAGATTGAGTATGCGGATGTTTATTTGCAAGATCGCTTTGTGAAGCAAGAAGTTTTGTATAAATTCTCGGATCCGCAGGGGCGGCTTTTGGCACTGCGTTATGACAATACCGTGCCGCTTGCGAGGTTTGCGGCAACGTCGGGGCGGAATTTGGCGTTGCCGCTTAGGCTTTCGTATATCGGGACGATGTTTCGGGCTGGGGGGACGAATAATGGGCAGCGAAGCCATCAGTTTGAGCAGGCCGGGGTCGAGTTTATAGGAGCCACAGGCTTGGAGACGGATGGGGAAGTGTTGGCATTGGCAATCACCAGTTTGAAGGAGCTGGGGATTGAGGATTTTCAGATTTCGCTGAATCAGACAGGGTTTTATAAGGCGCTCATCGACGAATACAGTTTGACGCCGGATTTGGCCGATCTGTTGCCCGAAATGATTGACGGCAAAGAGTTTGTGCGCTTGGATGCTTTGATGGCTGATGAACAGTTGCCTGAGCAGCTGGCGCGAATTTTGGAAACCATGATGGAAACTTCCGGTTCGTATGAAGTGCTGGAGGCCGTGAGGCCTTTGACCCGGAACGAGGCCGCCTTAGGTGCGCTGGCGGAGCTGGAAGGAATCTTGCAGTATTTGCAAAGTCCCGGCCTCGATCAATATGTGTCGATTGATCTGGGTCTCCTCAAAAATTTGAGTTATTACACCGGCACGATTTTCCGCGGTTATGCGGCGGGTGCTGGTTCTGAGGTGCTCTCGGGCGGCCGCTACGACCAGTTGTGCCGGGCTTTTGGCAGAGATTTGCCGGCGACCGGTTTTTCGCTTGATTTGGATCTTGTAAATCAAGTTCTGCAAGAGCACCAGATCCTTCCTCAGGAGCCGCGGGGGACAGAATATGTTCGGTACCGGGTGGGTGAGCGGGGGGTGGCTTTGGCCAAAGCCGCCGAACTCCGCTCCCGGGGCTTCAGGGTCATTCTTGAGGAGGTGGAAGGATGAAACAGGTGACGATTGCGCTGGCCAAAGGGCGGCTGGCTGACTCTGCTGTGAACTTGCTTACGGAGGCCGGGTACGATTGCCGGGTGCTTCAAGACGATAGCCGGAAACTGATTTTTGAGAATGAAGACCGGAGCCTTCGCTTCATTATGGCCAAACCCGCGGATGTTCCGACCTATGTGGAATCGGGTGTGGCGGATGTTGGTGTCGCGGGCAAGGATACCTTGTTGGAAGAGGGAAAAAGTCTCTTCGAGGTGCTGGACCTGAAATTCGGCGCTTGCCGCTTGGCTGTGGCGGGCCCTCCGGACTTCGACCTCAATGACTATTCGCGCGGGAAGCTGAAGGTGGGAACGAAATATCCGCAGGTGGCGAGGCGCTATTTTGCTGCGGAGAAACATGAAGCGGTCGAAATTATTAAGCTGAATGGATCAATTGAACTGGCGCCTCTGGTCGGGCTGGCAGATGTCATTGTTGATATTGTTGAAAGCGGCCGGACTTTGGTAGAAAATAATCTCGAAGTGTTGGAGACCATTGCCTCCTGCTCGGCGCGGCTGGTGGTCAATCCGGTCTCGATGAAGTTGAAGTCGGAGGAGATCAGCACGCTGATCCGCCGACTGCGGCAGGTGCTTGCAGAGAGTTGAAAGAGAGTTGAGTACGTACAGTTACGGACGAACAATGACGTGTGAACGACAACGAAGGAAAACGGTATGGCTGAGTATGAAGTAAGAATAATCGAAACCGGATCTCCGGAAGCAGCAGAACAACTCGAACAGATCTCTGCGCGCAGCAAAATGGAGCGTCCCGAGATCAATGAGCGGGTGCGCGACATCCTGGCCAGCGTCCGGGAGGAAGGGGATCTTGCTGTTAAACGCTACACAAGCCTGTTTGATCATGTTGAGCTGGCGCAGACAGAAGTGACTGAGGAAGAAATTACCGAAGCCGTCTCCTCTCTGGATCCGCAACTTGTCGCTGATCTTGAGGCGGCGGCGGCTTCGATCAGGAAATTTCACGAAGCCCAGCTCATCAACACACAAGATGTCGAGCTTCGTGATGAGCATGGCAGCCGGGTAGCGCTGCTCGAACGTCCCCTTGAGCGCGTCGGGATTTACGTTCCAGGCGGAACGGCACCACTGCCATCTTCGGTACTCATGAATGCCATTCCCGCAGCCGTGGCCGGAGTGCCGGAAATCATCATGTGCACGCCGCCCGGGCCAGGAGGCAAAGTGGCTCCGGTCATCCTCACAGCCGCACACATGGCCGGGGCGACGAAGATCTATAAGGTCGGCGGTGCGCAGGCCATCGCAGCGCTTGCCTACGGCACGGAGACCATTCCCAAGGTGGACAAGATCACAGGGCCCGGAAACATTTATGTCAATGTAGCCAAACGTCAGGTGTACGGGACCTGTGACATCGATATGTTCGCCGGCCCTTCGGAAATCCTCATCATAGCCGATGAAACAAGTCGGGCCGATTTCGTGGCGCGTGACATGCTTTCGCAAGCCGAGCATGATTCGCTGGCCTCCGCGATTCTGGTGACTCCTAGCAGGCAGTTGGCGCAGGAAGTCCGGGCGAAGGTGCAAGTGTTTGCGGCCAAAGCCGCCCGCCACGAGATTCTCCAAGCTTCCCTCAGAGACTACGCCGCTATTTTGGTTTGCGAGAATTTAGATGAAGCTGTGGAACTGGCCAATGAGTTTGCGCCTGAACATTTGGAAATCATGGTGGCGCCGGAGTATGAGGCGGACGTTGTTTCGAAAATTCGCAACGCCGGCGCTATTTTTGTCGGCGAATGGAGTCCCGAGCCCCTGGGTGATTATTACGCGGGGCCTAACCACGTGTTACCGACGTCCGGAACAGCGAGGTTTTTCTCGCCACTTTCGGTAAGCCATTTCAGGAAGAAAATTTCGCTCATCCATTATCAAAAAGAGAGCCTTCTCGAAGTTGCCGAAACCGTGGAGCGACTCGCCGCCTCGGAATCCCTGGACTGTCACGAAGCCGCCGTCAGAATTCGCAGAGAGGGGCAGTAAATGTCAAAATATGCCAACCGCCTAACCCGGAACCTCGTTCCCTACATACCCGGTGAACAGCCGAAGGAACAAGGACTCATCAAACTGAACACGAATGAAAATCCGTTCCCTCCCGGGCCCCTGGTAAAGAAAGCCCTAGCTGATTTCCGGCCGGAGACCCTGCGCCTTTATCCGGATCCCGAATCCATGGATCTTTGCGCGGCGCTCGCGAAGTCTCGCGGCACGGAGCCGGAGCAGGTCTTTGCCGGTAATGGTTCGGACGAGGTGCTGGCATTTATTTTCCAAGCTTTTTTTGAGCCTGAAGGGGAGCCACTTCTCACGCCCGACAAAACTTATTCATTCTATGAAGTCTATGCGAAACGCTACGGAATACCCTATGAGACGGCGGCTTTGGCCAAAGACCAAGAAATCAAGATCGAGGACTATGCCAGACCCTCGCAGGCGGTGATTCTCGCTAACCCCAACGCCCCAACCGGCCGCTTAGTAGAGCTACCGGAACTCGTCACCTTGCTGGAACAAGACCGGGACCGCTTGGTCGTGATTGACGAAGCCTACATTGACTTCGCACCGACGGGGTCGACCGCGCTACCGCTCCTCAGCCGCTACGACAACCTCCTGATTGTCCAAACCTTCAGCAAATCCCATTCACTGGCAGGACTGCGGGTGGGGATGGCCTTTGGCAGCGAGGAGCTGATCTCCGATCTAAAGACGATCAAAAATACGTTCAACTCCTATCCGCTGGATCGCTTGGCGGGCTCTCTTGCCCAAGCTGCTCTCCGGGAGCCCGGCTACTACCGGCACACCTGCGCTATGATTCGACAAATTCGCGAGGAAACGTCTCGAAACTTGCAGGACTTGGGGTTTGTCGTGACTCCTTCCGAAGCGAATTTCCTCTGGGTCAAACACCCTGACATTTCCGGTGAGAGGCTGTTTCACAAACTTCGCAACGCCAGAATTCTGGTGAGGCGTTGGGACAGAGCTGATCTCAAAGATTTTCTCAGAATTTCCATCGGCAGCGCGGAAGAAATGCAAATTTTCAACAGAACGATCACCAATATCGTTGCAGAAGATAGCCCTGTGTCGTTGTAAAACTTATAATGAACCAAGAGTGAACCAAGAGCGGACGAGGGGTAGACGAAGAGTGGACGAAGAGTGGACGAGGGGTAGACACGCAAAACGGTTACGAGAGGAGACCCGATGAGGCAAGCAAAAGGGGAAAGAGAAACCAAAGAGACGAAGATCCATCTGACTCTGGACTTGGACGGGACAGGCCAGGCAGAGATTGCGACGGGAATACCGTTTTTTGACCATATGCTGGAACAAATTGCGCGCCATGGCGGGGTGGACCTCACGCTGGAGGCGCAAGGGGATTTAGAAGTTGATGGTCACCACACCATTGAGGATACCGGCATTTTACTGGGTCAAATGATTCGTGAGGCATTGGGAGACAAAGCCGGCGTTACTCGCTACGGGCATAGTTATGTTCCGTTAGACGAGAGCTTGGCCAGAGTTGTCCTCGACTTGTCGGGCAGACCTTATCTCTATTTCGACGCGGAATTCCCGTACGAATATATGGGTACCTACCCTTGCGAAATGACCCGGGAATTTTTCCAAGCAGTCGCCAACAATGCAGGTCTCACCTTGCACATTGAACTTCTGCACGGTAAGAATGCCCATCACGAGACGGAGGCGATTTATAAGGCTTTTGGCCGTGCACTTCGCCAAGCCGTGCAGATCGACCCACATGTGCAGGGCATTCCGTCGACAAAGGGCGTATTATAAAAAGGGCGTATTATAAAAGCTCGAATGATAAAAGTGCGTAATATAAAAGCTCGAATGATAAAAGTGCGTAATATTAAAAGGTATATTATGAGGCGCATGATCAGTTGTATTATAAGGCGCATGATAATAAGGATAAGAAGAAAGAGGAGAAAACTCAATGTTATTGGGAAATAGTGATTTTTTGGATCTGCCGAAAGTTGGCCAGGGCAAAGTCCGTGAGATCTATGATCTTGGCGACAAATTGCTTCTGCTCGTAACCGACCGGATTTCGGCCTTTGATGTGGTTTTTCGGGAGCTCGTCCCTTATAAAGGCGAGGTTTTGAACAGCCTGTCCGCCTTTTGGTTCGAGAAATACAAGGATCTAGTGCCCAACCATATGATCAGTACAAACCCGGCCGAATATCCGGAGCCTCTGCCTCGCTATGCCGAACAGCTGGCCGGCCGCTCCATGTTGGTAAAAAAAGCAGAAATGCTTCCCGCAGAGTGCATTGTGCGCGGTTATCTGGAAGGATCAGCCTGGAAAGAATATCAAGAGAAGGGCACGGTTTCGGGGATTCAGATGCCGGAAGGTCTGCGCCGCGGCGACCTCTTGCCGAAGCCATTATTCACACCCTCGACCAAAGCCGCCGAAGGCCACGACGTCAACATTACTACTGCGGAGCTTGCCTCGCTCATTGGCGAAGAGCTGGCTCAGAAACTTGAAGCGATCTCTCTTGAAATCTACAACGAAGGCCAAGCTTACGCCCTGGAGCGTGGTCTCATCCTGGCCGATACGAAGTTTGAATTCGGCCTTTTGGACGGTGAGCTCCTATTATGCGACGAACTTCTGACTCCAGACTCCTCTCGTTTCTGGGATCTGAAGGCTTACGAGCCGGGCCATGCGCAGCAGAGCTTCGACAAACAGTATCTTCGTGACTATTTGGAAACGTTGACTTGGGACAAGCAAGAGCCCGCTCCGGAACTTCCGGCAGAGATTATCCGCCAGACCTCTGAGCGTTACCTCGAAGCCTATCGTCTGCTCACCGGCAAAGAGCTGGTGGAGGAAACTCCATGATTCTTTATCCCGCCATTGATCTTCTGGACGGCAAAGTGGTTCGTCTTCTGAAAGGCGACTATTCCCGCGTCACTACCTATTACGATGACCCGCTTCACTGCGCCAGAGTCATGCAGGCGGCGGGCGTCAGTTGGCTGCACATTGTTGATCTCAACGCCGCCAGAGATGGTGGGGAACAAAACCTCGCCATCATTTCGCAAATCGCCGAACTTACGGGACTAAACATCCAGAACGGCGGCGGGATCCGCAACATGGCAGCGCTCGAAAAGCGCTTCGCCGCCGGAGTCACAAGGGCTGTCCTCGGTACAGCCGCTGTGGAAGATCCAGAATTTGCGGCGGAGGCGCTCGGGCGCTTTGGCCGAAAAATCGCGATCGGTCTGGACTGCCTCGGCACGGAGGTTCGCACCCATGGTTGGACCCGTGCCGGCGGTAAAAATCGGGACGAACTAACGGCTGAGCTCAAGGCCTCCGGAGCCAAGACGCTCATCTATACCGACATTAGCAGGGATGGGGCTTTGGCCGGACCCGCATTCGCCAGCACCGAGGAGCTGATCCGGAGCTCAGGCCTCGACGTCATCCTCTCCGGGGGAGTTCATGCAGAAGAAGATTTGGCCAAAGCCGCCACCATCAACGCCTCAGGCGTGATTATAGGTCGTGCATACTACGAAGGCAGAATTGACCTGGCCGCGATGGTCAGGAAATACGAAAGGAAAACAGAATGAGTAATTTCGGTGAGATCATGCAGGAAGTCTACGAGGTCATCGCAGACCGTAAAAACAACCCCAAAGATGGCGCATACACAAGCTATCTCTTCGAAAAAGGAATTGACAAAATTTTGAAAAAAGTTGGCGAGGAGTCTGCTGAAGTCATTATTGCCGCAAAGAATCATTCAAGAGAAGAGCTCGTTTACGAAATTTCCGACTTGCAATATCACCTCATGGTACTGATGGTCGAAGAGGGCGTGACCTTTGACGAGCTCTACGAAGAGCTGAAGAAGCGTCGCCCCCAATAAAGTCACTACATAAGTTTAAAATTAAACTTATGTAGTGACTTGTGAGCCATTCGCAGCCCAAACTGCTGTGTCCTTCAAGGAAATTTGTGGCTCACAAATTTTGCCGTCGATTTTGCAATTTTGCGTCGTGGAGCAATTTTCACTTGTTTGACAGGGTAAATAGCGCGTGATATAATTCTGAAGCTTGTAACCGAGCGCTATTTTTTTATGTGCGCTTTTCGCCATAACGAAGATATAGACCCATTACGGAGGTAAGAGAAACATGGCTAAGGCTGGTGCCGCGGAAATTGTAATTCTGGCATGTGATGAATGCAAACAGAGGAATTACACCACGAAGAAGAACAAGAAGGCTCATCCTGCACGGTTGGAAATGAGCAAATATTGCAGATTTTGCCGTAAACACACCACTCACAAGGAGACCAAGTAAGGTTTCCAAGGGTTTGGAGAAGGGATTACGATATGGCAAATAAGCCGAATAAATCAACGAATAAGACTGAACCGCAGGGCGGTAAGAAACCGGCGAAGGATACAGCGAAGGATAAGTCGAAGGACAAGGGCAAAGTTTCTCTGATTACGAGACTTAAGAACTTTTTCCGCGGACTTAAGAATGAGCTTAAGCTTGTTGTTTGGCCTGATAAGAAGAGTGTGAAACAAACCACGGCTGTGGTGTTGGTCATAGTTGCTTTGACTGCCGTATTGATCTTTATTGTTGACTCAGTCATGACCGGTGTATTGAGTTTAGCCGGCTTTAACGTTGCGCCGGTTTCACAGACAACTACGACAACGACTACCCCACCCGCAAGTGAGACAACCATCGGCACCACGGTTACGGAGACCTCCGCAAACACCGGAATCACTACGATTCCAGGTACAGAAGCACAAGTCACGACCAGTGCCGGTAATTAAGCAGGAGTATAGGTGAATGGCAGAATTCTTTGATGAACGAGATAACGTAGAGACAGCAGGTGAGAATCCGGAGATGACACAAGAGTCTGCGGCAAACTCTGCCGATACTGTCCAGACGGCATCCGTACCGTCTGCTGACGTTTCATCTGATGCGTCATCTGCTGATGGATCGTCTGCTGATGTAGTGGCAGATTCTGCTGAACCGTCCGAGGAAATAGAACCTGTATCCGAGGAAAAAGAGCCTGTGAAGGCGGAGCCGATCGAGGGCGAAGAGGCCCTTTGGTATGTGGTTCACACCTATTCCGGTTATGAGAATAAGGTTAAGCAGACATTAGAGCAGGTTGTCCAGAACCGAGGACTCCAGGACTTCATTCAAGAAATCGAAGTCCCGATGGAGGAAGTTGTCGAGATCAAGGATGGTAAGAAGAAAACTTCGATGAAGAAGATTTTCCCTGGTTATGTTCTGATCAAGATGGTTCTGAATGATAATATCTGGTACATCGTCCGGAACACGCGCGGTGTCACCGGTTTCGTCGGACCTAATTCCAAACCGATTCCGCTTCAGGATGAAGAACTGGCTATGATGGGCGTAGAGACCGACTGGGTACCCGACGTCGATTATGAAGTCGGCGACTCGGTTAAGATTATCAACGGACCTCTGGAGAGTTTCGTTGGAACGGTGGAAGAGATCAACTTCGAGAAGAAGAAGGTTCGGCTGATGGTCTCCATGTTCGGCAGAGAGACTCCGGTGGAGCTGGACTTCACCCAGGTTATGCACCTGTAAACAGCATATCCGGCTTATGCACCGGCAATCGCAAAGCGATAAACGCATGTTGGATTTCGCAAAGTGATAAACGCATAAATGACTATACTTGTCACTTCGCTAAACAAAAAATAAGCGGAGATTGTAGATAAGCGCGGCTTTGGCCGTGAAGAAATTTGGGAGGTGGCTACAATGGCCAAGAAAATCACAGGTTATGTAAAATTACAGATTCCTGCAGGTAAAGCTACGCCAGCGCCGCCGGTTGGACCAGTTCTTGGACAGCACGGAATTTCGATTCCGCAGTTCGTCAAGGAATTTAATGAGAGAACAGCAGCAGATGTCGGCCTGGTTATTCCGGTTGTGATTACTGTCTACGCAGATCGCTCGTATTCCTTTATTACCAAGACTCCTCCGGTTCCGGTACTGCTGAAGAAAGCCTGCAACATTGAGAAGGGTTCCGGCGTTCCGCAGAAGGATAAGGTCGCGCACATTAAGCGTTCCGAAGTCCGCAAGATTGCCGAAATGAAGATCAAGGATACCAACGCCGCCAGCGTGGAGGCTGCCATGGAAATGGTTGCCGGTACAGCCCGCAGCATGGGTATTGTCGTCGATAACGACGAAGCATAAGGAGGACTAGATGGCAAAAAGAGGTAAGAGATACCAGGATGCCGCTAAGCTCCTGGAGAAGTCCGCCTACGAGCCCACCGAGGCTGTCAGTGTGGTGAAGAAAATGGCAACGGCGAAGTTTGACGAGACCATCGAACTTCACGTAAGACTGGGTGTTGACTCTCGTCACGCGGATCAACAGGTTCGCGGCACGGTGGTCCTGCCCCATGGTACCGGTAAGTCGGTACGGATTTTGGTTTTTGCACAGGGTCAGCAAGCGGATCAGGCGAAGGCAGCTGGTGCTGATTTTGTCGGCGGCGTTGAATTGGCAGACAAGATTCAGAAGGAAAACTGGTTTGATTTCGATGTCGTCGTTGCAACTCCGGATATGATGGGTGTTGTGGGGCGTCTGGGTCGTGTCTTGGGTCCTAAGGGCTTGATGCCGAACCCGAAGGCAGGTACTGTCACCGCTGATGTTACGACCGCAATTGGCGAACTGAAGGCTGGTAAGGTGGAATATCGTTTGGATAAGTCCAACATCATTCACGCTCCGATTGGGAAGGCTTCTTTTGAAGAGCCTGCTCTGTTCGAGAATTACCGTGCTCTGATGGATGCCATTCTGAGAGCGAAACCGGCAGCGGCCAAGGGCCAATATGTGAAAAGCGCAACGCTAACTTCTACCATGGGTCCGGCTGTGCGTTTGACACCGGGAAAATAAGCCGGGAAACCGGTGAGTCCGGGAATCCGGGAAACCCGGTGAGTCCGGGTGTCCGGGAATCCGCGAACCGAGGGGAATCCGCGAATCGCGGGAAACCTCGAACCGCAAACCGCGGGAAACCTCTTGACAAAATCTTCCCGGATCGCTACTATTCTACAAGTGCCTAAGACAGCAGGAGCATACAGCGTAAATCCTTTGAGGATTCCTGCCGAGGAACGAGTTTCAGAATACCTTAGTAGGTAATGAATGAATGATCGTATCTCTCATGTCTTCTTGGCATGGGAGATATTTTTTTGAAGAAGGAGGGTAAGACATGTCCAGTGAAAAGATTTTGAACGAGAAGAAGGCAGTAGTCTCCGGTCTCGCTGATGAATTTAAGTCTGCCCAGACAATTGTCCTGGCTGAATACCTAGGCCTGACAGTCGCGCAAGATACAGAACTTCGTAACACTTTGCGCAGTGCAGGCGTCACGTATAAGGTTGTCAAGAATACCATGGGTATTCTGGCAGCAAAGGAAGCAGGTCTGGAAGGACTGGAAGAGGTCTTCAAGGGATCCACGGCAATCGCATACAGCGATACAGACGTGATTGCTCCCGCGAAGCTTCTGAAGAAGTTCGTCAAGGATCACCCGGATTATAAGATCAAGGGTGGCGCCAGTGCAGGCAGAGTTCTGTCCTACGACGAGCTGATGGCTCTCGCAGACATCCCGGAACTTCCGGTTCTCTATGGCAAGTTAGTTGGCAGTTTGGTTTCACCGATTTCCGGCCTCGCAATGATGGTCAAGGCCATCGCTGATAAGGTCACAGAAGTAGGTGGTTCCACAGGTGCTGATGCTGCAGTAGGTGCAGAAGCAGTAACTTCGGAGGCCAAAGCCGCAGAACCACTCACAGAGGCTGATTCTGCAGAACCTGTAGTTCAGGCAGAACCCGAAGTTCAGGCAGAATCCGAAGTAGAAGCGAAGAACGAAGAAGCGGCTCCTGAAGCTCCGGCTGAAGAAGCGACAGAAGTAAAAGAAGAAGCTCCGGCACAGTCCGCTGAGTAATATAGGATTAGGAGGAACAATCCATGGCTAGTGAAAAAGTAACCAAGTTTATTGATGAGATCAAGGCCCTCAGCGTTCTCGAGCTGAATGAGCTTGTCCACGCTTTAGAAGAAGAATTCGGTGTCTCCGCATCTGCTGTTGCAGTTGCAGGTCCTGCAGGCGGCGGCGAAGCAGCTGCTCCTGTTGAAGAGCAGACTGAGTTCACTCTTACCATGACAAGCTTCGGCGCATCCAAGATCAACGTCATCAAGGTCGTCCGTGAAATTACCGGTCTCGGCCTCAAAGATGCCAAAGATCTGGTTGACAACGTACCGAAGCCGATCAAAGAGAATGTCAGCAAGGAAGAAGCAGAAGCTGCTGCTGCCAAGCTGAAAGAAGCCGGCGCTGAAGTCGAAATCAAGTAATCACCGATTTTCCGGTAGTAAGTTCCCGCCCTCAAGGATTCCCTTAAGGGCTGCTTTCAGACTTGCCTAAGGTTTGCTTATGGTTTGCCTAAGGCTTGCCCGAGCTTTGTCTAAGGTTTGCCCGAGCTTTGTCTAAGGTTTGCCCGAGGTGTTGTCCGGGGCGGGATTTTCTATGATGATTCGTAAGAAGGTTTGTAGGGAGATTTGAAGCAAATTTGGAGCAAATTTAGCTGGTTTCGATCCGAAATTCGTTGACAGATCTTACATTCACTGATAATATCATTAAGCACGTTTCCGGTAACGGAATTCCAGCAGAGATGCGGAATAGCACAAGGCGGTATAGCTCAGTTGGCTAGAGCATTCGGTTCATACCCGAAGTGTCGTTGGTTCAAATCCGACTACCGCTACCATTTACATGGCCCGTTGGTCAAGCGGCTAAGACATCGCCCTTTCACGGCGAAGACAGGAGTTCGATTCTCCTACGGGTCACCATTTTTTCTTGACAGGAATAGCCGGCATGATATAATAGTCAAGTCCTTTCAGGAGATACGCGGGATTAACTCAATTGGTAGAGTGTCACCTTGCCATGGTGAAAGTCGCGAGTTCGAGTCTCGTATCCCGCTCCACAATCAGACAGCCGGAGACCCCTCCGGCTGTTTGTCTATAAGGCACCATAGCCAAGCGGTAAGGCAGAGGTCTGCAAAACCTTTATGCACCGGTTCAAATCCGGTTGGTGCCTCCACAAGAAAGCCCGTGAACACAGCGTTCGCGGGCTTTTTGCTATTTCCAGTTGCACTTTTGTTGCACTGCTGATGCTTATTACATAGTCATTACACGTTGACCAAATTACAGGGTCAAACCGGCAGTTATTGCTGTTTTATCTGTTTAGACTACAGCTGTTTTGACTACATAAGTTTAATTTTAAACTTATGTAGCGAGTCCGTAGATGGCGGAGCGGTTTTGGCGACGTATTGCTCCTGTTTTATGTTCCGCTATTAGAGAGTGCCTGAGGGCGGAGCGGTTTTGGCTCATTATTGCGTCTACTCGCTTGCACATAAAAGCAAATATGGTTCGGGTGTCAAAAGTAAAAAAGAGGAGAAAGGGCTTGTACAATATAATAT
>CAYZSO010000042.1:0-3030 GCA_964479695.1 uncultured Fastidiosipila sp.
GTGACATGTCACGCATAAACTTCGGCTCTATCATGCACATAAAAGCAAATTTGAAGATATGTGCATACTGGGTGACATGTCACGCATAAACTTCGGCTCTATCATGCACATAAAAGCAAATTTGGAGATATGCGCAAGCTGGGTGACATGTCATGTATAAACTTCGGCTCTATCATGCACATAAAAGCAAATTTGAAGATATGTGCAAGCTGGGTAATGTGTCACGCATAAACTTCGGTTCTATCATGCACATAAAAACAAATTTGAAGATATGTGCAAACAAAGTGACATGTCATCCATTCCCTCCGATGTTCGTCTGCACATAAAAGCAAATTTGAAGATATGTGCAGGCTAAGCGCTGTGTCATCCCCTGCAAAGGCGACAAATCTTCATTTGAATTCCTAATCCCCTATCCGGTAAGGGGCGGTAAGGGACGGTAAGGGGTGGTAAGGGGGCTTCGTATCGCAAGGTGACTTGCGTTTTTTTGCCACATTCTGGGTTACAATAAGCCATGGAAAAAATAATGCTCAATATGATTTCGGAAACAGAATTTTCGATTAGGGGACACGGGGTACATACTGCGTATCTTGAGATAACCAATGCCTTGAAACAAGATCCGAGAGTGGATGTTGAAGTCAATGGAGAAGGCAAATTTGATGTAGTCCACATTCAAACGATGGGACTATATGCCATGAGAAGGTTATTAACAAGGAAAAGTAAAGTTGTTGTGTCTGCTCATCTGGTGCCGGAGTCATTTATTGGCTCCTTGCGCATGGCTGATCGGTGGACCAAGTTGGCTGCTTGGTACATGAAGTTTTTCTATTCGAGAGCAGATCTTGTGCTGGCTTGCTCGGGCTCTGTCCAAGAAGAATTGATCCACGGAATGAAACTGAAAAATGTCGGTCTTCTTTATAATTCAATTGACATGTCCAACTATCACACAAGTGAAACTGATAAAGAGGAAGCCAGACGAAATCTCGGCATTCCTATGGAGAAGTTCGTTATCATGGGTAACGGTCAGATCCAGCCTCGGAAGCGATTTGATCTCTTCCATAAGTTGGCGCAAGATCGTCCCGATCTTCAATTCATTTGGGTAGGGGGGATTCCTTTTGGTAAAGTCTTGGGAGCGGAAGCCGGCAGCATGCAAAAATTGATGGACAAGAAACTTCCCAATTTATTACTTACGGGTGTGATCGAACTTGAAGATGTCAAAAAATATTATCAGGCCAGCGATATTTTTATTCTTCCGGCTGAACAAGAGAATCACCCTATGTGCGTTTTAGAGGCTGCAGGTGCAGGGTTACCGATCATTTTGAGGGACATAACAAACTACCAAGACACGTTTAAAGGTGGTGCCATTATGGTGAAGAGGGATGAAGACTTTGTCACCGAGTTGGATCGCTTGGTTGCTGATCCTGACTACTACACTCTGTGGCAGCAAAACAGCAGTTTGATTAGGGACCGTTTTGATAGCAAGAATTCGGCCTCACATTTGATTGATATTTATTACGAGCTACTTAAATGAATCGGATAAATAATTTTTTGTTATCTACTATGGGCATCTATGGTCATCCGTCTTGAACGGTTAAGGTCATTAGCAATAAACAGACATGGTCATCAGTGTTGAACTGTGGCTTTGATCAACAGAAATGAACAGCAATCATCGTAAGGTGAAAGAGGAGTACTCACTACAACTATTATGGGATCAAGAGGTAAGAAGAAAACGAAGAAGAAACGTCCGGCAAACCAGGTGGCCAAACCTTCGGTAATGGCCGTTGCAGAGCCGCAAGTTAACTTGGCACCGAGGACGCGTGATGACTTAATTACCATTTCGGCCTCAACAGCTGAGGGTACTGAGAAGGAGATCAAAGTACCGGTTCACGTTACTTGGAGTCAAAGGCGATCCATGCAGTTAGCTTTTAATTCGGATGGAGAGCTTGTTTTGGATGTTCCGCATACGGTCTCTGGTGAGGAAATTGGTTCATTCTTACGTAAGCATGCGCGATGGATCTGGAACCAGCATGAGGCTTTGGCACAAGCCATCTCACTTCCATATCTATCTCCTGAACAAGAATTTCCCTTGCGTACAGTATTGCGCATGGAAGCGGCTCATTTTTATTCCAAGTCTTTCCCGGGTTGGCGTGAGAAACCGCAAAAAATCAGGATTGGACGCCAAAAAACACGTTGGGGATCTTGCTCCACGATCGGAACCATATCGCTTAATGTCTACCTGATGTTTTTGCCAGTAGAAATTCGCGAATATGTTTACTTGCATGAGATGTGCCATTTAAGACATCCACATCATCAGGCGGATTTTTGGGCAGATTTAGCTCTGCTATGTCCGGACTATCGGAACTTGCGAAAACGCCTCAAGAGCTACCGGATTCCGGCCTAAGTAGTCTACGAAGAGGAGCTAAGGCAGCCGAGAAAGGTAGCTGGTCGGCGGCTTTGGCCGAAATCCACTCCCAATCTTCGCTTGCACTGGAGGAGCTGCCCTCTTGGAAGACCGAGTAAACGTCGCCACTTTGCGGGTATTGGTCCGGAAGAATCTGAGCGCAAACGACAGCGAGCTCCCAAATAAGATGGGAAAATACGTGGCGGATGGGTTTTTCCGCCCAAATCGTCTGCACGGTCAAACCCCTATCGTCTAAGTATGCATGGACTTCGCTGACCTCGCGGTGCCCATCAAGAAGCGGAAATTCCCAGAGGTTTGCCAGAAGACCCTCGCCGGGCCTCTGCCGCACAGCGACCTCGCCATTTTCAGCATTTTGCAGGATGAGAACTGTGTAGTGCTCGGTCTGGCGCTTCGTTTTCGCAGGGGAGATGGGGTAGTCCTGGGGTTTTCCTTGTGCCAAAGCCGCACAAGCCACCGCCAGTGGACAGGTCTGACAGAGTGGATTACGCGGTGTGCATTGTATGGCACCAAACTCAATCAACGCTTCGTTAATCTCTCCCGGCAGATTGGTATTTGGTTCGTGCTCAGTGTGCTCAGTGTGCTCAGTGTGCTCAGTGTGCTCAGTGTGCTCAGTG
>CAYZSO010000042.1:3130-17087 GCA_964479695.1 uncultured Fastidiosipila sp.
GTGCTCAGTGTGCTCAGTGTGCTCAGTGTGCTCAGTGTGCTCAGTGTGCTCAGTGGAAAGTTCGATATCAGTTGTAAGAGTGTTCGTTGTTTGCTTGGAAGAAAAGTGTGTCTGAAGCTTGATCCAAGAGTTAAGTAAGCAGCGGCATTCCTTTAGGTCTTTCGCGTTGCCTCTTGTCCAGGGTTGCGCAAGATAGCGAGCCATCACTCGAAGGACATTGCCATCAACAGCCGCGACCGGCTCTCCTGATACCAGACTTGCAATCGCCGCGGCTGTATAGTCGCCGATCCCAGGAAGTTGACGCAAGTCATCATAGTTTGCCGGTAGGTCAGTGGCTTCTTGGTCTACCAGCAATTTCGCTGTTTTCAGAATATTTCTGGCTCTGCTGTAATAGCCTAAGCCCTCCCAGGCTTTCAGAACATCTTGTTCTTCTGCTTTTGCTAGGGATACGAGGTTCGGCCACTGTTCCATCCACGAATTGTAGTATGGGATGACCGTCTGAACCCGAGTTTGCTGAAGCATAATTTCAGAAATCCAGACCCTATAGCCTGTTCTGTCATGCCGCCAAGGAAGATCTCGTTTCTGCTCCCGAAACCAGGGGAGAAGTGCTGCGATAAAATTTTGTGCTTGGGAATTATTCATTTGTTGATTATAGCGTTTTTTGCTTTCTTGCGAATATTTGCAGGCTGCGGTCTGCTGTATGCTGTTTGCTATCAGCTGTTTGCAGTTTGTTGTCTGCGAATTTTTTGTGGTGTTCTCGAGTGCTTTTGGGGTGCGCATTGCACGGGCGCAGGCGGGATATTGTTATGAATTGAATACATAAGTTCATTTTTAAACATATGTAGTGAGTTTTTGATGGCGGAGCGGTTTTGGCTGCGTATTTCGCATACTCGGGTATTGCAATGTTTTGGTTTTTATTGGTCGGAGCGGTTTTGGCTGCGTATTGTTTCTAATTTCGTTCACTTAAGTTTAGAGAAACAATTATGTTGTTTCCAGATTGGCTCAGACCGAGAAACTTGCGACAGCGGGTCGTTTTTTACTTGGCTCAGATGAGTCGTTATCTAGTGCTGCTGTACGTTTGCCAGAAATATTTCTGCAGAGGTCAGTTTTCATTCAATAATTCTCGTCGGCAGGTCAGTAATTATTCAGTCACCTGCTTAAGTGGGGAGAAAGTGCCCTAGTAACAAATTTTGTGTCGCAAGAATCCCGATCCTGACCAAGTTGGAAAATGCTTTTGGTTTTGTCATTGTGGAAGTAGGGTTTGAACGTAGAAAGACGTAGAAAAAAACGCAGAAATCAGTAGTGAGATCAGTGGCATAGACAAGTTACCAGGCGCAGTGCATGTTACGCAAAATAAATTATGATGAAGATAAAGTAAAATTCTTTGTTATAAGCGATTGCAGGAGTTCATACAAAAACTAAAATATGGGATGAAGCTGAACCAGTAGCAATAAGTAATAGCAAGCGCTCCTTCAAACTAGTTGGATAAGGAATGAAGCTGAACCAGTAGCAATAAGTAATAGCAAGCGCTCCTTCAAACTAGTCGGATAAGGAATGAAGCTGAACCAGCAGCAATAAGTCGCTGCAGCCGTTCCACATACTGAACTTCCACATACTGAACTTCCACATACTGAACTTCCACATACTGAACTTCCACATACTGAACTTCCACATGCTGAACTTCCACATGCTGAACTTAGATAAAGACTAACGAAAACCTGTTGAAAACCACGAAAAATCGCGAGAACTGCAGCAAAACAGTGAAAAACAGTGAAAAATACAGTGGACTACGTGCTCCGGATGCTTGACAAATGGCGCTTAGCCTGTCAAAATACAGCAGACAATCAAGCAGAAATCCGTTTCTCACCTCAAGCAACTGTGAAGAGGTTGATAATGAACCAGTGCGAGCGCCTAGGCGTTTCGGTTTATGAGCGGATTCTGAGGAGTCCGTTTTTTTATTTTATATCATAAATAGAGGAGGAATGTCACTATAGCTGCTAACAGGAAAAATGCCGGAAACCCGACGAATGAAGAGATCCGTTTCCCCAAGATCAGACTGATCGATGAGGAAGGAAATATGGTAGGGGTGGTATCTCGTGAACAGGCACTGGACATGGCGGAGAGCGCGGGTTTGGACTTGGTGTTGATCAGTGCAAATGCTGAAAACCCCGTAGCCCGCATTATGGATTACGGCAAGTATCAGTATGAGCAATCGAAACGCGAGAAGGAAGCGAAGAAGACTCAGAAGACAATTGAAATCAAGGAAGTCGGGCTTAAACTGACTACTGATGTTCACGATTTTAATGTGAAGGTGAGAGCCGCCCAGGGTTTTCTGGAGGACGGTAACCGTGTCAAGGTCAATATTCGTTTCAGAGGACGTGAGATGACCCATACAAATCAAGGCTATGATGTCATGCAGCGCTTTACTGAAGCGTTGGGTGATAAGGCCGAAGTGGATAAACCGCCACGTATGGAAGGCCGTAACATGGTTATGTACCTACAACCGGCAAAAGAGAAGAAGCAAGCTAATACTTAAGAGAGAAGAAGCAAGCTTAACACCTAAAAATGAAGTAGTAAGCTCGCACTCGATAGATAACTCGACAGACAACCCAATAGATAACTCGATAGATAACTTGACAGACAACTCGATAGATACTCGATCGATAACTAAACAGATATTCAGAGCATGAGGAGAGAGATATGCCTAAACAGAAGACACATTCAGCAGCATCGAAGAGATTTAGATTCTCTGCTAGCGGCAAACCCGTCCGTACCCGCGGCCACAAGAAGCATAAGGCAACCTGCAAGACTACGAAACAGAAGCGCAACTTGCGCGGTGTGGCAGTAGCATCACCAGCGGACGCCAAGCGCATTCAGACATTACTGCCGTACGGCAACTAAGGGGAGGGAAGGATAGCATATGTCAAGAGTAAAAAGAGGCGTTACCGCCAGAGCAAGACATAAGAAGATATTGAACCTGGCCAAGGGTTATTACGGCCATAAGAGCAAACTTTACAGAGTCGCGAATCAGCAAGTGATGAAGTCCTTGTCCTACGCCTACCGTGATCGTAAGCGTAAGAAGAGAGATTTTAGGCGTCTTTGGATTACCAGAATCAACGCGGCTTGCCGTTTGAATGGTCTTTCTTATTCACGTTTCATCAATGGCCTCAACAGGGCTGGTGTGAATTTGGATCGCAAGGTTCTGGCTGACATAGCCGTGAATGATCCGCAGAGCTTCAGCGCGATTGTTGAGACGGCCAAAGCCGCCCTCTAAACCCCGCGAATAGCCACACAGAGATTCGAGCGAGCAGCCACGTGAGCAACCGAAGCGAGCAGCCAAGTGAGCAGCCGAAGTGAATGATATGCCCCGCGTAGGCGGGGTATCTTTTTTGGAGAAATATGGCCGAATTACTGAACAGCAGGAAGAATAAACCTATCACCAAACTCCTGGAAGGCCGAAGAGGCAAAGGGGAGTGGGGAGAGTTGTTGTTTCCCGAAGGGATCAGGCTTTGCGAAGAAGTGATGCGAGCGGATCTCCGGGTTGATGCGTGTTTTTTTGCTGCGAGTTTGGGCGAGAATTTGGCTAGGACATTTGGCGGTGCGGAAACCAAATATTATGTTGTTTCGGATGACCTTTTCAAACAGATTTCCGAAACCCGGACTCCGCAAGGAATTTTGCTTGTTTGTGAGAAACCGAAGGCGTTCTCTTTCCGTGATGTGGAGGAGCAAGTTTTCTCGATGGTGGTTTTGGAGACTGTGCAGGATCCGGGCAATGTGGGGACGATCCTGCGGACGGCGTATGCTTTGGGTTTCCGGGCGGCCGTGCTGACCGGCATGACCGCGGATCCTTGGCAAGGGAAAGTTTTGCGCGCTGCGATGGGTGCTGCTTTTCACTTGCCTTTGCTTGTGGAAAAGGATATTTCGCAAGTTATTTGTTTGTGCAAGGAATATAATATAGCTGTGCTGGCTTCTGCTCTGGACGGTTTACCAATCAGAGAATATAAGCCGGAACAGAAAGTGGGACTCTGGGTCGGCAATGAGGGTAGAGGGTTGTCTGAGGCGG
The DNA here is from genome assembly GCA_964479695.1 of uncultured Fastidiosipila sp. Classification (GTDB taxonomy): domain Bacteria; phylum Bacillota; class Clostridia; order Saccharofermentanales; family Fastidiosipilaceae; genus JAAYZH01. The sequence continues at coordinate 7,194 of CAYZSO010000042.1, forward strand.
CTTTGGCCGCAGCTACAGTGAAACTGACTATCCCCATGCCCGGCGGAGCGGAGTCACTTAATGCCTCAACGGCTGCAGCGATTATGATGTACGAACTGCAGCAGAATCGGCTAGACAGTACATCGGAAGGGCATTCTGAACCCTCGAAAAATTGAAGGGTTGAAGGAAGGATTCTATGCAAATTTTGATCATCGGTTGTGGACGAGTGGGGTCCCGGCTGGCGGAAGTCCTCATTGATAATGGGGAGGATCTGGTGATTCTGGATCAGGACCCGGATAATCTGGAGCTTGTTTCCCATTTGGACTGCACGAAAATTCAGGGGATGCCCCTGGAGACAGTGATTCTTGAAAAAGCCGGAATTTCTAATGTTGATGCCGTGCTTTGCTTATCAGATAACGAAAATATGAATGTGATGGTGGGCCAGATTGCTGTGAAGCTCTACAACGTGCCGCAAGTCATTGTTCGGATTTATAATCCGGAGAACGAGACGGTCTATCAGGCGCTGGGTCTTCAGACTATTTGTTCGACCTCGATGACGTTGGAAAAAGCGATGCAGGTTCTGGGGTTCTCACAATCGGAGGATCTGACCTCTGTATTGGGTTACCCGGTTCGCTATGACTTGCGTGAAGTGACTGAGTCGTGGGACGGTGTGACCGTGGATGAGGTGGAACGCAAGCTTAAGTGCAACGTGCTCGCGATTGCGAACTCGGATTCTCTCAAACTTGTTACGCGTGATTACGTGTTCAGTGCCGGTGAACACGTGGTGCTGGTTACCTTGCCGGTTGAGGAGTGAGAGGTAATTCATTATGAAGAAAGTTATCATTGTCGGCGGGGACAAGGTTGCCTATTACCTGATTGGCTTACTGAGTGAAGAATATGACTACGATGTTCGCTTGATCGATACCAGGGTGCACATCGCTTCGAGGATTGCGAATGACTTCGATGTCAAGGTTTATCATGGTGATGGGACGAATGTCTCGATTCTGGAACGAGCTGAGGCACAAGATGCGGATGTTCTCATTGCTCTGACAGGTAACGACGAGAGCAATCTGGTGGCTTGTCAGATCGCAAAGATTTACTTCGACGTCAAACTGACGATTGCTAAGGTCAATAATCCCCGTAATGCTTCGGTGATGAAGATTTTGGGCGTGGACCGAATCTTCTCGAATACAAAAATTTTGGCCCAAATGATTGACCAGGAAGTTACGTATTCCGGCATGACTCTGGCTTACAACGTCCCGGGAACTTCGAAGGCGATTATCGGTGTGCCGCTCCATCCGGACAGTGACGCCGTGGGGCAGAGTTTGAATGATTATCATTTTGTCGGAGATAGCCGCGTAGTTATGATCACCAGAATGAATGGGGAGATTGTGATCCCCACAGGTGATGTGCAAATGAGAGCCGGTGACACCTTATTGATCATCGCGGATGAGAAGGATTTTGAAGAGATTTGGCAGACCTTTATCAGGCCTGAAGGCTCTCTTCCTCAGTTATCAAACGGTGCGGAATTATGAATCGTATGAATGAAGAGTTGAATGATCCAGAGCAAAAAGATCCAGAGCAGATAGATCCAGAGCAGATAGATCCAGAGCAGATAGATCGAGGGCAGACAGATCCAGAGAAATCCGCTGAGAAATCTGGGAGTAAAACACTAGAGAAATCTGGTAGTAAAACAGCGGCTAAATCTGGTGGCAAAACCAAAACCTACCACCGAGCGGTTTTGCCCGTAGAGCCACTGGACCGGCGTGATGAGAAGGCTCATGAGAAGCCTCGTGGCGATGCTTCGGATGAAGAGGTGCTGGCGAAACTTGAGAAACCGGATTTGACCGCGAGCATGGATGATCAGCACTTGCGCGAAAACATCGGCACACAGCACCAAATGGGCTACGTTTCTGAAGAGCAGGCGAAGCTCTCCCATGGTGTTCATGGTTTGTACTGGGTATTTGCCAGTCCTGTTCGGCTCATTGCGATTAGTTTTGCGGCCTTGATTCTGATTGGCGGTTTGCTTCTGACTCTGCCGATTGCCTCGCGGAGCGGGGAGTGGACCTCCTTCCTCACAGGAATTTTCACATCCACATCCGCGGTCTGCGTGACGGGCCTCATTTTGGAAGATACCGGTACTTATTGGAGCGCCTTTGGCCATACAGTGATCATCACGCTGATCCAATTAGGCGGCATTGGGCTGGTGACGGTTGTGGCTTCCTTCTTCGCTCTGTCTAAACGCAAAATGAACATTCGCACTCTCCGTGCCGTTCAGGATGCGACGGGCAGTGATTCGGTTGCTGAAGTGTATAGTTTGGCCAAAGCCGTCGTCGCCATCACGTTATCCTTTGAATTAGTGGGCGGGCTGATTCTGAGTTGGCGCTATGCACAGTTCATGCCGATCGGTTCGGCTTTTTATGCCGGGATGTTCCAGGGTGTGTCGGCCTTTTGTAATGCCGGTTTCGATTTGTTGGGTCCCTGGACTGGTCGTTATTCCAGTATGACCTACATGAATGGGGACCCAATTATCACGGTGACTTCCGCGCTCTTGCTTACTTTTGGCGGCATGGGTTTCATTGTTTGGTTGGAGATTTTCAAGTTCCCGAAGACACATAAGCTCTCCTTCCATTCGAAACTTGTACTCAAATTGACCGCGACCATTCTGATCATCGGAACGGTCTTGTTTATGGTTTTGGAGTGGAGCAATACAGGGGACTTGGCCATGGGTACCTTGCCGGTTTGGCAGCGTCCTTTTGCCGCCTTTTTCCAAACGGCAACGTTGCGAACGGCGGGTTTCAACTCAATTAATCAGAATAATCTCCGAGATGTGTCCAAACTTCTCAGTTGCTTGGTTATGTACATCGGCGCAAGCCCTGTTTCTACAGGCGGCGGTATGAAAACAACGACGTTTGCGATTGTCTTCGCAACGATTAAGAGCAATGTCTTGGGCAAAAAAGCCGCCACACTCAACAAACATCAGATTGGCCATGATGTCTTTACGAGGGCTTTTGTGATCTTTACTTTGCTGCTGGTTGTGGCCTTCAGTTCAACGTTCATCATTACGATTACGGAGCGAGAGGCATTGGCTGCCGGACGTTTCTCGACGCTTGACATTATGTTTGAAGTTTTCTCCGCTCTGTGTACGGTCGGTGTCACGTCGATTCAAACCGAGAATTTGCAATGGCTCAGCACCATTCCGCTGATGCTTTGCATGTATATCGGCCGTGTCGGTCCCTTCTCCATTGCGCTGCTCTTGTCCATGCGCAATCAGAAGCAGGAGAATGTTGTCTTGCCTGAAGGCCTGACTTTTGTCGGATAAGAGAACGAATAGTGTAAAAACGTTTCAAATTCTACGCTGAACTATGGGAATCCTGCCGGGGTATTTGACGATCCGGCAGGATTTCTTAATAATGGAGACTAGCCAAAAATGATTGCTTGCTGTTATTCTTACAGTTGCTCTCCCTGATTCAGACATAATACCAGGAGGTAGATATGGGACTTACCTTAACCGAAAAAATAATCAAAAATCATTTAGTGACCGGAGACATGCGACCGGGAGCAGATATTGGAATCGCGATTGATCAGACTTTGACACAGGATTCCACCGGCACCATGGCCTATTTACAGTTTGAACAGCTGGGTCTCCAGAAGGTCAAGACGAAATTATCCGTTTCCTATGTTGACCATAACATGCTTCAATCCGGCTTCGAAAATGCCGATGACCATAAGTATTTACAGACAGTAGCAGCGCGTTACGGTGTTCGTTTCTCCAGACCCGGCAATGGTGTTTGCCATCAGGTGCACATCGAGCGTTTCGGCGTACCGGGTGAGACCCTCTTAGGTTCTGACAGCCATACACCGACTTGCGGCGGGCTGGGTATGCTGGCGATTGGCGCGGGCGGCTTGGATGTCGCGGTTGCCATGGGCGGCGGCGCTTATAACATCAAGATGCCGGAGGTCTTGGAGATCAGGCTTGAAGGGAAGAAGAAACCTTGGGTCACGGCAAAAGATATTATTCTGGAGGTCCTTCGCAGGCTTACAGTGAAGGGTGGCGTCGGGAAGGTTTTGGAATACACCGGTACCGGCGTCGCTGACTTAACTGTGCCGGAGCGGGCGACGATCACGAACATGGGTGCGGAGCTGGGCGCCACGACGTCGATTTTCCCCTCTGATGAAACGACGAAACAATTTCTGCGGGCGCAGAAACGTGAGGAGGATTGGTCGCAACAAATGGCTGATCCCGATGCTGTTTACAGTCAAACGGTGCTCATCGACTTGGATCAGCTGGAACCCCTGATCGCCTATCCTTCCATGCCGGACAAGGTTCACACAGTTGCCGAAGCGGCTTCGCAGAACATCAAGGTGGACCAGGTTCATGTCGGCAGTTGTACGAATTCCTCCTATGTTGACATGATGAAAACGGCTATGCTTCTCAAGGGCAAAACCATTCATCCGGATGTCTCGCTTGTCATCGCGCCGGGCTCGAAGCAAGTCTTCAATATGATTGCTGCGAATGGTGCTCTGGCGGATATGATTTCGGCCGGTGCCCGCATCCTCGAAGCGGGCTGCGGCCCTTGCATCGGTATGGGTCAATCGCCCCGGAGCGGTGGGGTTTCTCTCCGTACGATTAACCGCAATTTCTATGGCAGAACCGGAACTCCGAATGCACAAGTCTACTTGGTGTCCCCGGAGACAGCGGTGGCGGCGGCTTTGGCCGGAGTAATCGCTGACCCCAGAGACTTAGGCGAGCCACCGGTAGTGGCAGTCCCCGAAGAATTCACGGTGAATGACAACATGATCGTCATGCCGCCGGAGGACGGATCCGCGGTGGAAGTGGTGAGAGGGCCCAACATTAAGCCGGTGCCGGATCACTTCCCACTTGCGGAAACGGTGACAGGAGATGTCTTGATCATCCTGGAAGATAACATCACCACCGACCACATCATGCCTTCCACAGCGAAACTCTTACCGTTCCGCTCGAATGTGCCGAAACTTGCGGAGTACTGCCTCACACCTAGCGATCCGGAGTTTCCTGCCCGGGCCAAAGCCAGCGGCGGCGGCTTCATCGTGGCCGGGCATAATTATGGGCAGGGTTCCAGTCGCGAACATGCGGCTCTTGCGCCTTTGGCCTTGGGTGTGAAGGCGGTGATCGCGAAATCATTTGCCCGCATTCATGAAGCGAATCTCATTAATAACGGGATTTTGCCGCTGGTATTTGCTGATGAATCGGACTATGATGCTCTGAAACAAGGCGACCAACTCGCCATTCAGGACGCGGTGCGACAAGTGAACGAGGCTGCGGACGGAGCGGAAGTTGAGGTTACGAATGAGACTTCCGGAACGACGTTCCGTTGCCGTATGAAGATCTCAGCCAGAGAACGAGATATGCTGATCGCCGGTGGCCTGCTACGTCTGACGACGTCTGACAAACGTCTGACGACCGTCTGACAAACGTCTGACGACCGACTGACGACCGACTGACGACCGCGGGGTAAGATTTCACAACACGAGGGGAGTAACTATGCCAAATCAAGAGACCTTAGAAAATTTGCGGCTGTTGACAGAACAATTCAATGACTCAGCGGCCGCCAAGAAGATCGAACCGGAACTCTATCAGCGTTACTCTGTTAAGCGGGGACTTCGCAATGAAAACGGCACGGGTGTCCTGGTGGGGCTCACGGAAGTCGGCGAGGTTTTTTCATACTATATTGTGGATGGCGAACGACTTCCGGCCGAAGGTAAGTTGTTTTACCGAGGCATTTCTATCGAAGATATTGTCGGTAATTTCTGGCATGAAAAAAGATTCGGGTTTGAGGAAGTATGTTATCTTCTGCTTTATGGTGAGCTGCCGACAAGAGATCAATTGACGCTATTTACTGAGACTTTAGGTGGCCTTCACAACCTGCCCCAGCATTTTTTGGAAGATACGATTTTCAAGAGCCCGAGCCGCGATGTGATGAATAAGCTTGCCAGATCGGTCTTGGGGCTCTACGCACACGATCCGAAAGCAGACGATATTTCTTCAGCAAACGTTTTGCGCCAATCGCTGGAACTGATTGCGCGTTTCCCGGTGCTGATCTCCTACGCTTATATGGCGAAGAGGCATTATATTGATGAGGAGAGTTTGTTTATCCACTCGCCTGATCCCAAACTCAGCACGGCCGAGAATATCTTGCGCCTTATTAGGGCGGACGCCCAATATACTGAGATGGAGGCCAGAGTTCTGGACCTGGCTATGGTTGTCCAGGCTGAGCACGGTGGTGGCAATAATTCTACTTTCACCTGCCGTTGTGTGAGCTCTACCGGCACGGATACCTATTCCGCGATTGCTGCGGCTATTGGTTCTTTGAAAGGCCCCCAGCATGGCGGTGCTTCGGGTATGACCTACCGGATGATGCAAGAACTCAAAGGTGCTGTCACCAATTGGCGTGATGAGAATGAACTTTCTTCTTATCTGCGCAAATTAGTTAATAAACAAGCTTTTGACCGATCCGGGCTTATTTACGGAATTGGCCATGCGGTTTATACGGTTTCAGATCCGAGAACGCATTTATTGAGAGATTATGCGAGAGGTCTGGCGTATGAAGCCGGTCGGGAAAGCGAGTATGATCTCTATCTTTCGATTGAGCGGCTTGCTCCCCAAATCCTCAATCAAGAGAAGCATCAGGATAAACCGATCTGCGCGAATGTGGATTTTTACACAGGATTTATCTATGACTTGCTGGGAATACCTTCTGACCTCTTTACTCCGATCTTTGCCGCGGCCAGAGTTCCGGGCTGGTGTGCTCACCGCATGGAGGAGCTGAACAGCGGCGGCAGAATTATTCGCCCTGCTTATAAGAGTGTTATTTCCCGGCGTAATTACAAGCCCATGGCTGAGCGAGGCTAAGCGAGTCTAAGCGAGTCTAAGCGAGGCTGAGCGAGTCTGAGCGAGTCTGAAATCAAAATGAATGGAGAGGTAGATCTGACATGGCTCGGGAGCCTATAACACTATTTCATAAACCATGGTTTGTTTTCCTCTTGTCATTGAGTATATTAACCGCAATTTTTCTCCCGGTAGCTGACAAAGTCGGCTACTGGACGTCGGCTTTCCCTGCCGCATTACTTTTGGCGCTGTTTCCCACGGCCATATCCGCAATCTATGCTCGAATCCGCTGATGTCCCTGTTTGTTTTACTCTCGGTAAAAACTTGGTAATACTAAGTAGATCTTGGTAAAACTTGTCTGAACTTGTAAGAATTTGTCTGAACTTGTTGCAAAAACGTCGGGATAAGTAGCCTTAAGTCGTGCTATCCTTATATCGATGTGTTTCAGTACAAAGGAGAATCACTATGGCGAAATTAATCAACCGAGAATTTAAACATGATGTCCTTCACCTCATACAGGAACGTTGGTCTTCAAGGGCCTTCGATACGAAGAGACATCTTGAGGAAGAGGATCTTCAAGCTATTCTTGAAGCCGGAAGTTACGCGCCTTCCTGTTTCAATGAACAGCCATGGCGCGCGGTCGTGGCCAGAAAAGGCACACCCGTGTTCGATGCTATTGTCTCTACCCTAACACCGGGGAACCAGGCTTGGGCGCCTTTTGCCGATGTACTCATGGTCATACTCAGCAAGAAAACCTTCAGCCGAAATGATCAACCAAACCGCTTCAGCCAGTTTGATGCCGGAGCAGCCTGGGGTTTCCTCCTGCTGGAAGCGCAGAAGAGAGGCATTTTAGCCCATCCAATGGGCGGTTATGATCTGGAGCAAATTCGCGAGAAACTACAGATCTCTGAGGATCTGGATATTTTGGCCATCGCAGCAATTGGCTACTACGGAAAAGGCGACTACTTACCTGAGAAATATAAGGCCCGCGAAGTTCCAAGTCCCAGAAGAAATGTCGAAGAACTTCTCATTCATCCGGTAATTGAAGAAACCGAAGAAACCGAAGAAACCGCGCCAATCGAAGAAAATGATGAAAATGGAGAAACTGAGGAACAATAAATGTTAGATTTTACTTTTCAGAGCCCAACGAAATTCTATTTCGGCCATGACACAGAACTCAAGGTCGGTGAGGCAGTTCGCGAAACCGGCGCGCACAAAGTGCTCATCCATTACGGCTCCGGCTCAGCCGAACGATCCGGCCTTTTAAATCGTGTCCGCCAGTCTCTGGCCGATGCCGGTATAGCCTCAGTCGAACTAGGTGGCGTCGTGCCGAACCCTGAGCTATCTCTGGTCTACGAAGGCATTGAGTTAGGGCGAAGGGAGCAGGTCGATCTGATCTTGTCCGTCGGGGGAGGCAGTGCGGCAGATTCGGCCAAAGCCATAGCCATCGGCATTCCCTATGAAGGGGATGTTTGGGATTTCTACAGCTCAGATGCAAAGCCTGAAAAAGGTATCCCTGTTGCCACAATTCTCACAATTGCCGCAACCGGTACAGAGGGTTCCCCGTCCTCGGTCATCAGCAACGTAACAGCCGACGGAGTCCTGAAGCGCGGCTGCGATTCTCAATTGATCCGCCCGGTCTTCAGTATTTTAAACCCTGAGCTCACCTACACCTTACCGAATTACCAGCTAGCAGCCGGCGCTACCGACATGATCTCGCATATCTTGGAACGCTATATATCCAATACGGTGGATGTCGATTTGACCGATCGCATGTCAGAAGCTGTGATGCAGTCCGTCATCAGTGCTGCACCTCGTGCTTTGGCCGACAATACGGATTACGACTCGCATGCCACCCTAATGTGGGCCGGGATGGTCGCGCACAACAACATTCTGGGTGTAGGCCGCCAGCAGGATTGGTCAACCCACCAGATCGAACACGAGATTTCCGCGGACTTCCAAGTCACTCACGGTGCCGGCCTGGCAGTGATTTTCCCGGCCTTTATGACCTATACCTGCAAGACCAACGTGAACCGCTATGTCCAATTCGCCACAAGAGTGATGGGTGTTCCAGATGATCCCTATCATCCGGAAGCGGTGGCCAAAGCCGGCATCAGCCGCTACAAAGCTTTTCTTTCTTCTATCGGCATGCCTCTGGAGCTGCGAGCTTTCGGTATCAAAGAAGAGGATATCCCCGACCTCGCAGCCCGCGTCAGGAGAAACAACGGCGACTATGTTGGCTATTTCCAACCACTCACGACTTCCGATATCGAAGAAATCTTGAGACTCTGTTTGTAAAAGGCTATGCTTCTTCGTACAAAAAAACACATCGGAAGTTTCGAAGAAATTTCTCCGGAAACTCGTAAATGAAACTCACAACAGAAAAACAATAGAAAAACAATAGAAAAAAGCAAGTAAAAAACCCGCGAAACGTCTTGTTCCGCGGGTTTTCTCTGGTGACCCTAACGAGAATCGAACTCGTGATTCCGCCTTGAGAGGGCGGCGTCTTAACCGCTTGACCATAGGGCCGCAACAGCGTTGATTATATTACCACTGACTTTGTTTCTTAGCAAGCAGTTTTTTACAACTAACTTATCCTCTACGAAGTCTCCTAGAAGTCTGTCCTCGTAGCTCCTCGAAGCACCCGAAGCACCCGAAGCACTTCAGAAGCGATTCGAAAATTAAACAGCTGTCGAGCTGTAGCTAGCATTAACTAATTAATTTATTAGTGGCTAATAAATTTCTATATATATTAACTGACATAAGTGGATTCTGCTATAGTATGAGTGGAAAGTAAGAATATCAGACTAATCGGAGAAACATACGATGTGCGCAAAACTATTCTCAGCAGCGAGATAATCGAGAATGATGCTCTCGTCAACCTACAAGTATTGTGGAATACCGATCCTGATGTGATGACATACTTAGTTGTCTGATTGAAATTGAAAAGGTAAGGAAAGCCGGAGAAGCAGCTCTCTCCGGCTTTCCTTAGTACCCTAAAATCCCGGGCGAATTATAACTAGGCATCGGGCAGGGCATCGAAAGCC
>CAYZSO010000043.1:0-16933 GCA_964479695.1 uncultured Fastidiosipila sp.
TCGCCTGGTCAATTATAAACCGGCGCGCATGGTCAAAAATAAACCGGCGTTGACATTTCCACGATATTCATAGTTTCTTCGCGTTTCCGCAGCTACACACTCACTGATATTGTCGGCGAAGGAGAGTATACGGTGCTTTCAATCATTACTCAGAAACCAGTCAGAGGAAGTGAGAATTTTTCAATGGAAAGCACCAATCTGGACATGACTACTTTTGGGGTAACCTCAAGAACCGAACTGGAAAACTTGTTGTTCTCTGCTCAGTACACGATCTCAAGGGAGAGTAATTTTTTTGATTCAGAAGGGCAAATAATTTTTTATCTCAACAATCAAGTGAAACAAGTTGACCATTTACTCCTCTTGACACGCAGTGGATTATTTGGATTAAGCGACGCTACGAAAACCTTTAAGATTGATACGAATTCCTTACAGAAAATTATGACAGTGGTCGATGAAGCATATGTGAATCAGTCGCAACGATAACAAGTCTTTACTAAATAACGTTTTCTGTACTAGGGGTTTTCGGATTGCAAAGACTTACTTCTGCAAACAGGGGATTCTGCTCTGCAAATAGCCATTAACAGCCAGTATAGGTTTTAGCGATGAACATCGTTCTCCGAAGGAGTCTGTTCCAGCAAAGAAGGATTGGCAATAAATTTCTCCAATCGTTTCAAGGCGCGCGCCAGATAGACCCCGTCGCACAGCCGTTCGTCCGTGGTATACCCCACCTGAATGCAATTTCGCACCACCAATTCCTGGTCAATCACGACAGGCATTTGGTTGATCTTCCCCAATGCAACGAAAATCCCGGTCGTCCCGAAGTCATAAAGATGATGATAAATATAGTCCGTATTAATTGATTTTAAATGTGTGAAGAAAAGGCTCGTGTGAAACGGACTGACGTCAATGACACTCTCAGGCAGCATGTTATGACGATCCATACTCTTCAACACGTGCACCAGAAATCTCTTCAGAAAACCCGGAAATTTCATAAGACTTGCGACTAAACGATCCGTATCCGTATTACTGTCTTCATGCCGGGAGGAAGCGATGGTTTGCTCGATGATTTCAGCAACCTCGAAGAGATTTTCTTTGCCTGTAAAAGCAAACTTCACGGTAGTCTCTTCCCCATCTTCACGAAAAGAACGTTTGATCGCCATGGACACATAGACGCCCTTCCGTTGATAGGTACGGCTGTTCATAATGAAACGGTTGAGTTGCGGTCGTTCATAAAGCAAACGCACATAGCAAGCGATAAAGAAATGCAGATAGCCGATCTTCTGTCCTTGCTTCCGCCTCGCCTTTATATATTCATCTATAGGGTCAGTAACGAAAACATGTTTCGCGAAGTTCTGGGAATCACTTCGCTTTTCCATGATGTACGGGATCATTTCCACGAAGGGATCCAGATCTTTGATCAGGTCACCGTCACTCCGTCTCATCGCTCTCACCCAGAATGTCTGTACCAGCAGCAAATTTCGTCCGCTCCATGAACGTTCGCCAGTCGCCGCCAGTCACAGGAATCGCCGGTTCCTCGACTTCCAAGATCGTCTTAGCAGACCAGTACGTGTAAGCTTGGACAGATTCACCAGTTTCGGTATCTGTGGCCAAAGTCAGGCGCCTCACATAATCGTTCTCTGCTTCGGGTCCTTCGTACCCTTCAAGGAAGTCCAATCCGGGAGTTGCCGCTGCAAAATCCGTCAGCCAAACCAACTCACCATGGACAACACGTTCCGGATCCGACGGCACCAGGATCGGATAACCTAAACGCACCAGATGCCACATGACTCCGCCGGTAATCCGAGCTTGGTGCCGGACTTTCACATAGGGGGCAAGAAACTCTGCCTCATTGTGGAAACCTTCCAGCAATGACCCGTACACAAAATACGGCGCTTCACCGGAAGGTTCGTGAATAATCGGCGAGTCGGCCATCATGCGATTTCGCCGCCAACGGCTGTGATATCTTCTTCATTGTCGACAATTGCTTGAATCGCAACTTCAATCCCTCTAGCCATGTCGGCCAAAGCCATTGAGGGCGTATCCTTCTTATCAACAACTTGTTCCGGAATGTACGGCACATGCATGAACCCGCCGCGTGTTCCAGGCGATTCTTTCGCAAGCGTATAGAGGATGCCATACATCAAATGGTTACAGACGAAAGTACCGGCAGTATTCGAAATTTGTGCAGGTAAACCTGCCTTGTGAATTGCCTCAACCATCGCCTTGATCGGCAGTGTCGAGAAATAGGCCGGTGCACCATCTTCAAAAATCGGGACATCAATCGGTTGGTTGCCGGCATTATCCTTGATTCTAGCATCATCCTGGTTAATCGCGACGCGTTCAGGTGTAAGGTTGAAGCGGCCGCCGGCCTGGCCGATTGCGAACACGACATCAGGCTTCTCCTTCCGGATAGCCTCAGCAACCTTGTCAATGGAAACGTGGAAAATCGTTGGGACCTCCAGTTTCACAATCTCCGCGGTGACATGGGAGGGATCCACAAGTTTGACAGCCTCCAGAGCCGGGTTAATCTTATCCTCGCCAAAAGGATCAAAAGCAGTCAGTAAAATCTTCATAATCAGTTCCTCCTAAAGAGTCTGAGCCACAATCTCATCAGAAAGCCAGTGTGTACAAGAGAATGATGTGGATCACCAGCATCGTCAGCGCGACCGGCACTTGAGCCTTGATAATGGCGTACTTATTTTTCGTCTCGAGTAGAGCCGCGGGCATAATATTGAAGTTCGCAGCCATCGGGGTCATCAGTGTACCACAGTAGCCTGCCGTAAGTCCGAGCGCGCCGACAATAACAGGGTTCGCTCCCTGCATGATCAGGAAAGGGATGCCAATACCCACGGTAATCACAGCGAAGGCCGCAAATCCGTTCCCCATGATGATCGTAAAGAGCGCCATGCCCACGCAATAGGCAATGGAGGCAGCCAAGCGATTCCCCTCCGGGATCACACTGGACATATAACCGGAAATAACGGTGCCAACCCCCGCTGCGGTAAACAGCGCGCCAAGAGCGGCAAGCAGCTGCGGGAGAATACCGGTGGTACCAACATTATCCATTAAACGGATGCCGTCATCCAGCGCTTGCGCCGGGGTTGATTTCGTAATGATCAGGGCTGTAATCAGACCCAGAATTGCCGAAATACCAATCGCATTATTCGCTCCGAGTTTGGCGAACACAGTAGCGACAAAAAAAGCCCCAAGTGCCAAAACGAGCGCGGGAATGAAAACCTTGTAACCAATTTCGTCCGCATGTTTTCTGGTTTCCGAAGGCTCCGGAACATTCTGCTTGGTAGGTTTTACACCCTTTATCAGTGTCAGCACGGCGATCACGATCACACACGCACCGGTAACATAGCTAGGTAGGTAGGGTCCTGCAATAAAAGTAAACGCCAGGATCGTCCAAAAAGCAAAGGTCGTCCAGCGCTGCCAGCCTTCCGAACGTTTCAAGGCTCGAAGCCCCAGCAAGAAAAAGATCAGACCGATTACTATATAAAAAAACTCAGCCGTCCCCTTAGAAATCTGTGCCCATAGTTCGTCACTCATTGCTCCGTCCCCCTACTATCTTTACTCTGTGCACCCTTGCCGGTGTAACGCTTCTTCAATTTCTGATCAAAGCGCAGGTTGAAGATTGTCCCGACAATAACAGAGATGATCGCTATCGGAATCGACCACAAGGCAATATTCTGCGGATTCACTTCCGTATACCCTTGTTCCACCAATGTGGCCACGATGAGCAACGTTCCCGAAGCACCCATGAAGCAATTTTGTGCGAAAAAGTTACCATAGTTTTCCGCTGCGGCACTCTGCCCCTTAATCGCATCTTCCGTCTGATCATCAAGCTCGCCATAGCGGGAGTGTGCAGCAGCCTGTGCCATCGGGTGAATCAGTGGTCTGACAAATTGCGGATGTCCGCCAATTCTGAGCGAGAATGCTGCGGCCAAAGCCCTAATCGCCTGATAGAGCGAAAGGATTCTTCCTGTCGTCGCTGATTTGAACTTCCCAATGAAGTCAACAGACTTGTCCTTCAAACCATATCGTTCAAGCAATCCGATAACCGGTAGTGTCAAGACGAACAATGTGGCTGTCCTGTTAGTCAGAAATGCACTCCCAAGCGTCTCCAAAATCTCAACAAAAGACATCTGAGCCACAAGACCCGTGACAATCCCGGCGATGACAACCGTTGAAATGGTGTCGATTTTCAGAGCAAAACCGACAATGACAATGAGTACACCAATTAGTTTGATCCACTCCATGAATATACCTCCTTGATGCTGCTATGCCAAAGCATAGTCAGTCAGTTATTCGTGATATTCATCATACAATAGTCAAATATCGTTTACAATCAAGTTACAAGGTTTGCCGTCAGGATGTCAGGATGAGACTATAGAAGACTAGCTTGTGGAAGTGAAATGATCTCAGACGATGCGCCCATCGGCCAATGTAATTATGCTCCTACATTGGCTGGCAATTTCCCTGTCATGGGTTACGATAAGAATTGTCTTACCGGCTTGATTCAAATCCTTGAAAATGTCCATAATTTGTTGTGCTGTTTGCGAATCTAATTGACCGGTAGGTTCATCTGCCAAAAGTAGGGGTGCGTCAGTAATTAATGCCCTCCCGATTGCGACTCGCTGTTTCTGCCCGCCGGACAGCTGATTGACTAATTTCTTTTCAAGTCCGGTGAGTTCAAGTTGGTCAAGGAGCTTCAATGCTTTGGTTTTTGAATCACGTAAATCTTGCTTGCCGTATAAGATTGGGAGAAGAATATTGAACCAAACCGATTCATTCTCAATTAGTGAAAAATCTTGCATGACAAATCCGACTTGCGTATTACGGTAATGAGCCGCAGCTTTACTATAACTTTGAGGGAGCATTTCATTATTTATAGTGATCTGACCTTTGCTTGGGTCATCTAGGCAACCTAGGATGTTAAGAAGTGTTGACTTCCCTGAACCGGATTTTCCGCAAATCGCTGTCATCTCCCCAGACTCAATCGAGAGGTTGATACGGTCTAGGGCTAAGACTTCTCCCCCTTTATACACGTACTGTTTACTAATATCTTGGAAGTGGATCATTTCCCTTCACCTACCCTTTCCTAAGAAGATGTCTTATTCTCTTTTGAGTGTAGAAAAGAGCGAAAAGTTTAGCCGCGATGTACATGAAAAATATCGTTAGTAAATAGATGAAGACAAATTCTTGCCAACTCATCAGAATCAATAATCGGAAATTTAATTTCTGAAAGAAGCTACGATAAAAGAGTGCATAGAGAACCGTTGCGATGCCACTGAAGAGAATACCCATTGATAAGACAATTTGGACAACAAGAGACGAGATTTTCTTAGGTGTCGCTCCAACCAAAAGCGCCGCCCGGTGGCGATTCTTCTGCCTCGCTAACAACTCACCAAGTAATGATAGAAAAGACATAAAACAAATACAGTAAAAGAGAGAGATAATAAACATTTGTGATACGGAATCGAGCGCTGCTTGCCTACCTTCCGCCGATGGGCTGCTGGTACTTGAGAGCCCGAGGTTCTCAAAATAGCTAATTAACTGCCTGTCCGCCTGAGCATTTAACGGTTCGATTGTCCTAACCGAAAGCATGTAATCTTCTAGTTTGGGGAGAAGCTTCAGGAAACCTCCTCTTGTCGTATAAAAAGTGCCTATTCCACCCATGGCTTGGCCAATCACAGTAAACTTGTCTTCACCAAGCCAGAGTCCATCCGTGGCCAGACTAAGCTCTTCTTCGCTTCCACTGATAATGAATACGTCGTCTTGATTTTCTACTTCCTTGAAATCAATAGTTCCAGAACGATGAACTAAGTGCCTGTTGGGATAGTTAGGGTTATCAACCACAACTGTGAAATGAATTTGCTTGAACTGTTCGTATAAATGCGGATCAGCAGGTGCTGTCTTCACTAAGCGGACAGGCACATCGTTTTTCACTGATCCCCAAATGGATATACTTTCGACACTATGCGGTGCTGAGTTAATGTCGAGAATATCGATGATCAATTCTTCCGGAACAACGAACTCGTACCGTAAATTACGTTCACCGTTCACTGTTGATTTTGCCGTGTAGTTTATATAGGCATAGATAAGCGCGAATGTCATCACAAATGTGGTTACACATAGAGTAATCATCATAATTGGATCTCTTTTCAGAAGATCTTTCCATTCCGAATTCATAATAACCCAGTGTTTATACATAGTAATTCTCTTCTCAGTCTTGATACGATCTTAGATACTCTACAGGTCTCAATTTGTGCATGTAGAGGAAGCAATCACCGACAATAATCAGGATAAGGATAAGGAAAAGTAGGATAGGGAAAAACAGAGTTTGAAAATTGAGAAAATAAATAACCTGGACTTTTCCTAAGATGTACTGCCACCGATAAATCAAATACACGATCACGGATAAAAGGAGTCCTAAAAGCAAAGGAAGACTGGCCGTTAAGACCGTATTTCTCATGAGTTCTGATCTGGTACTCCCTACAAGATAAAAAATACTTTGTTGTCGAAGTGTTTTGTTTATCAAAAGTAGGATCTGCCCTAAGAGAATAATGCATACCAAAACACTCATGAAGCAGACACTGGCCAGCCGCCTAAAAAACTCAGCACGAAAGTTGTCTTCACTTCTGGCGATGATCTCAGAAACTTCTTCGACACTACCGTGCTGTCTTAGTGCGTCGATAAGTTCTGCACGCTCCTCAACAGTAGCTTCCTGTTTCATGCGGATATAAAGGATTTTGATCGGTGATTCTGTAATATCATATTTTTCTTGTAAGATCTGATACGCTTCTTCATTCACAATCATCATTCCTTCTTGAACCGGTTGGAACAGATCAGAAGTGAGTATATTTGTGCCCACTCTTGAATTCCTAGGTACCAAAAGATCCGCAGGCAAAAATCCTTGAATACTAACAATACTAGGGTTTTCATAATTCTCATCTATACCCTGGTAAACAGTAAACTCTTTTCCTTCAATAATATGATTTTCACGAAAATAATCCGGCAAATATATTGCTATTTTTTCATTTGTAATCCTTGCAGACGGTATATCAAGAGGAAAGAAGTCTTGATAATCCGAAGTATATAGCCAAATAGTTGTGCCAAAAGATATTTGATTAGGATCAACTACAGTTGATTGTATTTTCTCCCTGAGGTAAATAGTCTTCGGCAACAAATAGGAATCATAAGCAGGAAAAGATTTCAACTCACCGATCAGCTGTTCAAATGTTTCTTCGCCAAGTTCGGGATCATTTATATATTCTGTCAGATGATTTTCAGCGAAATACAATGTATCCTGAAAAGGAATTTTTTTTGCAGTCAAGTATTGATTTTTGACGAAGATAAAAAATAGACATAGTCATAGAAATCATAAGAACTACAAGAAAAAAAGTAATACCAAGAATAATTTGTCTAACGGCTGTCTGTTTGGATAAATACAATAATTTATGTATCGTCCGCATAAACCAATTCAGGCAGCCCGGAGGCTGCCTGCCCCACTCCTATTATTTGATCCTAGTTCCGCTTACTGCTGACTTAATTATGGATGTCTTTCAAATAAATTAACAGTCTATTCTTTTGTGGTTTACAATGCTAAAATACCTAAGTTTAATTACAAATACTGGTCGTGGTTTTTCCTATTTACATATGTAGGTAGCCATCTTGCATGCGTAGTGAACGCGATGCGTATGCTGCAACACTTGGATCATGTGTGACCAAAATTATTGTCACATGCTCTTCGCGGTTTAGTGTGGCGAGAATATTCATGACTTCTGTAGACGTCTCCTGATCGAGCGCTCCAACTGGTTCATCTGCAAGGATGACACTAGGGTTCATAAGCAGAGCGCGGGCGATTGCCACCCGCTGTCGTTGACCGCCTGACATCTCACGAATTTTTTTATCTTGCTGATCAGCGATGGCAAGGCGATCAAGCATTTCTTTGGCCTTGCGGCGAGCAGTGGACATGGATTTGTTAGTCAACAGCATGGGCAGACTAACATTAAATAGTGCCGATTCGTTGCTGATGAGAGCAAAATCTTGAACGACGAAGCCGATCTCATCACGTCGCAACTGACTTTGCTTACTGTCACTAAGCGCTAGCGCGTCAACTCCATTTAAACGGTACTGCCCAGATGTCGGTTGATCCACTAACCCCAAAATATTCAATAATGTACTTTTGCCGGAACCAGATGCACCCATTATGGAGATAAACTCACCGGCTTGTACTTGCAAATTAACCTCTTTTAATGCGTGAACAGCCGCTTGCTTTCCCGGTTGGTATGTTTTGCTGATATCATTCAGTTCAATCACCATAGATTATTCCCGCCTTCCCAATTTTTCCACAAGTGTTGTTTTACGCAATAAATATGCGGTTATTCCTATGCTTAGCAGCAAACTGAACAAGATGAAAAGAAGCAAATAGAAGAACATTGAGCCATTGATCAGAACCTGGTTTCCTCGGTAAAGGAAGTCCGGACGGCTTGTCTCTGCCACTAGTACTAATAAAGAGACGGTTCCGAGGCTCGCAAGCATCAAAACCGTAGGCCAAATGTTCATTGCGAGGATCGAGTCACGGCGGCTTAAGCCAATTAATTCGTAAACGGCAATTGTTTTCTCCAAGCGGAATATTCTCATGATCGCTAGACTAATACATAAAATAATGGCAGAGACAGCAAGTGTCAGTGGCAAAGGCAGTTGTAGCTTCAGTTTCGTTGTCAAGCTTGTTTTCGTTTGAGCAGTCACCATATCGTCTGAATAGATCGACACGACACCAATACGCCGCAAATAATCGTGTAAATCATTCTTTTCAGTTTGCGTGGCGTCCGGATCGTAAATGATAAGCATGCCAAGTGTAGGGGCAACCGACTGTCCCAAATCAGCCAGTTGACCCTGATTGATAATGTACATTTTTTCCTCACCGGCCAATAACTGGTCCCAAGATACCGCAGATCCGCCGTTGCCAAAATCCCAGAATAATTGATTTCTCCGTTGCTCTGCAAGAGCAATAAGATTGACTTCCATGCCACTTATTTTCGCCGCTCTTGTTGTTCCGACTTTGAATGATGAATCTGCCGGAACGATCGTATAGAAAGTCAAAGAATCTGGCGGAACAGGCAGAGTAGCGATTTTAGGGGCTGTCCCTTGCACGAAATAGGCTAGGCTATCTCCAGGGATTAGAGCTGTATTCAACTCACTTATGTCACCTGCAGGGCGCAAATCAAGTGACATATTATCGATTTCATAGATCAGGTTTCTAATATAGCTTCGACTTTGTAAATCTTCAATCACGGCTTCGTGTTGGACCGCTGAAAACGATAAGAAGACGTAATCCGCTTCCTTTATCGCCAGTTGATTGTAATAGTTGAGGCTATGTGCAAGATAATTGGCCTGGCCAAGACCAAAAACAAACGTCAACATGGTCAGAAAATAGAGGAGAAAAAACAGGAACAATGTCCCTACTTGCTGCCTTGCAACGAACGTTGAGATGCGCATAAATTTTTTCACAAATCCACCTCTAACCGTTTCAACGTTTTGCGGCTCTCCAAAATTACCCTTGGGAGAAGTATGACCAGGGAGATCACAAGTGCAAATAACAAAATCAAGAAATAATCTTGAGGAAGAAGCTCACGCACACCACGCGGGGTGATTTTCTGGAAAAATGGTTTCCAGAAAATTTGATGCAGCGTAAAAGCCACTACTGTAGAGAAAAGAATAAAAAGCAAAAGCTCGACCACAACATGAGATACAAGTTGTTTCTGACTCAAACCAGTCAGCCGCATAACCCAGTTATTCCTTGCCTGATTTTTGACGATGTATGCCAAGATATAGGCCATAGAAAACATTGATACTGCAAAGAAGGTGATTAATACTGTAAAAATCAGCGGTGATTCATTATTATAGAACTGAATAGCATCCTGAGGTGTCATTGCACTTTCAATAGAGTACTTCTGATTAAGTTCATTCATTAGGTTTTGACGCTCAGTTTCGTTGACTTGAGAAATGGTCTGAAAAGTAAAGCGGTTGAAGCGAACGAGGTCTCTAAAGCGATCCGGATGGATAAAATAGCCGTAATCATAACCAAAGCTCTTCACAGTATAAGATTCACTACCAAGAACAATCATGTCTCCTATTCGATAATCGCTCCATTCCAGAGGAAGTCGGACTTCATCAACTGCAAGATCCTCGAACTCAACTGGCTCAGGTAACTCATGTGAAGAATAATACTCTTTATCAAGTAGGGAAGTAATCACAAATTCACCCTGATAGGTGCCTGATAGGTGCCTTCCACTCTCAGTGATTGCATAGGTAGCCGATCAGATAGATCAACTAAAGTATCTATATCTCCGCTGCCTTCTTGTAAGGCAATAATAAATGTTCGAAACGCCGCATCTTCCTCAGCATTTAGACGAAGATGGGGCATCCACATTGCGTACAAAATAAGAAAGTTCAAGAGACAGACTACAAAAGAAATGAAAAGAACTAGCGCTAGCAATGGCGTATCCAACACATATAAGCGTAACCTACGATGTGACAGCCAGAGAAACTTCATAAGGAAACCTATCTTCTTTTAGTATAGTAAAATTCCGGCGCTACAAAAGGACATTGACTAGACAAATAGTAAATAAAAAGCGCGTACTTTATTTAACCGAGAATGTCGAGCCAAACGACAGTGCAACCGTCTACAATCCCCCCTTTCAATATCAACAACATGATTCATCTCATTTCCAATATAGAACTATGGTTTTGCTTATTCTTGTACCATTAGTTACGTCTTTCAGTATTTGTTTTATTAATTTATTTAGGTCAATAGCTCGGTATACCCTCATGAATAAGTCAACGTAATGAAGCAAGGGATCGAGCGCCATTACATTATAAGTAAAAAAATATACTACTAGTAAACCTATTTAAATACTACATTTAACTGAGATTTTTTCACGAACAATACCTTAGCTCATCTATTTCTCAAATATCAGTATCTCACCTGGTGTTCTCTGAAATTTAATTATTCATCATACCCCTGAATTGATTTGTTTTTAGGTTTCGATACTAGAATTCGCTGAAGTTGTGACAAATATATTGTGCTAATTATACAAATCTCGATAATTATTTTTGGTATTAAATACTGTTGTATATATTTGATATCAATGGTACATTGGTGTTAATAGAAAGTACTTTCCATTAATCAAATCTGTAAGGATCTCGTAATAAACATGCAAAGGAAGGTAATGTACGTGAAAAAACACAATCGAAAAAAGTGTTATTAGCATTAGTAATCATTTTATTTACAGGCGCAGGTATCGCCTATGCAGGAACAACAGATTTTAATAAAGTGTTGCCTCCTGGTCAAGTTCATGTCACAATTGTGGATTACTCAGCAAAACAAACTGGGACAGACGGAAGCTATCTCCGCCTAAATTCCGCTGGGTCAGCAAATGAAACAGTGTTGGTTTGGACTGATTTGCAGTTCGTTAACGGCGGTGCTGTCGTTCAATTCTCTCCTCAAGTCACCATCTCTACTCGTTTGGGTTATAATTATCAGCATTGGTTAGGTGCTTACGTCCAATATAATGCGAATGTAGGAGATAAAATTCGACTGAGAATGTGTTCTACCGATTGGTTGGGTGATGGTGTCTCGGGAACTTGGGACTACAAATAGTATAGAAAGTAACATTCAACTATGAGGTTTAGCTTACGATGGTATAGCAAGAGCGGTAGAATTTGGCAAGCGATTCTTACATTACTTCTGATTTTTACCGCTTATACAATTGTATATTTTTCAGGACTAACGGATTCAATAAAAGATTATTCTCTGGCGGGGTTGGATTTTTTACCTGAAGAGACTTCACTTCATGCGTTTTACATTTACAGACCGTCAGGGTTAATACCCTCTTCCGCCTATAACGTCATATCAAACCTAATGCTGGATTTTTTCTTTCCTCTCATCTTGGCCTTTTATTATATTGATATTGAGCATAAACATCGTAAAGTACAGATGTCATCTGTTCTCATATCCAGAGGAGGAAAAAGCATCATAGGTAAGGAGTTCTGCGTTGTCTTCCTTTTATCCTTCTTAACCCTTTTTCTCTCTCTTCTATATCAAGTTATTCTTGGCAGGATATTTGATGTTGTCTTTCAACCTTTAGGGTATATAGAGAGCATAAGCACAGCATCCATAGGATTAATAATATCTTCTTCTGCAAAAGTTTCGTTGTACTTTGCTTCATTGACTACGGTTGGCTATTCGGTGGGCCTCTACCTGAATCGACTATTTCCTTTGGCATACATAATCCCAATGCTTGTCAATATTGTTTTAGCCATGATCTTCCGTTTTAGTAGACCTTCTAAGCTCGGATTTATTGAGGACGGTCTCAATTGGTCAAATCCGCAGCTCCTTCCTGTGGTCATAATAGCCATCTTGCTAGCATCCGCCGGTTTGATGGTCCCACGCATTTGCAGGACAGATGAATTGTAATGTTTTATTTGAAAAGTCACTACTTCATTAGAATGCCTTTGTTGATTATACCGTTCGTTTATCTGGCTGTATCTTCATTATTTTTGTTTTTCTCAAATGATATGCACGCCCATTCACTCGTTGTGGTCTTGTTCCAAACTCCCATTACATTGGTGTTGACCTCACTATATCTTCATTATTGCCAAAATAATGTGATTCTTTATAGACTTGGTCTTCGAAAATTAGCCATGTTTATAACTATGTTTACATTGGAAATCTCATTTTTCTATAGCCTACTGACATCTGTTCCGGTTATGTTAACGAGACATAATGAATATGGTGTTGATTTCTTCACTTTGTTTGTTCTCACAAGTTTGATTAATGTAACGGTAAACTTGCTTAATCTAATTTTTATTGCCTTTTTTAAGATGCCAGTGTTATCGATTATCCTCGTCTTATTACTGTTAATAGCAGATTATGTGACTGAATTACTCATGCAATATCCACAGCCAAGGCAATTCCATCTCATTTATTATTTATTTGGTGAAGTTCAAGGTGATGTGGCGATCCCCAGGCTAATCGTCTATTTCCTATTTATGGTCACTCTTTTCCACCTAGTATTAGCATTTACGTATGATGAGGATAAGCTGTCTAATGAAGAAGAATAAGTTGCACGTATTGGTGAAGATGTATGGAAAAGAAGTAGCCTTAATCAGCATTTTAGCTTTATTAGGCCGTGGTATGGCTTTCGTCATGTATACGAATTTCATCGCTAAAGAGGTAAGGCCTGAAGAATTCGTCATGGTTATTTTCCCTTTTAGTCTTCAATCTGAGGAATTACCGATTGGCATCTTGCTTTTCACAATTCATATACTATTTATCTTGCTCCCCTATTTGCTATCGGTAGTCTTACTCGAAATCAATGAGTTGAATTTCTTGTTTTGGCCGCTCTTGAAAGAGAATCGATTTTTACGATTGACAATCGTTGAATTTTTACCTTCCTTGCTCTTCAGTCTCTGTATTGAACTTATCACAAGCATTACACTCCTAATTTTGTTGAATATAAGTATAGAAAGAATCATTTGTTATTTTATTTTTTCGTGCGTGACAGCCCAGCTGTTGACAATTATAAGTGACCTTGTTTATCGAGTGAGCCGGATCGACCGGAAATTAGTCTGCCTGGTAATCATTCTCGTTAGTTACCTGGCCTATACTCTTAATATTTCGAGATTTATTCTACATTGGACGCCTTTCAATTTGCTGTCTGTCCTAAATCAGCAGCAGATTACCGCACTGAGTGTACTTCCAACTGTTGTGATTTTCGTGGTCTCATTACTACTAGAATATCAATTAAAAAAGAATATGGATTATATCGGAGGAGAATAATGGCTTACATAGAGTTGAAAGAGTATACGAAGAAAATTAAAGGCAACGTGGTTCTCGACGACGTGAATGTTAGCGTCGAAAAAGGTGCAGTGATTGGCCTTCACGGAAGAAATGCATCAGGGAAAACCATGCTGCTGCGAGCAATGTCAGGTTTGATTAAACCCACGTCGGGCAAAGCCATAGTGAATGGTGTTGAATTGATTGGTAATAATCGTTTTCCCAAATCATGTGGAATGATCATTGAGACGATCAAGTTTTGGCCGAATTTATCCGCTCAAGAGACGTTGGAAATTATCGCTTCAATCAATAACACAGCCACAGAAGAGGATATTCTGGCATCATTAGAAAAGGTCGGCTTAGACCCGAAAGATACTAGGAAGGTAAAAAAATTCTCTTTGGGAATGCGGCAGAAATTAGCTCTTGCCCAGGCCATCTTTGAGAAACCGGATTTACTTCTCTTGGACGAACCGACAAACTCCCTGGATGAAGTTGCCCGCCAAGGTTTTACCCAAATGATTGCTCAAGAGAAGGAGCGTGGCTGCACAATCGTAATGGCAAGTCATATTTTGGAAGACTTGCAGATGTCTTGTGACCAGATAGTGGAAGTGGCTGATGGCCGTATTCGTTAGCTGATGAGCACGGTAATTAACCAGGTATGCCAGATGCTTCTTCGATGCTTTGTGACATTCGAAGTTCAGCAACATACGATGAACTCATTTGCGTTGCCACGTCTCCGACTGCCAAGTAAGCACTTCCTTTGCATAGCGCAAATAGTCTTTGTAATATTTATTATATTGTTCGTGGCGCTCCGGATTGAAGTGCACCTTTCGCAAACCACCTCCAGCCATCAGCCCCGCCGAACCGCTTGCCAGCAGCGCTGCCCCTAGGCAACTACTATCCTGTTCATCGGCGCAGAGTAAATCCGAGCCGAAAATATCGGCCATCATCTGTGTCCAGACCTCACTTCGCAAGAAACCTCCGGATGCAACAAGTTTTGTGCTAGATCCAGCGAGTGTCTGCAGTCGTTCCCAGACCTCACGCAGATTGAAGAGTACGCCTTCAACAACCGCTCGTACGAGGTGAGCCTTCTTATGGTGAGCCTTCAAACCCACGAATGAGGCAGTAAGTCGTCCATCCCAATAAGGTGCCCGCTCACCGAAGAGAAAAGGCATAAAAATCAGCCCCTCACTCCCCGCTCCGATCTTCGGTACGGCAGATTCCAAAACATCATACACTCGGCCAGTCTCTTCAAACAAAATCTCATCCAGCCACTGCAGCACGTTACCCCCGTTGTTAACCGCCCCGCCAATCACCCATTTCCCCGGGCTGAGGTAATAGCAGAACGTTTTCCCCTCAGGATCCAAGAGCGGCTCCCCCACCGTCATTCGCACCGCCCCGCTCGTCCCGATCGTCACCGTCGTCTCCCTCTCCCCCAACGCGAAACCACCCAGATTCGCGAGGCAGCCTTCCGAAGCGCCGGGCACGATCTGCACGCTTGAGGGCAAACCCACTTCTGCTAGGAAGGTCTGGTTTCGCAGAGGAAGGGGACTTTCTGTAGCCACTGGTCTGGGCAGGATGGAGCTGCTGAGGGTGGCTTTGGCCAAAGCCGCCTCATCCCACCTCATCTCATGAATATTGAAGAGACCCGTGGCCGAGGCTAAGGAGTAATCCACAAGATACTCGCCGGTCAGGAAGTGGAGAATGTAGTCCTTGATTCCGAGGCACATCGCCGTCTCCGCCGGGAAAAGCTTCTGATTCTTGAACCACAGTAACTTGAAGAATGGACTCATCGCGTGAATCGGCGTGCCGGTCCGCTGATAATAGGCTTGTGCATCTTCTGTGCTCTTGAAGGCTTCTACTTCATCGACGGCTCTGGTATCGGACCAGAGGATCGCGCGGGTCAGCGGCTTACCCGCTTGGTCCAGCAAGAGCAAACTGTGCATCGCCCCGGAAAAAGTCAGATACGCCACATGCTCCCTTGCCTCCGGAATTGCCGAGAGCACTTCCGCAACAACTTCGTGAAAAGCCCGCAAAATCTCAGCCGGATCCTGCTCCTGATAACCCGGCTTGTCCTGATACGTTTGATTGCCTCGATGTGCGGCAGCCAGTGCCCGGAGCTGATCGTCATAGAGGACGGCCTTTGTGTTGGTGGTGCCGATATCAACGGCTAGCACGTATTTCATGTGTTGAACTCCCGGTGAGCGAAAATTTGTGAGCGAAATTTGAGCCCAGATTGAAGCATCCGAAGTGCTCGCCGGTTCATTTGCCCGGAATGATGATCCTTCAAAATTAGTTCTTGTCTCTTAGCCGGCTTGTACCAGTAAACCATGGTCTATGACCAGAATCCTATCATACTTGATTTCTGAATATTGTATTCAATGCACAAATGCTCACCTCAATCCCTCGAATCAAATATTATGTGTTGCATGATCCTTCATCGTTAATGAAACGCAAGACTTGCTGACGAAGAAAAACATCACCGAAACCATAATGCCTCATGACCAGCTCATAAACTACTCTATTGGGGTCTATGGGAGCATCTTCCTTCTCTATAATAAGGCGGATCTGCTGATCGAGTATCCCGTCGGGTGCAGCGGTTAATAATCCATTCAAAAGCACGGGTGTCTTATGTTCTTTATCTTCTATTACTTTCCACTGGTAGATCAGTGACTCGATTTCATTCGAACTGACTTTGCGATATTTGCTGCGTTCTTCAATTGTGCCTGGATTCTCAGATTCACTGAAATGAACGAAGTATGATTCCCGAAGCTCACGTAAGGGCATGTACAGAAAAACATCCGGGAAAGTATCTCCCAACGCTTTCCGCAACAAATCTAATGTATGACAGAAGTATGCCATTTCATAGCCATTAGGATCGACAAGAAAATACAAGGATTTTTTTGTGTCCGTATCGTCTTGATCCTCTACTTTCTCTTGACCATCCGCACCTACTAAGAACATGAGCAAATCACACCAAGCCTCCGTGTTCTCAATCTCAGTACCCCAATAACTATGACCACTACTAGCTAAAGAAAACAATTTTGCCCGCTCACTTGAGGGGTTGGCATCTTCTTCCCTACA
>CAYZSO010000044.1:0-15887 GCA_964479695.1 uncultured Fastidiosipila sp.
TGTCTACATTCTATCACAATATATTATATTGTACAAGCCCTTTCTCCTCTTTTTTTACTTTTGACACCCGAACCAAATTTGAAGATATGCGCAAGTTGGGTGATATGTCACGTATTAACTTCGGCTCTAGCCTGCACATTTAAGCTAATTTGAAGATATGTGCAAGAGAACTTGATATGGAAAGGCTGAGACGTGTCTGGCTATGCGACAATGACGAAATTACGATATTGCGATATCACGATATTACAATATTTGTAAATTACGAAAACAGAGGGCATTGTAAAGTGGTATTGAAAATGGTGTTATAGTAATTGACGATATAGAATGAAGACAAAATTGACCAGAGCCGAACAAGTTAACCTGAATTGGTCAGAGTGACCTGAATTGCCCGGAGTGATCAGATTTTGTCGGAGTGATCAGACTAGCTGAATTAGCCGGACTAGCTAGGTTGGCAGAACTTGACCTAGTCTGGCCATACACCCGATCACCCCCGATCACGCTCGACATAAATCAGGCTTTTGTTGTCAGTTAGCTCGGGAAACTTTATAATCAACCCGATAGCTAGAAAGTGGGGAACGGAAGTTGGCCGAAGACCGCAATAGGGGCAACAACGGGTCAGAGAACCCAGAGAGAATTCCAACGCCTTCCGCGAAGCAGGGAAGAGCACCAGTAGCGTCCGGAAACCAGGAGTTTGCCCGGCCGCGTAAACCTGTCTACAAGAATCCCACAAACCTCGAGCCGCAAAATGATGCGGATTTGAAGCCTGCGACAAGTAAGCCTGTCTCCAGACCTGTTTCTAATGATGCCACAACTAGAGTGCGACCAGTTTCTGCACCGTCGTTTCCTAACGAGGACGAGAAGTTCCAGACCCAGAATATTGAAACGGTTCAATCAAACTCACAGGTTTCCTCACAAATGAACCCACAAGCGAAACAGCAAGCGAAACCGCAAATGGAGCCACAAGCGAAGCCCCAAATGAAGCCACTTTCCGATGAAACGAAGAGACAGACACCTGTCAAAGTACCCGTTTCAGACCAAACAATCAAAGTGTCTTCAGATACCGAAGCTCGCAGTCTGAGAGGAGCGCCGCAAGGAAAATCCGTGCAGCCGGTTGTCGTATCCGCGAGGAACAGAAACGCTGCTGACATGGATACCATCTTCCGCAAAGAAGCCCGCATGACAGAGATCCCCGGAAGTCGCTCCTATCCTTCGATTTTCTATCGATTGAAGAGACGCGGGCCCGCAAAGCAATATCGCCTGAAGGGGTACGCTAATAAGGAGTACGTTAAGCAGAGGCGTAAGCATCAACAGAAGATACAGAAGTGCGCCAACATCTTCTTCTGGGTGGTCATTGCAATTTTGCTGCTTATTGTATTTTATTGGATTGATCCGATCGACAAAGTCCAGGAGATCATGCACCTGATCGGTATGTAAAGTTCCTACCTCGACCCCACATTCATTGCCACGATTTCAGAGAATGATTTGGCCAAAGCAACCGCTATGTAGTTCTTTTGGTCTAAGTAACCATCTGCCAAGGTTTTGGCGGTTTCGGCGGTTTTGGCGGTTTTGGCCAAAGCGACCGGCTCTCAAGCGTTCGATCGTTGAGGTTAGTCAGCAGGGGAATCGTGAGCAGGGGAATCGTGAGCTGGGGAATCGTGAGCTGGGGAATCGACGGTGGCGGAATCGTCAGCTGGGGAATCGTCGGTGGGGGATTCGGAGGCGAGTGGGTTGCTTTCGACGGCTTGGTGGAGTTGGGATTTGTCGACGTGGGTGTAGATTTCTGTTGTTGCTACGGACTCGTGTCCTAAGATCTCTTGGAGCATGCGGATGTCAACATGACCGTACTGGTACATGAGAGTGGCAGCGGTGTGGCGTAACTTGTGGGTAGAGTACTTGTTTGTGTCGATGCCGGCTTTGGCCAAATACTTCGTAATCATTAACTGAACTGAATTCCGAGCTAAGCGGTTGCCCTGGCGGCTGATGAAGAGTGCCTTCTTGTCCTTGGCGTGCTTCGGCCGGTCGGGGAGGTAGTTCTCAATGGCCTTGAGACAGGCATGGTTGAGGTAGATGGTGCGCTCTTTGCCGCCTTTGCCTACGACTCGAAGGGTGTCGCCTTGGATGTCGTCCACATTGATGGAGCAGAGCTCGGCGAGGCGGAGACCACAGTTGAGGAAAAGCGTGATGATGCAGTAGTTTCGGGATGCGAATTGATCTTCTTCGGGGTCGACCTTGTGAAGCAGCGTGCGGCTCTCTTCCAGCGAGAGATACTTGGGCTGGCGTTTGGGGATTTTCGGGGACTCTAGTTCGGCTGTTGGATCTACCTCGAGGTAATTGCGTTTGGCGGTGGCGAAGGAGAAGAAACTCTTGAGAGCGGAGACTTTGCGAGAGCGATTTGCGGCGGATGCCTTGCGTTCGCGTGTCAACCATGATAAAAAGGCATAGAAATCTGTGAGCTTGATGTTTCGAAGGTAGTTGGCGTTGATTTGGTCGAGGGGAATCTCTTGAAGATCTGTGCCTTTTGGGACTTCACCGCGATACTGTTTCAAGAACCGGAAAAAGAGTCGGAGGTCGTAGCGATATTCTTTGATTGTCAATTCTGAACGCCCGAGAATCGCTTCCATGTAGCCAAGAAACTCTTCTAAGATTGGGAAAGTGTTTGATTCCGGTTTGTTCTCCGACTCGGGCATGAATGTCTCCTTGAAAATTATGTTTTTATTCATTATACGACATTCGGAATGACACGAGATTTTAACGAGTGTTGGGTAAAATTAACAAGTACTACGAGCCTAAATTGTAAAGGTGTACCAAACGTGAAAAAAATTAACTTGGAAACCAATAAATCTCTTACGCTTGCCGATGGACCGGATGATGGTCAGACCGGCAGGAAATTTTCTGTGGCTGTTGAAGCGGATGAAGCTTCTGATGCTTCCGACACTGGTAAAACCGGTAAAGCCGGTAAGGCGGGCAAAGTTGCTGAAGTTGCCGCCACCGCTGTCACCACCACCGCCGCCGACGCAGCCGTAGGAGCTGAAGGGGCGGATCGAGAGGGGGATGAGCCTGAGAAGAAGTCTGTGCGCGCTCGTGTGCGTGAGCGTGCGCAGACCGAAGGGAAGGATCTGGTGCAGACCCTTCTGCACCCGGATGCGCAGGAAGCTCCGGAAGAACTTCGCTTGGATGAGACGTCGAACCTGAAGCGTTCGAAGCTTTTTAATACGATTCTGAATATATCCACGGTTGTTCTGATTGCGGCTATGCTTGTTGCCACGTTTATCGGCTACAGACAAGGCATATTCAAAAGCCAGGAAACTCTCACGAGTTTTGTGAATGGTTTGGGGCCGGCGGCTCCGTTTATCTTCGTGCTTATTCAGATTGTGCAGGTGGTTATCCCAATTCTGCCTGGTGCGATTGGCTGTGCAGTGGGTGTGATCGCCTTTGGCCCAATCTGGGGACTGATCTATAATTACGTGGGTATCTGCATTGGCTCCATGCTGGCGTTTCTTTTGGCGAGGCATTACGGCAAGCCGTTTGTGATCAAGATGATCGGCGAGAAGGCTTA
Organism: uncultured Fastidiosipila sp.; assembly: GCA_964479695.1. Classification (GTDB taxonomy): domain Bacteria; phylum Bacillota; class Clostridia; order Saccharofermentanales; family Fastidiosipilaceae; genus JAAYZH01. Next base: position 3,557 of record CAYZSO010000044.1, read on the forward strand.
CAACAAGTACATCGGTTGGACGGCGAATGACAAGAAGTATGAGACGATTTTTGCGATTCTGATTTTCCTGCCGGTCGCGCCGGATGACTTGCTCTGTTATATCAGCGGCATTACGAATATGACGTTTAAGAAGTTTACTGCGATCATTTTGCTTTGTAAGCCTTTCTCCATTTCGCTCTACAGCTTGGGTCTGACTTTTGCGATGACAAGTTTCTGGCATTGGCTTGTGGGTTTGGGTGGTTGATTTGAGTTAGGTGTCTCTGCCGCTTATGGCTCTGCCGCTGGTGTCTCTGCTGCTGGGGAATCTGTTACCGGAGAAAAGGGATGTTCAGGGTATTGAGAATGGAACGAATTTTGACCTTGTCAGGATCAGAACTTGATTCGGCACATGGGCAGGGTTCTCGGGCTCTGCTACAATGGCTTAACGAAATTGGTTTTACTGCATTTTACCTGAGGGATTCAGGAGGGGATAACGATGGATAAGAAATTACGTGTAGGGATTGTCGGGGCGACGGGCTACGTCGGGCAGCGTTTCATTACGCTTCTTGCCGATCATCCTTGGTTTGAAATAACGAAGCTTGCCGCGTCGGGTCGTTCCGCCGGTAAGACGTATCGAGAGGCGACCGCGGGGCGATGGAATTTGGATGTGGCCTGTCCGGAGCTTGTCATGGATATGGTGGTGGAAGAAGTCACGCCAGAGCTCGCCGGGGCGTTTGCCGAAGGCTTGGATCTCTGCTTCTGCGCGGTGAATTTGCCTAAGGGGGAGATCTTGGAGTTGGAGGCGGCTTTGGCCAAAGCCGAAATCCCCGTGATCTCCAACAATTCCGCCAATCGTGGCACACCCGATGTTCCCATGATGATCCCTGAAATTAACGCGGATCACCGGGTCTTGATTCAGGCTCAGAAAGAGCGCTTAGGCACGACCCGAGGCTTCATTGCGTGCAAGCCGAATTGCTCGATTCAGAGCTTCGTGCCTGCGCTGTCGCCGTTGCGGAAATTTGGCATTGAAGAAGTGTTTGTGAGCACGTACCAGGCGATTTCCGGAGCGGGGAAGACCTTCGCGACGTGGCCCGAGATGGAACATAACGTGATTCCGTTTATTGGTGGGGAAGAGGAGAAGTCCGAAACGGAACCGTTGAAAATCTGGGGTACAGTCGAAGAAGGGCGCGTGGTCCCGGCGGCGGAACCGAAAATTTCGGCGCACTGCTACCGCGTTGCTGTGCAAGAGGGCCACACGGCTGCTGTTACTGTGAAATTCAGGAACAAACCTACTCGTGAACAAATTCTTGACGCGTGGCGGAACTTCCAAACGCTGCCACAAGAGCTGGATTTACCTTCTGCGCCGGAATCTTTTCTTCACTATATGGAAGAGGAGAACCGTCCTCAGCCCGTGTTGGATGCGAATCGCGACAAAGGCATGGCGATTTGGATTTCCAGGCTTCGTGAAGACAACATTTTGGACTACCGGTTTACTTGCCTTTCGCATAATACCCTGCGCGGTGCTGCGGGTGGAGCGGTGGAAACGGCAGAATTATTAGTCAAAACGGGTGACATCACCAGAAATAACAGGTGACATAATCCGAAATAACAGGTGACATAATCCGAAAAGAATAGTATATTAATTTGTGTATATTCTATTTTTTCGGAGGACGAATCAATGGCTGATGACACGAGAATTGACCTGCGCCAGAAGGTCATGTACTGCCTTTTTATTCGGAATTTTACTGATGAAGGCACGTTTCGAGCGGCAATTCCAGAGCTTGCCAGAATTAAGTCGCTGGGGGTTGACTATCTTTTTGTCCAACCGATTTATCCTATTGGTGAGGAGAAACGTAAGGGGACCTTGGGTTCGCCTTATGCCATTCGCGACTATATGGCAATCAACCCGGAATTTGGGGGGATGAAAGACTTCGAGGCTTTTGTCGAAGCTTGCCGCGAGTTGGGCCTGAAAATTGTGCTGGATATTGTTTTCAACCATACTTCACCGGATTCTGATATGGCATTTTTCCATCCGGAGATGTTTTACCGCAATGCGAAGGGCGTGCCCAGAAATCACGCCGGTGATTGGTCCGATGTTGTCGACCTGGATTACCGGGAGCGCGGCCCCCTCTGGGATGTGCAAATCAAAGTCTTGCTCTATTGGGCCAAATACGTTGATGGGTTCCGCTGCGATGTGGGGTCTTTGGTAAACAAGGATTTTTGGCTTGAGGCAAGGGCTGCTGTGGCCAAAGTCAAAAAGGACTTCGTCTGGCTGGTGGAATCAGTTCACAGCAGTATGAAGCATCACTGCCACGAGAATGAAATCTACTGCGCATCCGATGGCGAAATGTATCAGGCTTTTGACATTACTTATGATTATGACATCTATGAGCAGTTCTACGCAGCAGTGGACGGTGAAATTTCTCTTAAAGAGTATTTACATGCCTTGTATACCCAGGAAATTACTTACCCGGCGAATTATGTGAAGCTTCGCATGGTTGAGAACCACGACCAGAAGAGGGCTGCGCATCTCTTTGGTACGGGTTCTCGTTTGCGTAATTGGACGGCGATGATTTACTTTATCCCGGGGACGACTCTCCTTTTTATGGGACAGGAGAGAGGAGTGGCTCATGAACCTTCGCTCTTCGATAAAGATACGGTTGATTGGGATACGGGTGTTGACATTTCGGACTTCCTAACTCGTCTCGGAGAGATTGTTCGCGAAGAGCCATTTCGCCACTCAGCGGTCAATTATGGTGTCTATGGTGATGATATTGCTGTGCTGCAACTCGATGGAGCGAAAGAGCGCATGTACGGCATTTTCCAGTTGGGTGCGGATTCTGCTGGTGACTCACCGGCGGAGACCGTAGATCCGGCGGAGACCGTGAATCCGACGGCGACCGTTGATTTGGCTTCACTAGAAAAAATTTCACCCGCTGTGGAGTTCAGTGTCAAGGCAGAGTTGGCTGATGGTGACTACGTGAATTTGATCACAGACCGTACGTTCCGGATTGAAGATCAGAAAATTGCGCTGGATGGCGAACCCATAATCTTCAAAGTTCCGAAGAAGAAGTAATTGTGTCAGAGTAAATGTGCCAAGCCAGGATTAGCCAGGATTTCGGTGAAATGGCTGCGTCTGCCCTAGAACTTTGCTGATATTTCTGCATCTGCCCTAGGACTCTGCTGAAATGGCGGCATCCGCTTGAAGGAGCATGGTGGCTACAGTCTTCATGTCCGATTCGTCATAGCGCTGATCCATAGGAAGTGAGAGGACATCGCGGTAGATGGTGGCGGCTGTGAACTCTTCGGTGCCAGCAGGAATGGTCGGCCAGTAGGCGGTAGTTTTTATCCCGAGTTCAAGGAGCTTCTGCTGAAGGAGATCGCGCTTGGGATAGAGGATTGTGAAGTGCGAAGGAACCGTTGCCGGATCGAGGACAGGGAAGACAATGTGTGGGGCAAATTCGGTTGGCAGAAGCAGATCGAGCAAGGTCTGATAATTCGCGCGACGACGTGCTTGGAGATTTGTGACGTCCACATGTTCCATAAGCTCTATAGAAGCCAAATCGGAAGCCTGATAGGAAAACATTTGGCGCAACATGCCTTCTGCGGCCCAAAAGCGGTCATTCATTTCATTTGTGGTAACGCCAGTGCTTGAACGCGCACCATCCAATAGGCGGAAACGACGGCTTAGGTGCTCTTCGTCAGGTGCTTCGGGTGGCAAGAGGAAGCTCCCGCCGCGTTTGTAGGCGATCCCACCGGCAGCAACACCCAGCCATTTGCGCGCGCTTCCCGCAGCATAGTCGGCCAAAGGCGAAAGCCCATCAAAAGAAAAAAGGGAGTGCGTCAGATCTTGGATGATGATGGCACCGGCATCGTGTGCTTGGCGGACAAACTTTTCATCATAGCTTGAGAAACCATAGTAGCCGGCGATGTGGAGAATATCGAACTCGCCTAGCATTGCCTGGTCGAAGCGTGGGGTCATGCGGAGGTCGAAATCGTAAAAGATGAGTTCCATGCCAAGCTGTTCATAAGGAGCCAAAACCGTTTCACAAGTGTAAGCGGGGACGTAACAGCGCTTACCGGAAAATCTCAGTAAATAGTCTCGCAGACAATAGCCCAGCGCACAACGGCCTGACATCATGTGGACGGTATCTGTAATTTCCGGCCAGTGGGTGAACCAGTTTGTCGGTTCTTCCACTTGTGGTTCCGGAGCGAAAACTCCACCGATCATGCCACTCTTCATTCCGCTATTTTTCATTTCACCGCTCATGATTGCCTCGTTATTCCTTCGATATGGCCTCGTTATTTCGTCGATAGTCCATCAAGATTCCTTCAATATTCTCTCGATAATGCCACGTTAATACCACAATTTGTCTCACGAATCATACCATTATGGGGAAGATTTAAAGGCATAAAGGAATCAGTTTTTGACACAATAACAGACGAATTTTCGTTTCAGGGTACCCGATTTTCGGATTCCTCTATATAGTAAGGCGGTGCTAATCGGAAATTTACAATGGGGGAGTTTCAATGTACAAATATATACTGAAGCGATTATTGATGATGATCCCAGTGCTCCTGGGCGTCACGTTCATCGTGTACTTCATACTAGCCGTTTCGCCGGGAAATCCGGCCTTGATTATTTTAGGGGATGGGGCCACGCCGGACAGCATTGCGAAGCTAAACGAGGAATTGGGCTTAAATGATCCTTTTATCGTCCGCTACCTGCGTTTTGTCTGGAATGCCATTCAAGGAGATCTGGGGACATCTTATAAGAACAGTTTGGATGTCAGTGCCATGGTAATGGAGAGATTCCCCGCCACCCTAGTGTTGGCTCTTGCAGCTACCCTGATTGCGTTGGCGATCGGGATTCCGGTTGGTATTTTGTCAGCGAAGAAACAATATTCTTTTATTGATTATTTCGTGACTGTTCTCTCGATGATTGGCGTTTCTATGCCGACATTCTGGTTGGGGCTATTACTTGTCATGCTTTTTTCACTGAAACTGGGCTGGCTCCCTTCGCAAGGCATGAATACAGAAAGCGTCGGTATGTTTCTGCGAAGTTTGGTTTTGCCGGCGGTGACCCTGGGGACGAGTGTGACCGCAACCATTGCGCGTATGACACGTTCGTCTATGCTTGATGTGATTCGAGCGGATTATATTGACACCGCAAGGGCCAAAGGCCTCAATGACAGCATCATCACTCGCCGCCACATGATGAAGAATGCAATTATCCCGATTATTACCGCGATTGGCTTACAGTTCGGGCAACTGCTGGGTGGGGCCATGTTGACGGAAACGATTTTTTCCTGGCCGGGAATTGGCCGTTTGATGATTGACAACATCAAAACGAAAGATATTCCGGTGGTGCTGGGTTGTGTCATCTTCCTTGCTGTGATGTTCTCCATTGTGAACCTCATCGTGGATATTATTTACGCATTCGTAGATCCCAGGATCAAATCGCAGTTCCAGCGAGGTAAGCAAAAGAAGCTTGTCGTAGCGGACAAGACAGGGGAGGCGGCCGCATGAGTCAACAATCAAAAGCAGCGAAGCGGCAAGGCGGCCTGGGAGACATGAAACAGACCAAGCAGAAATCACTGTGGGGAGAGGCTTGGATACGGTTTCGCAGGAATAAATTGGCTTTGATATCCTTGATCTTTCTGTCAATCTTGGTGATTCTGGCGATCGGGACTTTTATCGTTGATATCGCGACGAATCGCGAGTTTTACATGGAGAACGTGGTCAAGCAAGATCTTCTGCGCCGCTTGGAACCACCGTCTGCCCAGCACATTTTCGGGCTCGATGAATTCGGGCGTGACATGTTATTGCGCGTGATCTGGGGGATCAGATACTCACTTTTCATGAGCGTCATCGCGGTCATGGTGTCGATCCTGATCGGCGGCACGTTGGGCGCTCTTGCCGGATATTATGGCAAGCAAGTTGACAATATCATCATGCGCTTCATGGATATTTTGCTGGCGATCCCGTCGCTTCTGTTGGCGATTGCGATTGTGGCGGCTTTTGGTACCAGTTTGATCAATGTGTTGATTGCGATCGGAATCTCTTACATTCCCACGTTTGCCCGTACCGTTCGCGCCGCAATCTTGATGGTCAAGGATCAGGAATATATCGAAGCCGCGAGAGCAATCGGAGCCAGTGACTTCCGGATCATTACAAAATATATTATCCCAAATGCGCTGTCGCCGATCATCGTCCAAGCGACACTCAGCACAGCCGGTGCTTTGTTGTCAATTGCGGGCTTGTCTTTCCTGGGTCTGGGAATTCAGCCACCAACACCGGAGTGGGGCACGATGCTCTCGAATGCCCGCACTTATATCAGAGATTCCTGGCATATCACCGTGATTCCCGGTGTGGCGATCATGTTGACGATTTTGTCACTCAACTTGGTTGGAGACGGTCTGCGCGATGCTCTGGATCCGAAATTGAAGAAGTAAGGAACGCTTATGGCATTACTTGAAATAAAAAACCTAATGATTGAATACCGTACGGATGACGGGGTGGTTAAGGCGTTGAATGACGTGAGTTTATCCCTCGATACCGGCCGAACGCTGGGACTCGTGGGTGAGACGGGAGCGGGGAAGACGACTTTGGCCAAAGGCATCGAACGACTCATTCCCAAACCTCCGGGACATATTGTGTCGGGCGAGGTGATTCTGGATGGGGTGGATCTGCTGAAGATCTCTGAAGCGGATATGCGCAAGATCCGCGGAAGTGATATTTCCATGATTTTCCAGGACCCGATGACGGCACTGAACCCTGTGATGACCGTTGGTGACCAGATCTTGGAAGTCATTGTTACGCACGAAAAGCTGGGTGCTGAGGGAAGCCGCAAACGGATGTTTGAGATCCTGGAACTTGTTGGGATCCCGGCCAGCCGGCATGATGAATATCCGCATCAATTCTCGGGCGGGATGAAGCAACGTGTGGTGATTGCGATTGCGCTCGCCTGTAATCCTCGGATTCTCATCGCGGATGAACCGACGACCGCACTCGATGTGACCATCCAAGCACAAGTGCTCAGCATGATTCGGAGCCTCCGCGAGAAGTACAATACCGCCATGCTCCTGATTACGCATGATTTAGGCGTTGTGGCACAGAACTGTGACGACGTGGCGGTGATTTATGCCGGGGAAATCGTTGAGGAAGGTTCTGTGCGTGATATTTTCAAGCGCATGCTGCATCCGTACACGATTGGACTTTTTAATTCGATTCCGTCACTCCAAGATGATGTGGAACGTCTGCAGCCGATCCCGGGATTGATGCCTGACCCGACTGAACTGCCTGTGGGCTGTTTCTTCTCGCCGCGTTGTCCCTATGCCACGGAGATCTGCCATACCAACCACCCGCCTATTGAAGAAGCCTTCACGGGGCACCAGGTGCGTTGCTTCCATTGGCAAGAGGTTCAAGAAGCTAGGGAGGCAAAATCATGACAGAAACACCTTTACTTCAGGTGCGAGGCCTGAAAAAATACTTTTCGGTTCCGCAAGGTTCCCTGCATGCGGTTGATGATGTGAACTTCGATCTCTATCGAGGCGAAGCGATCGGTGTGGTCGGCGAGTCAGGCTGTGGTAAATCCACGCTAGGCAGAACGATCCTAAGGCTCCATGAACCCACGGAAGGTCAGATTATTTTTGACGGAACCGATATCACGAAACTGAACAAAGAGGAGATGAAGAAGCTGCGCCGCAAAATGCAGATTATCTTCCAGGATCCTTTTGCTTCGCTGAACCCACGCATGACGGTCTTCGAAACGATTGAAGAATCACTCTTGGTTCAGAAACTCTACGAACCGAAACAGAAACAAGAAATTCGCCGGGAAGTTCTGCGGCTCATGGAACTCGTCGGATTAGCTGAACGCCTGATGAATTCCTATCCTCACGAGCTGGATGGGGGGCGTAGGCAGAGAATTGGGATCGCGCGGGCTTTGGCCTTACAACCGGAACTCATTGTCTGCGACGAACCTGTGTCAGCCCTCGATGTCTCGATCCAAGCACAGATCTTGAATCTGCTGCAAGACCTCCAGAAGGAACTGGGCTTGACGCTGATTTTCATCACGCACGATCTGTCTGTGGTCAAACATCTGTCGAACCGCATTGCGGTCATGTACTTGGGCCAACTGGTCGAACTTTCTGAATCTAAACAACTCTTCCGCATACCTATGCATCCTTATACCAAAGCCCTTCTCTCAGCCATTCCGATTCCGGATCCGGATGTGAGAAATGAACAGATCCAACTGAAAGGAGAACTTACGTCTCCAATCAATCCTGAACCCGGTTGCCGATTTGCCAATCGTTGTCCTTACGCGGACCCGATTTGCCGTTCGTGGAACTACAATGTTCGGGAAGGAGCGCCGGGCCATGAGGTAGCCTGTACGCTTTATGAAGGTGAAAGGGAAGACGACCTGGCAATCTATCAGGGTCGTGTTACCGATACAATCTAGGAGGGAAATTTATTATGAGAAAGAAAATCAGCCGCATTCTGTCACTAGCCTTGGCAGCGGCCTTGTTCCTGTCAGCTTGTCAGAGTTCAAACACTACACAAGGAAATACTGACACGACCGAAGGAACCGGGGCTACATCGACAGAATTCAAAGAAAAACTTGTCTGGGGCCAAGGCGCTGACATCACGTCACTCGATCCGCATATCGGCAAAGAGACGCCTGCTGTCCAAGTTACTCAGCAGATCTTCGACACGCTGACCACGTTTGACGATAACGGCGATGTGGTTCCTCAGATTGCGGAATCCTGGGAACAACCGGACAATCAAACTACGATCTTTAAGATCCGTGATGGCATCAAGTTTCATGATGGCACAACGGTGACTCCAGAAGACGTGAAGTTCTCGTTGGAGCGCGCCATTGCCTCGACGGCCGTTGCTTATATTGTTGACTTCATTGACACGGTTACCGTTGTTGATGAGAGCCATGTGGAAGTTAAGACCAAAGCCCCCTACGGCCCAATTCTTCGCAATCTCGCTGTACCGTTCTCGGCGATTGTTCCGAAAGCATATGTCGAGAAAATGGAGTCCGAAGGCAAAGAATTTGCCACCGCGCCTGTAGGTTCGGGGCCTTACAAGTTTGTCGAGTGGAAGCAAGGGAACAGCGCTACGCTTGAGGCTTTTGCAGACTATTACGCTGGTGCACCGCTGACTCCAACGCTTGAAATGAGAGTCATTCCCGATGCGGCTCAGCGGACAATCGCTCTGGAAACCGGTGACATTGACCTGTCTTTTGACATCCAACCGAATGACATCAGCAAAATTAATGATAATAGCGACCTCGTGTACATTCAGCCTGACCCGATGACTGCCTTCTATCTGGCATTCAATGTGGAGAAGGAACCGCTGAACAACGCGAAAGTGCGTCAGGCCATTCGCCACGCCATAAACACCGATACCATTGTTGAAGCGATGCTCTACGGCAATGGCCAAAGCGCAGGCTCACTCGTTGCTCCCCTCGTTTTTGGTTACCCGGGAACCGCTCCTTACACCTATGATGTTGAGAAGGCCAAGCAACTCTTGACCGAAGCCGGTTACCCGAATGGTTTCAGCATCAAACTGGCTGTCAATGACAATCAGGGACGTGTTGAGGTTTGTAACGTCATCCAGGGTATGCTGCAGGAAGTCGGCATTGACGTCCAAGTGGATATCACGGAATTCGGCAGCTTCATCCAAACGACCTCATCCGGTGAACATGACATGGCCTATATGGGCTGGGTCACTTCCACATTTGATGCGGATTATACGTTCTATTCTTTGGTCCATTCTTCACAGATGGGCGCACCCGGAAACCGCGCTTTCTACAACAATCCTGCTGCAGACGCCGCGATCATGAAGGGCAGAAATTCCATTGACGACAACGTGCGCCTGGAAGCATACAAAGAACTGGATCAGATCTTGCAAGAAGACATGCCTTATGCACCGCTTCTGTACACCTCGGTGAACGCAGCCTCCAGCAAGAAGGTCGTTAATTTCGTCGCTGACCCGATCGGCTACCATAAGCTGGATAAAGTTCAGGTCGGCCGCTAAGCACGATCGCCGCGCTATCGCCGCGCTATTGACACGCTATCGCCGCACGATTTCCACGCTAACGCCGCACGATCGCCGCGCTATCGCCTCTGACTGAGTTTACTTCGCAGAGGCGAATAGACAAAATAATTTCGGAGGATGAGGACCTTAGGGTTCTCGTTCTCTGGATTTTTTTCATAAAGGAGAACCATTTCTATGAGACTGGAAGAGGCCCGTTGGCCGCAAGTTGAAGAGTATTTCAAGAACCATGATACAGTGTTGATCTCGATCGGCAGTATCGAGTCCCACGGTGTCCACATGCCTCTGGGCGTTGACACCTTGATCCCCACGCATCTTCTCAAAATGATTGAAGGCCGCACCGACGTCCTGATGACTCCGGTCTTGCCCTTCGGCGCCTGTGAAACTTTGGCCCCTTATCCGGGCACAATCAACCTCGGTGGCGAGCTCGTTTATCAGCTCCTGGGTCAGGTTTGCAATGAGCTCTACCGGCACGGTGCACGTCACTTCATCATCCTGAACGGCCACGGCGGTAACATCAAGAGCATCGAGCGTGTCGGGACTGATTTGCGGGCCAAAGGCGCCTTACTCGCTATCTGCAACTGGTGGCTCATGGCTTGGGATATGAATCCGGCTTGGAAGGGTGGTCATGGCGGTGGTGAGGAGACAGCGGCAATCTTGGGTATCAATCCTGATCTGGTCGATAAATCCCTCTACGGTGGTGACCTCGTCTTAAAGGACGTTTCTCCGGAACTCAAAGCCACTGGCTTCAACTCCGTCGAATACAAGGGCGTCACCGTCAACGTTGTCCGCTATGTTACCGAAATTACGGACAGCGGCTGGATCGGCCCTGACCACCCGAATACAGCGACCGAAGAATGGGGCAAAGAAATGCTCCAAGCAACCGCCGATTACCTGGTGGATTTCATCGATGCCTTTGGCCGCGTTTCTCTGGAAATACAATAAGTAAACTTTTCGATTTCTCCCACAACAGAGAAAAGGGAAGAGGCAGTAGCTAAATAGAAAGATGTAGTATGGATAAAGCAGAATCAATACGCTTGCTTGAGGACCTCTCAAACGCCAATGGCGTTTCCGGTTTCGAGGACGAAGTGGTTTCGACCCTTCGCAGATACACAGAAGGCCTAGGCAGCCAAGAAGAGAATAGTGTCCGAAACTTCTATGTGGATCGCAAAGAAAACACCGGCAATCGCCCGGTCGTCATGCTGGATGCCCATTCGGACGAAGTCGGTTTCATCGTCCAAGCCATTATGCCTAATGGCCTGCTCCGTTTCTTAAGCCTCGGCCGCTGGGTTGAATCCAACGTGCCGGCCCATCTGGTCCGCGTCAGAAATAAGTGGGGCACCTACGTGAAGGGCCTCATCGCCAGTCGTCCGCCGCATTTTACGGCGGTCGAAGATCTAGGGAAGACCCCCAAGCTCAGCGAAATGGTCATCGACATCGGCTCTAGCTCCTACGAGGAGACCGTGGAAACCTATGGCATCCAAATTGGCGCTCCCATCGTCCCGGATGTGACCTTTACCCCCATGGACCATCGTGAAGATCACTTCATCGGAAAGGCCTTTGATTGCCGTATCGGATGTGCTGCCGAAGTGATGACACTCCATGACTTAGCCGGAGAAGAACTGGCCGTCGATGTTGTCGGCGCCTTTTCTTCACAAGAGGAGGTCGGTGTCCGCGGTGCAAAAGTCAGCGTCAATCGCGTGAAGCCAGATCTGGCCATCGTTTTCGAAGGCTGCCCCGCAGATGATACCTTCAGTGAGCCTTACATGATCCAGACTGCCCTCGGTAAAGGCCCCATGCTCCGCCATTTTGACGTCTCCATGATCACCAATCCGCGTTTCCAGCGCTATGCCCTGGATCTCGCTGCGTCGCAAGGCATCCCATGCCAAGACTCCGTTCGCAGCGGTGGCGGCACCGATGGTTCCGTCATCCATCTGGCTGAGCAGGGAATCCCCACAATCGTTATCGGCGTACCGGTTCGCTATGTGCACACCCATTATGGCATCAGTTGCTACCACGACATGGCAGCCGCTTCCGCACTCGCAGCAGCCATTTGCCGCGACATCACGGCAGAGAAGATCGCTTCGTTCTAAGCCGCTTCATTCACATAATTCACGTCATCCCGGCTCCAGGCTCTTTCGCCTGACCGGGATTTTTTCTACCCTTTTGGCCAAAGCCGCAGCGCCACAAGTGTCCCGCCTTCGTTTATCGCAGCTCCTTGTATCTTACTGTCCTGATTAACGGACTTTACACTCGATTCAGAACGTCTCGAACGTGGTATGATTAG
>CAYZSO010000045.1:0-15168 GCA_964479695.1 uncultured Fastidiosipila sp.
CTCCAAGAACGATCTAACGTAACTACATACCTGTATTTTTTCGGACTTCTGTTCAGGGATAGAGCCGAAGTTGGATTAGCTGGGAATGCTGAGCGTCATAGAATACTCCAAGAACGATCTAACGTAACTACACACCTGTATTTTTTCGGACTTCTGTTCGTGGATGGAGCCGAAGTTGGATTGCTGAGGATGCGGGACCTGATAGGGTACTCCAAGATCGATCTAACGTAACAACACACCTGTATTTTTTCGGACTTTTGTTCACGGATAGAGCCGAAGTTGGATTAGCTGGGAATGCTGAGGGCCATAGTGTACCCCAATAACGATCTAACGTAACAACATATCTGTATTTTTCGGACTTCTGTTCACGGATAGAACCGAAGTTTGATTAGCTGGGAATGCTGAGCGCCATAGTGTACCCCAATAACGATCTAACGTAACAACATACCTGTATTTTTCTGACTTCTGTTCGTGGGTGGAGCCGAAGTTTGATTGCCGAGGATATTGAAACTTATAGGGTACTCCAAGAACGATCTAACGTAACTACATACCTGTATTTTTTCGGACTTCTGTTCAGGGATAGAGCCGAAGTTGGATTAGCTGGGAATGCTGAGCGTCATAGAATACTCCAAGAACGATCTAACGTAACTACACACCTGTATTTTTTCGGACTTCTGTTCAGGGATAGAGCCGAAGTTGGATTAGCTGGGAATGCTGAGCGTCATAGAATACTCCAAGAACGATCTAACGTAACTACACACCTGTATTTTTTCGGACTTCTGTTCGCGGGTTGAAGCAATGAAAGCGCAGATTCAGCTAACAAAATCATAAACGCAAAGCAAAGCTGGTAGAGATAATTGAGTTTGGTGGAAAAAAACACAGAAGTACATTTTCGTACCTCTGTGTGCAGTGTTTGGACCATAAAGGCTTCTTCATTGGCGATTAAAAGACTGTAGAACGAAGAAATGGACCTAAAGTATTTTGATCCGAACTAAGCTCTCGCATACTCTGGATCGGATTTCAAGGCAGAATCTGAACCTGATGCCAACTCCGTACCAGCCACAGAACCTTACTCGAGCCCCAAACTGTTCTCGGAACTCCAGCCCCAGAACCTTACTCCAGCCCCAGAACCTTACTCCAGCCCCAGAACCTTACTCCAGCCACAGAACCTTACTCCAGTCCCCGAACCTTACTCCACATCAGCAGCGGGATCCTCGTCTTCAACCGGGGCTAGCAAACCTTGGTTGACGAAGTAGTCGATTCGCATGGAGTGCTTGACGCGGGCGAGGGTGGCGGCGGCTTTTGCTTGCGCCTTAGACGTACCTTCGACTAGGATGTCGTAGATGGCGGCGGGGTCTTTGGCCAAAACCTCACGACGCTCGCGGATGGGGAGTAAAGTCTCCTGAAGTACGTCGTTGAGGAAGCGCTTAACCTTGACATCGCCTAAACCGCCTCGGGTGTAATGTTCCTTGAGCTCGTCAAGATTCTTGTACTCGGGGAGGTAGGCTGCGAAATGTTCATCGGTTGCGAAGGCTTCGAGGTAGATGAAGACGGGGTTGTCGACGACATTGCCGGGGTCAGATACGCGAAGATGGTTGGGGTCAGTGTACATGGACATGACCTTTTTCTTGATATCATCCGCGGACTCGGAGAGGTAAATGCAGTTGCCCAAAGACTTGCTCATTTTTGCCATTCCGTCGGTGCCGGGGAGACGCATGCTGGCTTTGTTGGACGGAAGAAGAATCTCCGGCATGACGAGCGTCTCGCCGTAGATATGGTTGAAACGCTGAACGATCTCGCGTGTCTGCTCCAGCATCGGCGCCTGGTCTTCGCCGACCGGGACTGTTGTTGCGTCGAAAGCCGTGATGTCGGCGGCCTGACTGATCGGGTAGGTGAAGAAGCCTACCGGAATACTGGCTTGGAAATCGCGCATTTGGATCTCGGATTTCACAGTTGGATTACGGGAAACCCGCGCCACCGTAACAAGATTCATGTAGTACGAGGTCAGTTCAAAAAGCTCGGAGATCTGCGACTGGATGAAGATGGTTGATTTTGCAGGATCGAGGCCGGCCGCTAGGTAATCCATCGCCACCTCGAGTATGTTCTGGCGAATTTTGTCCGGATGGTCAGCGTTATCGGTCAAAGCCTGCGCATCCGCCAACATAATGTAGATTTCACTAAACTCTCCGGTGTTTTGCAGTTCAACTCGCCTTCGCAAAGAACCAACGTAGTGTCCGATGTGTAAGCGTCCGGTTGGTCTGTCGCCGGTAAGAATTGTTTTGTTCATGAGAGCCCCCTTGTGCCACTTAGTGATTTTTCTATTATAACGAATCTAGAGGGAAAACCAATTCTAGAGGGAAAACCAATTCTAGAGGGAAAACCAATTCTAGAAGGAAAACCAATTCTAGAAGGAAAACCAATTCTAGAAGGAAAACCAATGCGACAGCACTTTGGCCGAAAATATGAGACCATATATACACAATTTTATGCATGGAAAGGGCCTGAAACCCATGATGGAAGGTTATGAACTTACGAATCACAAGGCAATCCCAATTCTCAATTGTTTAAGTGATGAAGAATACGAGAAGATCCGCGAACGTGTGCGGATTCATGCGATTCCGAAGGGAGAAGTGATCTTCGAGAGTGGCGAACCGGCTTCTCACATGTATATTCTTTATCGGGGAATGATGAAAATTTCCAATCATCTTTCCGGCGGGCGTGACCAAATCCTGTATATTTATAAGAAGGGCGATTTCATTGGCGGGTTCAATCTCCTGTTTGGCGATTACTACGCCTATACGGCGGTTGCTCTGGAAGATTCCTTCATTGTTACGATCACGTTGCAGGATTTCCGCAATGTGCTCCTGCATAATAACCAGGTTCTGGTGACGATTCTGGGCATGTCCTATGATCGCATTCGTTTCTCGGAGCAGCTGATTGATGTCTTGTCGACGCAGAATGCTGATCAACGGATCGCGAAAATGCTTTTGCGACTGGGCGAGCGCTTCGGTATCGAGACGGATGACGGTCTTTTGATCAGGCTAAACTTAAATCGCGAAGAATTAGGTTCCTACGCCGGTGTCACGAGGGAGACCATGAGCCGCAAGATCCATCAATTTGAGGATGAGGGTTTGCTCCAGAATTTGCCGAAAGGTGACATCCTACTCACGGATCTCGAGGGCATTCAAGCGAAACTGGATGTTTGAGGTCGAGGGGAAGTTTCGCTCTTGAGCTTGCGTGGCTTGGTGGAGGGCTAGGCTTTGGCCAAAGCCGCCCCCAATCACCCTCAAACATTCTTTAAGCATCATTCGAGCACCCTTAGAGCACTATTCCTATAGCAAATTGATCTGCCTGAGCCCGCAAATTCTCTCCGCATCCTTGCCCCAAACACGGGGGTGTTTTGTGTGATAACAAAACGTATTTGGGCGATTCATGGAAAACCTGCAAAATGTTCGCGCAAATTTCGTAATCATTTGCTATACTTCAATTAACTCATCTACCAAGCAGTAGAAGGAGATTTCGGAAGCGTCTGACATCATGTGAGGCGCTTCTTGCTATATAGGCATTATATAGGCTTACCTTTTTGGCAATACCTATTATATTTATCCTTCTTTTTCTTTAGTGCATTATCATATTCAATGTAGAATGCTGTTATGAGTAACAGAAAGTTTTCTCTTCTTTCCAATACAATTAGATATCTATCCTTCTCGTTCAGGAGATTTATCCTCACTTTTCCGTTTTTGAAATATTCTTCAAAGTAAAAAACACATTGCCTATTACAAAAGATATTATGATCTGTTTCAATAGTAGGTTTAATCCAATTTAACCTTGAAGCACGCTGGAAATCAGGAACTCTATCTGTTGTATTATCCGTATCGTAATTCCTGTGGGTCAAGTGATAAAACGATGATTCTGTACCGTCAGCTTCTATAGGGTATTTTTTTAGGCTAATCGGCAAACCTCGATAAAATATCTTATTGTTATACAAATCCTTTAGAAAGATGTTTTTATGTAAATTGGGAAAGTAATCTAAATAGCAAGTTGCCATATTGAGACATTCTATTGGTTCAGGTAGGGCTGGACAGTTACACATAAATCACCTATTTTACTTTTTCAAGGATCAAGATATTGAACTTAGTATTGCTGTATGGAGTAGTATGAGTCAATGAATTTCCAGATAGCGAAATAATTTCGTTGCACACACTTACTTTTGCGTCATTCGTAGATAAATTGCGATTCTTATAAGATATTGCTCCTATTAATAGGTCAGCCAGCTGTAGAATCGAGTTCTCATGTGAACGCAACAAAACGATATCATCTATAGATTCATACCTATCACAGGCATAATTACTTAAAATTTCTTTCAGTTTTTTTGTTTTTCTACTGCTTTTTGTGTCTTTGATGTCGATGAAAACTTTCAATTTATCATCTGTATTCAGAAACTTACTTATTACGTAATAGTACATCTTGTAGTAAAAATCGTCATGGGTTTGATTAAAGTCATCATGCCGAAGCTTGGATTTGTCTGGTAACATTACACATCTAAAAGCGAGCAAATCGTTATGGAAAAAATATCTGACCAAATCTAAATAATAATTCACTTTTGAATTTGAAACCTTGACCCATTTGATTTCATTATGGAATGAGATGGAGTGCTTTTTCTTAATTTCCTTAATATCACTGTATACTGATTCTTTGGCGTAATCTGGGCAAGCCACAGCGCCGATCAACATCACGGTTTGACTATCATTTTCGAGATGGCAAGATTCATCGCAATATAAATTGATCATTCAAATGATCTCCTTCCAGTGAAAACGTACAATTCAATCAAGTATACCCCATAAATCTTAACTAATCCCTTTTAGATTAACAAGGCAGCCAAAATCCAAAACCAAAAAGAATTGAAAGACTCCATAAATGCTTTGGTCTTGACTGTATTAGCACCAAAGCGCCAAAACTTGGTTGGAAATGGAAATGGAAAACCTGCAAAATGTTCGCACCAGTTTAGGAATGATCTGCTATACTTCAACGATCTTATCTACAGAGCGCGTTGTAGATAAAGATTTCGGAAGCGTCTGACATCATGTGAGGCGCTTCTTGCATTGCATCTCGCATTGAAAAAATGTAATTTGACCGCGTTAACAATTGGCTTTATAATAAGTTCTTGCTAGCGTAATGTCGGTTAAGAAATTTAGGTTAATAGACACTAACCAATATTCAAACAGCGCAGGGAAGGGGTGAATACAATGTCAGAAATCCATGTGAAAGACAATGAGTCTTTGGACAGTGCCCTTCGCCGTTTTAAACGTTCAATCGCACGTTCCGGTGTTCTCGCTGAAGTTCGTAAGAGAGAGCACTACGAGAAACCCAGCGTCAAGAAGAAGAAGAAATCAGAGGCGGCTCGTAAGAGAAAGCACTAATTTCTGTAGAAGATTGGCGGATGGTCGTGAAGGGTCATTATGGGTCATGAGATGAAGATCGAATGATGATCGCATGACGTCAAGTGATGATCGAAACCCTATCCGCAGTCTGAAACCACAGGAAAATTAATTGCCTGTTGCCGGAGAGTTCTGCCCATGGTGGTTCAGCTCGAGACAACAGGCATTTTAAATTGGGATAAGTGCTTGAATAGCGATTTTCGATTGGCATAACCAATTGATTGCAGCTTTTCGCTCGGTAGCAGCAAAAAAGCAAGAACATCAAGCAAACACAAAAAGAAAACATAAAAACAAAGGAAGCAACAATCATGAGTCTGAAAGAGCAATTGGCACAAGATTTCAAAACCGCTATGAAAGAAAAGGACCTCACCCGCAAAGAGATCGTCCAGCTTGTTCGCGCCGGAATCCTGCAGATTGAAAAGGATCAGCAGATTGAGGCGGATGATCAAGTAGCCATTTCTGTAATCCAGAAGGAAGTCAAGAAACGCCGTGAGCTTTTGACAGAAATTGGTTCCGAGAGGCCTGATCTTTCTGAGAAAGCAGAAGCCGAGATCGCGATTCTGGAAGCCTACCTTCCGGAGCAACTTGACGAGGCACAGCTCACTACGATCATCAACGAAAAGATCACAGAACTTGGCGCCACATCCATGAAGGACATGGGTAAGGTCATGAAAGCGGTTTTGCCTTTGGTTCAAGGGCAGGCAGACGGCAGCGAAGTAAGCCGAATCATCAAATCGATTCTGGCTTAACCAACGTTGCTGCCATGGGTTCCGCCCATGGGGTCCGCCCATGGGTTCCTCCTATGGGTTCCGCCCGTGGGTTCCGCAATCGCCACACGCCACGGAATCTCAGAGCTCCACACTCCACGGAACCTCTGAGCTCCACACGCCACGGAATCCCGGAAACATCCAACAAAGAGCTGCCTTGAAGGGCAGCTCATTTTTCATTTCGTACCTATTTCTAGCCGTTTTTTCACCGTTTTTTCACCGTTTTCTGACCGATTTCATGTGGCCAAAGCCGCAACCGCGAGCTCAGGCAAAAAGATGGTATGATGAAGTTCCTAATCGTCATGGAACTCAGGTTCCATTCGGTTTCATGGGCAAAAAATAAACTGGCGTTGACTCCTAGGTTCTATTTGATTTGACGCCGGCAATCACTGCAATAACCATTATCGGAGGCAACTATGAGCGTTTCTGCGCACCAAGTGAAGAGAATCGTCGTCAAAGTCGGTACATCCACGCTGACCTATCCCAACGGCACCCAGAACATCAGACGCTCCGCGAAGCTGGTGGAGGTGTTGGCGGATTTGGCCAACCGAAACTTGGAAGTGATCCTGGTCTCCTCAGGTGCAATTGCGATTGGGATGGGGAAATTGGGCTTACTCGAAAGACCGCAAGACACACCGATGCTGCAAGCTTGCGCTGCGGTAGGCCAGTGCGAGCTCATGTATTATTACGACAAAAATTTTTCGGAACACAACCGAACGATTGCCCAGGTACTTTTGACCTCGCAAGATCTGGTGAATCCGGTAGAGAGCCAACATGTTGTGAACACGCTAGATTGCCTTCTCAAAGCCAGAATTCTGCCGGTCATCAATGAGAACGACACAGTTTCCATCTTCGAAATTCATCACGGAGACAATGACAGTTTGTCAGCCCGTGTGGCGAGGTTGATGAGGGCGGATACATTGGTAATGCTGTCTGATATTGATGGCTTCTATGAGACAGATCCTCGTGTTGATGAGAATGCCAAACTCATGGAGCTGGTCGACATCGGGGATTCACAAGTGGAAAAAATGGTTTCAGGATCCGGTAGTAACCTCGGAACCGGCGGAATGAAAACCAAACTCGACGCAGCCCGCATCGCTGTGCCTAGCGGTGTGAGAACCTTTGTCCTGAACGGAAGCGATCCCACAATTCTCTATGACTTGCTGGACGGCGAAGCTCGGGGCAGCGAATTTGTGGAGGCATTATGACCGCTGATAAGACCGATAATAGAACTGCTGATAAGACCGATAATAAGACCGCTATGACCGTAACCGAACAAGCCCGCTTGGGCAAGGAAGCTTGGACCACAGGCATCCCTACGATCGAACAACGAAATCGCGTTTTATTGCGCACAGCTGATCTACTCTTAGCACGCCAGCAAGAACTCCTGGCGGCCAACCAGCAGGATCAAGAGCAAGCCGCTTCGGAAGGGTTGCCGCTTCCCATGCAAGATCGCCTATTACTCACAGATGCTCGCATCAATGCCATGGTCAAAGGGCTCCGCGAGGTTGCAAGTCTACCTGACCCATTAGGCATCGTCCAAAAAGACTGGACACTTCCCAATGGCCTGCATATTGAGCGAGTGAGTGTGCCCTTGGGCCTCGTGGGGATCATTTATGAAGCCAGACCGAATGTGACTATTGAAGCAAGTTCTCTGATTTTCAAAGCCGGCAACGCCGTTATCCTGCGCGGTGGCCAAGCCGCTATCAAGAGCAACGAGTTCCTAACCGGGCTTTTCCAAGAAGCCCTTCGTGAGGAGAATCTCGACCCGCACCTAGTCCAGCATCTCGAGGATACTTCACGTGAAGGCAGCGCCGAATTAATGCGGTGTAATGATTATGTCGATGTTTTGATTCCCCGCGGCGGCCAAGGTTTGATCCAGCGAGTCGTCAATGAATCCCGCGTCCCCGTGATCAGGACAGGGGAGGGCAACTGCCACCTCTACGTCGACCAGGCAGCGGATCCGGACATGGCCCTGTCAATCCTCCTCAACGGCAAGCTCCAGCGTCCGTCCGTCTGTAACGCGATCGAAACATTACTCGTTCATGAGCAAATTGCTGATTCATTTTTGCCTTTGGCGGCCAAAGCCCTCGCCGGCCAGTGCGAACTCCGAATTGATGAAGCGGCGGCAGCGATTTTGGGCGACCAATATCCGATCGCAACTGAAACCGATTATGCGACCGAATACAATGACTATATTTTGGCCGTAAAAGTTGTCCCCAACTTGACCGAAGCCATGTCTCATATTCTGAAATATGGTACCGAACATTCCGAAACCATCGTCACGGAAGACAGTGAAGCAGCTGAACGCTTCCTAAACACCGTCGACGCCGCAGTCGTCTATGTGAACGCATCCCCCAGATTTACCGACGGCGGCGAATTCGGCTTCGGCGGTGAACTTGGCATTTCCACCCAGAAACTCCACGCCAGAGGCCCAATGGGCCTCGAAGCACTCGTTTCTTACAAATACAAAGTTCACGGAACAGGCCAAGTCCGGTAGTCGGTCGCCCACCTTTAACAGGTCGACCACATATAGCCGGCCGCCCACATATAGCCGGCCGCCCATGTGTAGCCGGTCGACCACGTATAGCTGGTCGCCCACACAGATACATGTTGCTCCGGAACTGTGTTCGTGCTTCTGTTTGGCCTTTTTATTATTGCTGTTCGTCTCAGGCTCCGGCTCATGCTGTAGTTTCGCCTCCTCCAGGAGCGCCATGGCAACGCGTCGGCTGGCATAGCTGTAGAGCGCGAAACGGAGAGCGTCGGCACCATGATTTCTCTCAGAAGTTTCGGCCAAAGTCGCCGCCGTACTGTTCATCGCATCGTCTAAGTTCTGCAGAAAAGTGTTGTATGTAGCTTCTGTATCCTCATAGAGGCCCACTTCCCGAAACAGCTCTTGGCAATCCTGAATCGGCAAGACTTCTTTAAGAAGAGATAGCATTGTGAGTTGCGCAATATGCTCCTGATTGTATCGTTTGCCATTCGGGCGAACAATAATTTCTTGTTTAATATAATTGTTAACCATTGACTTCGTGAGGGCCGGTTCTTCTGAAGTGAAGGGTTGTTGCCGGTTCACATACGAGAGGAGTTGATCCATATAGAGTTCGAGATCAGGGAAATGATCCCAACTCGCCGGTCGATTATTGCGGAGTGTATCAACAATTGTTTGCTCTTCTGCCATAAGAGGTGCCTTCTTTCGGATCTTGATGCGTGACTTTTCAGGTCCTCATGCGTAGTTTTCGGGTCCTCATGCGTGGTTTTCCGGGTCCTCATGTGTGGTTTTCCGGGTCTAGTTCTTGATTTTCTTCGCATATTCGACTTAACTGAAAACGTACCAAACCATACTTTTTCGTTTATCTGGACTTGATTTTACCTGAATTTAATCATCATGTCACAAATTAGGTGTTGACATTTCGATAACTATTAAATATAGTTTTCATAACCACATAAACGGCTCGCGTGCGAACCCACATAGGGTCTCGCAAAGGAACCAGACTCGGGTCTCGCGAAGGGACCAGACGCGGGTCTCGCGAAGGGACCAGACGAGAGTCTCGCGAAGGAACCAGACGATGGTCTCGCAACTGGATCTACAAGTGAGTCGACCAAGCGAGTTGACACGGGTTAACGGGGTAGCACGTTAACAAACATAGCGACATCGCAAACATAGAGGAGAAGAATCCTATGGTACAAATAGATGGAGAGAAAATTGAGGTCAACGGCAACTGGGTCGTTCTGGGGGACTCGGTCAGCAAAGGTATCGTTTTGAACGAGGAGGACGGGCGTTATGAGAGGACGCCGCGCAATTTCATTTCGCTTATATCAGAGGCGTTCGGCGCGACAGTCAAGAATTTGTCTGTTTTCGGGGCAACCGTTGTCAAAGGTATGAAGCTTCTTGATCGCAATGAGGCCAAAATTCCTGAGCAAGGCTTGGCAATTTTGGAATTCGGCGGCAACGACTGCGATTTTCTTTGGCCGGAGATCAGCGAGAAGCCAAATGAGCAGCATAACCCGAACGTGCCATTCGAGAAATTCACCTCACTCTATCGTGACTTGATCCATAAACTGAAGGCAAAAGGGCTCACACCAGTCTTGCTCAGCCTTCCTCCTCTGGATGCGGATCGCTATTTCGAGACTTTTTCGAAAACCCTGAACAAAGAAAATGTTCTCCATTGGCTGCAAGGAACTACCCGTACCATCTACCAGTGGCACGAGGCATATAATGCGGCGATTGCGGCTTTGGCCCAAGAAACGAAATCACTATACCTTGATATCAGGCGCCCCTTCCTGCTGAGTTTCCACCCGCAAGACTATATCTGCAGTGATGGGATTCATCCGAATGAGCAAGGTCACCAACTGATCGCGGACTTTGTGATCCACCGTTTGGGGCAGCTCGAGGCGGACCCGGCCTGAGGGACGCACGTAAAGCACGCACGTACCGGCCTCCTCGAGGGTAACGACTGGCAGACGCGGTGCAGCTTACGGCAATCGGACGATGAAGTCGGCTTGGCTAGTAATGCTGTAGGCGGCGAAATATTTTTCTTCCAGCGGAATCCAGGTTGAGGCAAACATCGGAGCCTTCTCAGGGTTCCGCTTGCTGATTCGGGCGATCTGCGTTTCAGGGTCGATGTCCACAAAAACAGCCAGATCGTAGTAACGGCCAAAGCGCGGCAGCTGACTATAGGATCCCTCAATAATGGTGAGCTTGGTTTCAGGCACGGTCTTCGCCCCATGAAATTCCATGATCGAACAGTCGAAAACACGATACTTAAAGGGCCTGATTGGCCTGCGCAGCGAATCAATCACTTCAGCTTGGAAACGCTCATAATCCACATTGCCGCCCGCCTCGGCATACCGCTCCGGCGTTCGCTTCTCCGTAGGCAGGAAGAAGTCATCCATCTCAATTAAGGCACTTTCTTTCGGCCAAAGCCCCGCCAACAAGTTCGCGACCGTACTCTTACCGGAACCAGTTCGTCCGTCTATCGCAACGACCAGTGAGGGGGTTTGCGCTTGATTCTGAGTTTGTGGTTGGTCTTGAGTTTTCGGCTGGTTTTGGGTTTTCGGTTGGTCTTGAGTTTTCGGCTGGTCTTGGGTTTTCGGCTGGTCTTGGGTTTTCGGCTGGTTTTGGGTTTTCGGCTGGTTTTGGGTTTGCGACAGAACTTGAGTTTGTGACTCGGTCTGTTGTTTGGTCGGGACATGTGTCAATTTCTTTTCCAGGTCGGCAAGAAGAGGGAAGAGGGGAACATAGTTGGCTTCAATGACGCGATAGGCAGGTTGATAAGCTCGTTTGTAAGCGTCGGAGTGGCTTTGCACGGGATACCCTTTTCTCCGATAATCCGCAAGCCACTTGGCCGTTTCTTCCGATGGAAAAGGCAAAACACCTAGATCAGTGAGCTTTTGCAGTGTGGCAAGTTGGTTTTCGTATGACAATTGCCGTTTGTCAGTCGTTGAGCCGGATCTCGCACCGGATCCAGCACCAGGTTTCGCACCGGGGTCAAGGTGATCAGAATTCGCATTGCTTGAGTAAGCTTGCGCCGTTTGCAGAAACATCCTGTTCAACAAGGTCAAGCTTAACCCGGTACTTGCCCAAGACCCCAACTGAATGCGAACCAAACCGTTACCCAAATCCTCACTAAGATGAGCTGTGGTGGGGGCGGCTTTGGCCTCGCATTCGAGACGCTCTAGACTCCGCGCCTCATCGCTGACTAAATGCCCCGGGCCAAAAGTTCGCTGGTAGAGAAGCTTCGCGACATCCTGAATTTCCGAGGCCGGATACTGGCGAAGTTGCGCGAGAATCAACTTGGCGAGCTCCACCTCTTCCGGATTCAGACCTTGTTCCCAATGTTCATTCATGGCTCGGGTCTCCCTCATTCGCGTCATCATTTTCTGCCTCAGTCGCTTGCTTCACCCCAGCCTCTTCCTCAGCCTCAGCCTCAGTCTCAGCCTCAGCCTCATCGTCGGCCAAAGCCGCAGCCTCGACCCTCTCTGAAGATTGTTCTTTTGCGAGATCGGCTTCTTTGGCCTGAGACCAACTATAGAGGATGTTAACTACACCTAAGGTCACGGCTACGATCAGCGAGAGGGTTGTGGTAAGTCCCGGCTCGAAGAAAATGGAGATGGCGACGATTGCCGCGCCGCCAATCAAGACTGAAATGCCGCCAAATTTCTGCGCTTTCTTCCAATTCTGATCATTCTGCAGCGCCCAAGACGTCCGGGCACCGATGTACTGATTGCGCGGCACAAAGGGCATGATGGCTCCTACCACGATGAGGAAAGCGCCAATGATCGTGTAGACATTGGGAAGAGCGGCGAAATTCAAATTAATAACTTGTTCAATTTGGTTCTTAGCCAAATAGATGGATACTATTGTTAAGGCCAAGAAGAGGGAAAGGAGGATCAGAATCGTGGTTCTTACCCAAGTTGTCTGAGTTTCGTTCTCGTTCACCTTCTCGTTCTCGTTCTTCTTCTTCTTCTGCGGATCTCGTTTCGCCCAAAGAATGAGGTCGGAAAAAACGCCGAGTAACAGCGATAGGATAGGCAGGATCAGCAATTCATACTTACTTCCCCAGCGGTCAACCATGCCATCGAAACCATAATGTGCCGGGATTGAATCGCCGATTTGCGGAAGCATAAATAAGACGATTACGAGCGGAAGAATTGCCAGTATGTATTGCCAAATGCGCTGTGATTTCATGAAGTCCTCTTTCATTAGCCGGAAACGGGTTGAGCCGGGTTTAGCCGGGTGAGCCGGGTGAGTTGGGTTGAATCGGGTTGAGCCTGGTGAGCCGGGTGAGTCGGGTTGAATCGGGTTGAGCCGGGTGAGCCTGGTTGAGCGTCTACTTATTATACAGATTCAGCGGGCTGAGGTTCGTTCCGAGGGTTGAGGTTAGGCATAGGTCGACTAGATTTTCGGTATCTTGTCGCTGTTTTAACTTTACGCTATAATGCCTGAGTGTCTTCGGCTGGAAGAAAAGACAGGCATGATAAGTTCTGGCTTTGGCCGAAATAGACGAAGCTATGACGAAGCTATGGAGAAGTACCCAAGTGGCTGAAGGGTCCGCACTCGAAATGCGGTAGACCGTCAAAAGCGGTGCGGGGGTTCAAATCCCCCCTTCTCCGCCATAGTATAAAAAAGCCCCAGTTTTGGGGCTTTTTGCATGTCCTGAGGACTGTATTGGCGCGAAAAATTTGGAGCGAAAAATAGCGTAATCCAATCAACTTATCTAAATATTTCATAACGGTACCTTTGTTTCTATTATTGCAAGCATTGCACGAAACATTTCGGACCTCCATCCCAGTCTTGTGACGATTCCTGTAGAATGGGATTACGATATCCTTTATGGCTTGCTGTACAGCAATGATGCTCCGGAGGCTGCGGGAAGGTTTTGGGAAGGTTTTGGGAAAGTTTGTGGGTACCGTAGCTCAGCAAGGCTACGGAGCTCATTTGGCAGCACACTCGGATGTTTGCCAGAACTTCTTACAGGTGTGAGAAGTGTGAGGGGGGCGGCTTTGGCCAAAGATGGGAGGGCGAACGATTGATTATTAGTAATGCACAAGCGAGACGGTTTCTGCTGCGGCGGCATGGGCTCATTGGGAAGCATCAGTACAGCGGCAAGGCGGGGATCATGGCATTTACCAAGCTTGTTGGCTGTATTCAGTTCGATCCGGTGAATGTTTGTGGACGCAACGCCGATATTGTCCTTCATTCCCGGATACATCAGTACAATAAGGAACATCTGGACGAGTTGCTCTATAAGGATAGGCTTCTGGTGGACTATTTCGATAAAAATTTGTCGATACTCCCAATCGAGGACTATTCCGTTTTTACCCAACATCGATCTCGTGGCACTTATGCTGAGAATTACGACGCTCTGGGTGGTGAGGCCGTGAGTCAAATAGCCCCGCATATACGCGAGCTCATCGCGGAACGGGGCTTCGTTTCTTCCAGCGACGTCGAGACGGATGAAGCCATTCTGTGGCAATGGGGCGGGATGGCGTCACTGCCTCGTGCGGCGCTCGAGTCGATGTACTTCAAGGGCGAGCTGATCGTGCACCATAAGGTAGGGATGAGGAAGTATTATGCTTTGGCCAAAGACTACGTCCCCACCTCCATCCTCGACGCTGGTTTGCCGTTCAGCAGTGAGGTGGAGAAGTTCGCCTGGCACGTCAAACGGCGAATCGGTGCAGTGGGCCTGTTGTGGAACAAAGCAAGCGACGCCTGGCTTGGCTTAAACCTGAAAACCGCTCAGCGAACTCTGGCTTTCCAATACTTGCTTGACCACGAGGAAATTGTCGCCATTTCAGTCGAGGGGACCAGCGAGGCGGCGAAAGGGGGAAGTAAAGGGGGGATCAAAGGGGGGACCGGCGAGTGTGTGAAAGAGGGAAGTAAAGGGGGGATCAAAGAACCGTTGTACATCCTTAAGGAGGAGTTACCACTTCTTGAAGATGTCGCGAAAAAATCGTATCCACCGCGGATGGAGTTCATTGCGCCTTTGGACAACTTACTCTGGGACAGAAAGCTCATCAAAGCCCTCTTCGATTTCGATTACACCTGGGAGATATACACCCCTCAGATCAAACGAAAATTTGGCGCCTACACCTTGCCAATCTTGTATGGTGACCGCTTCGTCGGCCGCATTGACGTTTCTCGCGATGGCGACGGTTCTCGTTCTCGTTCTCGTTCTCGTGGAGACGACCGCTTGACCGTCAACAATCTTTGGACAGAAGACGGAAAACCGTTTCAGGGGAAAGTTCAAACTGCGTTCGAGGAGTGCTTGAACCGCTTCGCTGCCTTCAATGATGCTGAATTAGGTTGAAAGAAATTTCTCTTCTGGGGATTCGCACACCCAGTCTGCATACTTCGGCTCTGCCCGCGAACAGAAGTCCGAAAAAATACAGGTGTGTAGTTACATTATCTCTACGCAGGGCCACTTCTGAGCATTCGTACACCCAGCTTGTAAACTTCG
>CAYZSO010000046.1:0-14821 GCA_964479695.1 uncultured Fastidiosipila sp.
GCCCGGTTCCCATAATGGCCACCTCCGGATAGTTCAGCAAAGGCGTGAACCACATCCCGCCGGCCGGCCCGATATTCGTAATCGTAATCGTGCCTTCGCGCATCTCCTGCGAGCTCAAGGTCCCGGCCCTAGCCGCCTCAGCCAGACGAGCAATTTCGGAAGCAATCTCATAGAGGCTCATTTTGTCCGCATCCTTGATATTCGGCACATAGAGGCCGCGCTCCGTCTCGACCGCGATGCCCAAATTATAGTATTTCTTATAAATGATTTCACCTTGTTCCTCGTCCAAAGTCGCATTCAACACCGGGATCTTCTTAGCAACTGCGAGGAGGGCTTTTGCTATATAAGCCATATAAGTCAACTTCACGCCGCGTTCCAGAGCGAACGGCTTAAATCGCTCACGATGCGCCACCAATCGGCTGACTTCAACTTCATCGAAGATGGCCACATGCGGAGCCGAAAAAGCCGTCAAAGTCATCCGCTTCACAATCGCCCGCCTGGTGATGGACATCTTCTCCCGGATCTCGTTTGGCTCCTCGCCGTAGCGGGGAGCCGGAGTCCCGCTTTCGGTCGGGTAAGGCTGTGCTTGGCGTTGCTCTGCAGAAGCTTCACCTGCATTTGCGGCCACACTTACCTTCGATGCCCCAGCGACCCGCGCCAGGTCTTCCATCGTGACGTGGCCGTGCTTCCCAGTGGGTTCAACCTCTTCAAGTGAGATGCCCAGTTCACGTGCGCGTTTCCTTACTGATGGCATGGCCAAAGCCCCCTGCCGCACACTTTGTCCCTCATTTTTCGAGACTTCACTAGAACCGCTGTGCTCCACTTGAACTTGTGGGGGAGGGGTGGTAGAGGCGGCTTTGGCCGATTCAGCGTCCACTGAATCAGCGTCAGCCGAAGCTATCTCGATTAAGGGCTCACCGACGCGGGCGGATGAACCTTCGGGCACCAGAATCCTGCTCACCGCGCCACTTACAGGGGAGGGGATGTCGAGGGAAAGCTTGTCGTTCTGGAGCTCGAGGAGCGGGTCGTCCTCGCTGATGGAGTCGCCGGCGGCAACGTACCACTTGACGATCTCGCCCTCGGTCATGCCTTCGCCGAGATCAGGGAGTTTGAAAATATAGGGCATACGAACCTCATTTCTGTAACGGGTGACTGGTGATCAGTGAGCGGTGACCAGTGATTGGTGATCAGTGACTGGTGAACGGTGATCGGCGTAGGCCTGCCTTAATATGTGAGCAATTCCTTCGCGCTGCGGTGAATGTCTGCCGCTTGGGGGAGCCAAAGATTCTCGGCCAAACCGAAGGGATAAGTCGTGTCGGGCGCCGTGACGCGGGCGATGGGCGCCTTGAGGTGCAGGATCGAATGTTCGGCGATGCGGGCTGCTACCTGAGCCGCAACCCCTGCCTGCCTCTGCGCCTCCTGCACGATCACGACGCGGCCCGTCTTCTCGGAGGTCTCGCGAATCCGCTCGATGTCCAGAGGCGAGACCGTTCGGAGGTCAAGAATTTCCGCAGAAATCCCATCCGCAGCGAGCGTCTCGGCGGCCTTCACAGCCTCGAGCACCATGGCTCCATAGGTGATGATAGAAACGTCGGTGCCTTCGCGGACCAGCTTCGCTTGGCCCAGGGGAATCGTGTAATACGCTTCGGGAACCTCTTCGCGAAACGAGCGGTAGAGCTTCATGTGTTCCAGGAAGAAGACCGGGTCGTTATCTTCAATGGCGGCGAGAAGAAGGCCTTTCGCATCATAAGGATTGCTGGGGATGACGACTTTGATTCCCGGTGTTTGGGTGATGATGCCTTCCAAACTGTCCCCGTGCATCTCCGGTGTGTGCACCCCGCCACCAAAAGGCGTGCGAAACACAATCGGCAAATTCTGCTTCCCGCCCATGCGGAAGCGCCAGCGCGCCGCCTGATTCGCAATCGAGTCGAGCGCCTCGAAAATAAAGCCAACAAACTGAATCTCCGCCAGCGGGCGGAAACCTTGCAGCGCCAGGCCAATCGCCAAACCGCCAATCCCGGATTCCGCCAGCGGCGTGTCAAAAACTCGCTCCTCGCCATACTTCGTCTGCAAACCCTGCGTCACGCGGAACACGCCGCCATTGAGCCCCACATCTTGGCCGAAAATCAGGGTCTCAGGATCCCTCGCCAGCGCCAGATCGAGCGCATTCGTCAGCGCTTGGACCATCGTTAATTCCGCCATCTTACGCTCTCTCCTTCTCTTCATAGTAGGTAATTTGCTCTTGAAGCTCTGCCGTCGGCGTCTCGTACATCGTCCGCAGAAAGTCAGAAACCCTCTGCTCCGGCACCTCGTCCGCCGCCTGAATCGCCCTCTTCACATCCTCCGTAGCTCTCGCGATCGCCGCTTCTTCCGCTTCCTTTGGCCAAAGCCGCCGCCCCTCCAGAAACCTCCGATACCGCGGCAGAGGATCTCGCTTCGACCAATAGTCGAAACTTTCTTGGCTTCGGTAACGTGTCGGATCGTCACCGGATAGCGAGTGCGGACCGAAACGTGACGTGATATTCTCCACCAGCACCGGACCTTTGCCCGACACCGCCCACTCGCGGGCTTTCCGGGCAGCCAAAAGCACCGCCAAAGGATCCATGCCATCCACCTGAATGCCCGGAATGCCCGCGGCCGCCGCTTTCTGCGCCAGTGTCGGAGCGGCGGTTTGCATCTCCCTCGGCGTCGAAATCGCATAGCCATTATTCATAATGAAGAGAACAAAATTCGCATGGAAAGCCCCGGCAAAATTCAACCCC
Organism: uncultured Fastidiosipila sp.; assembly: GCA_964479695.1. Taxonomy (GTDB): domain Bacteria; phylum Bacillota; class Clostridia; order Saccharofermentanales; family Fastidiosipilaceae; genus JAAYZH01. Next base: position 2,763 of record CAYZSO010000046.1, read on the forward strand.
TCATAGAAATCCCCTTGCGACGTGCCCCCATCCCCAATGTAAGTAAAAGCCACTTGCTCCTTGCCTCTTTTGCGCAAACCAAGCCCAATCCCGGCTCCCTGCACCACCTGCGCCCCAATAATAATCTGGGGCGGAATCATCTCTACCCCTTCCGGGTAATGATTCCCTTTCACATGCCCTCTCGACCAAAGATACACATTCTCCAGAGTCGCCCCATGCATCACCATTTGCGGAATATCGCGAAAACCCGCCAACATAAAATCTTGCTTATTAAAAGCCAAAATCGACCCAATCTGACTCGCTTCCTGCCCAACCCCCGGCCCATAGAAACCCAAACGACCTTGCTTCGCCAGCTTCTCCGTCCGATCATAATAGGTCCTGGCCCACACCATCCAATCCATGATCAGGGTGAGCTCTTGATCAGTGGGAGCCAACACTTGGTATAGGTCTTCATTCTTAAGCGTCCCATCCTCAGCAAGAATCTGCAGCAGGGGATAGTGCTCTGGAACGTCACGAAGCTGCTGCTCAAAATCCAGCGGATCGTTTCGTTTCGTCATCTGCTCCTGTTGCTTCGTCATGGAGTCCTGTTGCTTCGTCAGGGGGTCCTGGTGTTTTGTCATCTGGGCCTCTTATCTATACAGGCTTGACCTGTAGTTTATTTAGTCGGTGCAGCTTCATATGTAGCCTCATGTGTAACATTACATGCATCATCATGTTCTGCATTACGTGTACATTATGTGCAGTTTTGCGCGCGACAATCAGTTGAGCATTACGCGCAACGCGCAGTTTCTAGCGGCACATCATTCATTGTTAAATCCACGTTACCAATCAAATGCGTCCATGAATAATACATATGGCACAGACAAGTAAGCATGAAAACTCATCTGCCACACGCGCCAAGAACATCCAAAAAATGTTGCTTAATCATTTCAACGCCAATTTCAGCGCTCATTCCGGCATCCGGCGACCCATCGAACACAAGATCCTGCACCTGCGTCATCACAGCCGGGTCGACCAGCGGAAAACGTTCATCAGCAGCATCCGCACCACCGTCACAACCAACAGCGCCACCACCAGCTGCATCCGCAGCATCCGCACCACCGCGACGATAATACTCGCGAACCAGCCTTGCCCTCGCTTGTTGATCACCCGAAACACTCACGTACGCCATCAGTGCCACCGCATTTTTCACGCGCCGCTGGGCGATGCCGGCCACTTTCTTCCCGCCAAAAGACAGATCAAAATCCCCCGGACAATAAGACCCGGGGACCCGTCCAACGTCAAGCTCCAAGCCCGTGACCCGCCGAAGGCACGCGCGCACCACCTCAGCCATCAGCAAAAACCCATCGCGAAAGGGGAGATGCGGCTTTGGCAAAATCAAGCTCAAGTTCAGCACACCATTGTCACTCACAATCGCCTGCCCCCCCGAAATCCTCAGCACCCGCGGAATCCCTTCCCCCTCAGCCCACACCTCCGCCTCCCCGAAACGCGGCAGTTTGCGGTCCAGTTTGCCTAAGATGAGCGCCGACGGTTGGTAGAAATGGATAACACCCTCTGCTCCGCTCGTTTGGCCAAAGCCGCCCAACACCCCCTGATCCGTCTCAAAAGGTCCCGCGAGCTCTTCCGCTGTCGAGAGCGGTAGCCGCCAGAACCCTGACTCGTCGACCCGGGCATCGGGAACCGTTGACTTCTCGTCGATCATTCGCCAACTCTCAATGGACTCTAAAATCGCTAATGCTTCGTTCAAAAAGCCGTCCTCACTTACGTAAGTCATGTTGATCATTCTTTCTGGGAGATTGTACTATGAATCGGGGGAAGGAGTCGCCTGTGGCGACTTTGGCCAGAAGCAAAACCCGCAATAAACCCCGCAGCAAAACCCGCAATAAACCCCAAAACAAAGAAACCTCCGGCACTTGCGAAACAGGTGCTATACTTTAAGAAAACACGCAAGTTCGAGGTGCCTTATGAGAATGATCGATGTGATAGCAGCCAAACGCGATGGTCACGTGCTGACGCGCGAACAAATGCAGTACTTCGTTGACGGCTACGTAGCCGGCAGCATTCCGGATTATCAGGCCAGTGCGCTCCTGATGGCGATCTACCTGAAAGGCATGACGCACCAGGAAACCGCCGAGCTCACCGATATCATGGCCAAGTCCGGCGACATGGTCGACCTTTCCGGCATTGAAGGTGTCAAGGTCGACAAACACTCCACCGGCGGCGTCGGCGACAAAACCACGCTCATCTTAGCCCCCATCGTCGCGGCCTGCGGAGCAAAACTAGCCAAAATGTCCGGCCGCGGCCTCGGCCACACAGGCGGAACCCTCGATAAACTAGAAGCCATTCCCGGCTTTCGCATCAACCTTTCGCCCGAAGAATTCATCGAAAGCGTCAACCGCGTCGGCTGCGCCATCGTCGGCCAAACCGGCAACATCGCCCCCGCCGACAAGAAAATTTACGCCCTCCGCGACGTCACCGCCACCGTCGGCTCCATCCCCCTCATCGCCAGCTCCATCATGAGCAAGAAGCTCGCTTCCTGCGCCGACAAACTGGTTCTGGACGTCAAAGTCGGCAGCGGCGCCCTCATGAAAACCCTCGCCGAAGCCCGCGAACTAGCCGAACTCATGGTGCAAATCGGTGAGCGCAACGGCCGCGAAACCATCGCCCTCCTCACCGACATGGACACCCCCTTAGGTAACAACATCGGTAACCTTCTCGAGGTCCGCGAAGCTTGGGCCACCCTCAACGGCCACGGTCCCGCCGACCTCACCCAGATCTGCCTCATCCTCTCCGCCCACATGCTCCGCGTCGCAGGCAAGGGCACCTACGACGAATGTTTTACCTCGGCCAAAGCCGCCATCTCCACCGGCGTCGCCGCCGCCAAATTCCTGGAAATGATCCGCAACCAAGGCGGCGACCCCTCCGTTCTCCTCAGCACAGACGAGCCCTCAAGCCCATCCTCTGCAGTCTCCAGTCCTTCCACTGCAGTCTCCAGTCCTTCCACTGCAGTCTCCAGTCCTTCCTCTGCAGTCTCCAGTCACCCCGTCTACGCAACAGAATCCGGCTGGATCACCAGCATGGACACCGAAGCTCTCGGCATCTCAAGCATGCTCTTAGGAGCCGGCCGCCAAACCAAAGACGACGTCATCGACTACCAAGCAGGCATCATCCTGAACCTCAAAACCGGCATGCAAGTCTCCGAAGGCGACCTCCTCGGCACCCTCATCACCACGGATCCCACCAAGTTCTCGGAAGCCGAAACCGTCTTCCGCAGCGCCTACCACCTAGGCTCCGCCGAGCCCGCACCAACCACACTCATCCTCGAGCAAATAGACAAAAATGGCATCAAGAAATTCTAATTTTCGCACTCTGCAAACCTTACAAACCTTACAAACCTTACAAACATCGCAAGCTTTGTAAACTCAGTGAGCTCTGCAACTTGCAAACTCTAAAATCCCCTGACCTCGCTTATTTCTCTTCAAATGGCTGCCCATACGTCTGAAACTTCACAGACATGGCAGCCATTTCTCCCTCGTCAATAATCACCGGTTGCCCAATCGAGCGCGCCAAAATATGGATCTTCGCGCAGTACTCAACCTCTTCAAGAACATTAAAAGCCCCAGCCAAACTTCGCTCCCCCGCCAAGATCCCATGATTCGCCAACAAAACAGCCTTACGGTCAACCATGGCGGAGAAGGCGGCTTTGGCCAGCGCTTCGGTCCCAAAACTCTGGTACTCCGCACACCGCACATCCGGACCCGCCAAAGACAACATATAATGCGACGCCGGCAACGTCTCCCGAAGACAAGCAATCGCCGTGCTATACGTGGTATGTGCATGAATCACGGCGCTAATATCTTCGCGATTGCGGTAAAAAATCAGGTGCATCGCCCACTCGCTCGACGCCTTCCGAGTTCCCCGAATGACCTGACCGTCCAGACCCATGAGCACAATGTCATCCGGCTCGATCTGCTCAAAAGGAATCCCACTCGGCGTGATGTAAACTACCTGATTCTGGCGATCAAAGAAGCTCAGATTCCCACCGGTCCCCTTAGTCAACCCATGACTGATGAGCGCATTCCCATAGTGGATGAGCTGCTCACGAATCTGTGCATCCCGCAGCGTCGCAGCAGTGTTTTCAGTATCGGCATGCTCTGCAGAGGCATTTTCAGAGGAGATTTCAGTGGAGATTTCGGAGAGGTTATCAGAGAAGTTATCAGAGGAATTTTTTGAGAGGTTTTCAGAGAAGTTATCAGAGGATTTCTCTGAGAGGTTTTCAGAGGTAGCATTCATGGGATCGTCCTTTCAGTCAACTGAATTTGACTTGAGAATTCTATTGATGTTGCTTGATGTTGAGAGCTTTCGCTTCCGGGTTCGATTATCAACGAGCTCGATCATCTGTATTCCATTGTAGCGTTTTGCAGATCATTCGGGTAAAGACGATCTTGTTAGTTCGGAACCACTCGCATCAAACAATTCACTGCCATGAACAACATGTTATTTGCACATATCTTCAAATTTAAAGATATGTGCAAGATAGATGACATATCACTAATCGCTCCAGTACTTGCTTGCATTTCACTTGCACATAAACTTCGGCTCTATCATGCACATAAAAGCAAATTTGAAGATATGCGCAAGCTGGGTGATATGTCACGTATAAACTTCGGCTCTATCATGCACATAAAAGCAAATTTGAAGATATGTGTAAGCTGGATGACGTGTCACGCATAAACTTCGGCTCTATCATGCACATAAAAGCAAATTTGAAGATATGTGCATACTGGGTGACATGTCACGCATAAACTTCGGCTCTATCATGCACATAAAAGCAAATTTGGAGATATGCGCAAGTTGGGTGACGTGTCATGTATCAACTTCGGCTCTATCATGCACATAAAAGCAAATTTGAAGATATGCGCAAGCTAGATGACATGTCATCTAAGCGCTTCGAATCTCGTTTCAAGTCAGCAGGGTGATTTTAGTCGACCGTTGGTCAAACCGCCTCCCTTCCTTCAAGCTAAGGAACTGGTGCAGGCGGTGCTGGGATTTCGAGCAAGAATTATCGAGCAAGAATTTTTGGGCAGGTTGAAACGTATCTCAGGCAGAAGGATGTCATAACTAATCATCCTTGCTTGACTAAAACAGTCGTGTGATCGATCCGTTCTTTTCTCGGAAATTTAATAAGATCCTTGATTATAAAGGATCTGGTTTCGCTTATTGTTATACCTATGCGAATCTACGAATGTGTTTATTCATGAGTATGTGAGTCTAAGTATAAGTGTGAGCTTAAGTGTGAGCTTAAGCGTGAGTGTGAATGTGAGTGCGAGAACGAATGTTCTTTAAGTGCGAATGTTCTTTAAGAGTGAATGTTCTTTAAGAATGAATGATGATATGAGATCCTAACCTTAGCGCTTGTACTGTTTATCAACATTCATGGACTTGTGGAAAGCTCGGACTTTCCAGGGGTAGTCGTCATTGATATTTGGGAGGAGTGCTCGAAGCGTTGCTTGGCGTTCTGCGAAGTGGCAGCTGCTTGGTTCGATGCTGCATTTCAAAAGGGAAGCGATCTGGTGGCTGTGAGCGGAGAATTTTTCCAGGTCGTAAAGGTCAATCGCTTGGATGACAATGACCGTGTAACCCATCTCTTCAAGAATTTGACGACGAAGTTTGTCATATTCGATGGCTTTCTTTGAGCTGTGGTTCTCTCTACCGTCGAATTCGATGATCACCATGTATTCCGGGAAGAGGAGGTCAGGGAGTAGATAGTATCTTTTCAAACCGAGGCGCTTGGCATCTTTCTTGGAGATGGTCAATTTAGCATTGATAAGTACCTTTTTGCGGAAACCGACACCCCCGAGATGGTAGGGAAGACAAAAAAGCATGTACATAAGGATTTCCATGGGTGAATAGAAATTTTCTTCGAGATAGGGCACGGCGTCGAGCGCACGAGGGCGACCGCGCACCCAGCGGGCTTTTTGGACAAAATCAGTGAGCTTGTCGATGGTGGTGAGAGGGATTTCGCCATTCTCTCCTGGGCTACACATCATGCTGCCCAGAAGGATGGCCTTCTGGATGTCATTGACTTCATAGGAAAGTTGCATGAAAAGATGTTCCGGAGAGGTGACAAAGCCGGCCTGTGTGGACCAACTCGCATCTGGAGGCAGGTCAACCGAGCAAAGATGAATCTTGTGGGTTTTACTTCGAAAACGCTCGTGGTAATCTGTGACAGTCACTTCGGGCTTATAGTCCTCATGGGTAAAGTACTTGGAGAAAAAGAGGTCCAAGTAGGGGACATGGAGGACTCGAGCAGCCTCCCAATGGCTTGTGAGTATCATAATGTTAGTTCCTTTCATTTCTGATCCCATCCATAGTAGTCCAATAAACCAAACCTGTGTGGTCAGAAATACTAACAAATTCCTACAAAAAGTAAGAAAACCGGAACTTGCTTTAGCACTTCAGGGTGTTACCACAACGCTACTTTAGAGCCGTTGAGTCAGGATGGAATTGGCGCAAAAGCAGCAGAAGAGTTGACGGTCAAAATTAAGCAATAATATCCAGTGGTTGAAGCCTGAGTGATTCGGCAAGATCTTGACGAACTCGCACGACGCAAAAGCGGTCTGCACATATCTTTAAATTTGGAGATATGTGCAAGGGAACTTGATATGGAAATGAAGGGGCGATTTTTCGAACCTAACAGGAGAGAAGAAGAAACAGAAAACAAAGACAATAGATGAAACAAACTCATTAGAGCCCGCCGCCCGCAAACTTAAACGACTCTAGCAGCAAACTCCGTAAAACCTAAAAATGAAAACTGACGAATAGAAGAACAACCTAGCCAATTACGAAAAAGCAGAACAGAACACACAGCGTGCACTCCCTTGTCAGCCTTGGGAGCACTAGCCAGTACGTATAAACTAGCGTAGGGCACTGGGGGTGGGCACAGGGGGCATGGGGGGTTAGCCAACACACCCGACCCAACCGCCACGAACCTACAGCACCCACGAACCTAGAACACCCACGAACCCAACCACCACGAACCTAGAACACCAGCACTTCGTAGCCTTGGGACACGAAGGGCTTGACACCTGCGTGACCTTGCATGTCGGTCAGGAGCGGAAGGCCAAGCGACTTAATTTCGTCCAGCACGCCGAGGGTGTGCGAACAAGCTTGGCAAACACCAGCGATGAGACCCAGGTCGAGGCATTTGAGGTAGAGCGGGTGCTTTTCGGCGGCGAGCACGGGGGGCAAAGTGACCGCCTCACCTTCAAAAACAATGCGCACCTCGTAGCCATCAGCGTCCAAGTCGAGCGCATTCATGAGGACGTGGTTGAAACACATTTTCTGGCCACGCATCGCATAAAATAGATATTTCTTCATATTCGATACCTCCAACATCATTACTCCAAGCATAACAAATAAACGCCCACAGGTGGAATCGCGTACCTGAAGGCGTTTCGTAAAGTTTCGAGAATCAGTGGCTAGTAGTTCGTTCTTCGGCCAAAGCCGCCCCCAACCACCCCAACCAGGTCAGCCGTCAGCCGCTCCCCATCCAGCCCAGCCAGACCAGCCAAAACAGCCAGCCAAGCCAGGCCAACCAGCCCAGCCAGACCAGTGCTTACCTGTCGCTCGCCTCGTACGCCAGTTCGTCGCCCGAAGCGCCCGCAGCGCCCGAAGCGCCCGACGCCGGGGAGAAGAGTTGCGGGGCGCGGACCTCGATCTGACCGATGATGAGTGAGGAAACAAGGGTCGTCAGGAAAGACCAAGCGAGGCGGCTGGCGGGAATGTAAACCAAAGACATCGCCAGCACCACGAAGTCAGCAATAATGAAGACTTGGGCTACGGGGAGGCCGGTCTTCGTAGAGACAGCCAGGGCCAACGCATCGTCACCGCCGGCGGCGCCGCCTTGCGACATAACCAGGCAACAGCCGGCGCCAATCATGATGCCGCCGACGATGGCAGCGATCCAGGGCTGGTTATAGAAGCTCGGCATGACAGGGCCCAGGAAATCAAACAGCGAAAGGAAAAAGCTGTAAGAAATCGTGGCGGCCATGGAGGCTTTCAGGAACTGTTTCCCGAGAAGCGAAATCGCAAAAGCGAAACAGATCATGTCCAGGAGCGGAGAGGAGATGGTTTGGCTGATTCCGAAGACACGCTTCAGAAAAAGGGACAAACCCAGGATGCCGCCCTCCGTAATCCGGGACGGTTCATGGATGTTGATCATGGCAAAGGCCATGATTGCGGAGCCTAGCGCAATAAATAAGAGGTTACGGGCTGTGAGCCCGACCTTGTGAGAAAGAATTCTCAGCATTCGTACACCTTCTTGCCATCTTGGGACAAGCGTTAGTGTATGGCAGCAGTTTGTACCAAACCGGCGATTCCCGTTTCGGCAGCACAAAAGCTGTGCCACACGTCTCGTTGTCACTCTAATGGTTTTTGATGCTGTTTTTGTTTGCTGATTTTTCTTAAAAAACTCTGCTCCTCAGACCTTTTCCGCCTTTCGGACACTCACATCAGAGTGCCTGCAGGCTCTTCATCGGCTGATGAGGTTAGCAGATAAAAACTTTTCGCCGGGCCTTTTGTGTGGATGGCGTCCTGCCGGCGAACACCATTTCGCGTACGTTCCGCTGTCTGCGAAATACTCGTACACAAAGGCTATTGTAGCACGCTTCGGGTGGCTTTTGAAGCCTTCGGCACCCGCCGACGCCTCCCCGAACTTTAAATTCTTGTTAAGTCGGCGGGTGAATCAGGGGGCTAGCCGCTTAAGTCGGCGGGGGAATCAGGGGGGCAGCCGCTTAAGTTGGCGGGTGAATCACGTGGGCAACGCCCCATCAAATCTCGTCAACCCTGCTCAAGCCTTGTCGGAAGGTTCGCCCAATCGCCAGACCACTTTGACTTCTTGGGTGAAGAGGGTTTCAGAAGGAGAGGTCTGATCGGACATGTCGGACATGGAGGAGGCGCCTTTGGCCGAAGCACCTACATCCCTCAAATACAGCGGATTGTTTATCGTCATGGCCCCAAGGTCGCTTGAACCCACCTTGACATCGATCGCGCCCTCGAGTGGCTGGCCGAGCTGACCGGCGATCAGGTCCGCTTGCTGGGTGGCATCCGCGATCGCTCGCCGGATCAAGCTATCGCGAATTTCAACATCCTCCTTAACCTCGAAACGGGGGTTGAAACTCCCTTGCGACACCGTTCGGGTGAAGGCATCGGAGATCCGGTTCATGAGCGCCAAATTGAGCGGCAACTCGAGCAAAAAAGACCTCGCCTGCTCCAGCACCTCGGTGTTGTCAGGTGCCCACTGCTTCGTGATGCTGGTACCCTGCGCGTAGACTGCGGTGGGCGGGATCCCGATTTCCTCAAGCGCCGCAAGGAATGCCTCGGACTGGTGTTCCGTGTCGGCATTCAGTTCGCGGAGGTCGTGGCCGCGCGCTTTGACATCCATAGAAAGGATCATCAAGTTGTGTGGCACCTTGATCGTCGCCCTACCCGTTACCGAAATTTTGCCCATTGAACGTTCCTCCTTTAGGTTTATTCGTTTGGTTTATTTTGGCCAAAGCCGCCCCCTTGCAACTTCGTCCTAGAGCCGCCAGTTGGCGGCCGTTGGCTGTCGGTTCGTTGGCTGGCGGCCGCCAGTTCGTTGCTAGAGCCGCCAGTTGTCGGGATACAATTGTTTGACGAACTCGAGCGAGCCGCGGATCGCTTCGCGGAGGCGGTTTTCGTCGAGGTCGGCGAGCTTCGTCACATAGACACATGACACGCCGGCGGTGCACTTGCCGAGCGCCTGCAGAAATTCTTCACGTTCTTCGCGCCCCTCGTCAGGAACATAAAGGTAAAGCGAAATTTTCGGTTTGCGCATAGCAAAACCGGTCATGAAGGCGTCCCCCTCACGACCGCTTGCATATTTATAGTGATAGTGGCCGAAGCCAACCATATTTCCTGTCCAAAGCACCGCTTCGGCACCGGTTTCTTCTGTGAAGATTTTCAGAAGTGCCAGGCCGTCTTCAAGGCGACGTCGAGGCTCCAAAGTTTCGAGATAAGCCTTGACATCTTGGGGCTCAGGTTTCGTCTTGTTCGCCTTGTTCGCCTTGCTGGCCATGGGTGACCTCCTGCTTTACATGCTTTTCCTTCATGGTTTTCATGGCTCAATACTACACCAGAGAGCACAGGCGAAGTCGTATCGGGAATCGTCCGTAGCGGGAGGTGGTTGGGGGCGGCTTTGGCCGGAGGATTGGGTGGAGGATTGGCCGGAGGATTGGGTGGAGGGGCGGGTCACTCGTCGTAAAGTCGGGGACCGTCGTAGTAGATGTGGATGAGGTCCTTGGCCTTCCAAAGCATCAGCAAATAGAAGAGACCTGCCAGGATGCCGACGAAATTCAGGATCGACGAAAGCTGCGGAATCACCCAGCGCAAAACGGCTGCGGAGGTGACGCCCACAGCCTCGATCACCCACGCCAAAATCAACTGACGGCTCGCGAAATCACGGCCGGACGCCTCCTCGAGATCGGCGATTTTGCGGACGATCATCCAGGCAACCAGCAGCTGCAGCGTGACATAAATGAGGCCCGCGAGAATCGAAAACGGCGTCACCACCGTGTATTTACCAAGGGCATTGAGAATCCACCACACGAAACTTAGGGCCGCCACGGTCCAGACGAACACGTGACTGTAGGATTTTTTCCCCGACATTTTGTCGAGTTGGACGAAGCCGACGGCGATCGCGCCGTACCCCAAGAAGTCAGGGAAGAGATCGAAGTACGCCGGCGCCTGCGCGGTCGCCCACGGCAGATCGATGGCGAATGCCAGTACTAAAAATACATAACCCCAGAATACGTAAACCATGAATTACCCACTTTGTTGCTTGTGCAGAAGCTGCGAAGGATGTAGCGGCTGCGGAGCCTGTAGCGGCTGCGGAGGGGGTGGCGGGAGGTGGCTTTGGCCAAAGCCGCAACCACACATGATGCTATGCGCCCAGACCACCGAGGAAATAACCAATTAAGTATGCAGCTGTGGCTGCGAGACCACCGACAATCAGCATCTCAAGACCGGAGCGGAACCAGTTGACGCCGCTGACTTTGCTCTTCGCCGCGCCTAGAATGAACAGCGTCACGCCGGTCATCACGCTCGAAACCACAAAAGCATACGGCTTCAACCCGGGTATGAAATAGGCCAGCACAGTCGCCAGCAACGGGATGAAACCGAAAACCAGGAACGACAGGAAAGTCACAACTGCGTTCTTAACCGGACTTTCATTATCCTCGATAATGCCTAGCTCTTCAACCATCATCACGTCGATGAAGAGGTCTTCGTATTTGGCCATCGTGCCCACAACAAGCTCTGCATCTTCGGGGGTCATGCCTTTGTCTTCGTAGATTTCTTTGACTTCGCGGATCTCACCTTCGGGATAATTTTGCATTTCCCAGGACTCGCGCTGACGCTCGAGGCGGTTGTATTCTTGCTCGGATTTGGTGGACAAATAGTCGCCAATTGACATGGACAAACCGTCGGCGATCAGATTTGCAAAACCCAAGATCAACACCACCCCGGATGACAGACTCGCGCCGGCCACACCCGCGACCACTGCAAACGTGGTGATGATCCCGTCGAGGCCGCCATAGACGGCGCTCTTCAAGTACTTGCCGCTGCTGGTGCTATGCTTCTCATATTGCGTGTCGTGAACATGTTTGGAATGAGCGACGTCTCCGGAAGCAAAAGCCTCCTGCGCCGACGTTGTTCTGTCTTCGATGGTTTCGTTGGTGGTGGTGTTTGTGGTGGTGGTGTTTGTGTTTGCGTTTGTGTTGCTTGTGTTTGCGCTTGTGTTTATTGTGTTTGAGTTGCTTGTGTTGTTTTTGTTATTTTCGTTATTTTCGTTATTCATGGAACACCTCTTTGTTGGTTCGCTTTTGTTTCGTTATGTGATCTATCGTTGTGTTTTGTATGTCTGTGTTTTGTGTGTCTGTGTTTTGTGTGTGAATCTATGTATGTTATAGACTTCTATACAGTATATCCTAAAATCCCGGACGGCTTGTAACTGTCATTAAATTGTAATCAAAAAACCT
>CAYZSO010000047.1:0-13635 GCA_964479695.1 uncultured Fastidiosipila sp.
GCTGTTGATGTTATCCAACTAGTTTGGAAGGAGCGCATGCGGCGACTTATTGTTGCAAGTTCGGCTGTTGATGTTATCCAACTAGTTTGGAAGGAGCGCATGCGGCGACTTATTGTTGTCAGTTCGGCTATATTCGTAATTCTAGCTGTTGAAGCAATCCTAACCAAGCCAAAAATGATTCCAACCTGGTCCGGATCTGGAATCTTGCGACAAAGAATTTTCATGCGGGATATTTTCCGTCGGTTAAACAGCTTCTTGAATGATTACTGACCTGAAGGCAGAAATTACTGAATGAAAACTGACATGTGATGAAATATTATCATCGTAAGGTACAACAACAGATAAAAATGTCTCCTCACAGCGATACGCAAGTCAGTTCACTGTCGCAAACATCCCGATCTCGACCAATCTGGAAATAACATAATAATTTCTCTAAATTCTGTAGAACAAATTCAGAAAGAATACGCTGCCTAAACCGCTCCGCCATTAAGAACTCGCTAACCGTAGAACAAAAATAGGAGCCATACGCCGCCTAAACCGCTCCACCATCAAGAACTCATTACGAACGAACTCACTACATATGTTTAAAAATAAACATATGTAGTGAATAATCAAATCTCCGACTAACCACATCTCCGACTAATCGGTATCCTGACCAATCATCCCCAAGTCACACAACTTACGATACTCAAGAGCAGCAAAAAGCGCAGCTGCCAAACCATAAGACTGATTACGCCCGCGTGGAGTGAGCTTATAGCCAGCGGTAGGAAATAGCGGCAGTGGAATAGTCGGTGCGCTGATTTCGGGTAAGTAGATCCTAGGTGAACGCACGTTTTGGTCATCAACGGCAATCACATCACTCACGACCGTCAAGGCGCGGAGTCCTGGAGAAAGATACTTTGTCTTATCCAGCACACCTAGGCGTACACCATGTAAAAAGCCGCATGCAATAAGGGCTGTTGCGGACATTTCTCGATAAGAAGGTTTGTTGATGATTGTGTTGAAACTTCCGTCGTCGTTTTGCCAAGGTAGGAGAGCTTCTGCCGTATCGCAAAATATCTTACGAATCTCTTCGTAAGCAGGATGATCAGTGCCGACATTCTCCATAATCATTGGAAGTGAAGTCATAACCCATCCGTTGCCGCGCCCCCAGAAACTAGCGCTGCCGGCATCGGAGGCCGCGCGAGCACCAGCCCCAGCACCCGCACCAGCCCCAGCACCAACTCCCGAACCAGCCCCAGCACCCGCACCAGCCCCAGCACCCGCACCAACCCCAGATCCAACTCCAGCCCTCTTCCCGCGAGGGTGTTGGCGGCCTGCATTAACCCAGTAACTGTGCACCCAGAGATGGGATTCATCCTGCAGATATTGCGCATACATAGCAGGCTGACGAGCTGCAAAATCGAGAAGCTCCCGGTCGCCCTGCTCCTTACCATAAAGCGATGGAAAGAAAGAGAACATCATCAGACTGTCAACCCAAATCGACTTCGGGTAAAAATGACTCTCAAAAGACGTCCCCAAATGATTCACCGCGTCGCCAAGAAGACGAGGCGCATAGCGAATATAGTCAAGCGCCTCGCGAGTCAACTCCGCAAAAGCCACATTCCCCGTCCTTTTTTCCATCGCATAAGTAATAAGAGCCGGGGCAATTCGGTCAGCATAGTCGATTTTGGGCTTGTGTTCCAGCCAATACTGACAATACGTCGTCAAGAAAGGCGTGTGTTGATCCGTCCCACGATACCGATCCAGTTCAGTGAGCGCATAGCCAAAAAGCGCCTGCCCCCACATCCACTTCATTTTCGGGTCAGTCCTCGCCACAACATCATCGCAAAGCGCCACAATCCGCTCGTAAGGATCGACTTCAGGGAGGTCAGGCCGCCGCAAATCGCGGATCTTTGTCGGCCAAGCAATCCGCACATTCTCCCCATCCACAGTCAAATCATAGACCTCCGGATCGCCCGGAATTTCCCCGTAGCGGCAAGAGAGTCTAGGATAGTTTTTGTCTTGGCCAAAGCCGCCCCCATCCAATCCGCCCCCATCCAATCCGCCCCCTGCCACACCATCAGCTTGCGCACCGTTCACCACAAAGGCTCCGTCGTAAGTCAGCTCGTAAAGTTGATCGCGCAAGGTGAGGGTGAAGAGACGACCCTTTTGTTCCAGACGAGCCGCAGAACAGGCCGCGACAAACTTGCTGAACGTACCATATTCAGCGGCCGATCCGACCACGCAAGCCCAAGCCGTAACCGTACCTTGCTGGATAAGCTCGTCGTCGCCTTTTTCTTCCAAAGTCTTCAGCGACAACAGACCCACATACGAACTGCCCTCCCGTGCAACATAACACCGCACATGGGCTCTGTGCATTTCGTCAAACGACTTTTGCGGGAACCAGGCATGCGTGAACAGCAAACGCTCCTTTTCCATGTAACCTTTGCGGACCGAAAGGTCGTAAACACAGAGAACAACATTTTTCTCCTGGCGGCAGTCGGGTAAGACACCGTTGCCCACCCAGTAAGATGGAGAAAAATTGCGGGCATTATCTTCAAAAAAAGCCGCCCCCGGATGCGTCGTAAATACAGAGATTCCTGATCCAATCGTCGCCTGCCAAATATGTTGCTGATCACCAAAAGTCCCCGGATGGTACTGCTGTGCAGACGAAAGGAAATAATCCGCCGTCCGATAGCTGTAGCTGTTAACCCGTTGAATCGCAATCCCCGAAGTCACCGGATTCAAGACCCTCACCGCCGTTGGCAGGAGGCCAATACGGCTGATCACCGGTATATCCAGAGCCCCCAAATTCTTCAGGAAATCATTCGTCTCCAACTTCCATTCACGGTAGAGTCGAAGCGCCATTTCGCAAGATTCCGGATTACTAAAAGCCTCCATACTCCAGAGGTACATACCTCGGCCGTAGACGTCGTCTTTGACAGGGAAATAGTGATCGATTTCTGCTAGGTTAAGCCCCATGGAAGAACGGACGACGCCCAGATTCTCATCCTGAGAAATTCGACGGATCCAGTCCGGCACACGATATTTTCGGTTGAGAATGAAGTCCGCCGACACGCGTGTATAGTCGTAGATGAATTCAGGAGTAGAAGCTTGCTTATCATCAACCGCACCAGCCGCTTCAGCCGCACCAGCTGTCCCAACTCGTTCGCCGGGGACGAGGCCGAAGGCCTTGACCAGGATAGAGGTGACGTCTTGTTGGGCGGGGTATTTTTTCTGTTTTTCGTAGCAGCGGCCACTGGTGGCAGCCAAGTAGCCGCGGTAATGGTGAAGAGCCATGTCGAGGAGGAGGAGATCGAGGATGGCGGTGGCTTTGGCCACCAGAGTCGAGTCGGAAGCGCAGTCGATGAGGAGGGAAAGGGGGGCAATATCCTCTTCGTAGTAGGTGTTGGAGTGCCACTCGACGAAACCGAAACGGAAACGCGCGTCGAGCCAGAGAGAGAGGCGGTGGGCGGCTTTGGCCTGATGATAGCGGCCTAGCATACCGTCATTCGTGAAGAGCTCGTTGGGGTAGAGCTGGCCGGCCAGGTACTCGCAGGTGGCGAAAATCAGCTGGTGGTTCTCGCTCCAATAACACATGCTGTCGGTGCCGGGCTCGTCCATCCAATACTTGAAACCTAAGATGGTCTGCTTCATGCGCGAAAGGGTCGGCTCCGTGAGCTGGTCACTGTAGTAGTAGAGGCTGCGAAGGATACAGATGACGCGGAAGTCGGCGCAGTCGAGGCGGAGGTCGATATAATCCAATATAGTGTGGATTTGAGCCTCGTCAATCGGGAGTCCCTGATCCAGCTTGGCGATGTCCGGGAAGCATGGGTCATTCATCTTGATACTCATGGGGATGTCGTGTGTTTGTGCCATAACTACCTGTACTCTTCAATGATTGCGTTCATTTCCAGTTCTTCTTCTTTGGCCAAAGCCGCCCGCTCCTGCCTCTGCGACAGGAAGTATTTCACCCGCTTCGATTTCTCCGGGCTGAGGTTCAGCCTCTTCGCAGCCACCCAGCCGATTGTGCCGAAAATAAGGAAGGCAAAGACCAGAATCAGCCGAATCGACCAAACGGTCGCCGACGGTTGCATAGGGGATGGCACCTGTTCCGTCGGCGTAATGAAACCACTCAGCCCTAAGAGATTTCCAATTACAAAAATCGTCAACGCCGAACTAATCTGCCGAATAAACGTCATGGTCGCACTGTAAGAGCCGGTGCTGCGCTTACCCTCAACAAGCTCGCCCAGATCTACAACATCCGGGAAGATAATCCAACTCAAAGTCATCGCTCCGGAATAACCCAGAGCCGTTAAGAACGACAGCACATACACTCCTGCAACAGGCCAGGTGGAAGGATAAAGTCCGATGCCTGCAGCACCTACAATGGCAAGTGGTAAGCCGAAGCGGAAAATCTTCGTCTTACTAATCGTCTTGACCAAGCGGTTAAAAATCGGAAGCATAATGAGCTGCACCGCCAGGAAAATGCCCAGGAATATAGTCGTATTCAGCCCTTCCACCACATAGAGGCTATAGTAAATAATGATGGCCGACACCGTGTCCATCGTGACACTCTGGGTGAGGTACAAGGCAACCATCCTCCTGAACACGCGGGTCTGAAGAGGTTCCGCCAGGCCTCGTGGGCTGATTTTCGTTTTCTCATCTTCATAAGGCACACGTTCTTGGCAATAGATGCCCGCAATGATGATTGGGATCGTGAAGATCAGGCCAAAGCCGAAGACAACCACTAAGTAGAAGGTTCTTACATCCATCTGTCCTTGTTCCAGTTGCCTGAAGAAGATGGTTGGGAGGAGCGTGCAAATAGCGGTTGCACTCATTGAGAAGATCAAGCGAGTCACGTTGACTTGATTCAACTCATCAAAATCCGTACTAATCTCTGTACTCATCGCGCTATAGGCAATCGACAGCATGGAGGCAATGGTGGCATAGAACATGTTTGTCAGGAGAATGTAGGCCCCTTGAGCCAGCGTTGATTCAAGCCCGTGAGGCAGCCAAAGCAAGGCCATGGCAATAAGCAAAATGACGCCCCCGAAAATCAGATAGGGGCGTCTCCTGCCCCAGCGGGTTCTTGTATTATCTCCCAATACACCCAAAACAGGATCGATGATGGCGTCCCAGACTTTGGCCAACATAAGTACTGTACCCGCGAGCTCGGGTCTGACACCCAGAATATTTGTGAGATAGACTAGGTAGAGGACAGAGATGAGGGTCTGGCCACCCCCTCCCCAGATGTCTGCAGCAGCAAAAACGAATCGTTCCTTCTTCGAGAAGGCTCTTGTCTGTAGCATGGGTACCTCCTGTAGTAGGGGTTCCTCTTATTGTAGCAGAGTAGGTTGGGGAGTGAGGCTTTTGCCAAAGGAACTGGAGAAATATAGTTAGTTTACAAAATGTTTACAAACTACCTGTTACAAAAAGCCTTTGTCAAACGTTTTTACTAATAGAACGAAGAGATCGTTGTTTAGTCATTTCTCGTCAGTAAAATTTGCCACGAATCAGGTTTAGTGTGATCTTCCTATCGCTCTTCGTCTAACAGAAGTGATAGGAAGATTTTTCTCTGTAAGGATGCATTACTAACCACCATCTTGTTTCTTCCTTCGCGAGTTTTGCGATTTTTTTGTAAGAAACTGACAATGAATGAAGCTATTTCTCATAAACTGTTGTAGTATAGAACTATGATTATTCTTATGGGGTTAATGATTGAAAATAGTGGAGATCGGCAGTTCATGGAAGAGCTGTATTTGTGTTATGAAAGCCTCATGTTCAAGATCGCATTTCAGTACACTCATAATAGAGGAGACGCAGAGGATATCGTCAACGATTCTGTTGTGAGACTACTATCCAAGCTACATGAATTACGCGAAATGCCTGAAAAAGCCCATGCCCGCTATATCGAGCTTACTGTCAGGAGTGTCGCCATTGATGCCAATCGCGGCAAGAAACGTGAGGAGAGGAGACAGGACAGCAATCCTTATAATGACGAGCAGGTTATCCATTCGGATGATGGCCCCTATGATGAGGGGCTATTTCGGCTCCTTTCGGCCAAAGAACTAGCCGGCAAGCTTCTTCTTCTAGAGCCAAGTGATCGGAAGCTATTAGAATACAAGTATCTTATGGAGTTTACAGATCAGGAAATCGCCTCGCTTCTCGATATAAAAATACAAAATGTACGTGTGTACATCTTGCGGGCGAAGCAGAGACTTGTGGATTTGATCAAAAAAAGCGAAAACGAAAACAACTGACCTTACCTAACCATGTAAAATAATACGAGGATACTTGTTTGGCCAAGTGCAATTAGACAGCGACTAAGAGAAACAAAGAAGTTTACAAAATGTTTACAAATTACCTGTTACAAAAGGCCTGTGTCAAACGTTCTTACTAATAGAAGGATATGTAGACTCATATCTCTCAAGCAAACAGCAATATTATGTATAAATCGTCAGTGGGGAAAGTATGGATAAACAGTACGAAGATTACTTGATTCGAGAGGCCTTTCTTGTTTTAGCCGAGGAAGAGTCATTTGAGCAATGTCCTCCACCATTGGAAGAAACGAGCGAAAACATGAAATTTCGCGCAAAGATCAACAAGTTGATTGTACGTAAAACAACTTCTTTCTTAGGTCTCGACTTTAGAGAGAAATGGCAACAGACACTTTCTAAGGTTGCTATTATCATTTTTGCTCTATTAATCGTTGGCTTCTTGAGCACGAATGACATATCTGCTCTAAGGCAATCATTGGTTGACTTTAAAAAGGAGGAATATGGCAAAGGTACAGCTTATAAAACAACACAAAAGGATTCAAATTTCCAAGTCGATAATCATTACAAGTTAACCTATATACCAGATAATCTTACGTTAAATAAATATTCATATAATATAGTATTTTCTGATTGGGAATTTATTGATGATACAGGGAAGTTTTTAGCAGTCACAATATCTTCCGTAAATACGACGGTGGCAATAGACAATGAAAACGCAGATAAGCAATTTACTGTTGAAATAATGGGTGAGCAAGCGGACGTTGTGCTAAACGATGAGTACGTTATTGTAATCTGGTTCAGCAATGATGTTTTATATAGGGTGTATGGAAATGTCCCAGAGAATGAAATCATTAAGGTAGCAAAAAATATTATAATTGTAGAAGAAGGAGTTATTGGATGAAAACAAAATTACCCAAAATTGTAATAGTAGGGCTGATCTTTAGTATTTTAAATCTAAATATCCTATATGCTACGGTTGCTGATCCTGTATTATTCGAAACACCTTCAATTAATAGTATTGGAACAGAATACCCCGAAGCAAACTTATTTTTCTCTCCTCAAGGTCTAGCGGCATGCTATGGCATGCTAACCCTTAAATCTGGATATTCCTGTAGGATGACGTTAAGTTTGCAGAAATTCGAAAAGGGAAATTGGCTAACACAAAATTCATGGGAATCTACATTTCAATCCGGAAGAGTCTCATTTACAAAAACAGCGAGTTGTGCAAATGGAATAATGTACCGTGTTGTTCTTTATGCTTTGATATATTTTGGGGATGATTTTGTGGAAATTGTTACCACATCCTCGAGTGGAAAGTATATGTAACGGTAACCCAAGGTAAAGAAAGGAGTAGTAAGTCGACAAAAGTAATGCTTTCATGGAACAAGAACTGATGTGTGGAAATTGGAGAGAGGTGATCAATAAGTAATGGCTACGAATTAATGTGTCTATCCGTTTTCAAACATAGAAAGGAGGAAATTTTGGCTGATGTAAGTGGGAAGATAGCTTTATCGTTTTAAGACGATAAACATTCTCGTGACGTAGAAATCAAAAAAATGAAGAAAGGGTTATTTGAAAATAATGAAGCATGCGTTTATCTATATATTAATTTTTCTAGGCTTGTCCCTCCTGTTTATTGAGCTCTCTGCAAGTTCGAACAATTACAGTCCTGGGGGAGAAATTGGATCAACCATATTTGCTCTTGCTATTGCAAATGCCTACGCTCTGGGAGTCCTGATGAATTCCCGTAAACATGATAAAGGAGAATCTCGTACAGCAGAAGAAGTGGAAAAAGAGGATAAGTAATCTAAAGTGGTATAATTATGCTGAATAATAATCTACGAACCTAATGATTTTGGGCAGAGAATGGGCATGCATTTTTGAGGACTGAATTGGGATGACGATAGTAAGAGAGGAGATGATCAATGGATAAACATCTGGCCAGAACTCAATGTGAATTCAAGTGTTTATCAACATGCGAAAGTGAGTTGGAAAATTGAAAAGTCATCACATGTGCTTGTGATGGGAAAGGAGCAAACATGTTTGGGTACAGGAAAAGTATGAAAAGTGTTTTTGCATACATACTTTGCTTAGCCATTGTTTTTAGCTATGCCCAAGATGTAGCAGCCCGTTTCGAAGCCCCAGTATTGGGTGAAACAAAAACGACAAACAGTACGGAGGCCGAACAGGCCGCCGAATTATTCATTACGGAAGCCTTATCAGTTCATAGCCCTTTGAATGAAAGTGCTTATGAATCGATTGAGGACCCATCGTTGAAACAAATATTGGTAGAACGTGCAAATCAAGTAAAGTTAAACAGAGAACTAGCAGGATACAAAAAGGTTGTCGCAGAGATCTCACTCACGAAAATCACCGAAGAGCAAGAAGGCAACACGTACTATTATAGTTTCGAGTCCTTCGAGCATGTCGATTTCTTGCCTGTCCACACAGGGGCAAGTATCGTCTGCCGCTATGTGCTTGTCGTTGAAGGAGAAGGCTCCTCGTGGCAAGTTACCGCTGCCTATGCCAAAGATAGTTATTTTTATCAGTTTTTAGCCGATAAATTTGAGGACTGGCAAATGTTATTCCTCGAAACGTCAGACTGTAAAGCAACAGAGCAACAATTAGGTGCCCCAATCTCAGATCTTAAGGCTGAAGAAATTGTAGAAATAGCCAAGGAAGCCGAAGAGAATATGCGGAATCAGTACAATACAGTTTTTACGATTCCGAAAGAAGAATTTCAAAGAGAGGAGGTAGGTGCCCAATCGCTCCCTATTGATCGCTCTGCCATGCGAAGACATCAAAGAGCCTGGCCCTACCAGACAAACGAATAAGTAAACAACACCTAAATTCCTATCAACAGAACGGAGGCTACTACATGAATTGGGTTTCCTTGCGTTTTTTCAAACGCCATTTTCTTAGAAGTTTGCTTCTCATTCTTATCTTGGCAATACTCCTCTCACTGGCGGCGTTCGGCTTTGGCCAACAGGGAATCATAGAAGGTCAAGTCCAGGCAATTTCCGATACCTATTATACAACCGTAAAAATTGATGATCGAAGTCTCGCAAGTCGAGCACCCATTGCCGAAGATTTCGATTTTGCAGATAATCGGCCTGACTTAGTTTACCAAGCAGAATTGGAGGAAAAACTTCGGGACTTTCATGAGAACTCAGCCGATGTGAAAATCTATGATACACGGAAAGCGGCAACAGCTATTTTACCCTCGCATTTTTTAGTATATGAAAATGCAGGGGAGTTAAAAATTCCTGTGACGAGTGAGGACGACCGTAGTGGAGGCTATACCAATGATGTTAGCCTAGGGCAAGTAGTAGGCCAATGTGTTTACATCGAGTATATCGAACCGTTTATCCAGAGACGGAATGAGGTGACGATGGAGCCGGAAATCGACACCACGCTTCTCTATGACGTGTACTTCCTCCTTGACCATGTGCATTCCGAGATCGAACCCGTCGCAGGTCAAACGAAGTATCTGAAGTTGCGCTTGTCCGTACTTACGGAGACGGGAGAGATGCCATTTAGCCAAGGACACGACTATCGCATGGTACTAGACGGGGCTTATCTTCAGTATAGCTCTGGCGAAGAAGCAGAGGGATGGGATTTGAAATACACGATTTCCCCCCAGTTGGATTCAATGCCGCAGTTTTTCCTCTATGGCGTGCTCCTTGGCGCAGGCGAAGAGTTTGGACCCGCCTCGCGATATCTCGAGGCTAAGCAACTGGATGATTCTGAAGCACAGCTCTATTGGATAGAAAACTATGCTCGGAAACCTTTGCCTACCGGCTTTTTAGATACGCTCGAAACTGATTTTGATAAGGCAATGATCACAAGGGCAAATCGATTACCTTCGGTATATTATCCGATTTGGGATTTGTCAGATGAACTGGACAATCAAGAATTGGCTGCGAGGGAAGCCGATTTTGCGCTCATGCAATCATACGCTACTTTAGCTGAGCGAGCCTTCCCAGTGATAGAGACAGCTGATCCAAACTTACTCTACGAGTGGAATGATCAACTGATTTTTCTGCGAAATCCAGACGCCAGCAGGGAATTCCTGCTAAATACTGATGAACCTGTGTGCTACGTCTCTTCTCTTATAGCGAATAGGTATGGACTTTCGATTGGCGATCGCTTGGAAATGGGGCTTGTCAATTCTCCTTCTGTTATTGAACATAGAACAGTGGACTCATTAGACAAACCACATCCTAATGCAAATTTAGATTACATACCTATAACCAGACAATTAAGGACTGAGCCATTTTCAACATTAGAACCTTACTTAACTACAGAAGTCCAATCTTTACCGATAGCTGGTATTTACGATTACTCTCCCGAGTTGCTGAAACCTAAGCCGAATACGGAGTACTTAACCTTTAGGTGGTTTGATGAAGACATTCAGCTGAACAACACAATCATCATCCAAGATCCCGATAGGGGAATTGCTTCATCCAACATAGTGACGCCACTTCGTAATGAAGAGATTCCTTATTCGAAATTCACTTACTCAGAAAACGCAATTGCAATGATTTCTGTGCGATTGAAGAACGGTCAGCAACACATCGACAATTATCGACAAGAAATGAGAGAGGCGGGCTTAGAAGAATACATCATTGAGATCAATGATCACGGTTTCCTGGAAGTAGAGAAGACGCTCCTGGCAGCGCAAGCGGATGTCAATCGCCAAACGCTCATAACGACGGCTGCTTCTGTCTTGTTTCTCGTTCTCTATTTCATCATGCTGATTCGCTTTACGCTTCCGGATGTTCGCAGAATGTACGTTCTGGGCGCAGATAGGAAAAATCGGTTCCGCACGGTCTTTTCTTTGAGTGCTCAGTACTGGCTGGTCGCAAGCCTTTTGGCGATCCTCGCGAGTGTGGTGTTGGGCGGCTTTGGCCAAAGAAACCTCGAACTCCAGGCGAATCTAGCGGTGACAGAGAAGCTCTCCCTCACGAGCCTTGTCACACCAGTCTTGCTCCTCTCAGGCCTTGTGCTTCTTATGACGATCCTCGTTGTAGCGCTACTCGTAAGAAAGGCGGAAGATCGATGACCTATAAAATGGTGCTGAGTCAAATTGGGCTAGGACTTCGCCAAGTTCTGCTGATACTTGTCACGCTCACGTTGCTGTTCTCTGTTCTGGGGTACTCGCTGCATCGGCTACCACTCTTAGATCAGAATATTGACGAGATGATTCAAAAGGTCAGGGTCGAAGGATTCCTCAAGCCAAATGTGGGTGTTCCCTACCTCAATTGGTCGTCTGTATGGCTCGTCAAAGAGGGGAACCTTGCGCCATGGGTCGATCAGGTGCAAGTAGCGGGTCACTTGAGCGTGGATCCCCGCAGCATTCTCGTTGATGGCGACTTGATCGAGCTGCCGGCCAATCTCTTCGATGATTCCCGATTCGTTGGGCTGAACACACTTGAAGCAGAGACTAGCTTGACAGGTCCAATGGCTCCGGAAATCACTTGGTATGAAGGCTACTCCGCCGAGATTTTCACGACCGACCACTTGCGCTCTGCTCTTGTTCCACAGGGTTTCGCAGATCAGCTGGAGGAGGCACTTCGGGCGGCTTCAGAGGAAGGTACAACCTCCCTCTCCGTCGAGGATTGGGCCAAAGCCCCCCACTTCACCTTATCCCTCTATTCACCTTACCAAGGACAAGCCATTGTGGACCAAGTCATGATGTCAGTAGAGCTACAGATCGTCGGCACCTATGACAACCAAACCGGTCCCATCTACGGCTCTTGGCAAGGTCTAGTGAATCAATACACGGAAACCTATGAAACTTTCTTCCGTTGGAACGATAGCTTGCGTTTCGTGATTCGGGACAACACACAAATCGAAGCATTGCGTGAAGCCGCCAGAACCTACTTTTCCCCAGACTCACAGTATGAAACCAATGACACCGAAATGATCATTCTGGATTCAGATTACCAAGAGCAATTGAGAAATCTGGAGAATACGCGAAGTTATCTGCAGAAACTTGTACCCATTCTTGTTATAAGCAGCTTAGCTCTGTCTCTCGTGATTAGTTCGCTGCTTCACTTGACAAGACGCCGCTATCTGGTTCTCATGCGGACTTTGGGCAGCAGTAACAGCAGGATTATTCTTCTCGATCTTCTGGAAGCCTTTCTGTACCTAACCGTATCCTATGCACTAGCCTTACTCATACTTGTTATGGCAGGCATCCGCATAAATCCCCAAAGCCTAGTGCAAACCGCTTCGCTGGGGGTGACGTACCTCATTGGAAATTTCATCTCTCTGTGGAACGTCATGAGAAAGAATCTGTTATTAGAAGCCAAAAAACAAATGGATGAGGAGTGAAAACGTATGCAAGTTTTAGAAGCCAAGAACATCTTTTATACCTATAAGAACAAGCAACTGTCGGTTGATGCCTTGAAAGATTTCTCCTACCAATTCGAGCAAGGCAAATTGTATGCGCTCTTCGGTGCCTCCGGTAGCGGTAAGTCGACCCTTCTCAACTTATTGGGTGGCTTAGATAACCCCACGAAAGGCGAGGTGCTTTTCCAAGGGAAACCTTTGCGGCAGATGGACAAGACGCAGTACAGACGTGAGCAGGCAAGTTTCGTGTACCAGAATTTCAATCTTTTCCCCGCACTTACCTGCCTCGAGAATGTGCAGTACGTCTTGTGGCTTCAAGGGGTTCCGAAGAATCAGGCGATTCTGAAGGCCAAAGCCGCCCTCAACTCCGTTCACCTCGACGCCTCATACTATGGCCGCCTGCCCCGCCAGATCTCAGGGGGAGAGCAGCAGCGGGTGGCTTTGGCCAGATCACTGGTGAGCGGAGCCGAACTCATCCTCGCTGACGAACCTACCGGCAACCTCGACCAGGCGAACAGCGAAGTGGTCTTGGAACTCCTCCGTTCCCTTGTCGATCGTGAGAAGGTCACGGTCATCGTCGCCTCCCACGACCAAAACATCAAAAACTACGCCGACGAAATCATCGAACTGTGAGGTGGACTTGACGCAAAAATTTTTATATTGTTAAGGCGTGACTTATTGCCATTGAATAATAAGCGAAACAAAATTTCATAATAGGAGGATGTTCAATGAGTGAGATAAAGCAAAAGAAGAGTAAAGTATGGTTCTATGTTCTGATGCTTCTGCTGGGTCTGGTAATCGGATTCGTATCCGCAGAAATTATGCGCAGGGTGGGCATCCACCCATTCTTCTGACCTGCGAATGGCCGGTGGTTGGCCTGCGAAAATTGAGAAGGTTCGCTTGCTGAAGCTTCAATCCTTCAACAGCGAACCGATTCCCTGCTAAGTTCCATAATTCGTAACCCCAATTCCCGGAAATTTAGTAGTCTACGCTCCGAATTGGAGGATAGCTGAAA
>CAYZSO010000048.1:0-10281 GCA_964479695.1 uncultured Fastidiosipila sp.
TGCGGCCAATTGAGGAGAAATGTTTTGTCATGATTGAACGTGCCGTCTTTGGTGCAGCCTCGCACACCGGACTGGTCCGAGGCAATAACGAAGACGAATATCTTTTTTTGCGCTCACCGGACCAGCGTTTTGTGTTGCTCATCTTAGCAGACGGCATGGGCGGTCACCAGGGCGGCGAAGACGCGAGTCAGATTGCGGTTGCAGAAGCAAGCCGTGTCATCGATGAGCGTTTTCGGGAAGATATGAATGATGACGAAATTCTTGATTTAATTGACTATGCTGCCGAAACAGCGAATATAAATGTCGAATTGGAGTCGCGTTCAAACCCTGCGAAGGCGGGGATGGGCACGACTTTTACCTGCGGGATCATCGCGCGAAACAGACTTTTCATCGGCCACGTCGGCGATACCAGGATTTACTTACTTCGCCAGGGGCGCCTTCTGCAATTGACAACCGATCACACGTATGTGCAAACCCTGGTTGACAGAGGCGATGTAAGGCCTCAAGATGCAGCGACCCATCCCAAACGAAATATTCTTACCCG
This sequence comes from uncultured Fastidiosipila sp., assembly GCA_964479695.1. Lineage (GTDB taxonomy): Bacteria > Bacillota > Clostridia > Saccharofermentanales > Fastidiosipilaceae > JAAYZH01. Next base: position 545 of record CAYZSO010000048.1, read on the forward strand.
AGCCCTAGGGGTTCCGGAGAAATTGGAAATTGATTTGAGCACGACGAATCTCCGTGTCGGAGATAAATTACTATTTTGCAGTGACGGTCTCTACGACTGTGTCAGCCCTGCTGAAATCAGAGAAATCTTACGCCTGGCGCCCGACGTCAACGAAGCTGTTGCCCAGTTGATCGAAGCCACACTGAATCGAGGCGCACCGGATAACGTGACCGTTATTGTGGGTTTCTTGTAATGGAGGAGTGAAATGAACATCAAGGAAGGAATGATCCTTAATCATCGCTATAAAATTGAATCTCTGGCCGGCCAGGGGGGTATGGCTAGGGTATACAAAGCCATTGACCTCCAGACAGGGCAGACGATTGCGATCAAGGCCTTGAAAGAAGAGCTCAGTGACGATGCGGAATTTGTCCGTCGCTTTGACTTGGAGGCAAGAGCCGCCGCCAGTTTGTCCCACCCGAACATTGTCCGTGTTTATGGTGTCGGAGAAGACAAGGGGATGCGCTATATCGCGCAAGAATATATAGAAGGACATAGCCTCAAGGAAGAGATCGCGGAGCAAGGTCGCCTCGATTGGCGAGTCGCCACCCCAATCGCGATCCAGATTGCCCTGGCGCTGGAACACGCGCATGACCGGGGCATCATCCATCGTGATATCAAACCGGCGAATATCCTGATGACAACCGACGGCGTGGCCATGGTCACGGATTTTGGTATCGCGCATGCGGTGAACACCAACACGGTCACTTCGAATGGAGGCAATGCCTTAGGTTCCGTGCACTATTTTTCTCCTGAACAGGCCAAAGGCGCACGGGTCAGCAATAAGACCGATATTTACTCCTTAGGGATCGTGATGTACGAAATGGTTACCGGAAGAATTCCTTTCGACGGTGACTCTTCTGTAGCCGTCGCAGTAAAACAACTTCAAGAAGCGCCGATTAGGCCCAAGGACCTCGTGCCCTCCATCCCGCAGGGCTTGGAAGACATCATTCTGCGTTGCATGCAGAAATCCCCTGAACTCCGTTATGACAGTGCCAGACAATTGATTGACGACCTGGACTCCTTCATGATCAATCCCAACGGTCGCTACGGGATTATCCAACGCCAAGTTACGGACGGCCAAGCGAAACAAACACCTGCCGTGACCATGGATAAACCGGACACGTTGTCCAAGGTTCTCGATCTGGAGAAGGATATTGAGAAGCGCAGAAGTTCCAGGATTCGCGACACTATCCTGGCCATTGTGGTTGTCTTGGTTGGCGTTGCCGCACTGGTCATTGGGATCAACTACTTGGTAGGCCAGATTGGCCAGAATATCACCATCACCACTCGTGTCGAAAATCGCTTTTTAATCGAAGATTACACGAATAAGAGCTACGACGAAGTCGCAGCCATGTTGAGTGCGGAAGGCATTAATTATAAACGTGTGGATGCTTCGCATGAGCGCTACGCGCCGGGAAATATCATTTCTCAGAACATCGCTGCCGGGACACAAGTGAATCCGGAGAATACTTTTGTCGATGGAAGTGAGCTCATTCTTACCGTTTCCAGCGGAAGCGAATATGTCAAGATTCCGGATCTGTCGGGTTACTCAGCTGCGGATGCGGCAGCCCTCCTCGCAGGACCGGATTACGGCCTGACTGTGGGCGAAATCCAAGCCTATAGTTACAATGTGGGTGAAGGCAACATTATTTCCATCAGTCCTCAACCGGAATCGACCGTGAAGAGAGGGTCCAGAGTGGATATTACGGTGAGCCGAGGGCGCAATAATGGCGCCGTACCGGATGTCCGTAAACAGTTGTTAACTTCGGCGCTGGCCTATCTGAATGGTCAAGGTTTCCAAGCAGAAGCTGTGATCCCCTCGTACCTGAGCGGCCAAGAGAAGGAACTCTATGTCATTCGCATGGATCCGTCCCCCGGGGTGACCAATGCAGGCAAGATTACCCTCTATGCCGGTACGTATTATGATGCTTACCCGACACCGACGCCGGTACCTACTGAACCACCGACGGAACCACCGACGGAAGTACCGACTGAGGCTCCTACACCCACGGAAGCCCCAACGGAGGCTCCTGTTCCTACCGAACCTTTACCGACCGATCCGCCGACAGAAGGGTAGACGTGACTTCTGTGACAGGTGTGACATTTGGGTCAGAGCAACAGGTACGTTGGCGAATTATTCGCGGGGTCGGAGGAAACTATTGGGCAAGGAATAAACAAGGACTTATTGCCCAGGTCCAGGCGAGAGGGGTTTTCCGCGACCGGGGGATCAAACCGGTTCCTGGTGATCTTGTCTACTGTGAGGAGACCGGAGATGACTTGATCCCGCTCCGTATGACAGAAATCTTGGAGCGGAAGAATCAGTTGCCGCGCCCGCCTTTGGCCAATGTCGATTTGCTCTGGCTCCTGATTCCGCTTGCCCAGCCTGAACCGGACCTCTGGATGTTGGATAAGATGCTGGTCATTGCAGCGGACAGAGAAATTCCGGTGAAAATTATTTTTACCAAGAACGATCTGATTGGCGAAAGCACCCTACCTTCCATCTACGAGAAGATTGGCTATGACGTGGCCTTGTCCGAACCGGGGAAGGATGATCTATTGGATGACCTCAGAGCTTCTATTGGTGACGATCTGGTGGCTCTGGCAGGACCATCCGGTGCCGGCAAATCGACGATGTTGAATCTGATCTTGGGTGGTTCCTACATGGAGACCGGGGAAATCTCCGAAAAATTGGGGCGTGGGAAACAAACAACCCGGCATGCGGAGCTCTTCTCGATCAATGGTGGCTATCTGGCGGATACGCCGGGATTCAGCTCGATTGATCTGGGGCAAGCCGGCGTTACGGAAGAAGTTCTGGTCAGAAGCTATCCTGAGATCTGGAACAGGCAGAACGACTGCCGGTTCTTAAGTTGTAAACATTTAACAGAGCCGGACTGCATGGTCAGGGAAGACCCCACGATTGACCCGGGAAGGCTCTCGCGATATCAGAGTTTCCGTGTTCAGCTGGAGAACTACAGGGACTATGAAAGGAAGTTGGACAGATGAAACATAGCGTTGAGAAGGAGAGCCTCCTGAGAGTTGTGGCGCCGTCGATCCTAGCTGCCGATCCTCTCAGACTTGCAGAGGAGATCGAAAGTCTGGGAGACCCTAGCCCGATTTTGCATGTGGATATTATGGACTCCTACTATGTGCCGAATATGCATGGCGGTCCTGATTTGGTGAAGGCTCTGGCCCGCCACAGTGATAAGATTCTGGATGTGCACTTGATGGTGGAGAAGCCGGAACGCGTCATCGACAGCTATATTGCTGCCGGTGCGGACATCTTGACGATTCATCAGGAAGCCACCCGCCACCCGCTCCGATGGCTGTCCTATATCCGCCAGGCCGGAATCCTGGCAGGGATCAGCCTCAATCCGGGCACGAACTTGAATGTTTTGGAAGACCTTTTGCAGGAAGCAGATCTGCTTCTTCTGATGACGGTTAATCCCGGTTTCGGCGGCCAGAAATTCATTCCGGGAAGTCTCTCCAGAATCGAACGCTGCCGCCGATTACTTGATCAAGAAGATCACCAGATCCTCCTCGAGGCTGATGGTGGTTTAGACCCGGAAAATGCCGCTTCGGTCTGGGCAGCGGGAATTAATATTATGGTTGCGGGAAGTTCCGTGTTCGGCGCAAGTGACAGGGCAGCCAGAATCAAGCTTCTTACGGAAGCCCCGGACTCTGCACGGGAATAATTTATGGCTCAACACGCAGATCATTTGGATGATAAGACGCTTTCCGGGCGGGCAGCCGTCTTTTTGAGTGGGTCTTTTACCCCTCCACCAAGTTCGCCGGAAGTAGATTCGCCGGACGTAGATTCGCAGGACCCTCGTTCGCCGGACTGGCTCTTGTCATTTGATTGGATCCTGGCTGCGGACGGTGGTCTAGATCATCTTATGAAATTGCAAGTCTTACCTGACGTTTTCCTCGGCGACATGGATTCGGTGTCAGCTGAGGCGCTTGCTTGGGCTGAAAATGCCGGAGTAAAGGCAGAAGTGTACCCACGCGCCAAGGACATGACCGATGGTGAACTGGTCATTCGCAGAGCCCTCGATTATTCTCCACAAGAAATCTGGCTCTTCGGCGTAACCGGCCCTTCCAGGCCGGACCATTTTCTCGGGAATATCCACTATACTTTGGCGATGACCCGCCAAACCGGTACCGACTTCTATCTGTCAGATGGCCTGGGTCTCATTTGTCCGCTGGTAGGCCCGGTTGAGAAAACGATACGGATCCCGGCGTTTGTCCCCAAGGAATCTGTGAAGAATTTGCGCATTTCCCTCATCCCGGTGACCAATCTGACTCATGTATCTTGCACGGGCCTCCGCTATCCTTTGCACAACGAATCCCTGCCGGCCGGCAGCACCAGAGCCATCAGTAATGAGCTTCCGGGCGAGAGTTCCGGTGAGCCGCAATTTACGATCCGAGTCGAGACGGGCGACTTGCTCTTGGTTTTGGCCAAAGAATCCCCCATCCAATAAGCGACCCGATCGAACGCCTCTCAGGCCCTCACTTCAACGCTTCAGCAGATCTCACTTCAAATCAGTCATAACCGCCTTGAAGGCATCCGCACTTCGCTTAATCATATCCTCCGGCACAGCGTAGGAGAGACGGACATAGCCCGGTTTCCCGAACCCGGAAGCCCCAACAAGCAAAATGCGGTGCTCGGCGCATTTTGCCACAAAAGCCTCTTCGGAGAGACCATTAGGTACTTTCGGGAAGAGATAGAACGCCCCATCCGGTTTCTGGCACGCCAAGCCACATTCGGCGAAAATCTCGAGCATCATGTCTCGGCGCCTCTGATAATTTTCCACAGAAATCGGCAAGTCCAAACTCCTCGTCACCACCCGCTGCCACAGAGCCGGCGCGTTCACGAAGCCCAACGTGCGATTGTAAAGAACCAGAGCCTGGCAGAGATCCTGATAATCCTCTGTCTGCTTCGCCACACAAGCGTAGCCAATTCGCTCACCCGGCAAGGCATACGATTTCGACCAAGAGTAGGCAACGATGGCATTCGGGATGTACCGCATGACCGCCGGAACCTCCACGCCGTCATAAGCAATTTCACGGTAAGGTTCATCCGAAATGACGTAGATTGTCTGCGCCTGTTTGCTGAGGAGATCTTGAAGTGCCTCATAAGTAGCCGCCGAATACACCACGCCACTCGGATTGTTCGGTGAATTCACAATAATCGCTTTCGTCCGGGGCGTGATCGCCGCCTCAATCGCCGCCAGGTCAGGCTGGAAGTTTGCAAGGCAATCCACCCGTACCGGAACGGCTCCCGCCAGGCGAATATAGTGCGTATATTCCGTGAAATAAGGGGCGATGATAATAACTTCATCTCCCTGATCACAGAGAGAGCGTAAGATGATGGCCAAAGCCCCCGCCGCACCGACTGTCATGACGACGCCGGAAGCTTCAATCGCTTGGCCGGAGCGCTGACTCTCATAGCGGGCAACAGCCTCTCTGGCCTCGGGATAGCCCGCATTGGCCATATACGAGTGAAGCCCCTTCGCGTCTGAAGCCGCATCCTCTCGGAGATTCTCGATAATCTCTCGCGGCGGCTCCTGGTCCGGATTTCCCAAACTGAAGTCATATACGTTTTCCGCGCCGTAAATACCGGCCAAACGTTTACCTTCTTCAAACATTTTGCGGATCTGGGATCCGCCGGCAATTTGCTTCTTCGCTTCTGTGGAAATCATAGCTGCCCCCAAAAAGTTTTTATTCAGTATAACACCTGTACTTCTTTTGTCTTTCAAGCCTCCTCGGATTCTGTTAAGATCAAGTTAGTTATTCACACTTTTTACAGAAATTGCAGATGGGAGACTTTGGCTAATGGATTTCCAGCTCTATCAACAAGGGTACGCTTTTGATGCCTACCGCCACTTCGGTGCCCACCCCAGTGCGAACGGTACTGTTTTTCGCACACATGCACCTTCCGCCCAGTATGTCAGTCTGATCGGAGAATTCTCCGATTGGCAAGAACTCCCTATGCAGCCGGAGAACGGGGTGTGGAGCCTCTATGTAGAGAACGCCAAACCCGGCATGATGTACAAGTACAAGATCCGCGGAGCCGACGGGCGTACCGTTGAACACGCTGACCCCTACGGGTTTTACGCCGAACTTCGCCCCAGAACCGCCTCAATCATTTATGATCACAGCCGTTATGAATTTCAAGATGAGCAATGGATGGCTGAGCGCGAACGCAATTTCGATAAGCCAGTCTCGATCTATGAAATGCATGTGGGGTCCTGGCGGACGAAGGTGCATGAATTAGGTGAGACGACAGAAGACGGGCAAGTAATCTTGGAGGAAGAAGATAATTATCTGACCTATCGGGAACTGGCAGAACCCTTGACAGAATACATCACGAAAATGGGCTTCACCCACGTGGAGTTTATGCCTCTCTTGGAGCATCCGCTCGACAACTCCTGGGGCTATCAACCAACCGGATTTTTCTCACCCACTTCGCGCTACGGCACACCGGACGATCTGAAATATTTGATCGATACCTTGCACCAGAATGGCATCGGCGTGCTCATGGACTTTGTCCCGGTGCATTTTGCCACGAACGATTACGGACTCGCGCGCTATGACGGGACCGCCTTTTACGAATATCCACACCCTGATGTCGGGTACAGTGAGTGGGGCAGTCACAATTTTATGCATGCCAAAGGCGAAGTCTCCTCCTTCCTCTTATCCTCCGCCGCCTACTGGCTGGACTACTTTCATCTGGACGGTCTTCGGGTTGACGCGGTGAGTCGCCTGATCTACTGGCAAGGCGATGAGAGCCGAGGCTTCAATGACCGAGCCATCAACTTCATGAAGAGCTTGAATGCCGGTCTCCATGAGTTTTTCCCCGGAGTTATGCTGATTGCAGAAGACTCCACCGACTACCCCTTAGTGACCAGTGGAACCGATCACGGCGGTCTGGATTTTGACTACAAATGGGATATGGGCTGGATGCATGACACCTTGGACTTCTTCAAGACGGCTCCTTGGCTGCGCGTCAATGCCTATAACAAGATCAGTTTTTCCATGATGTACTATTACAACGAAAACTTCATGATGGTCTTGTCACATGATGAAGTCGTGCACGGCAAAGCAACGATCGCCCAGAAAATGTGGGGCCCCTATGAGGAGAAATTCCCTCAACTACGCTCTCTCTATCTCTACATGTTTGCCCACCCGGGTAAGAAGACGAATTTCATGGGTAATGAGATTGCGCAACTTCGCGAATGGGATGAGAAGCGTGAACAAGATTGGGATATGTTGAAATATCCTATTCACAGCTCCTTCCAACATTATTTTGCGGACCTAAATCGGATGTACCGCAGCTGGCCGCAACTTTATGAAGGCGATTTCAATCCGGCGACATTCCAATGGGTGATCGTCGATGACGGTATGGGTGTTGTCTATGCTTTCTGGCGCGGACTCGGCCGAACGAAGATTTTCTTCCTCTTCAACTTCTCCGGCCAGACCCACGATTTCTACACTTTCCGCATTGATGGTGCGAGAGTATTGAAAGAAATCATCAATACAGACTGGGAAGAATATAACGGAACGACCCCTCGTTATGGGGAAGAAGTGGAGACCTGGCAAACCTTAGCGGATAATCGTTATGCCGTGAAACTCATGCCCTATAACAGCCGCGCCTTCCTGATTTCCTTTGCTGAGGATAAGGATGACGACAAACCCGACAGAAGAAGTTTCCGATGATTGGCATCATTGATTATGGGATGGGGAATCTGGCCTCGGTGCATCATGCCCTGCAATTCTTGGGAGCCGACAGTGAAACGGTAGCCGACCCCGCGACACTTGCTCACTATAACGCGCTGATCCTTCCCGGTGTTGGCGCTTTCGGAGAGGCAGTGGAGCGGCTTTCCGAGAATGACTTAAGTCAGGCCATTCGCCGGCAAGTCGGAGAAGGCAAAGCCCTTCTGGGCATTTGTTTGGGGCTTCAACTTTTATTTGACGCAAGCGAAGAGGGTACGGGTGAAGGTTTAGGTCTGATCCCCGGGCTGGTCAAGAAAATGCCGGAGTCCCCCGGCGTTTTGATTCCACACATCGGTTGGAATCGGATTGAGCGAAGTCTGTCGCCGCTTCTGCGTGAAGGGGACTTTATGTACTTTGTTCATAGTTACCATGTTGTGCCGGCAGATCCTGCGGTCGCTACCGCATGGACGATCCATGGCGAGCCCTTCGTTTCCGCTGTGGCCTCTGCCAATGTAACAGCCTTTCAATTTCACCCTGAGAAGAGTGGAACACAAGGGCTGGCGGCGCTCAACCGCTGGCTTAATCAATTGAGGTAAACAATGCTGACAAAAAGAATTATTCCCTGTTTGGATGTGAAGGACGGCCGTGTCGTCAAAGGTGTGAAATTTTTCGATCTGCGAGATGCCGGCGATCCCGTTGAAGCCGCTGCTGCCTACAACAAGCAAGGCGCGGATGAGCTGGTCTTTTTAGACATCACGGCAACGGTGGATCAGCGCGACACAGTCATTCAAATGGTCGAGCGTGTGGCCAAAGAAGTCTTCATCCCCTTCACCGTTGGGGGCGGCATTCGTTCTGTAGAGGACATCAGGCGTATTCTCTTGGCAGGTGCAGACAAAATTTCGCTGAATACAGCTGCTGTAGAAAACCCTGCGCTCATCACAGAAGCATCAGCTAAGTTCGGTGCACAGTGCGTGGTAGTCGCCATTGATGCTGTGAAAACTTCACCGGGACACTATGAAGTCACGACGAAGGGCGGTCGGGAGATGACAGGTCTCGATGTCGTCGAATGGGCCAAGCGAGCCGAGGCCTTGGGCGCCGGCGAAATTCTTCTGACCTCCCTGGATCAAGATGGGACGAAGGCTGGTTACGATAATGTCTTAACCCGCCTGGTGAGTGATCAAGTCAAGATCCCTGTCATCGCGTCAGGCGGTGCCGGAACGTACGCGGACTTCTACGATACGCTGACTGTCGGCGGCACATCCGCAGCTCTTGCCGCCAGCCTCTTCCATTTCGGTGAGATCAAAATCCCCGACCTTAAACGCTACTTACAGCTTCGTGATCTGCCGATCCACCCCATGGTAGCGCCTGTTCCTGTTGTTGGGATGCCTTGGCATGATCTTCGTCCTGCCGCTACGGGTCTGATTCCTGTGATCGTCCAAGATTTTGTTACCGAGGAGGTCTTGATGCTCGCTTGGCAAGACGAGGAAGCCTATCGAGAAACAGCAAAAACCGGTTTTATGCATTATCACAGCCGCAGTCGGAACACTCTGTGGAAAAAGGGGGAGACCTCAGGACACGTTCAGGAGGTATGTTTCGCCTTTTACGATTGCGACGAAGATACCTTGCTCTATCAAGTCAAGCAAACCGGAGCTGCCTGCCACACCGGCGCCAAGAGCTGTTTTTTCAGGCGCCTCTAAGTCGCCTGGCACTTGAACTTCAAGCGGAATACGCTCAAAATTCAGTCGGTGTGCGGCATATCTTCAGACTGAGTGCGGCTCAAGTTCAGGTGGAATACGGAAGAAATTGGGTTAAGTTTTGATAAAAATTTGCCTGAAATTTCATGGCCAAACGTTTGACAAATGCCCGCCTCTTTTCTATACTGCATTAAGTTTGCGAAGTCGGGCAAAAATAGGGGAGTGGCTCAACGGTAGAGCAATGGTCTCCAAAACCATCGGTTGCGGGTTCAAATCCTGTCTCCCCTGCCA
>CAYZSO010000049.1:0-10044 GCA_964479695.1 uncultured Fastidiosipila sp.
CCCAGATTTTGGGATTCTAGAGGCTTATGATTTTTTTGCTACTGTAAAACTCGGGTTATTTGTAAAAAGACCCGACAATCCTGCTGCGTTCTCGGTCAAGGTTATAAGGTTGGCAAGGTATCCGGTTCGCTCTTGGGGCGGGCTGTTTTCTTTACCAAAACCCTTATTTTTAACGGCTTGGTGTATCGTTAAAAGATAGCCTGATTTTCGGTGCAAATTTTAACGATTACCTTTCTTTTAACGATTTGCCCCTGAGGTTACTCCCAAAACCACTATGGTTCGTGTCAAGTGTCCTCCTAAAACGGCTGTTCTAAAACATCAACTATTGCTACAAGGCAGAAAGCACAAAGCCCGAAAGTGGCTTATTACAAGCACTTTCGGGCAAACAAAAAACCACCTGCTGACAAAATTCCTTTTATCAATAGATGGTATTTGATTTGGTGCGGACAACAGGACTTGAACCTGCACGAGTTGCCCCACTGGAACCTAAATCCAGCGCGTCTGCCAATTCCGCCATGTCCGCGGCGAATGAAACACATTATAGCCTAGAGAAAGCAATTTTTCCATGGAAATTTTAACACCTAAACCGCCCCCTAAACTCCTCCTAAAACGCCCCTAGAGTGCAAACCAAACTCACCCAAACAAACTAAAAAATTTGGCAATCGTCCCAGATTCCAGCAGAATCATAATGCCCAGAACCGTGAAGACTATGCCGACAATATATCTTTCATACTTCTCGATAAAAGAAACCAAGGCATTGATTTTTGTCATGCGGAAACTGATCGTGCACAGAAGCGCCGTCGCAATCACAAAAACAAGCATCATAAGCAGAATTTCCCAACCCGAAAGGGTCGTAAACAACGGGATGAAAACGCCAATATCATCCGCACCGAGTCCCAGCGTAATCGCCAGAACCTGAACAAATAATGTCTTATATTTCTTGGAAGCAGCAATCGCCCGGTCCGCCTCCTCATCCTCGTCCTCAGATTCACCCGTAATCAGAATCTTCAGCCCCATCACAAGCGGCACAAGTCCGAGCAAACCAATAATCCACTTCTCAGGGATTTGGCCTAGGCCAAAGGCGCCGAGAAGACTTATCCCGATCAAGAGGAAAGTTCCTGCGAAATAGGCAGCGGTGATTGTTTTGTCTTTTCCGCGGTTATCTTTTTTTGTGTAGAGCATGAACAGCACCGGAATTTCATCGATACTGGTTGCTATATATGTAAACAAAGCCGTAATAATCGTTTTCAGCATACTTTCATCCTTTTCATTTTCAGCAAGAATGACCTCTTTCACAATATCTTCCACAATATCTTCCGCTAGCACAATCTTCGATCCATTGTACTTCTACGAGGCGTTGGCAGAATGACGAATTCACCTGCTTGAAATACAAAAGGCACGGATTGTCGTTAACTCAAGGCGAATCCTGGTTAAAGAGCCTTCTGTATCAGACAAAAAATAGTCGGAAGTCTAGAATTAATTTGATGTGGGGCGGCTTTGGCCCCAAGATCCGAAAAATCAAGATCCGACAAATCAAGATCGGACAGACTGAGGTCAGCCAGATCAGGGTCGGATAGAAGTAGAACACGATTTAGAGAATATATAGGAGGATTACTATGAACGAACAGCAATTGAAACGCATGGCAGAAGGCAAAGGCTTCATCGCTGCGCTGGACCAGAGTGGCGGCAGCACACCTAAGGCGCTGAAGGCTTATGGCGTGGATGAGAGTCAGTATTCGAATGAAGATGAGATGTTTGATTTGGTTCACCAAATGCGCACCAGGATTATTAAGAGCCCTGCTTTTACCAGTGAGCATATTCTGGGAGCGATTCTATTTGAGCAGACGATGGACCGCGAAATTGATGGTCAGAAAACCGGCGACTATCTCTGGGATGTGAAGGGAGTTGTCCCTTTCCTCAAGATCGATAAAGGCCTCGCAGCCGAAGCCGATGGCGTTCAGCTCATGAAGCCGAATCCGGGTCTGGATGACCTCTTGGATCGGGCGAATGAGCGCCATATTTTCGGCACGAAGATGCGGTCTGTGATTAATCAAGCGAATCCCGAGGGTATCCGCCAGATCGTGGATCAGCAGTTTGAATTGGCAGAGCGTATTGCGGCCAAAGACCTCGTCCCCATCATCGAGCCTGAAGTCAACATCAAGAGCGCAGATAAGGCAGAATCCGAAAAGATTCTCTTGGCCGAAATCGAGAAACACCTGGAAACTTGGCCGGCAGACAAACCCGTCATGTTCAAACTCTCGATCCCGACCGTCGTTGACTTCTACGCACCGTTAATGAAGACAAAAGGCGTCACCCGCGTCGTTGCACTCTCCGGTGGCTACAGCCGCGAAGAAGCCAACCGCCTCTTGGCACAAAATCACGGCCTGATTGCTTCTTTCTCCAGAGCTCTGTCCGAAGGCTTAACAGCAAGTCAGACCGATGATGAATTCAATACCTTGATGGCTACTTCCATCAACGCCATTTATGAGGCGTCGATCACGTAATTTACGAGGCTTCGATCACGTAAGTCCGCATGCGCCGTGCATGCAGCACATGCCGCGCACCGCATGCAAACGGTTCGCACGTAAACCGGCGAACTGCCCAATACTCACTCCAACCCCAAGGCCTCCTCTGCACTCGTGTAGGGGAGGTCAAATGCTTCTGCCACGGCTTTGTAGGTCAGTTTGCCGTCAAATGTGTTCAGGCCAGCACGGAGTGGCGGATCGGAAACCAAGGCCTCGCGAATCCCCATAGACGCCAGTTTGCGGATATAAGGTGTCGTGGCGCCGGTAAGCGCAAGCGCAGATGTGTAAGGCACCGCACCGGGCATATTCGCCACAGAATAATGGACCACGCCGTAGCGAATATAGTATGGATCATCGTGCGTGGTGATGTGATCCATCGTTTCGATAGAACCACCCTGGTCAATCGCAACATCCACCATGACCGAGCCTTTACGCATCGTTTTCACCATTTCTTCGGTGACGACGTGGGGGGCTTTCGCTCCCGGAATCAGGACAGCGCCGATAATCAGGTCGCTCTTGGCCACTTGGCGGGCAATATCAAAGGGATTGGAAATCAGGGTCGCAATTCGCCCGGAAGACCAGTTGTCCACTTCTTTCAGGCGGTTCACATTAATATCAGAAATGGTCACGTGGGCACCCAGACCCATGGCAATGCGCGCGGCATTTTGGCCGACGACACCGGCACCAATAATCAGAATTTCCGCAGGCAGTACGCCCGGGACACCCGACAGCAGAATTCCTCGCCCGCCGTGGTGCGACTGGAGAAGGTTCGCGCCGACCTGCACCGCCATTCGCCCCGCCACCTCACTCATCGGCGCCAGGAGAGGCAAGCTCCCGTCCGACAAGGTCACCGTTTCGTAGGCAATGCCGGTCACTTTTTGTTCGAGAAGTGCTTTTGTGAGCTCAGGTTTCGCAGCGAGGTGAAGATACGTAAAGATCGTCTGCCCTTCCCGAATCAGCGCAAATTCCTGTTGCAAGGTCTCTTTCACTTTGCAGATCAGTTCCGCTCTCGCCCAAATTTCGGCCGCATCCATCAGGATCGAAGCCCCGGCCGCCTGATAATCTTCATCGGACATTCCGCAAGCATCTCCTGCATCGTGTTCGATCAACACCAGATGCCCGTCATGGACCAAGCTATGGACACCGGCCGGAGTCAGGGCAACGCGGTGTTCGCCCGGGGTTAGTTCTTTGGGACAGCCAATAATCATGTGTTCTTCCTCCGTCACTTGAGTCTTCGTACGAAGATCCGGGGTAGGCTGTTTCGGCCAAAGCCGCCCCCAACCCACCTCACTCGTCTAATTTCAGCATGGACATAAAGGCTTCTTGCGGAATCTCCACATTGCCCACTTGCCTCATGCGCTTCTTGCCTTCCTTCTGCTTCTCCAGCAGTTTCTTCTTACGGGTGATATCGCCGCCGTAGCACTTCGCCAAAACGTCTTTGCGATAGGCTCTGACCGTTTCCCTGGCAATGATCTTGCCGCCGATCGCCGCCTGGATGGGAATCTCAAACTGGTGGCGGGGAATCTCCTCTTTTAGTTTCTCACACATCTTGCGTCCGCGGCTATAGGCTGAATCCTCGTGAACGATAAAAGACAACGCATCCACCACTTCACCATTGATGAGAATATCCAGTTTGACCAGCTTCGCCTGCTGATAATTCTTGAATTCATAATTCAGGGAAGCGTAGCCGCGGGTGCGGGATTTCAAAACATCAAAGAAATTATAAATAATTTCATTGAGTGGCATTTCATAGTGGATCTCGACCAAGCTCTTGTCCAGATAGGTCATATCCTTATAAATACCGCGTCTCTCTTGACAGAGTTCCATGACGTTTCCGACATAGTCTTTGGGTGTCATGATCGAAGCCCGAACCATCGGTTCCTCCATGTGGTCCACAGTGGAAGGATCAGGGAAATTGGTTGGATTCGACATTTCGATCATTTCGCCATCTGTCCTATACACATGGTAGACCACGGACGGCGCCGTGGAAATCAAATCCAGGTCAAATTCACGTTCCAGGCGTTCTTGAATAATCTCATAGTGCAGCAGGCCCAGGAAACCGCAACGGAAGCCGAAGCCCAAGGCCTGCGACGTTTCCGGTTCGTAGGAGAGCGAGGCGTCATTGATCTGGAGTTTCTCCAGCGCCTCGCGCAGGTCGACGTAGCGGGCATTGTCGACCGGATAAAGGCCGCAGAACACCATTTGCTGCGCTTTCTTATATCCTGGAAGCGCCTGGCTGGCCGGATTCTCGGCCAGCGTGACCGTGTCACCCACAGCCGTGTCGCGCACATTTTTAATTGATGCGACTAGGTAGCCGACATCCCCCGCCTCCAGAATCTCTTGCGGAGCCAAAGTACCGGCTCGGAAATCGCCGAGTTCGGTAACGGTATATTCGGCCTTGGTATGCATCATCCGGATGCGATCACCGGTGCGAACTTGCCCGTCGCGGACACGGATATACACCACGACCCCGCGATAGGTGTCATATTTTGCGTCAAAAACCAGCGCGCGCAACGGCGTATCCTCATCACCTGAGGGGGGCGGAAGAAATTCAACAACCTTTTCCAAGACCTCGTCGATGTTGATGTCGGCTTTGGCCGAAACAAGCGGTGCCATCGAAGCATCAATCCCAATGACCTCTTCGATTTCGTCACGAACTCGTTCGGGCTCAGCGGCGGGAAGATCGATCTTGTTGATCACCGGGAGCACTTCAAGGTTCATCTCGGTCGCTTGGTAGACGTTGGCGAGAGTCTGCGCCTCGATCCCCTGGGAGGCATCCACGACAAGCACCGCGCCTTCACAGGCGGCAAGAGAACGCGACACTTCGTAACTGAAGTCCACGTGGCCGGGGGTGTCAATCAAATTGAGTTCATAAACATGGCCATCTTTATATTTATAAAGCATCTTCGTCGATTGCGCCTTGATTGTGATGCCGCGCTCTCGCTCAATGTCCATGTTATCCAGGACCTGCGACTGCATTTCACGCTTCGTCAGGACGCCGGTGTGCTCGATCAAGCGGTCGGCCAAAGTCGATTTACCATGGTCCACGTGAGCGATTATACTGAAATTTCTTATATACTTTTGTCTGTCCGTTGACACAGGCAAACCTCCACTGTCATTTCGGGAACCCAACCCGGTTAAAGGGGAAAATGCGGATGAAGATATGTCCCATCACCGCGTCTCGCGGCACAGGGCCGAACACCCGCGAGTCTGCACTATGCGCCCGGTTATCGCCCATGACATACACCGTCTCCTCGGGGATAACGATTGGGCCTGTGTATTCCGGGGGCGGCGAGGTGGCTCCCTCATCGGCAAGATAAGGTTCATCCAACACCGTGCCGTTCAAGATGACCTGACCGTTCCGGAAATCAATCGTGTCGCCCGGAACCGCGATGACCCGCTTCACCAGCACGTCGCCGGAGCCGGGGTTGGCCAGTTTCGAGGTGTCAATCGTAATGATCGCGCCGCGCCCAGGCAAACCGAAATTGATACTGACTTTCTCGACAAACAGCTGATCCGCATTCTGCAGAGTCGGTAGCATGGAATTGCCGACCACTTCACTTCTCTGGATGACAAAAGTACTGATAAGCCAACCGATGAGAATCGCCAGCAGAATATACTTCACCCAATCTAAGATCTCCAGGAAGACGTTGGACTTAGTATCCGAAGCATAAATATCTTCACGAGCTGCCAAGGGTTGTTCCTGGTCGGCTGTCGCATTGCCTGTCGCATTGCCTTCCGCATCGGTCGCCCCATGACCTGACGAATCGGTTTCGGAGATCTCTTCTCGTTCCGGTGAGTCCGGGATATAGTTGATGTATTGCGGCGTGATTAAAGGCCTATCCGTTTGGTCTTCAACCGGCATTTTTTCGACATTGTCCCCGACAGATTGCGGAGAGTCCACTTGGCTGTCGGGGTGTTGTGATTCTAGCATGTGATCTCCTTACGTTTCGTCAAGGTTACGTTTCGTCAGCGTTAGGCTTCGTCTGAGGCGTCAGAGGCGTCAGAGGCGCTAGAGGCGGAAGTGTCAGAAACAACAGCAATGTGCAGTTCTTCCAGTTGCTTCGCGGAAACCTCACCTGGCGCTTGCGTCATCAGGTCGCTCGAAGTCTGAACCTTCGGGAAAGCAATGACTTCACGGATGTTGTCCTTACCGGCAAGCAGCATGATCAGACGGTCGAAGCCCAGGGCAATGCCACCATGCGGCGGCACACCATAGCTAAAGGCATCCAGCAAGAAGGAGAAATTGTTGTAGGCCTGCTCCTCAGTGAAACCAAGCAACGTAAACATGCGATTTTGCAAGTCCCTATCATGAATGCGGATGCTGCCGCCACCTAGCTCATAGCCATTTAAGATGATGTCGTAGGCTTTGGCCCGAACTTTACCGGGATCTGTAGCAAGAAGTGGAATATCCTCTTCCATTGGCATAGTAAAAGGATGGTGCATGGCCTGGTAGCGGCCCTCATCCTCATTCCATTCGAGAAGCGGGAATTCCGTGACCCAGAGGAGCTTATTCGCTGAAGGGTCGTAGAGCTGGCGTTGCTTGGCGACCTCGTTGCGAAGGTTCCCCAGCGCATTCAAAACAATCTGGGTATCCGGGTCCGCAACAATCAGGAGAAGATCCCCAAATTGGGCTCCCGAGCGCTCCAGTAGCTTCGCCTTGAGCTCGTCATCGACAAATTTCAGAACCGAGCCGCGCCATTCATCCCCGGGTGCGAGCCAGACCAGACCCTTTGCCTTATAGGTCTTCACGAACTCTCCTAATTTATCAATTTCCTTCCGGGTCATGGTTCCCCCGCCCGGAACAACAATCAGGCGAACCGACCCGCCGCCGGCAGCCGCGTCACGGAAAACCCCAAACGCGGAATCGGCCACAAGATCGGTAATGTCCTTTAATTCCATCCCGAAACGCAAGTCCGGCTTGTCCGAACCATACCGTTCCATGGCTTCCTGCCACGTTAAGCGTTGAAAGGGTCTCTCCGGTTCCTCGCCCAAAATTTCCTTGAACAAGCTCTGAAGATACGCTTCCATCACTTGCATAACCTCTTCACTGTCTACAAAAGACATCTCAAGATCGATCTGAGTAAATTCCGGCTGACGATCTGCTCGCAGGTCCTCATCACGGAAACACCTGGCAATTTGAATGTACCGATCCACACCGGCGGTCATCAGCAGCTGCTTGTAGAGCTGCGGGCTCTGCGGCAGAGCGAAGAAATGTCCCGGATAAATCCGACTCGGCACCAGGTAATCTCTGGCGCCTTCCGGAGTCGATTTGCCGAGCATCGGGGTCTCCACATCGATGAACCCTTCACCGTCGAAGAAATTCCGGGTGAAGATGGAGACATCCGAGCGAAGTTTCAGCGTCCGCGCCATATCGGGGCGGCGTAGGTCCAGGTAGCGATGGCGGAGGCGCAGACTTTCTTTCGTGTCCACATTTTCTTCAATGTAGAATGGTGGTGTCTTCGCCTCGCTCAAGATTCGCAGCTCTAGCAGGTGAAGTTCCCAGAGGCCGGTCGGCATCTCGGGGTTCGGCGCTTCACGGCGCCTGAGGACCCCTCTCGCAGCAATCACGTACTCCGAGCGGATGGTTTGGGCTTTGGCCAGAACATCCTCAGGACTCTCATCATCCGCTACAAGCTGCATGAGCCCCGTACGGTCACGCAGAGTAATGAACACGAGCGCACCCAAATCACGCTGTTTCTGACACCAGCCCATTAGGACGAGCTCTTGCCCTGCCATCGTCTCCTCTATTTCCGCGCAATAGTTGCTGCGGGTTAAGCCTTGAATTGTTTCAGCCATACGTTCTCCTTGCTTGTTCTGCAAATTACTGGTTCTGCAAATTACTGGTTCTGCAAATTACTTGTTCTGCAAATTACTGGTTCTGCAAATTACTTGCCTTGCAAATAGCGCTTCAGTGAAGGTAGATCCGTGAGAGAAAATGTCTGATCCGGGATATCCTTGCTGAGAAGACTTCTCACAGAAGCTTCTCCGGCCTCCAATTCCGCTTCGCCCAGAACCATTACATAATGTGCACCTGATTTGCCGGCGTATTTCATCTGAGCCTTCAGCGACCTTCCGGTGAGCTCATACTGCGCAGCGATTCCCTCGTAGCGAAGTTTCTGCGCCAGCACCTGCGCCTCCTGCAGGGCCTTCTCATCCAAGCTCGCGATGAAGAGTTCCGCAGCGGGTCTCTCCGTCGGCATCACCCCCTGCGCGTTCATCTCCATCAACAGCCGCTCTTCGCCCATCGCGAAGCCGATTCCGGGTAAGGAATTTCCGCCGAGAGCCTCAACCAGCCCGTCATAGCGGCCTCCGCCGCAGATTGTACCTTGTGTTCCGACATTCGCGGAGACAAATTCGAAGACCGTCTTCGTGTAGTAGTCGAGTCCTCGGACAATTCGGGGGTCAATCGTGTAAGGTACGGCCAAAGCCGCCAGCCCCGACTTCAATCCCTCAAAATGCGTGCTGCATTCCTCATCCAAGTAATCAAGGATGACCGGCGCTCCAGCAGTAATTTTCCGGTCGTTTTCCACTTTGCAGTCCAAAACCCTTAAGGGATTCGTCTCCAAACGTTTCTGACAATCCTCACAAAGTTCATCCTTGTGGGGCCTCAAATACGCGAGCAGAGCTTCCCGATAAACCGCGCGGCAGTTCGGGCAACCAATGGAATTGATGTGCAGATCAATTTGCCCCAGCCCGACCATACGGAAGAAATGAGCCAGCATGGCCAGCATCTCCGCATCAATTTCAGGACCCGCTGAGCCAAACGCTTCCACGCCCAGCTGGTGAAATTCCCGATAACGACCTTTCTGCACATTCTCATAACGGAAAGCCGTAATCATGTAGTAGAGTCTCTGCGGGAAAGGCTTCGATGCCAAACCATTTTCAATGAAACTTCTGACAACTCCCGCAGTCCCTTCAGGACGCAGCGTCAGTGAGCGTCCACCCAGGTCATTGAAAGTGTACATTTCTTTCTGAACAATATCGGTGGTGTCGCCCACTCCGCGTTGAAAAACTTCGGTATGCTCAAAGGTCGGAATCCTAATTTCTTCATAACCATATAAACGACAGAGCTCTGCAAAAGTCCGCTCCACGTATTGCCAGATATAACTGGTCTCGGGCAATATATCCTGAGTCCCCTTGGGGGCACTATTTTTCATGTGAGTCCTCCTCCGTTACGCGCCTCAGCCTAGGCTTCGGGCGTAGGTAATAGAATTATAGTACAACAGGCTTCAAGATTCACGTAGGATCGTATGTGGGCGGTCCCACTGGGCGGTTCGCTGGGCGGTTCGCGAGGTGTGATTGCTTCCGGAGGCACAGACGGCGCCGAGGGTGCCTGCCCGGCCGCGGGTGGCGAAGATGTTCGCGGGTGAAAAAACAAAATCCGCTACAATAGAGGCAATGATATTCTAGACTACTGAAACAACATTCTAGACTTGTAGTAGATTTAGGTTTAAGCAATCGCCCGAGTTTTACAGTAGCAAAAAAATCATAAGCCTCTAGAAGCCCAGAATCTGGG
>CAYZSO010000050.1:0-9887 GCA_964479695.1 uncultured Fastidiosipila sp.
TTGATGGGTCATAGAGCAGGGGAAGCACTTGGCTTTTCCCAGATTCGTGAGGATCTTCGGAAACTCCTCCACAAGGAGAAACTGCTTGTAGACCGGAGAGCCGGGACTAGGAATGAAGAAACTGCTGATTAAACTGATTCGTTTGTATCAGCGTGGGATTTCGCCTTCTCTGGGCTACGGGAAATGCATTTTTCAACCGACCTGCTCGACCTATGCCATACAAGCTCTGGAGAAATACGGTGTAGTGCGCGGCGGGGCGAAGGCCTTGTGGCGTGTTTTGCGTTGCAATCCCTTCAACAGACGAGGCGGCTATGATCCGCTTGATTAGAAGAGAGAGGACTTCTCCATGACCCTACCTATCGTCAGTTTATCCCTTCTGGATCCGCTTTACTCACTGTTTGGTATCATCATCCGTTTTATCTACAGTATCTTTAATAACTATGGTGTGTCCATCATTTTATTTACGATTCTGATTCGCGGAATTATGATCCCTTTTAGTGTTAAACAGCATAAATCCAGTTTGCAGCAGCGGGCGTTACAACCGCAGCTGGCAGAACTCCAACGCGCTTATGGCAATGATAAGCAAGGCTACAGCGAAGCGCAGATGGAACTCTATAAGAAAAATAACATCTCCGTTTTTGGCGGCTGCTTGCCTTCGCTTTTGACTTTGATTCTGATTTGGCCTGTTTACCGTATTATTTCTGGCCCTATGCATTACATCATGCAGGTTTCGGCCGAGAACTTAACCTCGATCGGGAACATCCTGGTGGGGCATGGCCTTCTGAGTGAAAGTGCTGTTTCCAACATCACCCAAATGAATATTCCGGTCATGCAGGCTCTACATGAGAATCCTTCGGTTCTTGCTGAAGTGGTGAACAAGGGTCTGATGCGTGCGACCGATCTGATGGATCTTGATTTCCTGGGGCTGAACTTAGGCCTCACACCCACGATTAATCCTTCGCTGTTGTTCGGTGAACAGATGTCTACGTATTTGCCACTTCTGATTTTGCCAATCCTGGCTACGGGACTCACCGTTTTACAAACTTGGTTCTCGCAGAAAACACTGGCGACTTCAACACAGAAGACCGAGGCGGAGAAGGAAGCGGAGAAGAAGAATCCCGCACTTGCCGGACAGAGTGAAGCGCCTGATGCGGCTAGCCAGTCAATGAAATCCATGACCTACATGATGCCAATCATGACACTGTTCTTCACCTTTACCATGCCGGCGGCCATGTCGCTCTACTGGATTATCGGCAGCATTATGGGTATTGGTCAGTCCTGGCTTCTGGATACGATTTACACGAAACCCATGGCTTCACGCCAAGCTGAGGCGGACGCAAAATATGAAGCGGAAGTTTTGGCTCGTGTAAATAGTGAGAAGAAGGCGGTTGCTGAGCGCGAAGCTGCGAAGACAAAGAAGAAGAGACGCAAAACTTCGAACTGAAGCTCGCGGACATAGAATGAATAACGTAGAGTGAATAACTAGGGGTACAAATATGAACGAATCAGTAGTAATGACGGGAAAATCCGTTGATGAAGCTGTCCAGAAAGCTCTGGCAGCACTGGGAACTTCTGAAGACAGGGTTACCGTTGAGGTCTTGGAAGAAGAAAGCGGTTTTTTAGGGATCGGTGCGAAGGCGAAAGTGAGTGTAACGCTTCTGCCTGAACAGCCGGTTCGCCAAGTGAAACTCAATTTGGAGCCTACCGAAGAATCCGAGACTCCGGAATTTGCTGAGGCTGCTGTTGAAGTGGTTGAAGGTTCTGTTAAGGTACAAGCCGAAGAGGCTGCTGCTGGAACTGCGGCGGTTGCTGGAACTGCGGCTGATGTTACTGCGGTAGAAGTCTTCCGTACAGAGCGTGCAGAGCGTGCAGAGCGTGCAGAGGCAGATGCGCCGGAAGTTTATGACGAAGTGAAGGAGACTGTGGTTTCGGATGAGGAAGAGCCAGCTTTAGCCGAGGCGGATTCGGATGAGGCGGAGCAAGATCTTGTTGCAGCCCAAGCGGTTCAAGATTTTCTGCAAAATATTGTGGATGGTTTCGGCTTAGGTGATGTGAATGAAGTCAAAGTCGCGGTTGAGGATAAGCGCATTATAGCGACCATTGACGGCGATGATTGCGGTATTTTGATCGGGCGAAGAGGAGAAACCTTGAATTCTTTACAGTATTTGAGTTCTCTGGTGGCGAATCGCAGTACCCATTCTCGTATGAGAGTTTCGCTTGATATCGGCGGTTACAAGGCCAAACGTGAAGACAGTGTCTCCAGTTTGGCGATCCGAACTGCGCAACGTGCGGTTCGCACCAGACAAGCGTATGAACTGACCCCCATGAACGCTGCCGAGCGCCGTGTTGTGCACGAAACGCTGCAGACGTTCCCAGGCGTGGTTACCTATAGCGAAGGTGATGAGCCGAATCGTTATGTTGTGATTGATTTGGCCTATGAGGATGAGAAATTCTCGAATGACGAGCCGGTGTAATCCCCGTCAGGACGTTTAGGAAATGACAGACATGTACATGAACTTCCTGTTACATTTGACAGGAAGTTTTTTTCTTGAGGAGCACAGAGAATGGGCGATATAATTGCGGCTTTTGCTACACCACCCGGTGTTTCGGGACTGCAGGTCCTCCGAGTGGCCGGTGAAGGTGCTGCTGAGCTGACAGATCGTATTTTTACTTTCGGTTCTCTGCCAGGCGGCAAGGTGTCTGATGACAAACTGCCCGGCGGCAAGGTGGCTGATAGCAAACTGCCCGGCGGCAAGGTGGCCGAAAGCGGCAAATATGCCGGACGCAGTGTGAAGACACTTCCCGGCTATCGGGCTGCGTTTGGTTATGTACATGCGTTAGATGATCCGGCAGAAGCCCTGGATCAATGTGTCATCACGCGTTTTCGGAGCCCTCACTCGTATACCGGTGAAGAGCAGGTAGAGATATCGATCCATGGCGGCCAGGCTCTTCGCCGCATGCTTTTGGATCTGGTGTTGCAGGCGGGAGCCAGGCCGGCGGAGGCCGGGGAGTTCAGCAAGCGAGCTTTTCTCAATGGGAAAATGGATTTGGCTCAGGCAGAATCCGTGATGGAGCTGATCCAAGCAGACACCGAACGCCAGCAACAGGCGGCTGTAAGACAGTTGGAAGGTGCGACTCGGGCGGCTTTGGCCGAAATAAAAGATGAGATTTACGCCTTGCTCTCCGCACTGGAAGTGGACATTGAATACCCGGAATATGAAGATTTCACTTGGGGGCAGCAGGAAGGACAAGCCATCTTGCGGAAGATTACCGCAAGCTTGGAATCACTTGCCTCCGGAAACCGGCAGGGCAGAATCTTGCGGGACGGGATGCAAGTTGTTTTGATCGGCGAGCCGAATGTGGGGAAGTCGTCGATGCTGAATGCTTTGGCCGGCGAAGATCGGGCGATCGTGACTGAAGTTGCGGGAACGACCCGCGATATTATTGAACTGCAGATGGATATGGCGGGAATCCCACTGGTAATCTACGACACAGCCGGAATTCGCGAGAGTGTGGATCCGATTGAGAAGATTGGTGTGGATCGAACGTTGAAGAAGCGCCGAGAAGCAGATCTTCTTATGCTCGTGGTCTCTGCTGAGGAGCCTGAGGAGATACCGGAGAAGGTCCGTTTATTACTTGATGGATCGTCGAAACCCTTTATCCTGCTGTGTAATAAGATCGACCTAGCCGAAGAGTTCGCGAAGTCCGTTTCTTGGCAAGAGAGTGTGGAAACGATTCGCAAGGATCACGCGAACTTGGTGGAGGCGATTTTGGTCAGTGCGAAAAAAGCTTGGGGTATCGAGGAGCTGAAAGAGACGATTACGTCATACTATGAGAGTCTGGGCAGCAGCGGGGGAGCGGATCTGGTTCTTACTTCTGCCAGACAGCAACAACTCTTGGAGCAAGCGCTCGTTGCTTTTCGTCAGCTGGAAGAGGATTTCACGAAACTACCTGCTGATATTCTCGCCACCGGTGTGCGCCAAGGCTTGGAATTATTGGGTGAAATCACCGGCGAAGATGTGTCGGAGCAGATGGTGGAGGAAATTTTCGCCAGATTCTGTATTGGGAAGTAGGAAAGTAGGACAAGCATGAGAAATGTCACGGACATTTTGCAAGAGAAAAAGTATTACTTGGCAGGAGAATATGATGTCGCCGTAGTGGGTGCAGGTCATGCCGGGATTGAGGCTGCCCTGGCGGTAGCGAAACAAGGTTTCCAAGTCATTCTCTTCACGTTAAGTCTGGATGCTGTGGCGAATTTGCCTTGTAATCCCAACATTGGCGGCTCTGCTAAAGGCCAAATCGTCCGAGAAATCGCAGCACTGGGTGGCAAGATGCCTGAAATTGCTGACGAATGCGGGATTCAATTTCGCATGCTCAATCGTTCGAAAGGGCCGGCTGTTCACGCCCCAAGAGCTCAGATCGATCGAAGGCTCTACCAGATCCGCATGAAGCAAGTCCTTGAGCAACAAGAAGGCCTGGTTCTGCGCCAGGCGGAGATTATTGAGCTTCTGGGGAAAAGGACGGATGATGGCATCGTCCTCGAAGGGGTTTTGAGCAAGACCTGCGGTGTGTATTTGGCCAAAAAGGTGATCCTCACCACCGGAACTTATCTGGATTCGCGGATCATTATCGGTGAAACTTCCTATGAAGGTGGACCTGATAACCAATTTGCTGCGAAGGGCCTTGCGGATTCACTGCGGGACTTCGGTTTGCCGCTCCAGCGTTTCAAAACCGGTACTCCCGTCCGAGTCAACCGTAAGAGCCTTGATTTCTCGAAATTGGAAGTCCAGGACGGGGATGAGGAACCCTGGACTTTCTCATTCCATTATGACGAGCTGCCGCAGGCAGCGCATGAGTCACAAGAGTCACACGCACTGCAAGTGCCGCAAGAGTCGCAAGAGTTGCACGCATCTCAAGCACAGCAAGCACCTCACGTGTCGCGCGATAATCAGCTACCTTGTTATGTCACATGGACCGGCACGGCCGCACATGAAATTGTTCGTAAAAATCTCGATCGTTCGCCGCTTTATTCCGGCGAAATTGAAGGTGTGGGTCCCCGCTATTGCCCGAGTTTCGAAGACAAAGTGGTGAAGTTCCCGGATCGCACCCGCCATCAGCTGTTTATTGAACCCACGGGTCGTGACACCGAGGAAATGTATGTCCAGGGCCTTTCGTCCTCCATGCCGGAGGAGATTCAGGTCGCTTTCTTGCGAACGATCCCGGGCCTCGAGAACGCCACAGTTCAGCGCATCGGTTATGCAATCGAGTATGAATGTCTGGATCCGCGCTGTCTCCAAGCAGATCTTATGGCCAAAGCCGTAAACGGCCTCTATTGTGCGGGTCAAATCAACGGTACTTCAGGCTACGAGGAAGCGGCCGGGCAAGGCCTCATTGCCGGGATCAACGCAGCCTTGAGTCTTCAAGGGAAAGAGCATCTCATCCTTGACCGATCACAAGCTTATATCGGCGTCTTGATAGATGACTTGGTGACGAAAGGCACGAACGAGCCCTACCGCATGATGTCTGCCAGAGCGGAGTATCGCCTTCTCTTGAGACAAGACAATGCAGACCTGAGGCTCAGCGAAATTGGCCACAGTGTCGGGCTTCTGGACGAAGAGCAGTATCAAGGTTTTCTCAGACATAAGGCCAGACTGGAAAATGAAGTCAAGAGGCTCAGACAAACCAAAATATCCCCAAGCGCCGAAGTGAACAAGTTCCTCGAGACAAAAGGCAGCACTCCCTTGGAGAATGGCTCGACTTTGGCCGAAATATTGAAGAGACCGGAAATTACTTATACCGATCTGGCAGCCATTGATGGTCTGATTGAGACGACCAATCATGTAGTGGCGACCTCTGTCGAAAATGAGATTAAGTATGAAGGCTACATCCGGATGGAAGAGAGGCGAATCGCGAAATTTCGCCAGATGGAAATGAAACTTCTGCCGGCTGAATTAGACTACAGCCAAATCACCGCTCTTCGCATGGAAGCCAGACAGAAACTAAGCTCGATCAAGCCCCGCAATGTCGGGCAAGCCGGCCGGATTTCCGGTGTTTCGCCAGCGGATGTCGCGGTACTTCTCGTCTATTTGGAGGCGCACCCCTCATGATCAGTGAAAATGTTTCTGAAATCAGTCGCCTGCTCACGGAAGATGGTCGCTTCACGCCGGAGCAAACCCAATTACTTACGCGTTTTGCGGAGCAGGTGCTCAAGGCCAACGAGTACATGAATCTTACGGCCATCACTGATCCCGCCGGCTTCTATATCAAACATATCCTCGATAGCTTGACTTTGCTCCGCCTGATCGGAACGGAGGCGACTTCCCTAATTGATGTCGGAAGCGGAGCGGGATTCCCCGGTATTCCTCTCAAAATTATGCGGCCGGAGCTGGACATCGTCCTTCTGGATTCTCTGCAGAAACGCGTGCGCTTTTTGCAGGCGACGATCGACGATTTGGGACTTTCCGGAATTAGGGCCATTCAGGCGCGTGCGGAAGACCTGGGGCGGAATGCGGAGTATCGCGAACGCTTCGACCTGGTTACGGCCAGGGCTGTTGCTTCACTCCCGGTTCTGCTGGAGTTATGCCTTCCTTTGGCCAAAGTCGGCGGCCGCTTCCTTGGGATGAAGGGTCCTCATGATGAGTTGGCTTCCTCGGAGAGAGCACTCGCGGTTCTGGGAGGTGAGCTCACTTTGCAAGAAGTGGAGGCCTTGCCCTTTGGCCAAGGCGAGAGGGTCATTCTGGAGATTACGAAAACCCGCAAAACCCCGCCCGCCTACCCGCGCAAAGCCGGAACTCCCGGGAAAAACCCTCTCTTATGATATAATTGTGTGATTGATTTTCCGGAGGAAATGCATGGCTGAAGATAGCAAACGAAACGCTCATCAGACCGAGCAGTCGAAGGCTGCTGATGAGCTTTTTCAGAGTAATGTTGACAACGTAATTCCTGTCGTTCTTGAAGAAGAGATGAAGACTTCGTTCATCGACTACGCGATGAGTGTGATTACTGACCGCGCACTTCCCGATGCCCGAGACGGTTTGAAACCGGTTCACAGACGCATTTTATACTCCATGATGACGCAAGGGCTGACCCCTGATAAACCGTATCGTAAATCCGCCACCGTGGTTGGTGAAGTGCTGGGTCACTATCATCCGCATGGTGACGCTTCTGTCTATGATGCTATGGTCCGCTTGGCACAGGATTTCTCCCAGAGACATACCTTGGTCGATGGCCACGGGAACTTCGGCTCTCGTGACGGAGACCCGCCGGCTGCCTACCGTTATACGGAGGCGCGCCTCACGAAGATCGCTCTGGAAATGATGAGCGACATCAATAAGAACACAGTTGATTTCAAGCCGAACTTCGATGAACACGAGATGGAGCCTGTGGTCTTGCCGACCCATTTTCCGAACCTTTTGGTCAATGGCTCCACCGGTATTGCAGTCGGCATGGCGACGAATATTCCTTCACACAACTTGGGTGAAACGATTGACGGAGCCATCCATCTGATGCGTCACCCGGATGCCACGGTAAGTGACTTGATGGAATTTGTGAAAGGACCCGATTTCCCTACTGCGGCGACCATTCTCGGGACCTCCGGAATCCGCGAAACGTATGAGACCGGCCGAGGCAAGATCGTTGTTCGCGCGAACGCGGAAATTGAAGAACTGACGAATAACCGCCAGCGCATCATCGTCCGCGACCTCCCATACGCGGTGAACAAGGCCCGCCTCATCGAGCGGATCGCCGAATTGGTGAAGGACAAACGAATCGAAGGCATCTCTAACCTCCGAGATGAATCGGCTCGAGATGAAGCGGTTCGTATAGTCATTGAACTCCGCAAGGATGCCAATGCGAATTTGGTCTTAAATCAGCTCTATAAACACACGGCGCTTCAAGATAATTTCAATGCGAACCTCCTTGCGCTGGTCCCGGCAGAAAATGGTGGCTTCAAACCCGAAGTGCTCACTCTGAAGAGTGCTCTGCAGTACTTCATTGACCACTCAAAGGATGTGACGTCCAGGCGGATTCGTTTCGACCTGGAGAAGGCAGAAGCGAGACGCCACATTGTCGAGGGACTTCGCATCGCCATTGATAATATTGATGAAGTCATCCGGATTATCCGAGGTTCTGCTACTGAGGACGAGGCGAAAACCGGCTTGATTGCCCGTTTCGGTTTCTCTGACCGGCAGGCGCAGCACATCGTCGATATGCGTCTGGGCCGCTTGACCGGCTTGGAGCGCAGCCGCTTGGAAGACGAATACGCGCAATTGACCGATCGGATTGAGTATTATCGCAATGTCTTAGCGGATGAGACGCTTCTGATTAACCTAATTGAAGAAGAACTCTTAGCCCTAAAAGCAAAGTATCAAGATGAACGTCGCACGAAGATTGATCCATTCGGTGACGAAGGCATCACCGACGAATCACTGATCCGTGAAGAGACAGTCGTGATTACACTGACGCACTTTGGCTACATCAAGCGTACCCCGCTCAGCACGTACACGCAGCAACACCGCGGGGGACGTGGAGTCACAGGGGTACAGACTCGTGAAGATGATTTCATTGTGAATGTCTTTACAAACTCAACCCATGATTATATGCTTTTCTTCACCACGAAAGGCAAGGTGTACAAGCTTAAGGGCTATGAAATTCCGGAAGCTGGTCGTCAGGCCAGGGGCACAGCAATTGTGAATCTGCTCCAGCTTGATCCCGGTGAGAAGATTGAGACGGTTATTAACCTTTCTGAAGAGGTCAATTACCAAGGGGCGTTGCTCTTCGTTACACGCAAGGGCAATGTAAAATTGACGGATCTCGATCAGTTCATGAACATTAACAAGCGCGGCATCATTGCGATCAAATTGCTTGAGGAAGATAACTTAGTCGGTGTCTATCACTTGCCAAACTATTGCGACATTATTCTCGTGACGGCCCTCGGCAAGGCTTTGCGTTTCACTCCGAAGAGTTTACGAGCCATGGGACGTAACACGCAAGGTGTCCGCGGCATTAGGCTAGATGCTGATGACGAGGTGGTGGGTGCGATGCCTGCCCGCTCTGAAGAGGATAAATTACTGATGATTTCCGAAGGTGGCTATGGTAAGTGTACTTTGGCCGGCGAATTCCGCTCTCAATCCCGCGGCGGTAAGGGGCTCATTTCTTATAAAGTGTCCGACCAAACAGGTCGCCTGATTGGCGCGTCACTCTTGGAGCCCGGACAGGAAATTCTCATTATCAACGAAACCGGTTTGATTGTCCGCATCTCCGGTGATGAAATCCCGGTCCTCGGCCGCAGCACCCGAGGTGTCCGGATTATGCGCACACAAGATGGCAAGATTCGTGATTTCTCTGTAATTACGGAAACTTCGGAGGATGAACTGGAAGAGATTGCCGAGGCGGAAGAACATCTTCTGGCAGATGCGCATTTGACGGACGAGGGTATGACGGATCGAGCGGACGATGAGGATGAAGAGGATGAAGAGCTGTAAGTTTTCCTGAGGCGCTTTGAGCCTCATGGCATGGCTACTGGGAAGTGAAGCCGGGATCATGTTTGCTTGTGAATGGAAGCCAGTGAATTGAAGTAATAACAAATAAACGCAAGCGGAGTTTTCCGGTAACCGCGTTTACATGGCAGTCTCTGATTAGGGGCTGCTATTTTTTTCGAGAGATTGATTTATGAGAGACCTAGCGAGAATAGGCGCCGGCAAGTGAAGCTTGGGGTGGTCTGGGCGGCTTTGGCCAAATATATAGAACCTCGGGAAGAGGGAAGAGCCTGAAAAACCTAGCGAAACGTGATGGGATCTGAGGATTTCTCGGTGAAAGTGGCGAACCCGGAAATCTGAGACGCCCGGCGGGGTAGTAGAAAAGGGTAGAAGAAGTTGAAAAAAGAGATT
>CAYZSO010000051.1:0-9623 GCA_964479695.1 uncultured Fastidiosipila sp.
GTTTCAGCTATCCTCCAATTCGGAGCGTAGACTACTAAATTTCCGGGAATTGGGGGTGCTCCTTAATCCCGGTTCACATACTGTTATGGTGAGCAGCGTCAGTGGTAGTAGCATCACGATCGTCCATGCTTCGATCAATGAAAAAGGCACGGCTACCGGAGGGAAAAGCGGGGATCAGACAGGCAAAGAAATCTGCACCAGGTCTTATTATGGCAACTGGACTTACGTTCTTCGTCACTCCTCATCTTCTGCACCGGCTCCGACACCAGCTCCGACCACCGGCATCTATTACGCCCGTTACACCGGCACTTCGGATTCTTTGGTCGACGCCCTGAATGCTCTGAAGATTGATTCTTCCTATGCGAACCGCACAAGAATTGCTACAGCGAACAGGATCAGCAATTATTCCGGAACAGCAGCACAGAATACTCAATTGTTGGATTATCTGAAGAGCGGCATCTTGGTGAAGGCGGGTGTCTCTGCATCCTTCTTCCCACGCTACACGGGTACTTCCGGCTCTTTGGTTGACGGTTTGGTTGCTGTAGGATCGAATTCTTCCTATTCCTACCGTGCCCAAATTGCGGCCAAAAACGGAGTCAGCGGCTACAGTGGAACGGCTGCACAGAACTCCAGATTGCTGGATCTTCTGAAATTGGGTCACTTGGTTAAGCCGTAACGAATTACTACTTCGTTTAGCACATCCCCTAGAACGGCTACTAGCACTTCAGCTTGGACGAAGGCTAGAATAAGGATTACTCGCTGGCAATCACGTAGAACTGCACCGATTCGCAAAATAACCCTCCAGTAACGAATTCATAAAAACTTAGTCTTGAAAATGAGGCTCATGTTCGGAATCTTCTGAACATGAGTCTTATACTGCAAGGAGGATCTTGTTGAAGACGTCAGACGGCCAGCGCGTCTGGGAGTTTACGAAGAGAGCACCGGCAAGTCATGCAACAAGGTTGCCCGGGAGGTTACTATGAAATATGATCTGATTATTATCGGCTTTGGCAAAGGTGGCAAAACGCTCGCCTCAGAAATCGCCAATGAGCATACCCAAGTAGCACTGATCGAGAAATCACCCAAGATGTACGGAGGTACTTGCATCAATGTGGCTTGTATTCCCTCGAAATCACTGGTGAAGAATGCGAAACATGCCGAAATCTTGAATTTCCAAACTTTTGATGAGAAGGCGGCTTTCTACAGAACCGCGATCGAGGAGAAAGACCAAGTCACTTCCATGCTCAATCAGAAGAATTTCGCAAAACTGGATAACAATCCCAATGTCACAGTTTACACCGGAATGGCTTCATTTGTGTCACCGACATCCGTTTCTGTTCAACTGCCGAACGAGACCTTGGTCCTGGAAGCGGACAAAATCGTCATCAATACCGGCTCTCGGCCGATCATCCCGGACATCGTTGGTGTCCGTAGGGATCTCGAAGCCCCAAGCGACCCTGAAGCCCCGAGCAACCCCGAAGCCTCGAGCGCCCCCGAAGCCCCGAGTGATCCCAGTAATCTCACCGATCCCAGCCAGCAACTAAATGCCCACATTTATACTAGCGAAACGCTGATGGATGAAACCGTGCTACCCAAGAGGCTCACGATTCTGGGCGGAGGGTACATCGGCTTGGAGTTCGCTTCCATCTATGCGAGCTTCGGTTCTGAAGTCACAGTCATAGAACATGGCGAGCGACTTCTACCGCATGAAGATGAAGACGTTGCCCAAGAAATCCAGCAAGTTCTCGTGAACAAAGGAATCCGTTTCATCACCGGAGCTCAGGCTCAGGGTGTGGCAACGCAAGGCACCCAAGGCACCCAAGGCACCCAAGGCACACAAGGCACCCAAGGCACCCAAGGCACACAAGGCACCCAAGGCACCCAAGGCACCCAAGGCACCCAAGGCATGCAAAGCGCCCAAGGCTCCCAAGACGCCGAAGTCCTAGTCACCTACACCGTCGCTGGTGAAACGGAAGCCCAAACCTTGATAGCAGACGCAGTTTTGCTCGCAACCGGCAGGAAGCCAAATCTTACAGGCCTTAACATTGAGGCTGCAGGCGTTCACACAACGGATCGGGGGGCCATTCAGGTGGATGACAATTTGCGCACCAATGTTCCCCATATTTGGGCGCTCGGTGACGTCATCGGCAGGGAGCAGTTCACCTATATTTCGCTCGATGATTCCCGCATCGTCGCCCCGCAGCTCAGGGGTGAGCTTTCTTCGTATAGTTTGGCTGCCCGTAAGAATGTGCCTTACAGTTTGTTCATCGATCCGCCTTATGCAAGTGTCGGTCTCAATGAAACTTCGGCCAAAGCCCAAGCCCTCCACTTCACCACTGTGAAATTACCTGTCCCGGCGATCCCCAAGGCACAAGTTCTGCGTGAGACCAATGGTTTTCTAAAAGCCCTCGTCGACAAAGACACCGGCCTGATCCTGGGAGCCATGCTCTTCTGTGCAGAAGCTCACGAGCTGATCAATCTTGTGAAACTGGCAATGGATGCCGGCTTGCCCTACACAGTCTTGCGCGATCAGGTTTTCACACATCCAACTATGGCCGAATCGTTGAACGATTTGTTTGGTATGGTGTAAGTGAAGTGAGACACGATAAAAAATCATGAAACCGTTAGGAGGGATGTATGTTTTGGCAGGTCATGGGTTTGGTGGCTTTGGATCAAGGGGTGAAGCACTTCATGAACACCTTCTTTCGGGAGCTTGATATAAGGGTTTTTGATAATAACCTGCTTGGACTGGAAGTGTACTTGAATCAGGATGTCTCGATCTTCAATGGCGAATTTTTAAATATGGATTTGAGCATGGGCCTCCTGACTGTGCTGAATCTTGTTTTGCTGCTTGTACTGGTCTCGATTTATCAGTATTTTAAGTCGATCCCCCTAACGAAAAAGAGCGATTATCTTGCCCTCTTATTCTTTATTTCGGCGGCGGTTTGCTCTACGATTGATCGTGTGTTCTGGGGTGGAAGTTTAGATTTCATCGTTTTCATGGGCTGGATCATCGATTTCAAGGATATCTACCTAGGCTTGGGAGCGATCATAGTCTTGATCAGCGTGATAAAAAACCATGATTCATCCAAGAGCTCAAAAGAAGATTTCGAGTCAGTGAAAAGCTATTTCCGCTTCGTGAAAGAGTCTGTCAGCAAGCGCTTTTCTCGCTAGTGGAGCGGTAGGAACAACCGATGAATACGAGGGATTCTTGTGAAACGTAACCAAGAACCCAACTTTACCCGCGGTTCAGGGTTCACTTGAAGCAACGATCGATCCGCCCAACTTGTCCAGATAGGCCTTCGCAATTGACAGCTCACCTTGTTTTTCTGCTTTTGGCCAAAGCCGCCTCCAATTTGTTACCCCGCTGATTCCAATCCTGTCGTAAACTCAAGAACACTCATTTGGAGAAGGACATTCAATTGGAGTAAAAAGTACAGTCGAATGAACAAGAAAAAGAAGCGTGTCGCGGTCTTTGGCCTCATCATTGTAATCTTGCTGGGACTATTTTTCCGCGCACTATGGGAAAACAAAAATTTGGAAATTAATGCATTCTACATCACAAGCGAGAAACTTCCGGAAGAATTCGAAGGTTTCCGCATCGCTCAAGTATCCGATCTTCATAACGCGCAATTTGGCGATAGAAACACTCACCTGCTGGCGATCTTGCATGTGAGCTCGCCGGACATTATTGCCTTGACAGGAGACATTTTCGATTCCAGGGGCTCTGACAACGAAAGGGTCATGCAGTTCATGGAAGATGCTATGGAAATTGCCCCTTGCTACTATGTGACAGGCAATCACGAGGCCTACCTTGATCGGGATCTTTATCTCTCGTATGAAGAGCGGATGACAAACATGGGAATTACGATCCTCCATGACGAGGAGGCCTTGCTGGAGCGCGGGGATGCTGCAATTTCCCTGATCGGCCTCGATGACCCCACCTATGCCAGAAAAAACGGCAGCAACGGTGGTAACGGCAGTAACGGTGGCAACGGCGGTAACGGCAGTAACGGAGGCGTTGGGACGACCATGGCGCCTGAGGAGATCAGGGCGCTCTCATCCAACGGAAATTTCACGGTTGCGCTCTCCCACAGACCGGAATACTTCCCCCAATATGTGGAGGCCGACTTGGACTTAGTCCTCTCTGGGCACACCCACGGCGGTCAGGTTCGTTTGCCTTTTGTCGGGGCTCTGTTTGCGCCGAACCAAGGTTTCCTACCCACCTATGATGCGGGTTTATTCACTGAGGCGAACACCTCGATGATCGTCAGTCGCGGGATCGGGAATAGTATCTTGCGCCTTCGTTACAACAATCAACCGGAGGTAGTTCTCGCGATTTTGGCCGCGAACTAACGCCTGCGGTCGTGCTGCGTTGAAGTGCGGTGGAAGTGCTTGGGGGCGGCTTTGGCCAAAGCAGGAACAAGAAACTGTAGATTTCTACAGAAATTTGTTCCGGGAACTTGCCTAAGAGTATTCAGTCGAGCATAATTAGAACAAGAAAGTGTAGAAATATACAAAAATTTGTTCTAGGAAGTGTTCACATGCAGATTAAGAGAGATATCTACCTCAATAAACTGATCGAAAAGCAGAAGAATGGGCTGGTTAAGGTAATTACCGGCATAAAGAGATGTGGGAAATCCTATTTGCTCTTCAATCTGTTCTACAATTATCTTCTGGAGAGTGGCGTCTCTGATGAGCGGATTATTCGGGTTGCCCTGGATGATGACCAATTCGAGTATCTTCTTGATCGAAAAGAACTGAGTGCTTATATACGCTCGAGACTGAATGAGAAAGATGAATTCTACGTTTTGTTGGATGAAATACAATTTGTTGAGAATTTCGAAAAGGTACTTAACGGACTTGCGCGCTACCCAAATGTGGATATTTATGTGACCAGAAGCAACTCGAAATTCTTGTCGACTGACATCCTCACGGAATTTCGGGGTAGGGGTGATGAGGTGAGTATCTATCCTTTGAGTTTCTCAGAATATGTTTCCGCTTATGAAGGGAGCACGGAGGAGGCCTGGCAAGACTACTTTACGTATGGGGGCCTGCCCTTGATCTTGTATCAAAAATCGGATGAAAGCAAGGCGAACTATCTCAAAAATGTCTTGGAGAAAACCTACCTTTCTGACGTTGTGGAGCGAAACCAACTGAGGGGTGAATCCGAGATGGATACTTTGCTGGACGTTCTCGCTTCGTCTACGGGATCTCTCACTAATCCGTTGAACATTGCCAATACTTTTAACAGTCAAGGTTATAAGTCGGTCTCCAACAAAACCATCAGCCAGTATATTGATTACTTGATTAATGCGTTCATTATCAACAAGGCGAGTCGCTATGATATAAAGGGAAGAAAGTATATTGGTTCGCCGTTTAAATATTATTTCACGGATGTTGGTCTCCGAAATGTGAAATTGAATTTTCGTCAGCAGGAAGAAAACCATATCATGGAGAATATTATCTATAATGAGCTTCTTGTGAGAGGCTATCATGTGGACATTGGCATTGTAGATGTGATGAAAAAGAATGGGGATGGCGTGTCGAAACGTAGTCGCTATGAGGTGGACTTTGTCTGCAATCAGGGAAGTAAACGCTTGTATATTCAATCTGCATTCGCGATTTCTTCTGAGGAAAAGAAGATGCAAGAGGAATACTCCCTGCTTCAGATTGATGATAACTTCAAGAAAATCGTTATTCAGAAAGATGTACCGAAACCTTGGTACAACGAATCAGGAATTTTACACTTGGGCTTGATGGATTTCTTGCTGGATCCCGATTCGTTGATGTATTGAAAATATTCTGGAAATGTTATGGGGATGTTATGCTGGATGAGATGGAGAATGTTGCGGGGAGCGCTATGGAAAATGTGAAGCATCATGATGGGCTTTTTCTTATCGCTCCATCGCTTGAGTATGAACGTCAGATACAAGATTTTCGGCAGGAATTTGTCGTAAATGGTGGTAGCATGGATGGATGCTCATCCCTAAGAAGAATGGAGAATATTGCGGACTGGATTCAGCAGGTGGAAGATTTTTCGTCTGCCGAGACTTGTCCGGAAGGATTTGTTACAGCGTCGCAGTTTATCTGTGTACGTGAAAGAGATAGAAAAATTGTGGGCGTCATCCAAATTCGACATTATTTCAACGAGCACTTAGAGAAATATGGTGGGCACATTGGGTATTCCGTCTGCCATTCTGAGCGCAGAAAAGGTTATGCCACACGAATGCTGCATGATATTCTTCCGATTTGCCGTGGACTGGGCCTCACGAGAATCCTCGTTACTTGTTTGACTGAAAACGAAGGGAGTCGCCGAACGATCCTACATAACGGTGGCGTTTACGAATCAACTGTTCACGAACCAAATGAAGACGTATATCTCGAAAGATATTGGATTGAACTGAGCTGAGATGATCTGAGCTGAGCTGAGCTGGGCTGAAACACCAGCCGTTTACCTGTTCTAGGCCCCAGCCTTGTTAGTTTATTTGCCAAGGTGGAAGTTGTTTTGCTCATGCAATGAAGTGTAAGGAGCAATGGGAATAGAGACTTGTTTTTTTTGAACAGGCCTTTGGCAAAGCTGCTACGGCATCGGGTTTGGTTGTAGGTAAAAACTCAAAAAGTGCGTATTTGTGGTAAAACGGCGTTTTAAAAAGTGCGGATTTGTAGTAAAGTACTATTATAAAAAGTGCGGGTAGGAGTGGAATGTCATGTACAAACGAAAAATCTACCAAAAAATGCTTGAATGGAAGACCTCGTCCAACGGCCAAACCGCTCTGCTTATTGAAGGTGCAAGACGAATTGGGAAGTCAACCGTTGCCGAAGAATTTGCGAAGAAAGAATACACCAGTTATATCCTGATCGATTTTGCCTTTGCACCTAGTCATATACAGGAGCTTTTTCAAGATCTGACCGATCTGAATTATCTATTCCTCCAGCTTCAACTACATTATGGGGTGAACTTGATTGAGCGCGAATCACTTATCATTTTTGATGAAGTGCAATTCAATCCCATGGCCCGCCAAGCGATTAAGCGATTAGTTGCTGACAGAAGGTATGATTATCTGGAAACCGGGTCGCTTATTTCTATTCGAAAAAATGTGGAGAATATATTGATTCCCAGTGAGGAAAGAAAAATCCAAATGTATCCGATGGATTTTGAGGAATTTTTATGGACACAAGGTGATGAAGCCACGATTCCGCTTCTAGCTGAGGTTTTTGAGAAAAGGATAGCTTTGGGTGAGACTCAAAACCGGAATTTAATGAGGAAGTTCAGATTATATATGCTTGTTGGTGGAATGCCTCAAGCTGTAGAAAACTATCACACGCACTATAACTTTAAATTTGTTGATGAGGTGAAAAGAGATATTATCAGTCTCTATGAGGAGGACTTTTACAAGATTGATCAGTCTGGAAAAGTATCACTTCTCTACGACATGATCCCTTCTGAGTTGGGTAAACATTCTGCCGGCTACCAGGTGTCCAGCATTTTTCCTAATGAACGAAAAGAGTCTCTTATGAATGAGTTTGCCGAATTGTTAGCGTCTAAAACCGTTTTACCCTCCTACAATGTCAGTGATCCGAACATCGGACTTGCCTATAGCCGTGTGAGCGATAAGTTTCGTCTTTATCTAGCTGACACCGGTTTACTGGTCACCCTTATGTTTAAAGACAAGGATTTTACGGATAATGTGATTTATTCTCAATTATTGAATGATAAGCTGTCTGCTAATCTGGGGATTGTTTATGAAAATATTGTCGCACAAATTTTAACAGCTAATGGGCATCAGTTCTATTACCATACGTATTACGATTCGGCTCAGAAAAGGAATTTCGAGATTGATTTTCTGATAACGAGTGGAAAGAAGATCACTCCTATCGAAGTGAAATCATCAGGGTATAAAGCACATAAGTTTTTGAATGCTTTTGGCGAGAAATATTCCGGCCGGATCAAAGAAAAAATCGTTCTCTACACAAAGGATCTACAAAAGGAAGGTGACACGACTTACTTACCGATCTATCTTGCGTGTTTTCTTTAGCATGATTTTGCAGGTGCGGTTTGCGGTTTGCAGTTTGCGGTTTACTGGAATAGCTGGCTCCTCTAAGTTTCCATTAATCATCTAACATTCCAAACAAGAAATAACATTCCTAAAAGTAATGATAAATGATTCATTATAAGTATTTGCTATTTGAATAGCTGGGCTTTACACTTCCAAGCAGATAGAAACAACCAATCACCCGGCAATATAAGAATCAGCAATACACCCAGCTAAACACCCAGCAATACAAGGAGCACCATCTCAATGACAACGCAAGAATTTCTCGATCATGTAAGGTGCAGTTCAAGAGGAATCACGAGAAATCAAGAGAACAAGGAGAACACGAGAATGAAATTTGTTTGGAGTACCCTTTACGTCAAAGACCTGGCGGCATCCGTCCGTTTCTACGAGGCGTTCGTCGGCCTCCCGCTCATGAAGCAGTTCCAAGCCGGCCCAGACACACAGATTGCTTTCTTAGGTGACGGTGAGACCCAGATCGAGCTTATCCAGGAGGCAGGTCGCACACCCAGCCCCGCCGGTTCCGACATCTCCTGGGGCTTTGAGGTAGAGTCAGTAGACGAAGCTTATGCCCAGGCCAAAGCCGCCTCCCTCCCCATTGACAGCGAGCCGGAACAGCCGACACCGAATACGAAGTTCTTCTTCGTTCGCGACCCCGACGGCCTGCGCGTCCAATTTGTGGAGCAACTATAAGATTTGGAGGACCATAAGAGTCAGCTTGTTGATTTCCTATGTGAAGCAGAGTGTTCTATTTAGCCACTGTTGATGGCAATGAAGCCCCCATCGATCTCCTGTAGGCGTCTTTGGCCAAAGCCGCCTGCTCCAACTCTATCCTTCTGTTTTTAGAAATAATGCTGTTCTACCATTTGAAATATGCGTCTATGTTCAAAAAAGTCTGTTTTTTGAACATAGACGTGTTAAAATTCGATCCAAATGATGAATATCACTGGGAAAATGAAATTGGGGGTAGAACATGAAGGCTCTATTCAAATATGTTTACAATGCGTCCCCTAGCGAGGGGGAGGCAGAATACCAGAGGAGGGTAAACTCACCAACCGCTGAAAAAACTATACTCAAGATCAAGACATCGAAGAAGCAACAGGAATTTTACCTTTACTATTTGCCTACCAATGAAATGATGAAGCAAATGGCTGCGATCTATAAAAATCGTGCTAGTCTTCAGAGGATCGTGAGCGAACTTCCCGGAATTGCAAGGAATCAATTTGAGTTTGAGACTCTAATTAACGAAATCATGAGTACAAATGAAATGGAAGGTGTCTCTACATCTAGATCTGAGTTGATTGAGAGTTCGAGAAATTTAATTGAAGGTGGGAAGAAGACACATAGATTCACAGGCTTACTAAGAACTTATAGCAAGCTTTTATCTGCAGAAGAGGCCATTTCGATTGATACACCTGAGGACATACGCAGAATTTATGATGAGTTAGTCCTGCCTGAAATTCGAGAAGAGGATCGACCGGATGGTAACTTGTTCAGGCAAGAGGTTACTTACCTAAAATCCCGGACGGCTTGTAACTGTCATTAAATTGTAATCAAAAAACCTTG
>CAYZSO010000052.1:0-9336 GCA_964479695.1 uncultured Fastidiosipila sp.
TGTCACGCATAAACTTCGGCTCTAGCATGCACATAAAAGCAAATTTGAAGATATGTGCACGTTAAGGGGTGATAAGTCGAAGTTAGCGCTCCTACCAACTAGTTGGATAAAGTATAACGTTGAACTTGTAACGATAAGTTGCTGCAGGCGCTCCTTCCTGTAACACAGAACGCACAGCTCAAACTTGGACTGTGGAAAAAACGCTGCAAGTGCTTGCCTACGGATTCTTCAGCTAGCGGCTCAGTTTGTTGATGGCGGCGGAGGTGTGGTGGGCGGCTTGGGCTAGGTCAGCGAGGGGGGTGTCGGCGTTGAAGGAGAAACGGATTGAGGAACTGGCTTCTTCTGGGGAGAAACCGAGGGCTAGAAGAACGTGGCTGGGCTCAGCGGAACCTGCTTCGCACGCAGAGCCGAGAGACACGCAGACGCCTGCCTGATCGAGGAGCAGGAGAAGGGTCTGTCCGTCGATGCCGGGGAAATAGATGTTCAAAATTCCGGGAAGACGATGGGTGTCGGAGCCGTGAACGCGGAAGGTCAGGCCTTGTTCTGAGAGAAAACGAAGGAAAGCGGCGGAGTTTTGGGCGAGCTTGGTTTCGCGAGATTCGATGGTGTCGAGGACTTCACCCGCTTCGCCCACGACACCAACTCCACCAACGCCACCAACTCCACCGACTCCACCGACGCCACCGACTCCGCCTGCTTCGCCTACGACACCGACTTCACCCGCATCACC
Organism: uncultured Fastidiosipila sp.; assembly: GCA_964479695.1. Taxonomy (GTDB): domain Bacteria; phylum Bacillota; class Clostridia; order Saccharofermentanales; family Fastidiosipilaceae; genus JAAYZH01. The sequence goes on from CAYZSO010000052.1 coordinate 731, forward strand.
CGCGCTACCAGCAGCGAAGCCGCGCACGTGACGCGCGAGCGCGGCGGCCATGCCTGCGATGCCGGCGAGGTTTTCAGTGCCGGCGCGCCGTCCCCGCTCCTGCCTGCCGCCATGAATGAATGGATCCAGCGCCTTCTTAGCGAGGAGGATGCCGGTGCCTTTGGGACCGCCGAATTTGTGGGCGGAAAGGCTCAGATAATCCACCGGAAGATCCCGCCATACGAAGGGCAAGTGGGCAATGGCCTGGACGGCATCAGTGTGGAAAGGAACTTTCGCGGCGCGGCAGATGCGCCCTATGGCTGCGATGTCTTGGATTGTGCCGATTTCGTTGTTGACCCACTGGATCGAAACGAGCGCGGTGTCGGGCGTGAGAGCAGCCTCAACTTGCGCCGGGTCGATCACACCTTCGCGGTTCGGTTTTAGGTAGACGATGTTCACACCTTCTTTGGCCAAAGCCCCCGCCGCCACCAGTATCGACGGGTGTTCAATGGCCGATGTGATGATTGTGGTTTTGGTGGCGCCTTCGGCAGGGGCGGTTTCGGTGTCTCCTACAGCAGTAGCGCCAGCGGTAGCGCCAGCAACACCAACGCCTAAACCTCCGCCTAAACCGCCACAGGCGGCGGCGCTCAAGATCCAATTGTTGGCTTCCGTGGCGCCGGAAGTGAAGTAGATTTCGCGGGGCGAAGCGCCGAGAGATGCGGCAATGGATTCGCGCGCTTCGGTCAGGACATTTCGGGCTTGACGGCCCGCTTGATGCATGGAAGATGGGTTACCAAAAGTATTCGCCAACACCTCTTGCATAGCTTCCAAGGCTTCCGGAAGCATGGGGGTTGTTGCGGCGTAGTCTAAGTAAATCACCGGATTGCCTCGACAATCGTGCCGCCGCCAACCACGACGTCACCTTGATAGAAGACCACTGCCTGACCCGGGGTTACCGCGCGCTGAGGAGTCGCGAAACGGACTTCGAGGGGGGCGGCTTTGGCCGAAGAACCCGACACATAAGAACCCGACACAGAAGAACCCGACACAGACGCACCGCCTGCACCGCCTGCACCGCCTGAACCGTCTGCACCGCCTGCACCGCCTGCACCGCCTGCACCGCCTGCACCAGCTGAGGCAAGCGGAATGATCTTCGCGGGTACGTCTTGCTGGCTGTAACGAATCTTCACGGTGACATCCATAGGCGAGGTCAGCTCGGGGATGGAAATCCAGTTCAGGTCGCGCGCGAGGAGGCCGGAAGAATACAGATCTTCTTCTCTTCCTAGGGTGACCGTGTTGTCAGAAGCGGACTTAGCCAGAACAAAAAGAGGCCGATCCGAACTAATCCCCAGCCCCTTACGCTGACCGATCGTGTACGCCTCGATGCCACGGTGCTGACCCAGAATATTGCCTTTAAGATCAACGAAATTCCCGGGCGAGGTGATGACGCCTTCGGACTCAAGGAAAGCGCGATAATCACCATCCGGTACGAAGCAGATGTCTTGGCTGTCGGGCTTGGCGGCATTGATGAAACCGTGCTGCTCCGCCATTTCGCGAATTTCGCTCTTCTCAAATTGGCCAAGGGGGAAAAGCGTCTTCGCAAGCTGCTTCTGAGTCAGGCTGTAGAGGACGTAGCTTTGGTCTTTGTGGTGGTCTTTGCCTTTCAGAAGCAGGTAGCGGCCACTCGCCTCATCGTACTTGACCCGGGCATAATGGCCGGTCGCGAGGTAATCAAAACCCAGGAGGTCTGCTTGGTCGAAGAAACTCTCAAACTTGATGTAACGGTTGCAATCGATGCAAGGATTCGGCGTCTCGGCCCGTTGATACGAGGTCACAAAGCGATCAATCACCTGCTCCTTGAAGTCCTGTGTATGATTCAGAACAAAATACTCAATTCCCAAATTAAGCGCAACAGAGCGAGCATCTTCGATGTCATCAAGGCTGCAACAAGTCCGGCTGCGCCCATTCATTCCGCAACTAACTTGGTTCGTCAGTTTGAGGGTTGCGCCCGAAGTCTCCATCCCCTGTTCTTGCAGGATCGCCGCAGCTACTGAGCTGTCCACACCGCCGCTCATGGCAACCATCACTCGCTTTTTGTCCAATGAATTTGCTCCTTTTCTCCGCCCGCTTTGCTTGCTTTGCTTGCTGTGCATGCTTTGCTTACCGGGTTATTGTCAGTTTTTCTTACTAAGTTTTCGGCCAAAGCCGCCCCCAACCACCCCAGTTCATCCGAGCGGTCCGAACCGTTGGGGCTGTTCGAACCGTTCGGGCTGTTCGAACCGTTCGGGCTGTTCAAGCCGTTCGGGCTGTTCGAGCTGTTCGGGCTGTTCAAGCCGTTTCCTAATTCAGCGAGGATTATAGCACAGGGCAAGGTGAGGTTTCGCTACGTCCGGTCACAGGAAGTGGTGCGGGAAGTGATCCATATAGTGGCGTGGAAGTAGCGTGGAAGTGGCGAAGAAACCGTGATGAACGGTTGAGGAAGCAGCGCCAAGTGGATGTCACTGCACGAACTGCACGCTTGTGAAACATCCAGAAATATGAAGTTTCGAGATGGTATACTCACGGTAGAAGGAGGATTTTACTATGAAAAATGCTCTTAATAAAATAAAAACAGCTGCAGAAACAGCTGCAGAAACGGCTGCAGAAACAACTGCACAGATGCATTCTGAAACCACCTCGTCTAGAAACTCTATCCAGCGTTTGGGAAGCAAGCGCAACCTAAAAATCTTCCAAATGGCTGTGCTCGTTGTTTTGCTTTTCGTACTGACCATTGCCATATCTGCTTGTGTTCCGGGTGATGGCGACGCATCTCCTACAAAGCCCGCAGGCTTTTTCTGGGGTATTTGGCATGGGTGGATTGCGCCGGTTTCTTTGATTATGGGGATTTTCAACCGAGATATTCGTATCTACGAGATTTATAACACTGGTTTGGGTTACGATTTTGGATTTTACATGGCAATTATCTCCGGCTTTGGTGGTCTGTCGCTGGGACGGCGCAATAGAAAGTATCGAAATCAGCCAGGGCCGGAGCGCCGCGATTGGTAGACCCGGCGTCCCGCCTCTAACGTTCCGAACACTACGCTTAAACCCGACGTTTACGAACCGACGAACCTAGCGAACAAACGAACCTAACGAACGAACCGACAAACCGAATATCACCCCCCTACGCCCGTCACGCAATCTAACTTATAATGGGAAAAAACTTGTGTGGAGGCGGCTTTGGCAAAGGAAACACAAACAACAAAAACAAGCAGGCAGAAAAATTTCTCGATCAAGCAGATCAGCAACGTGGGACTCTTCCTCGCTGTGCTGATCATCTGCTCAAAAATCACCGTGCCGACACCGGCCATCAGCTTCACTCTGCAAACGATGGCTGTGAGCTTCATCGCCCTCTATTTGGGCCCCGAATTAGGCGCATTGACCCAAACGCTGTTTCTCGTGCTCGGACTGGCCGGACTTCCGGTCTTCTCGGGTGGCGGCGGCTTGGCCTATGTCTTCAAACCGTCATTTGGGTATCTTGTTGCCTTTATCCCGGCTTCCTACGTGATCGGCAAATTGTTTCAGCGATTTGCGAAGCGGTCCCCACAGAATCTCTTCGCTGCCGCCCTCCCGGCCTCGCTCGCCGGCCTGCTCATCATTTACACCATAGGCACCCTTTATTTCTACATTTTGGGGCACCTATATCTCGGGCTTGGCGCGAAACCGTGGACTTGGTTCGCCGTCTCTGGCGCACTCATGTTCTTGCCCACGGATCTCCTGCAGATGGCGGTTGCTTCGTTCATCGTGAGCCGAGTTCGAGTCCTCCGTCCTTCTTGGCTAAAGACGGCGTCAGCCTGATTTACTGTCGGACTTGCTGTCGGACTCGCGGTTCGACTTGTGCTCCGACTTGCGGCGTAACGTTTTCAAATATTCCTTCGTTTCAGGGGCGATTCGGAAGCTCTCCACGGACTTTTGGATCGCCTTATTATGTGTCCAAACATCAAGCGCACCTTGTTCCAAATAGGGCACGGCGCTTTCGTATTGTTTCGAGAGCGCCGTCGCAAAATACCAAGCCTGCATCATCCGGACATAGTAATGTTCAGACCTGACACCCGCCACCAACCCCGGCTGTTCCGGCGCAAAATTCTCCTCCAAAAAAGCATCCATCAACACCCCAATCCAATAGCGGAGTTCGTACGGCGCATCCGAGCGCAGCCCCTCCACAATCCGCGGAAAGACCAGCTCCGGCACCTTCCTGAACACTTTTAAGTACAGCCCATCGCAAACCGCCCAATTGTTCACGTAAGGCAAGAATCGTTCCACCTCGGCCAAAGCCGCCCCCGGCTCCCTCATCCTCTGCAGCAAGTTCGCATGCAGCTGATTTTCCTCGTAGTAGGTGTGAGGCAACTCTTGTAGGAAGGCGGATGTGCGGTCGGTGTCTTTGGCCAAAGCCCCCGCCACAACCCTCACCTCCGCCGCTCTCACCCCTATAATGCGCGCCGGATCCTCCGTCGGAATCAGCTTGGCCATAAACGCCTGATAGCCGACATCTTGAGCTTCAAATAACTTCTTCTGTATGTCAGTCAAATTGGAGGGCTGATCCGCTGGCTGATTTGCTGGGTGATTCGTTTCGCCGCTCATCATCTGCACCTTTACACCGTCAAAATCGCCCGGAACCCGCGCGAACTGTAATAAGAATCCGCACCATTGTGGTACACAAAAACCGTATCAAAGCGCCGATCACAGAACAAGGCCCCACCCAACTTACGAATCTTCTCCGGTGTTTCCACCCAACTGGAAGTCTTCCGATCGAGCTCTTCGACCGCTTGAAGCGCGCGATACTCATCCTCAGTCATCAGTCGCACGCCCATCTCCGTCGCAAGCCCAACAGCGCTCCCACGCGGCGGATTCTTCTTCCTTCCGGCCAAAGCCGCCTCATCATAACAAAGGTTCACTCGACCACTCGGCGTCTCGGGTGAGCAGTCTCCGAAGATCACTTCGCCATGCTCATTTCTACCGATAACATCCGGCTCTCCGCCTGTCTCTTCCATCCACGCCAGCGAAGCCAGAGAAGCAGGCGATGCAGGCGATGCAGGTGAAGCAGGCGATACAGGGGATGCAGGCGAAGCAAGTTTCTTCGTCGGAGTTTCCTCCTGTGTTCCTTGTTGTGCTTTCACAAGTCTTGCAGCGACTTCTTCCCATTCGATGCCTTTGTGGCGCAATGGGTTTGCCCGAAAACGCTCTTCCAAAGTATGCAAAAGCTCTTCCCCTGCCCTCTCCGTTAATGTTCTCATAGGTCTCTCCTTTCAGCTTTAATTTTTGTATTCTTGTCCATTCTACGCCCTCACGCGGCTTGCTGTCAGACCGCATGGTGGTGTCTGGCTGTTTTGACTACATTTGATTACATAAGTTTAAAAATAAACTTATGTAGTTGCTTTTGAGGGGCGGAGCGGTTTTTGCGACGTATACTTCCTTGAATTTGTTCTTCGATTTGCTACAGATTTTCGATGGTGCTGTATTGGCGACGTATTTCTCCTACTCATGTACTTCGGTGTTTGAGATATTTGATGGCGGAGCGGTTTTAGCGGCGTATTCTTCCTTGTTTTAGTCCTCAAAGGGTTTGAGTAGAGGTTATCTTGTTTCCAAGTTGGTTAGGATCGGGAGACTTGCGACAGCGAATGGAAAAACGCACTGGTTTTAAAGATCTCTTCTTGTTGATGAATTACTTTAACTGGACAATGTTACCGCCGATGTCAGTATTCATTCATTAATTCCTGCACTCAGGTCAGTAATCATTCATCAAATTATTAAACAGGCGCCAAGGCTCTGTCTGAAAATATTTGTTGTCGCAACTTGCCGGATCCTAACCAGTTTGGAAATATCTTTTGGTTTAGTTCTGGATAATGAATATAGCCGAACTTATAGCAATAAGTGACTGTAGGCGTACCGCCCAAATAGTTGGATAACGAAAATGGTTGAACTTATAGCAATAAGCCACTGTAGGCGCACCTTCAAAGCGACACCCACTCACTGCACCAGGCTATCCGGTGCGAGAGAAGTGAAATGCTAGACTTTTTCAAGTGAATCAAGTGGATAGCAAGTGGATAGCAAGTGGAAACTGGCGGAAAGTAGTTCATAAGTTTATTTTTAAACCTATGAACTGTTTTTGAACTGCATTCTGCCCCCCATGTTCCTTCATCTGCGTCTTTGACGTGCTACTCTTGTTATTGATTGACGAATACTTGCGTGCAAACACAACACAACACAACGCAATACAAAACCCACCCCACCCAACTACAACCCACCCCACCCCACCAAAGGAGGGCACAACAAAATGAGAATACTAGTAATCGGAGCCGTCGCAGCGGGCACGTCCGCTGCGGCAAAAGCCCGCCGCAACAACGAAGAAGCGGAAATAGTCATTTACGAAAAAGACGAATGGATCTCCTACTCCGGCTGCGGGATGCCCTATTATTTAGGACGTGAAGTCAAAGATCCCCAAGAGCTTTCGCCGAGGGATCCCGCTTTTTTCAAGGCAAAATACAACATTGACATCAAGATCGGCTACGAAGTCACCGCCATTCACCCCGAAGCCAAGCAGATCGACGTTCGCAACAATGCCGACGGCACCACGTTTACGGACAGCTACGACAAGCTCGTGGTCGCAACGGGGGCGAAGTCCGTGTTGCCCCCGGTGCCGGGGACAGATTTAGATCATGTTTTTGCCTTGAGAACATTGACAGATATGTACAAAATCGATCATTTTATGGAGCTATACAAACCCACTCGCATCTTCATAGTCGGCACCGGGTATATTGGGCTCGAGATGGCCGAGAACCTCGCCTCACGCGGGCTGGAAGTCAGGATGGCCGAGGTGTTGGGGCAGGTCGCGCCGGTCTTTGATGCCGATATGGCACACATGATCGAGGAAGAGCTCATCGCCAACGGCATCGAAGTCCACACCGGGAACGGCGTCAAGTCGATCAGTACAACCCATGTTACCTTGGCCGACGGGCAGAACTACCCCTCTGATATGGTGATTGTAGCCACAGGAGTGCGGGCAGAGGTGGCTTTGGCCAAAGCCGCCAACCTCGAACTCGGCGAGACGGGCGCAATTAAGGTGAACCCTCGCATGCAGACCTCGAACCCCGACATCTACGCGGCAGGCGACTGCATTGAACAAACCAGCGTCATCACCGGGAAGCCGATTTACGTACCGCTCGGGTCGACGGCGAACAAAACCGGCCGAATCTGCGGCGATCAAATCACCGGCGGATCGCTCGAATTCCGCGGCATCCTCGGCACCGGCATTTTCCGAGTCTTCGACCTGACCTGCGCTACAACAGGCCTCAACGAAGAACAGGCGCGCGAGGCCGGCTTCGACCCCGAAGTATCTTACATAATCAAGCCGGACCACGCCGAATACCTGGGCGGCCAAGAATTCACAATCAAAGCCGTCGCCGACCGCACCACCGGCCGTCTCCTCGGCACCCAAATCATCGGCCCCCAAGGTGTCGACAAAAGAATTGACGTCTTCGTCACCGCCATCACCTTCGGCGCCAAAGTCTCCGACCTCTTCCACCTCGACCTCGCCTACGCGCCGCCCTTCTCCACAACCAAAGACCCCGTCATGTACACCGGCATGATTCTCGACAATGCCATCCAACACGGCCGCCCTTTAATGCGCGCCGAGGACCTGAACAAGCGGCAAAAGGAAGGTGAAAAAGTCACCATCCTCGACGTCCGCGCCTCCAAATCCTACGACCAAGGCCACGTCCCCGGCGCGCTCAGCATTCCCCAAAACAACCTCCGCCAAGCACTGCCCAACCTCCCCCGCGACGGCATCTACGTCACCTATTGCAACAAAGGCGTCACTGGCAACTCCGCCCAAAATGTCCTCCTAAACCACGGCTTCACCAATGTCTACAACTTGAATGGTGGCTTCAACACCTACAAGCTGGAAAATGAAGTCCAAGGTTTCGACCAGGACCAGGATCATGGCCAGGACCACGACCAGGACCAGGATCACGACCAGGACCAGGATCAGGACCAGGACGATGACGAAAAAGAAGAAAAAGAAGAAAAAGAAGATAAAGAAGATAAAGAAGAAACGACTACATAAGAAGAAATGACTACAGCGGAGCGGTTTTAGCAGCGTATTTCTTCTACATGAGTTCTGTCTTGTTTGACTTCTTGCACATTTAAGTAAATTTGAAGATATGTGCAAGCTGGGTGACATGTCATGCATAAACTTCGGCTCTATCATGCACATAAAAGCAAATTTGAAGATATGTGCAAGCTGGGTGACATGTCACGCATAAACTTCGGCTCTATCATGCACATTTAAGCAAATTTGAAGATATGTGCACGCTGGATAACATGTCTCGTATTAACTTCGGCTCTATCATGCACATAAAAGCAAATTTGAAGATATGTGCACGCTGGATGACGTGTCACGCATAAACTTCGGCTCTATCATGCACAGAAAAGCAAATTTGAAGATATGTGCACGCTGGATGACATGTCACGCATAAACTTCGGCTCTATCATGCACAGAAAAGCAAATTTGAAGATATGTGCACGCTGGATGACATGTCACGCATAAACTTCGGCTCTATCATGCACAGAAAAGCAAATTTGAAGATATG
>CAYZSO010000053.1:0-8458 GCA_964479695.1 uncultured Fastidiosipila sp.
TAAAAGCAAATTTGAAGATATGCGCACGTTAGGTGACGTGTCATGTATCAACTTCAGCTCTAGCATGCACATAAAAGCAAATTTGAAGATATGCGCAGGTTAAGTGACATATCACGTATTGACTTCGGCTCTAGCATGCACATAAAAGCAAATTTGAAGATATGTGCACGTTGGGTGACGTGTCACGTATTTTCTTCGGCTCTAGCATGCACATAAAAGCAAATTTGAAGATATGCGCACGCTGAATGACATGTCACGCATAAACTTCGGCTCTAGCATGCACATAAAAGCAAATTTGAAGATATGCGCACGTTAGGTGACGTGTCATGTATAAACTTCGGCTCTAGCATGCACATAAAAGCAAATTTGAAGATATGCGCACGTGGATTTAAGTACAAGAACAACTACGAAGTTAAACCAGAAGCTATAAGTTGTAAGCACGCGCTCCTTCAATCACTGAACTAGAACACAAATGAACCTGTACCAGGAGTTATAAGTGGAAGCAAGCGCACAATCAACAGCACCACTTACCTGTGGCGGTAGCACCCGACCGCCGAAAAAACACCGTAGCGACGTCAGTAGCGAAGCCGCCGCAAAAACACCGCAGCGGCGTCAGTAGCGAAGCCGCCGCAAAAACGCCGCAGCGGCGTCAGTAGCGAAGCCGCCGCCCAAAACATCGTAGCGGTAACAGCGTCGGTAACAGGCCAACTGCCGCCGGCCAAGGCACTACACAAGTTTACATTTAAACTTATGTAGTGACTACTCGGTGCGGAGCGCTTCGACGGGGTCTTTTTTCGCAGCCATGCGAGAGGGGATCAGGCCCGCGATTGTGGTGAGCAGGACGGAGATGATGACGAGGGCCACGCCGACTTCCCAGGGCAAGATGGCGGCGAGTTCGGGGATGCCGGTTAGGGATTGGACGATGGAGTTGATGGGGATGGTCAGCAGCCAGGCGATGCCGACGCCGAGGATGCCGGCGGAGAGGCCTTCGATGAAGGTTTCCGCGTTGAAGACGTTGGAGATGTCGCCTTTGGAAGCACCGATCGCGCGGAGGATGCCGATTTCTTTGGTGCGCTCAAGGACGGAGATGTAGGTGATGATGCCGATCATGATGGATGAAACAACCAGTGAGATGGCGACGAAAGCGATCAGCAGGTAGGTGATGCCGCTCAGGATGTCGGTGATGGAGGACATCAGGAGGGCGACGTAGTCGGTGTAGGTAATTTGGTCTGCTTCGGCGACGCCCTCGTTGTAGGCGGTGATTTCGGCGGCGATGGCGTCTTTGTCACGGAAGGTTGAGGCGTAGATGTAGATGGAGGTTGGCGAATCGAGGGAGAGGTCGCCTAAGAGTTTTAAGTTTTCGGCCAAAGCCCCCTCCGACACCACCGGCGGCATGAATTCATCATAGAGCTTGCCCAACTGTTCTTCGGTCCAGGTGGTTTGGTCGTAGAGCGAGGCGAGCTGGGCTTCGTCCATGGAGGCCAAGCCCGCCTCCGCCTGCTGGCGATATTGTTCGCTGATTTGGGAGGTCAGGGCTTCCCGCACGTAGCCAAAGAGCGTGGCATCATCCATTTGGCGAATATAATCTTGGACGGTTGCCTCGTCGACGCCCATTTCTGTCGCATATTGGGCGGTCACGTTTTCTTCGATTTGGGCGCGAGTGAGCTCTGCCATTTGCTCATCAACCATGCTGGCTAATTCTGCGTTAGAAGGAGTCCCCTGAATGAAGGTGTAGTAGGCGGCTTTGGCCGAAGCTGCGTCCTCAGCGGAAAGTGAATTTGTATTCGTAAGGACCCATTCGGGGAACGAAGTGGCCTTCTCTGCCAAGGTCGGCTCGACGTAATCCGCGGTGCGGAATGGCAGCCCATTGAAGACATCAACGGTTTCATCCGCCTTCTGCTGCTGCAAAATGTCGCTGCTGTTATTCCGTTCGATGATGTAGTGGGTCAGGGCGGTCGTGTACCCGATGGAGCCATTGAGAATGCGGGCACTTGCGTCGGGACTCGGCTTGATGATGCCCGTGATGTGGAAATTGAAGCCGACCTCCTCGGAGTTGTAGAGGTAATCTTTGCCTGCGTCTGTGGTGCTCACGTCTTGCCAGGTGGCGGAACTTTCGTTGTAGGCATAGGTCTCGCCGGGCAGCACTAATTTGAACTTCTTATTCATGACCTCGTCGTAGGTCCAGGATTCGGAAGGGGTCTCGGCGATCTCTTCGCCGGCTGCCATTTTTTCCATCATTTGGTTGATTTCTTCGGGGTCTTTGAGGCCTAGCGTATAGAGCGCCATATCGGAAATTTCGTTGCGCGAGTTGAGGATCAGGACGACCTCATCATATTTCGTTGGCCACTGGCCCGTGACGAGGTCATATTGGGAGGTGACCATTGGCGAAATCAGCTCACCCGATTCCCCGGGAACCATTTCCTGGAACTGGTTCACTTGCCCCAAAGGCGAAAATTGCTCCATCAGTCCCAGCTGTGTGGAATTCTCATCCATGAACTGTTCCATGAGGTCCATGATATCGGCCTTCATGATCGTGCCGTCGGGTGCGGTTGTGTAAATGGGCGGGTTGATGTTGTAGGAATACTGCACAGCGGATGTGTACTGGCGGATCGATTCGGAACTGTCGAGGTAAGTCTTGAAGGGAGGTAAGTTGTTCTGTTTGGCTTCTACATTGGCCACGGAACTCATCATTTGATAGAACACGTTACGTGAGTGAATCTTCCCGTCCGCCTCCGTGCTCTGATCGTCTCCTGCGGGCTGCATCAAGTCAGTGAGCATCTGCGTGGTGTCTACCTGCTCCGCTTCGATCGTGATTGGGTACGCCGACAGCGTGTCTTCCTGGATCATGTTGACGTAGACTTGAATGCCGTTACTCAGTGCGAAAATCAGCGCGATCCCGATAATGCCGATTGAGCCTGCGAAGGAGGTCAGGATCGTGCGGCCTTTCTTCGCGGTCAAGTTCTTGAGCGAGATCATGAAGGCGGTCCCGTACGACATCTTCGCGCGGCCGGTTTTGGCAGGAGCTTTTGGCGGGGCGCTTGCCGTAGACGCAGCAGATGAAGTTGCTTGCGAGGCTTCCGAGGCTTCCGTGGACTTCACAGAGGGGGGCTGGCTGGGGGTGGCTTTGGCCAAAGCCGCCTCATACACATGACTGTCGGAGATGGTGAGTCCATCCTTCATCCGCACGATGCGGGTGGCGTACTGCTCGGCCAGATCGGGGTTGTGCGTGACCATAATGACGAGCTTGTCGTGGGAGATTTCCTTCAGGAGCTCCATGACGATCACGGATGTCTCGGAATCCAGGGCGCCGGTCGGTTCATCAGCGAGAATGATGTCAGGGTTTGTAACCAAGGCGCGGGCGATGGCCACACGCTGGGACTGGCCGCCCGAGAGCTGATTCGGCTTCTTCTTCAGCTGGTCGCCCAGACCAACTTTCTCGAGCGCTTCGACTGCCCGCTTGCGCCGCTCTTCCCGCGAAATGCCGGATATCGTGAGGGCCAACTCGACATTGCTTAACACATTTAAATGCGGAATCAAATTGTAGCTCTGAAAAACGAAACCGATCGAGTGGTTGCGGTAGGTGTCCCAGTCGCGGTCTTTGTAGTCCTTTGTGGAGCGGCCGTTGATGATGAGGTCGCCTTCGGTATAGCGATCGAGCCCGCCGATGATGTTCAGGAGTGTGGTTTTGCCACAGCCGGATGGCCCAAGAACCGCAACAAATTCCGCTTCACGGAACTCGAGATTGACGCCTTTCAGGGCTTCTACTTGATAATCTTCGAGTTCATATTTCTTCGTTATATTAACTAATTTCAACATATATTCTCTTTCAAATCCATCATTTGTGGACACATTGTCTTAGGACGGCAAAATTGTATTATAATAAAGCCACTCCAGTGTACTCGTAAAACCCTTCTCGTCTGTAGAATTTTTGTAACGAAATCCGCGCAAGCTGAACATTTCCCCGCTTTGCCTAACGAACCACGGAAAATCCACCCTTTCCATCCGTCAAACGCACAAGAAAAAAACCTCCAATCAACTCTTTTTTCATCAATTCCAGTCTATGAAGCAGAGGCTCAATTCGCTATAATAACGGCGATTTATTAGTCACAAATATATCAATACAAGGAGGACTTGGAATGCCACACGTCGACCTGGATACCCGTGTACTGGATCCTGTTTTACTTGCCGAACTGGATCAATTTATTGAGGCGCAAGAGAACCCACAAGAGAGTATTATCGCCATTTTGCATAAGGCGCAGAACCTCTTCTTGTGGCTGCCGCCCAACTTGCAGCTCTATATCGCGCGCAAGGCCAACCTTCCCGCGGCAAAAGTCAATGGGATCGTCTCCTTCTACTCCTATTTTCTCGAGCAACCCAGCGGGAAATATACGATCAGCGTCTGCATGGGCACGGCTTGTTTCGTGAAGGGTTCCCAGCCTATCCTTGATGAATTCCGCGAGCAGTTAGGACTGGGTCCCGCCGACAAGATCACGAAGGACGGCCTCTTCACCATCGACGAGGTTCGTTGCATCGGGGCATGCGGGCTGGCACCGGTCGTGCGCGTGAATGACAAAATTTACGGTCATTTCGAGCCCGGCCAGGTAAAGGAAGTCCTCGACCACTACCGCGAATTAGCCCGGAAGGAGGAGCAGACATGAACCGACTGAATACCTTGGATGAACTCCAATACCAACACATCGAACTAGCTCCCCTGCTCAATCAGCGGACTTCAGCCGTCCACACCACCCATGGGTCAGGACACCGTGAACTTCTCGTGTGCGGCGGAACCGGCTGTCATTCCTCGGAGAGTCGTGAGCTGATGGCGGCTTTGGCCAAAGAAATCGCTGACGCTCATCTCGACGCATCGGTCGTTCAGGTGGGCTGTTTCGGCTTCTGCGCACAGGGTCCGATTGTTCAAGTCATGCCGGACGACGTATTCTATGTGAAAGTGCAGATGGCTGACATCCCGGAGATCCTGGAAACCCACCTCAAAGGCGGCGAACCGGTGGAACGGCTCCTCTTCCAAGACCCCCGGAGCGGCGAGAAGCTGGGGGACCACGCCAAGATGGCCTTCTATGAGAAACAAGAGCGCATCGCCCTGCGAAACTGCGGCCTCATCGATCCCGAGAGCCTGGAAGAGAGCATCGCGGCCGGGGGTTACCTGGCGCTGGGTCAGGTACTGACCTCCATGACCCCCGAGATGGTGATCAAATGCATTGCAGACTCCGGCCTGCGCGGCAGAGGTGGCGGCGGCTTCCCTACCGGCTTGAAATGGGATCTGGCCAGACGCGCCGCCGGTGACGAAAAATACGTGATCTGTAACGCGGACGAAGGCGATCCCGGTGCCTTCATGGATCGCTCCATTCTCGAGGGCGATCCGCACTCCATCGTGGAAGCCATGGTGATTGCCGGCTACGCGATCGGCGCGCACGAAGGCTTGATCTATATCCGCGCCGAGTATCCTCTGGCGGTGGAGCGCCTGCGCATCGCCATGGCCGAGGCGTCCGAAGCCGGCCTCTTGGGCGAAAACATAATGGGCTCCGGCTTCAGTTTCAAACTGCGTATTGTCTTGGGTGCCGGAGCGTTTGTTTGCGGCGAGGAAACCGCCTTGATCCATTCTTGCGAAGGCAACCGCGGCGAGCCGACCCGTAAACCGCCTTTCCCCGCAGAAAAAGGCTACCGCGGCAAACCCTCCAACGTGAATAATGTGGAAACCTTGGTCAATATTCCCATTATCATCCGCAAAGGCGCTCAATGGTATGCGTCGAAAGGCACCACCTCGTCGAAGGGGACGAAGGTGTTTGCTCTGGCCGGAACCATCAACAATATCGGCTTGGTGGAAGTCCCAATGGGTACGACCCTCCGCGAAATCGTCTTCGATATTGGTGGCGGCATTCCCAATGGCAAACAGTTCAAAGCCGTGCAAACCGGCGGCCCTTCCGGTGGCGTGATTACGAAATCCTCCCTCGATACCCCGATCGATTACGAGAGCCTCAAGAACATCGGCTCCATGATGGGTTCCGGCGGTATGATTGTCATGGATGAAGATAATGACATGGTGGAGATTGCCCGCTTCTACCTCGACTTCACCACCGACGAATCCTGCGGCAAGTGCACGCCCTGCCGCATCGGAACCACTCGCGTGAAGGAAATGCTGGACACGCTGCTCGCCCAGGAAGGCGACGAGGAAACCCTCAAGAAACTCCACAATCTCTGTGAAACGATTCAGGACACGGCTCTTTGTGCGTTAGGCCAAAGCGCCCCGAATCCCGTTCTCAGCACCATGAAGTATTTCCCCGATGAATATCTGCGCTACGCCAGACGTCAGGTGAAAAAGTCTTACTCTATTGATCCTGAGAAATGCATCGGCTGCACAAAATGCAAGCGCAATTGTCCGGTCAACTGCATTACGGGCACGGTCAAGCAGCCGCACGTGATCGATGAAGAAGCTTGCATTGCCTGCGGCAGCTGCTACACCGTTTGCCCGGTTCACGCCGTGCGCAAACCGAAGTAAGAGCGAGGAGAAAATACTATGGATTTGAAAAACCTGATCCGCGTAACCATTAATGATATCCCGGTACTCGTACCTTCCGGATCCACGATTCTGGAAGCAGCTCGCCGTGCCGAGGTCTATATTCCGACGCTCTGTCACTTGGAGCTGGATGATTTCGGTATTACGAACCAGCCTTCCAGCTGCCGTGTCTGCATGGTGGAAGTCGAGGGGCGCCCGCGCCTCTGCACCGCTTGTTCGGAACCTGCCACCGACGGTATGATCGTCCGCACAAACAGTCAACGAGCCCTCCGCGCTCGCCGCACCAATGTCGAGCTTCTGCTCTCGAATCACCCGCAGCTCTGCCTGACCTGTGCCAAAAACATGGACTGCGAGCTGCAGAAATTAGCACATGACATCGGCTGCCGCGAAATCACCTACCAGGGCAAAAAATCCCACCATCCCAATGACGAAACCTCCTTCTCGGTGGTTTCGCATCCCGACAAGTGCATCATGTGCCGTCGCTGCGAAACCATGTGTAATGACGTTCAAACCGTTGGTGTCCTTTCCGCCCTCGACCGCGGCTTCTCGACGGTGGTCCGCACAGCCTTTCACTTGGACATGACCGAAACCTCTTGTACCAAGTGCGGTCAGTGCGTGGCCGTCTGCCCGACCGGCGCCCTCACCGAAACCAATTCCACGCACCAAGTCTGGAACGCGCTTCAAGATCCGACCCGACATGTGGTTGTCCAGGTGGCGCCCGCTGTGCGTGTCGCCTTGGGTGAAATGTTCGGCATGGCGCCGGGCACGATCACCACGGGTAAGATTTGCACAGCGCTTCGCAATCTGGGTTTCGACGCTGTCTTCGACACCGATTGGGCGGCGGATCTCACGATCATGGAAGAAGCTTCTGAGATCGTGCACCGCCTCACCACCGAAGAGTCAACTTTGCCGATCCTCACGTCTTGTTGTCCCGCTTGGGTCTACTTCATCGAGAGCCAGTTCCCGGACATGCTGGATATTCCCTCCACCTGCAAATCCCCGCAGATCATGTTCGGAACGATGGCAAAAACCTACTATGCGAAAAAAGTCGGCATCGACCCCAATAACATTACGGTCGTTTCCATCATGCCGTGCCTCGCAAAGAAAGCCGAGGTCCGCCGTCCCGAACTTAAAAACAACGGCCTTCAAGACGTTGACTACGTCATTTCCACACGCGAATTCGGGCATATGCTTCATGAAATCGGCGTTGACTTGAACCTGCTGACAGATAGTAACTTCGATAACCTTATGGGTGAATCGACCGGTGCCTCCATTATTTTCGGCACGACCGGCGGCGTCATCGAAGCCGCCCTCCGCACCGCCTACGAGTGGATTACAGGTGAAACCTTGAAGTTCGTTGAGCTGACAACTTTGCGCGGGTTCGACGGAATCCGCGAAGGAACGGTCCAGATCGGCGAGCGCTCGCTTCACATCGGCATGGCACACGGCCTGGGTAATGCCAGGAAGCTCCTCGAAGGCATTCGTTCCGGCGACCTCCATTTCGATGCGATCGAGATTATGGCTTGCCCCGGCGGCTGTATCGGCGGTGGCGGTCAGCCGTATCACCACGGCAATATGGAAATTCTCTTGAAACGCCAGCAAGCGATCTATCGCGAAGACAGAGGCAAGATTCTGAGGAAATCCCACGAGAATCCTGAAATTCTTGCCCTCTACAAAGAATACATCGGCGAGCCTTATAACGAGCTTGCCCATGAGCTCCTCCACACATCGTACTCGCCGAAACCAAGGATTTAGGGGGGTACGAGGGTGATCGATTGGCCTTCATACCAAATCCACCACCGCTTGGCCGCCTAACTGGCTCTTGTGATTTTCGTTGCAAAAGGCCCGCCGGGGGAGGCGGGCCTTCGCTTTAGAGGACAGCTGTGAACAGTTCCGAGGGTCTCGTGAGGATTACTGCTCTTCGCT
>CAYZSO010000054.1:0-8429 GCA_964479695.1 uncultured Fastidiosipila sp.
ATCCAATCCGGTAAAGATCCTGGGCGACCTCCATGCAAAATCAGTCAGAGAATTTAAAGATCAGAATATTTGTCCGTCCAGCAGGGAAGGGACAGGTGTGCTCAATCGGTTGTGTTATCGAGCGGAAAGACTGGGAATGATTTCTCAAAAACATTTTGTTTGGCGGATGCCCAAAGGCACCGCGCGCTAGCCGACGCCCGCATGGTCGCCGCCATCTGGCTGGCGATGGAAGGAAAATGACTGACACGACACCTTCATATTACAAGTATTGGGGAAAAGCGGATAAGGACACGGGGAAATATCATCTTCTGCCCTATCACTGTTTGGATGTGCCGGCGGGGTGGTGTGTATGATTTCTGACTATTTATGGGCAAAATATGATTCGGATGATGGTCTGTGGCAGCCAATAATTCTTCATATGTTGGATGTGGCCGCAGTCGCTGGCTATGTTTGGGAGCATAATCTGGCTGATGGACTTCGGAAGCGGCTGGAAAGCAGTTTCCCTGCGAATGATATCAAGTCCCTGATCATGTTCTTGGCCGGTGCGCACGATATCGGCAAGGCCAGTCCAGGATTTCAAAAGAAGGTTTGGCAACTGGCCGAATGCTCAGGATTTCCTTACTCCGAGAATGATCGCAACTGCCCGCATGGACAGGTGACCGCCGTTGCCCTAAGAGAATTTCTGCCCCCTACTTTCAGCCTTTTAGGCCAGATTTCCGGCGGGCACCACGGTGTATTCCCGCGATCATCACAACTCCAACTCGGCAGAGACTCACTGGGTAACCAGCAATGGCAAGAAGCGCGAACTGAAACATTGATCAAATTCGCGGAGATCGTTGGTTTCGATTTCAGGCAACAGCCTACGTCTGCGATAACCGATCCGTTGGTTGTTCCCGTGTTAGCTGGCTTCATTTCAGTCGTTGACTGGATTGGCTCGAATCAGGAATTCTTCCCGTGCTCTGCGGTGTGCGACGAGACCGTTGAAATTGATCCTGCCAATTATTGGGAACAAGCGCAAGATAAAGCGCGGCAGGCGCTGAGCAAACTTGGGTGGTTTCCCGGCGTAACTTTCGATAGAGAAGCTTCCTTCGATCAGATCTTCGCGGCACTCACCGCCAACTCCCTGCAATCCACCACGATCGACCTCGCTTCAGGACAAAATAATCCCTATCTTATGATTGTCGAAGCCCCCATGGGGGAGGGCAAGACGGAGGCGGCTCTATACGCGGCGGATCTTGCGATGTGCCGGGGCTTTGCCCGCGGCATGTATATCGCCATGCCCACACAGGCGACAGGCAATGCGATGTTCAAACGGGTGCTGGATAGCTACCTGCTCAAGCGCGGCCATAAAGGGAAGCTGAACCTCCAACTCGTGCATGGCGATGCGCTTCTGGCGCAAATGGCGGATGCGCAAGAGGGAGAAGTCCCGGTTTTCAAACCTGAGAACATTGGCGAGGATGGCGCTGACGTGGAAGCCCAATCTTGGTTCACCGCAAAAAAGCGACCGCTCCTTGCGCCGTTCGGCGTCGGAACGATCGACCAGAGCTTGCTGAGTGTCTTGCAAACCAAACACTGGTTCGTGCGATTGTTCGGTTTGGCGGGCAAGGTGATCATCTTCGATGAGGTCCACGCTTATGACGCTTACATGAGCACGATCCTCGAACGGCTGCTGCATTGGCTCGCGGAACTGGATTGCACGGTGATTCTTCTCTCGGCAACACTGCCTGAGTCCAAGCGTAAAGCGCTTGCCAAAGCTTATTCAGGCCGGGATGATGTCGAATACAGACGATATCCGAGAATTACGTTTGCCAGGCCGCGTCATTATCCCCAAACTCAGGCAGACAAGCCGCCCGTCTGTACTGAAATCCCCATGGAGAAATCGCACGCCATTGATCTGCAATTCTGCAACACCGATTTGGCGGAAATGACTTCAACCTTGGTGGAACGACTGAAGCAAGGCGGCTGCGCCACCGTTATCTGCAACACAGTCAATCGCTCTATCGAGGTTTACAAGCACCTTCGAGATTCTCTCGAAGACACCGAGTGCTTGCTTTTTCATGCCCGGACGCTTCAGATGTGGCGGCGTGAACGCGAAGAAGAGGTCCTCCGCAAGTTCGGCAAACGCGACCCCCAGGAGAAAGACGCGGAAGGACGCTTCATTAATCCCGCTCGTCCACATCGCGGTGTGTTGGTTGCGACGCAGATCGTAGAACAAAGTCTTGATCTCGATTTCGATTTCATGGTCTCCGAGATAGCTCCTGTTGACCTGTTGCTCCAACGCGCGGGACGCTTGCACCGTCACCCGCGCAAACGGCCGCCCGTCTTGGAAACACCACGGTTGATCGTTCTCTGCGGCGCTGGCCGGGAAGGCCCGCCACCAGAATCCTTTGGAAAGAGCATTGAGTATGTCTACGACCGTTATATTCTTCTGCTGACTTGGCTGGCTCTGCGCGGGCGAAACGAAATCAATGTACCTGACGAAATCGAGTCGCTGGTGGAAGCCGTTTATGGCGAGTCATCCGCGAAAGCTGATGAGTCTTGGCGGCTTGCCCTGGAGCAGGCAGATGAAACAATGGCGGGGGAGTATCTGGCATCTAAAACCATTGCGCGGCAACTCCTTGTTGCGGGGCCGCAGGATCCCGCTGATCTTGTTGAGGAATTCAATAGCCAATTGCTTGATGACGAGGATCCCCAGGTTCATAAGGCGGTGAGGGCGGCAACGCGCGAGGGCGATCCTTCCATTACTGTCGTTATGCTGCCGGAGGATACGCGGCTGACGCATGATCCAACAGTTTCCGAGGTTCGCCGCCTGCTGGATAATTCTGTCAAACTGAGCCACAAAGCGCTATTCCAGGCGCTTCTTCAGAATGGCGAAGCGCCTGAGCAGTGGAAGAAGAATGCCCACCTGCGCCACGCACGCCTTCTGCGACTGGATGACCGGAACTCGGGGTATGTTGGTAACTATAGACTGACTTTGGATAAACAATTGGGGCTCGTGATTAAGACTGTGGAGGGCTAAAACATGGCTGAATTTAACCTAATTGATGAAGAGTGGATTCCCTGCATCACCCTTGATGGGAGCAGCAAGGAGTTTGGCATCCACGATACCCTGCTGAAGGCGCACGAACTCCGCGAAATCTGCGACGACTCGCCGCTAGTGACGGTGGCCATTCATCGTCTATTGCTGGCGGTTTTGTATCGGGCTTATAGTGGCCCAAGTGATTTCGGCAGATGGAAGGGGCTATATGCTCAAGGGAAGTTCGATCCTGAAACCGTCACCATTTATTTGGAGAAATGGAAGAGGAAGAATCGTTTTTACCTTCTGGATGACAAGCATCCTTTCTATCAAATGAGCGGACTTGAAACGAACAACTCTGTTTCCGTCAATCGCCTTGCTACAGAATGCTCAAGCGGAAATAACGCGACACTCTTTGATCACTGTAGTGATGACGAAAAAGTATCTTGGTCATATGCAAAAGTTGCCAGACAATTGCTCTCATGCCAGTCATTTGCACTGGGATTTGGGAAAAGCGGCAACGCTAAAATAAGTGGCCAGAATGAGACCTTGCCATATTCGGCTGACGCGATAGCGCTGCGCGGGATGACTGTATGGATACAGGGTCCGACTTTGTTTGACACGCTTATGACAAATCTTGCTCCTTCTGAAGATGAGTCGCTTCCTCCTTGGGAGCTGAGCGATCCGCATAAACATCGGGATAAGCTTTCTGGCAAGGATAGGAAGGCAGTCGGATCCCTAGGCACGGTTGACCGCTTCACATGGCAAAGCCGACTGGTTCGATTAATTCCCAATGATATGCACGTGTCGAGGGTGTTTTTTACCCAAGGGCGATCAGCCGATAAGTCGGCTGGCGATCCGATGAAAGTCTATCGTATTTCTAAAGAAGAGGGTATTTCCGCTGTGCCTTTAAGCAGCAACAAAGCGGCATGGCGAGATGCTCATGCAATCCTCACAATCCCTCCGCCTGACAGCAACGAGCGAAGGCCCGAGTGTTTCAATCTCCTCGCCAGGGCTTCTGCGAGCGGCGTGATCAGCAAAGATAAACCTTTTTTTGCTCAAGCTGTAGGGTTGGCGTCAGCACCGAATAAAGCAGGTAAGTTTTTGCTTTGGCGGCACGAGCGCTTACCGGCTCCGCCTGCTTTCCTTGGTGATGAAAATCTGAGCAAACGCGAGCGGCTTGGCGGACTCCTTGAGTGTGCTGAGCAAGCCGCCATAGTGCTCAACAATCGTATGCGGCGAATCGCCAAACTCTATCTCTCACCCGGCAGCGAATCGTCTGACGGCCAGCAACCCGACAAGGATGAGGTAACCAAAGTAGTTAACGCGATTGATCCTCGTCCCGCCTATTGGGCGCGGCTGGAGAAGCATTTTTTTGATTTGCTGGAAAATCTGCCGCACGATTGGTGTGGGAGTAAGGGTGATTGGAAACCCGACGATCAACAGATCGCGACGCGGACTTGGCGAGACGCTATAAAGCTAGAAGCGAAGCGCGCGCTCGAAGAAAGCATCCGCTGCCTTGGTTCGACCGCGCGAGCGATCAGTGCAGTTGCCCGCGTCCGGACTGATTTCAGCGACAACGATTTGAGGCCGCAGCCGCCGAAGGCCAAAACTGTCAAACAGAAATCAAAATCAACCAGAAAAGGAGGTAAATAGAAATGAGCCTGGACGACAGACAAAAGACATTTATCGGCTATCTGCTCAACCTTGCCAAGGAAGGGCAGGAAGACCGGGGTGCGCTGGCCGACCTGCGCACCGGCCTGGGAAAGGAGCCGGGGCAAATGGCGCGCGTGCACAGGCATGTTGTGCCGTACCTGCCGGAGCAGCGTTACAACGACCGCTGGTATTATATTACCGCGACGCTGTTCGGATCATTTCCGAAACATCGGAATGGCCGCTCGCTGGGCGCCGCTTTTCAGCCATTGCGGGCCAAGAGCGACAGTATGGAGGCGCGCTTTGTGGCGTTGCTCAACGCGCACCCAGAAGACTTGGACGACCATCTGCGCCATGCTGTCAGTTTGCTGAAGGCCAACGAGCAACCACTTGACTGGTTTAGCCTTCTGGAGGACCTGCTTCAATGGGACCACCCGGATGGTCATGTCCAGTTGAAATGGGCGCGTGATTTTTACTAAAGCAATAACAGCAGTGGATGTGATACCTCTCAAGCCAGTACAACCTGAGAAAAAAAGGAGATAGAAAGCCATGAATAATTCCGGCGTTAAAATCGAAGCGCATTTGATTCAGAATTTTGCCCCGTCAAACCTCAACCGCGACGACACGGGCCAGCCCAAGAGCGCCACCTTCGGCGGATTCCGCCGGGCCAGGGTATCGAGCCAATGCAGTAAAAGAAGTACACGGCGAGAAGGGCCTATGAGTGAACTTCTCGAACAGTGCGGTGCATTTCGCACACGACAACTGATTGTTGAGATTGCCAAGGGAATCGATAAGAAGGATAAACCCGATGACAAGACTCTCGCGGTTGTTACCTCTGTGTTCGAGGCCGGGGGGCTGGAGAAGAGCAGTGAGGCATCCAAGAACACAACAAAGATTTTGGTGTTTCTCGATAAAGAAGCACTCCCGAAGCTGGTTAGCGTTTTTCGTGAGAATTGGGAGGATTTGACCAAAGCGAACAAGAAAACGCAAGAGACTTCACGGGATCGTGTGGGGCAGATTCTTTTCGAGGCAGTCAAGGCCCCGGATATTGCCCTGTTTGGCCGGATGCTAGAGCTGAAAGATAGCACGCCATTCGGTAAATACAACATGCGTGTCGAAGCCGCCTGCCAGGTCGCTCATCCACTTTCCACGCACAAGGTGGATATGGAGATGGATTTCTTCACCGCAGTGGACGATCTGAATCCGGAAGAAGAAACCGGCGCGGGAATGATGGGCGTCGTCGGCTTCAACAGCGCCTGCTATTACCGTTATGCGCTGGTGGACCGTGACCAGCTTGCCCGCAATCTGGCGCGAAAAACCGAACGCAAAAAAGGTCAATGGGTGCAGGAGCTAAAGCAAGAGGATTACGTTGAGGCAGACAAAGTCATCAAGGCATTTCTCGAAGCGATGGTTTATGCCATTCCGACCGGAAAACAGAACTCCTTTGCAGCCCAGAATTTGCCGTCATTCGGCCTGTTCGTCAGACGTCAAGGCGGAGTGCCTATTTCTCTGGCCAACGCCTTCGCCAAACCCGTGCGCCCCCAGAAGGACGATGACGATCTTGTCGGCCTGTCTGTAGCGGCGCTAACCAAGCATTGGGATGCTCTAAAAGCCGTTTACGGCGCGCAGGGTGTTAAGAGCACGGCTTGTTTTCATCTGCAGCAAGAAGGCCGTTTGAATGGACTTGAGGATGCGGACAAGAAGAACGTCAAAGAAGCCATTAAAGCTGTTTTGGAGGTAGGGGGGCAGTCATGAGACGGTACTACACGTTGCTCTTGCGGCTCGAAGGCCCTATGCAGTCATGGGGTTATCGCAGCCGCTTTGATTACCGCGACACAGCGCTGGAACCGACGCGCAGCGGCGTGATCGGGCTGATATGCGCCGCCATGGGCATTGCACGCGAGGATGAGAAAGAAATCTTGCGGTTTGAACCGATTCGGATGGGTGTGCGTGTTGACGAACCTACTTACTGGCGGATCTGTTTTCCTCGGGCAGTTTATCAGGGGCCACGTCCCGAACGCGACTACCACACGGCGCTCGACGTCATCAAGGCGGATGGTAAGGGTACAGATACAGTAGTGTCCCATCGTGATTATCTAGCCGATGCCTCGTTCACGGTCGGCTTGCAGTCAGAGGATTTGCAGCTTCTCCAAGACATCGCAGACGCATTGCAAAGTCCGAAATGGCCGCTGTTTCTCGGGCGGAAGGCATTTCCACTGGCCGTACCGCCACTTAAACCGGGGGATGTGCCTAAAGAGGGTTGTTTGGAAGACCACCTTCTCTCGGACGACAAGAAAAATCGCGTGGTGCTGGAATCGCCGGATGGCGAGCGCACCCAGCATGATTGGCCACTCTGCTTTAGCGAGCGGCGTTTCAAGCCAAGAACAATGACGACACGTTTCACAGGAGGGACATCATCATGAGCGAAGTGAGTGCCCCATTGTATCTCGCCCGATTGATCCTGGACTTGAATTGCCGACAAGTGCGTAGTGAGTTAGCCCAGCCTTACGAGATGCACCGCACCCTTATGCATGCTTTCGAAGGGTATCCAGTTTCCGATGGGGAAAGACCGCGTGAAAAATGTAATGTCCTTTTCCGCGCGGATGTGGACGATCAGAATAATTGCGCTGTCGTTTATGTGCAATCCGTCGTCGAACCCAACTGGTCTTACCTTGATAAGTGCAAGAATTACCTGCTTTCTGAAGACGGTATTTCAAACCCTGATTATAAAAATATTGCGCCATCATATCGGGGGCTGCGGAAGGGACAAACATTAGCGTTCAGTCTGCGTGCAAATCCCACAAAACGCATCTTCAAACCAACGAAGGGTGACGATATGTTAAAGGGCAAGCGCGTGGCGCTTCTTCGCGAGGAGGAACAGATTGACTGGCTTGTTCGCAAGGGAGATGAACGGGAAGAAGACTGTCCCGGTGGTTTCGAGATTCTCGCCAAGAAAATCCGGGAACAGAATGACGAAATCAGTCAGATCGTACATGTAAAGACCACGCCGGAAGGGAAACAGACAGGGCGGAAAAGTGACGAGAAGGGTAAGCATCGGATGACGCAACTAACCGTTGGTTTCGATGGTCTATTGCGCATTACCAATCCAGACGCATTTCGAGAAACTCTTGTACGCGGCATCGGCCCCGCCAAAGCCTTCGGCTGCGGCTTGATGCTTGTGAAGCGGGTATGAACTATGTCAGGAGGAATCGCGGAAGTAAAGTCGTGACATTTTGTTACGGATTCACGCCTTACCCACGCGATGGAAAACAGCGGGAAACCGACTGCGCCGCATAATAAAAGAAGGAACAAACCCATGAAAAATTCTTTAGCGTTGTTTGAAGGTTACAAAATTCGGCGGCATTATGATGATCAAACCGAGACGTGGCATTTCTCTGTCATCGACATTATCCAGGTGCTCATCCAGCAGCCCGATTACCAGACTGCCAGAAACTATTGGAAGGTATTAAAAAGAACCGGCTAAAAAAAGAAGGCAGTCGGTTACAAATTGTCACCGACTGAATCGGAAACGAAGTTAATTTCGACACCTGGGGCAACTGTTAAATATTACTTACAAGTTCAATGAGACATCGGGGATTTGTAAAGTAATTCTTTTCAACTGAGGAGGAGCGATGGGAACAAAAAAAGATATGGAAAAACCGGAAGAATCCCGGATGATTGTCTTTCAGAAAAAAACATCCGGCGTGTCTTGCATAATGGTGAGTGGTGGTTTGCCATTGTTGATGTAATTGCCGTCTTG
>CAYZSO010000055.1:0-7865 GCA_964479695.1 uncultured Fastidiosipila sp.
TACGACCCGACAACGCTTTCGTCACCGCCGGCAAGAATGTGCCGAAGGCTCTGTAAACGTTGTTGAAGATGAAGAACGAAAGGTCCGGATAGGTTCCGTAATTAATGTTGTTTGGGGTAATGCGGAGAAGATTCGACAGAACCCGATTGACTTCCAAAAGGGATACTTGTACATACCCTGATGGGAGAATCTCTCGCAAATAGTATGTTGCTGCCGGATCAGATACTGCCGGAATGTCCGCCCAAGTAAGTGAATAACCATTGGCTTGCGTCAACGTGCCACTTTTCACCAGTGAATCGTCAGAGTGCTTACGAAGCTCAACCGTCACAGATCCGGGGTTTGTCCCGGCAGGTAGGTTCTGCCAAGTTTTGCTTACTTCGACAGTGATGTACGTAGTGCCGGTTGTAAGAACCTGCGCCACGCTAGGCTGGTTAATGGTCTGCGGAACCTCTTTTGTCGGCTCGGTCGGTGGAGTCGTTGGCTCCGTCGGTGGTGCAGTCGGCGCTACCGTCGTCGGCGGCGTTGTCGGCGCAACCGTTGTCGGCGCCGTGGTCGGTGTCGTAGTAGGCTCCGTCGGCGGAGCGGTCGGAGGTGCAGTAGGCGGGGTAGTCGGAGCCACAGTTGGATCCGGTGCCGCCGTAGTCGTGGTTGGGGTTTCAGTCGCAGGATCCGTTGGCGGTACCGTAGGATCCGTCGTCCCAGCCGATTCGCTTACAGAGGTGTCAGCCTCTGCGCGAATATACTTCAGATTTGGCTGTATGAAGCCAAAAATCATTGCTCCGGCTACAAGGAAAGCCGTGAGTCTTCTAAGTGTTTTGTTTCTCATATCACTCCCTCAATTTCACTTAAACCCGGGGGTCGCGAATAGGAGCTTTCATCTAGACTTTTGTCTTCGCAGCTTTTATAACCTTATTAATAGGTTAACTTGAAGCGGCTGGACTCATAACAAGATGGCTCGTACGTGTAGTGCATCGATTTGCATGCTTTCTGCGGTTCTCTACATGAAAAAGGCAAAACTTAACTAAGACACTGCTAGGCAGGTCATTCAATGTGCCGATCATCGGCAGGTGGATTCATTAAATAAGTTTTAGATTGAAATCGCGGAAGTGAGCCGGAGCCTACAAGGTGAGGCGTGAATAACTATTTCACAAAATCCTCTATGAGCAACCGGACCTTCTGTCCGCAACAAATTCTCCATAGGCGCCCCCCTTCCACGTATGAAGCTGTGTATTAAATATCACTAACTACATTATAGTAATAGCTAAAAATTTATCATAGAACGATCGTATCTGTAATTCTTTCGCCAGTCGTAAATAACTCTTAACAATTCAATAATTCGTTTCCTTTGTGCACAATAGCAAACACTCTGCTACATAATTGCAGCAGAGTGTACAAAAAGATACCTATTCTCCAAACAAGAATGATTTGTTATAGATTTACTGATCAAGCCATCCCTGTGACCGTTCCACCGCCCTGTGCCATTGGCCCATCAAGCGTTCTGCCTCCTCAAGCGGCAACGACGGCCGGAAATACGTGGTGTTTTGCGGCAGCTTTTGCAGCTCCTCGGGGTCCTTCCACACGCCGCTCAGGAGGCCCGCCAAGTAGGCCGCCCCCAGTACCGTGGTTTCGGGATTACTGCTCCTCTCCACCACAATCCGGCTGACATCCGCCTGAAACTGCAGCAGGAAATCATTCTGAGCAGCTCCTCCATCAACTCTGAGGCTGGTCACAAGTCCGGGCAAGGCCTCGCGGATCATCTCCAGAATATCTTCGGTTTGGTACGCAATCGACTCCAGGGTCGCCCGCACGATGTGAGCCCTCGAGGTGTCCTGCGTCATTCCGATCAAGAGTCCCCTGGCGTAGGGATCCCAGTGCGGCGCACCAAGTCCGGTGAAGGCAGGTACCAGGTAGCAGCCGCCATTGTCGGGGATGCTTTCGGCCAAAGCCGCCGAACTCCCCGCTGTTTCGATGAGTCCTACTTTATCCCGCAGCCACTTCACCGCAGCTCCGGCAATAAACACAGAGCCTTCCATCGCATACGTTAGCTTCCCATCCCGCTGCCAAGCGACCGTCGTCACCAGCCCTTGCTCATCGAAAATGAGCTCATTTCCTGTGTTGACCAGCAAGAATCCGCCGGTGCCATAAGTATTTTTACTGCTCCCTGCATCGAAACAGAGTTGGCCAAAGAGCGACGCTTGTTGATCCCCCAGCGCCGGTGCCAACGGAATCGGCGCCCCGAAGAGCCGAGTTTCCCCAACGAAGGCATCATGTCCTACAATTTCGGGTAGGATCGCTTCCGGTATGTCAAACAACTCTAAGAGCTCTTGATCCCACGAAGCGGTTTCCAAATTATAAAGCAAGGTACGCGAAGCGTTGCTGTGGTCAGTCACGTGAACTTTGCCATCTGTGAGTTTCCAGAGAAGCCAGCTATCGACGGTACCAAAGCAGAGGCCGGCGGCTTTGGCCAAATCATAGGCGCCCTCCACATGCTGAAGGATCCAGCGAAGTTTCGTCGCACTGAAGTACGCATCAAGAACGAGGCCTGTTTTACGACGAATGAAAGAGGTCAACCCCTGCGCCTTGAGCTCCTCACAATAGGCGGCGGTCCTGCGGCACTGCCAAACGATCGCGGGGTAGATCGGCTCACCGGTCTCACGATTCCAGACGATCGTGGTCTCGCGCTGATTGGCCATACCGATGGCGGAAATGTCGGCCGCGGTGATCCCCTCGCTCTCCATGACGTCAAGGATCAGGCGGTGCGCGACTTCCCACATCTCCTGCGGATCCTCCTCGACCCAACCATCGTGGGGGAAAGTCTGGCGAATCTCCGCCTGTGCCATGCGCTGAATCCCGCCATCTCGCCGAATCAGCGCCACCCGCTCACTGGTCGTTCCCGCATCAATGGCTAGGATAAATTGGCTGTTGTGACCTGCGGTTTGGGATTGGGTTGTGGTTGGAGTTGGAGTTGGGGTTGGGGATTGAGTTGAGGTTGGGGTTGGAGTTGGAGTTGGGGATTGAGTTGAGGTTGGAGTTGGGGATTGAGTTGAGGTTGGGGAAGCAGAAGCTGTACTAACGCCACAAGTGTTTGGTTGATTGGAGTTATTTTCTGACTTATTCATGGAAGCACCTCTGAGATGTTGATAGCTACATTTTAGTTGATCGCTACATTTTAACGAATGCTTAGAGCGTGGTGTCAATGAAGTACGACCCCTTCGATGCTGGTATCGTTGAGCTTACGGACTTGGGCCTACACTACTTCACTGATTTCTGCTCCGAACTGATTTCTGCTCTGAACTGATTTCTGCTCTAAACTGATTTCTGCTCTAAATTCCTCGTATCAGAGCATGAAATAACAGCAGAACTCTTATTTTTGAGCCTGCACACCAAAAAATATTTCCAAGTTGGTTCGGATCGGGATATTTGCGACAGCTTACTGGCCTATCCTTCATCGTGAGGGGATGATTTCAACTGTTGTTGCATCTTTTGCTTAGCATGTTTCTTCTCATGTCAGAATTCATTCATAAATTTCCTCTCGCAGGTCAGTAAACATTCAATAATCACTTAAATTGTGTGGTAGGCACACATTGTGCAAGATTCTTTGTCGCAAGTTTCCGGATCCGAGCCAGTTTGGAAACCTCCAAACCACACCAGAAACAATGCAATCAATTATAAGCTTTCATTTGCCACTGGACAGTTTCCTTCAACTCATCACTGAATTCTTCAAGGTCTTCCAAGCTTATCGCATCTTCATAGATAAGCGTGCAGATGTTCCTGATGAGATCCGAACGGCTCATCATTACCTGGACGCCTGCCTTATATTGATCATCATTTATTCTTCGGTGCAGGGTCCAAAATTTTTCTGCAGGACTCTCTCCACCATTCAATAGCTCTATATATTCATTATTCAGTTTATCCATGAATGCTGCTTGCCACTGAATGATTTTACGTCGAAAAATTTTCCAATCTCTTTCTGTGAATTCCTGCTTTTGCATATTCATTGCCTTATGCCTCCGTTCAATTCATAAGATTTAAAAGATTTATTTGGTTCATTTACGATTCATTGCTGTGAATCATCGAAAAAGCCTTCTCTCATAAGAGCGATATTGATCTGCGTAATCTGATTAAGGATTCGATCGACCTCTTGGCTCTGCCTAATCTCTTCTCTAACTGAATTCTCCTGAGACCTTCGAACATATATCTGCCGTTGCTTTCCTTCTTGTGAGATGGCAAGGTAATGCCTTGGTCCATGGCGCTTACCCGTATGGGATTAACAATTCGGGCGGCTACAGGCGGAATACCGTTCCACCCAGGTACCTCGCATCAAAGAAGCCTGGCTAGCCAACAATTGGAGCAACTGAGCTCGTTCATCTAAGAGTGTTTCAACCTTTTCGTTTATCATGTATGCAGTATGGCATTCTGATGGTTTGCAAACAAGCCTACATGGACACAAGTCGGACACAAGTCCCAGACACAAGTCGCGCTTCACGCATCATTGAACTTCTTCATTACTATTATATAATGAACACGACAGAGCCCACCACGCATCAGGCAGAAATGCACTGCGGACCACGGTGGGACTTTTTTATTTATCAACAGCTATATCCAGCTAAGGACCTACCTATCCACCCACATCTCGCATTGACTGATCACTGTCGCAATGGCATCTTCCAGCCCTTCCGGTGGGTACTTATATTTCTTCAAAAGCTTCTTCACCATACGCCGCATTCTGGCACGAGCAGAATCCTTCTTTTGCCAATCAATCGTTCGATTCTGACGAAGCATATCCGTTAGCTCATGAGTCAGCGCAACCAGCTCTTCATTATCATAGAAATCTTTGATTGCCTCTGGCCGAGTAATGGCATCGTAGAAAGCTTGTTCTTCAACGGACAAGCCCATATTTTCGCCCGCAGACTGAGCCAAAGACATCTCCTTCGCCATCTCCATCAACTCTTTAATGACTTCCTCATTGGTCAGCAAGCCATTAAAGTACGACTTCATCGCGCGAGAAAGTCGTACTGAGAACTTATCACTCTTAACCAGGTTCGTTTTCCGATACACCGACACTTGTTCGGCAAGTAACTTCTTCAAGATCTCAACGGCAATATTCCGCTCTTTCATCCTTGAGATTTCCTCAAGCAAAGCGGGATCAAAGAGGCTGACCTTCCCACTCCCACTCTCACTCTCACTAGAGAACAAGTTGATGACACCTTCACTTTGAATACTTGCCTTGAGCAATTCATTGATGCGAGCATTGATTTCCTTAATCGAAAGGGTTCCACCATTGCCTGAAAGTCGGATAAGCAAGGTACGCAAAGCTTCAAAATACGCAGCTTCATAACGTTGCTCTGCATTAATCAGCGACCGACACAAGGATAAAGCATTACGAAGGAGTGTCGCCTCTTTGATAAAGGTATCCTTCTTCGATTCACCATCCCCATACGAGTCAGCCGGATCAGCAGCCAGCCAATAATCACGCTGGTGATCATCCAAGCGAACCGTCTTATTTTCCACAGCCAAAAGGAAATTCACACCAGCACTAATCGCCTTGGCACGAGACAAGTCCGTCGCATCCTGACGCATAAATCCGGAGTAGTCGAAGCCATACAACAAATCACGGCATACTTCCAACTTCTCGATGAACTTCGGTAAGGCGGTTTTGGCAATATCAGGATCACCATAGTTGTGCTTATCGCGGTTCGTGTAGTCATTCATGGCCTGCTTGAGCGCACCCGCAATCCCAACGTAATCGACGATGAGGCCACCCTCTTTGTCCTTGTACACGCGATTCACCCGAGCAATTGCTTGCATCAAATTGTGACCAGCCATCGGCTTATAGATGTACATGGTTGCGAGTGAAGGAACATCGAAGCCCGTGAGCCACATGTCAACAACGATGGCGATTTTCAGCGGGTCTTGATCATCTTTGAAGCGCTTCGCCAGCTCATCGCGGCGGCGTTTGTTGCCAATGACCTTGCGCCACTCTTCCGGATCTTTGTTGCTCTCGGTCATAACAACGCCAACTTTCTCTTCCCAGTTGGGTCGTAGTTCAAGTATTTTATTATATATGGCCAAAGCAATCGCCCGCGAGTATGCGACAATCATTGCTTTCCCCGTGAGTTCGTACTGTCGGTTCTCTTCGTAATGTTTGACGATATCCTCACAAAGCGTTGCTATTGTCTGTTGCGCTCCGAGGATGGACTCCATCCTACTGAGATCTTTCTTACTCTTCTCAATGGCATAAGGATCAGCATTCTCAGCCATAAGATCATATTCATTGTCTATCTTCTGCAGAATTTCATTATCTAATTTCAGATGGATAACACGGCTCTCGTAGTAGACGGGGCGAGTGGCTCCATCTTCAACCGCCTGGGTCATGTCATAGATATCAATGTAGTTACCAAAGACCTCCATCGTCGACCGATCTTTCGTCGAGATAGGTGTCCCCGTAAAGCCGATATATGTTGCATTTGGTAAGCTTTCTCTGATGATCAGACCAAAGGTTTTCTGAATTCTACCGGTTTTCGGATCGATTCGTTCGTCAATAAACTGGCTACGATGCGCTTCATCGGCCATGACAACAATATTTCTGCGCCTCGAAAGGCAATCCTCCGCCTCCTCAAACTTCTGTGCTGTCGTGAAGATAATGCCATTCGCTTGTCTACCCTCGAGGAGCTCCTGGAGATGCGAGCGACTTTCTGCCTGTTGAGGCACCTGACGTAAGAAATTCGAACACTTCGCAAATTGGCCGAACAACTGGTCGTCCAAATCATTCCGATCGGTCAGGACGACAATGGTAGGTGAATCTAAAGCCTCTTGAAGCAAGTGTGCATAGAAGACCATGGAAAGAGATTTTCCACTGCCTTGGGTATGCCAGAAGACTCCACCTTTTCCATCCGTAACTGTTGCATGGGTTGTCGATGCGACCGCTCTCTTCACAGCAAAATATTGATGATAGGCTCCCAGAATCTTAGTATCCCCAGAGAAGCAAATGAAGTTCTTGATGATATCGAGTAAACGCTCCTTGTCGAACATCCCTTCAATGAAGGTATCAAACTGTGCATATTGAGTGTTCTCGTAACTACCATCCTTGGTCTTCCACTCCATGAAGCGGTCTTCGCCGGAAGTGATTGTCCCCGCTCTCGACGTTCCCAAGTCACTCATCACGAGGAAAGCGTTGTAGATGAATAACGAGGGGATCTCATGCATGTAATTTCGCAGTTGCAGGTAGCCTTCTGAAGCATTTGTCTCTTCACGAGAAGGAGATTTCAGTTCAAAAACCACAAGCGGCAAGCCGTTAACAAAGACAAGTATATCTGGGCGTTTCTCACTGTTCTCAACGATGGTCCATTGATTAGCAACCGTAAACAAGTTACGATCCACATTTTCATAATCCACGAGATACACAAGCGTGGCTTTCTGCTCGCGCTGATCATAGTAGTTCACACTGATACCATTTTGGAGGTATTCCATGAACTGCTTATTTTTGTCCACAATGGATCCGCCCTCAAAATTCTTCAGCTTGGAGATCGCCTCTTTCAAAGCATCCGAAGGTAATTGTGGGTTCACGCGGCGTAGCGCAAGCTCAAGCTCATCCTCATAAAGGGGATCAGCATAGTCTCGCTCTATTTCCGGAGCGTATATATAGTTATATCCCAACGTACCGCGGAATATTTCTAATACCGCATTTTCATAGTCGGACTCAACAAACGCCATATAAATACCTCTTTACCTATACCTATAGTAGCGAATCGTTCTCATAAGGTAAATCTTTTTCTCGTTTATCTCTTTTTTATCTCAACTCTCCCTCCCTTTTTTGTGAAGATTGCGTTCTGTCGGTTGTGCCAAGGCGGTAAACAATCATTTAG
>CAYZSO010000056.1:0-7304 GCA_964479695.1 uncultured Fastidiosipila sp.
ATGTGGTTCACGCCTTTGCTGAACTATCCGGAGGTGGCCATTATGGGAACCGGGCGCATCGAGAAAAAAGCCATCGTCAACGCCGCCGGCGACATTGTGGTGGGTCAAATGCTGATGTTGTCTCTAAGTTTCGATCACCGTTTGATTGATGGGGCGACGGCGCAACTGGCGATGAATGAATTTAAGAAACTCGTTTCTGATCCGGAATACTTGTTGATGGAGGGCTAAAGAATGGTTGCAGGAAACTTGGTACAAGAACTGGATACGGTCGTGATCGGCTCGGGCCCGGGTGGTTATGTTGCTGCGATCAGGGCCGCTCAGCTTGGCCAGTCGGTGACCATTATTGAGCGTGAGGCCATTGGCGGCGTTTGTCTCAATGTGGGGTGTATACCGTCGAAGGCTTTGATTACCATTGGGCACCGCTATCAGGAGGTGCTGAATTCGCAGGTTTTTGGGATCACGGCGACGGGTGTTGCGCTTGATTTTGCCCAGGCGCAAACGTGGAAAAATGAGAAGGTTGTCGCCCAATTGACGAAGGGCGTCGAGTCTTTGTTGAAAGCCAACAAAGTTCAAATTCTCCGCGGCGAGGCGTATTTTACAGGCCCGGAACACCTGCGTGTCATAGAAGAAAAAGAAGCCAACACCTACCATTTCAAACATGCGATTATTGCTACCGGCTCTCGTCCTGTGGAACTTGAGGGCTTCGGCTTTGGCCAAAGAATCCTCGACTCCACCGCTGCCCTAGCCTTGACGGAGGTCCCGAAACGCCTGGTCGTGATCGGCGGCGGCTACATCGGCAGTGAGCTGGCGGGGGCCTTTGCCAACCTGGGAAGTGAAGTGACGATTCTGGAGGGGCTGCCTTCTATCCTGGCGCAGTTTGACGAGGACATGGTGAAGCTGGTGACCCGTTCTTTTAAGAAAAAGGGTGTGAAAGTGGTGACGAATGCCCGCGCGCTGGGCGCTGTGGCGCTGGGTGCTGTGGCGACCGACGATGAGGTCCAAGTCACCTACGAAGCGAAGGGTAAGACGACCACGATTCGTGCCGATTATGTGCTGGTCACGGTCGGCCGGCGCCCCAATACCGATGACTTGGGTCTAGACCATGCCGGCGTGAAGCGTTCGGCGAAGGGGCTCATTGAAGTCGACCAGCAAGGGCGCACCAATGTGCCCTCCATTTTCGCGATCGGTGACGTGGTGCCCGGTCTCGCCCTGGCTCACAAAGCAAGTTACGAAGCCAAAATCGCCGCCGCCGCTATCTCTGGCGATGCGTCTGCCGTTATCGATTATCGGGCGATCCCTGCTGTTGCCTTCACCGATCCGGAGCTGGCTACGGTTGGCCTCACGGCGGCTGAGGCTGGTGGTGGTGCTGATGGTGGAGTTGGTGCTGGTGGAGCTGACGCTGGGGCTGGTGCTAGTGCTGGGGCTGATGGTGGAGTTGGTGCTGGTGGAGCTGACGCTGGGGCTGCGGCTGGAGCGGGAAGCCAAGCTTTCGAAGTGAAGACCGCCAAATTCCCCTTTGCTGCTAATGGCCGCGCCCTCTCCATGGACGAGGGCAACGGCTTCGTTCGCCTGATTAGCGAAGTCGGTTCGGGGCGTCTCCTGGGTGCGCAGGTCGCAGGGCACGGCGCAAGTGAGCTGATCGCCGAATTGACGCTTGCGATCGAGGCCGGGGTGAGCACGGAAGACCTAAGTCTCACGATCCATGCGCACCCGACGCTTAGCGAAATGGTCATGGATGCCGCGGAACTTGCCGAAGGCCTGCCGATCCACGTTTTGGGGTGATCGGTTCGTTGGTTGGTTGATTGATGGCTCAAGTTATCCACTACATAAGTTAATTTTTAAACTTATATAGTGGATTTTTGCAGTGGTTTTTGGTTTGCGGTTTGTTGCGGAGCGGTTTGGGCGACGTATTGTTCCTGTTTTTGTTACGTTGTGCTTACAGTAATTGTTATGCTATTTCCAAGTTGGCAAGGATCGGGAATCTTGCGACATCAAACATGCGAAACCTTGGGTTTTGAGGTGTTTTTCTGTGAGCGCTACACGTTTATTAAGGGAGACAGCCGTCAATGTCAGTATTCATTCATTAAATTCTACCTACAGGTCAGTAATCATTCAGCGCTCTGATGAACTGTCATCAAGGTGATTCCTAAAAATTTCCGTTGTCGCAAAGATCCGGATCCTAACCATTTTCGAATTTTTTTTCCTCGTCTAGTCATCGAGGTTGCCTTCGCGCTCATTTAACCTGAACTTAATCATCCTGTAACACAATCACAGAGATCGAATGTTATGGTCATTACGCTACCTTGAATATTTATTTTTGGAAGTCTTAATGAAAACGCGAAATCAAAAAATCGTGGGCTCATGAACACTTGAATTGGGCTGAAAACTATCTCCCACTGCGACAAGCGCATATTGTGGCAAGCGCAAATAACGTCGAGGAGGAAAACTTTTGAAAAAAGAATTACAAAGAGCATTATTCAACCCGTGGAATTTATTGATTGTCCTCATAGTCGAAATTTTCATGTTTGCCAATGCGTATTTCGATGGCTGGAATACAAGCTTGGGAGCCTTGAATGCTTCAGATATTTTAAATATGGATGATCGCATTTATTATGCTCAATATTACGGAAACACCTTCAGAGTATGGTTTAGTGCTTATTCGACATTGGGTGTTTTTGCTCCGATTTTACTTGTCCTTCCGTACATCCTTACTTATCGAGAGGAAATCTCCAACAATTTCAGATATTTAATGATCGCTCGAAAAGGAAAAGTAAGATATTCCATGACCAAATTATTCTCTATTGTCATAAGTGGTGTATCCATACTTGTCATCTCTGAGTTCATTTTTTACGGAGTTTCATTCTTCTTTACTTATCCGCTTCAGACGCCGGAATTTCTTGATAACATTGTTCGATACAATGAAAGTTTCTTTCTTAGTCATCCATATCAATACTTCTTTTTTATCATCGCTCTACGCGTAATATATTATTTTTGTCTGTCGGTTTTCTCAGTTGGGGTCACAAGCTTTATCGAGTCAAAAATCGCAATAATTCTTACCCCATTTTTGCTTGTAACAATACTGGATTCCGTCCTACCTTCGCATCTGGCACCTTATGTAATGATCAGGCCAAATGGTTATGATAACTTCTCAATCGGAAATTTCGCTATTGTAAACATCAGTTTCTTCATAATAGGGATCACTTTCTATATGATAAATGAAAAAAAGATGAGTGAATTTGGATGATCAATTCGATGCTGGCAAATTTGAAAGTTAAATTTTCCTCCGTACTTACTTACGCTATGCTTGCCTTGGTTTTTGTAATCATCTTGTCTTATGTCCTTTCGTTAGGGGAGCAGCAGCAAGAAACATACCTTGACCTATTCAAGAATGACTTTTTTCTATGGATTGTATTTACAATCGCGATTACTGCAATAAATAAAACGGAGCTATCTACAGTTTCCTGTTTCAATCTAGCGAGAGTTGGCTCTAAGGCTAAACGATTCATTAATAACATGTTGACGATCCTGATATCAACAATCATTTTCACAGTAACAATTTTTTTACTGGGTTTTCTAGCTCAAATGCAATTCCGAACAAATGAAATGCAAATGGACTATCCCGTCATTGTCTACTTGTTCACAAAGTATGTTTCAATCGCCATTCTAGTCCAAGTAATAACGTATGTTATCATCCATCGTTTCCCTGTTCTTAGAAAATTTCAAGCAGCCGTAGCTGTAATCCCTTTTATTTTGTATATTTCCTTAACTTTGCCATATGAGTTTATTGGAGCTACCTCCATGGTTACTATTCCATGGTTGAATTTTTCTGCCATGGGTCTGACAGCAGGTATGCATGATTCAGAAGTTAGGATAGTTCATAGTTTGATTGGCAATCTACATATCCTCGTGCTGATCATTGCCATTATCCTTCTCTATGATTGGTTCTATTTGGCCAAAGAAGAATATTATTTATGATGTTTGTAAAATTGTACAAAGCCTTATTGCTATATAACCGAAGGGTTCTCCTACTTTCAGGATCCCTAGCGATTTCTCTTGTGTTGATTCATCGAATCCTCAATGAAGATTCAGTGGACAACATGGTGACCATGTTAATTCTATGGCTAGGCGGAATTGATGCCACTTCCTCTTTGGCAAGCGGGCTTCTGCGACTTGCGTTTGTCGCTGTCACCTTTATTCAAACGAGTAGAAGTATCGAGTCTTTACAATCTCCCTTCATGACCTTTTTACTACCTCGTGTCGGTAGTAAAGCTAAGCTGCTCTACATGTATTACACTTTTCTACTGGCCATTACGCTGATTATCTCCTTATTGTTTCACGGCACCTTCTTCGCATTACACATCCATAATTCGATCTTAACCACTTACAGCAATCTTTATATTGGCTACGCAATCATGGACATGCTTTCCTTGTTATCGATGGTGTCTGTCCTATTTGTTCTGGAAATTATCGTTCAATTTGAACACTCCGTACTTGTGATTTTCGGCATCTATATACTCAATCTTCTACTCCCATTTGCAAATCCTCTTGCTATTTCAACATCGAAATTAGGCTTTTTAGTTACCGGGAACAACAACCAACTCTTCATATTTGGTTCCGTAAGCTTATCCATAATTCTCATGACCATATGCATCATTACCCTCACTAGACAAAAGGAGATTATCTAATGCTTTCAGTAAACTCAGTTTCTAAGATTTTCAAAAAGAGAGTTGTCTTTCAAGATGTAACATTTACTTGTTATCCAGGCACCATTTCAGGTTTCATCGGACCTAATGGCTGTGGAAAGTCTGTATTATTCAAAGTAATCTCCGGTTTCTTACGGCCGACTTCCGGTGAGATCCTATATGAAGATCAAGTTATTGGTAAAAATATTGATTTTCTACCAGAGCTTGGCGTTCTAATTGAGAAACCGGGATTCATAGAAAGCTATACACATATCCAGAATCTTGAATACTTAGCCAGCATCAAAAACACAATCCGTCGGCCGGAGATCGAAGCCGCATTATCTCTTGTTGGGCTAGATCCGGCGTTGACGCTTAAAGTAAAGAATTATTCTCTCGGTATGAGGCAGAGATTAGGCATTGCGCAAGCAATCATGGAGGATCAGAAAATGATCATTCTTGATGAACCATTCAATGGTCTTGATAAGTCCGGCCAATCAGAAATCAAGTCGCTTTTGAAAAAACTGCGTGATGCTGAAAAAACCATACTTCTTACCAGTCATATCGAAGGTGACATCGATCAGTTGGCAGATGAGATCTACGAGTTCAATAACTCGACTTTGGCCAAAGCCGCACACATCCACTCATGATATCATTCTAGGAGGACATCAACATTATCGAGCTGAAAGGGGCTACAGATTTGAAAAAGCAAGACCAGTTCCCCACGCATCTACAAGCCCTTGCTTCGAAAGATGACGAAGCCTTCACGAACTTTATTCATTTATACTCGCAGATGACGGCTGGCATCGTCTTTGGCCTACTCAAAAATCACGAAGATGTAGAAGATACCCTTCAGAGTATCTTCCTCAAATTATTCCAACTTCCCCAAGAACGTTTCCCTAAGCAAGGAGAAAGATCTTGGTACTACACGCTATGTGTTAATGAAGCAAAAACTTTTCTCTCCAGAAAAGCAAAAACTGTGTCCATCGATGAACACATAGATAATCTTCCGATCCTGGACGAATCCCTGATTAATCTCGCTTCTGAAGAGAAGTACCTTCAAACCATTGCAGGTCTCTCAGAATTAGACCAAACAATTATTAATCTTAGAATACTTGGCGGCTGCACCCATAAAGAGATCGCGAAGATCGTCAACAAACCTGAGGGCACGGTACGTTGGCACTACATGAGAGCCATTCACACATTACGAATGGCACTCTCAGCATTAGCCATTGGCATCATTTCTGTATTCATTTTGCTGCTCTTCCCCAGAAGAACGTATACAGGCCAGCAAATCTATGGACAGCAGCTCCTTTTCCGCTTCCTGGAGATACTTTTCATCCTATGCATTGTGCTGCTTATTTATCTCGGAATTTGGGCAATTCGTAGAATGATTCGAATCCGGAAAGAAAAGTCAACAAAACACCTCCTTTCCTGAGTCTAATGTGTAGATGGGAGGTTGTTGGATTGGCAGTTTCGCAACCACACAGATTCGCAAACATGCAGATTCGCTGATGGCCAAAGCCACAACTACCAACTCTCCCCCTCTAGAGCCAGTGAAAGGATGATCCCACTCATGAAACCAATAACACCAATAACACCAATAACACCAATGACTCCCGAGACACCCGTGACACCCGTAACACCCGTGACACCCGTAACACCCGAGACACCCGTGACACCCGTAACACCCGTGACCAAGAAAAAAATACCCAAATCAAAAAAGCCCTTACTAATAGTCGCCAGCGCAATACTCCTCTTACTATTGATATTCATCATCTATCAAGCGTTCACCAAACAGCCCATTTATGCTGACTGGTGGGAGAATGAAGCGATCACAATATCTTATGAGTACTATGACCTGAAAGGATACCACCACCAAGGCATCATTGATGATCCCGATCAGGTACAAGAGTTTGGCAACATCCTTAAGTCAATTGCGAATCGCAACCCTACAAGAGCTCTCTCATCTGGCGAAAGGGCCGGAGCCGTGACTTACTACCTAGAAGTGAGCCACAATCAGAAGACAGTCATCTATTCCGTGCAAGGAGTATTTTTAGCCGTTGGGAAATCAACGTTGAGTATCCCAACCATCTACAAACTCACCGATTCGGAGACTTCCGAAATCATAAACTATTTTTCTGTGTACACTTCTAAGTGACTTCGATTCGATCTCCTATGTCGGAGCGGTTTGGGCGACGTATTGTTCCT
Source organism: uncultured Fastidiosipila sp. (assembly GCA_964479695.1). Taxonomy (GTDB): domain Bacteria; phylum Bacillota; class Clostridia; order Saccharofermentanales; family Fastidiosipilaceae; genus JAAYZH01. The sequence goes on from CAYZSO010000056.1 coordinate 6,891, forward strand.
GTTTTTGTTACGTCGTGCTTGCAGTAATTGTTATGCTATTTCCAGGTTGGCAAGGATCGGGAATCTTGCGACATCAAACATGCGAAACCTTGGGTTTTGAGGTGTTTTTCTGTGAGCGCTACACGTTTATTAAGGGAGACAGCCGTCAATGTCAGTATTCATTCATTAAATTCTACCTACAGGTCAGTAATCATTCAGCGCTCTGATGAACTGGCAATAAGGTGATCCCTAATAAATTTCCCTTGTCGCAAAGATCCGGATCCTAACCATTTTCGAATTTCTCTTTGTCCTCGTCTCAAAAAGATCCCAGCTCATCAGCAAATTAACCAGATGCTTTGAACGGGGATTTTTCGTTTACGACCCCAATTCCCTAAATTTACATAGTCTACGCCCCAATATAAGCAATTTTCATCC
>CAYZSO010000057.1:0-6476 GCA_964479695.1 uncultured Fastidiosipila sp.
ACCATTTCAGGGAAGATGGTGGAAGATCTGGACCAGGTCTTGACAACTTTCTTCTCGTTCTTGGCGTTCATAGCTTCGATCTTCTTCATGAGGGAATCTGCAACGTAGAATCCTTTTTTTGTCGAACGACTCATTTATCCTGCCTCCCTTACTTTCTTCTCTTGACAATATATTTATTACTGTCTTTTCTCTTCTTACGAGTCTTCTTACCCAGCGTAGGTACACCCCAAGGCGTGACAGGTGACGGACGTCCGATCGGGGACTTACCTTCACCACCACCGTGAGGGTGGTCAACAGGGTTCATAACCACACCGCGGACCGTAGGTCTTACACCCTTGTGACGGGTCTTACCGGCTTTACCTACACGAATGTTCTCGTGTTCCGTGTTGCCAACTTGACCTACCGTTGCGCGGCAATCAAGCAAAACCATGCGCACTTCACCGGACGGTAATTTGATCTGGGCGTAGTTCCCTTCCTTTGCCACCAGCTGGGCCTCTGCGCCGGCCGTTCTAACCATTTGCGCGCCGTGCCCCGGTTTCATCTCGATGTTATGGATCATGGTACCAACCGGGATCTGAGCCAACTTCTTGCTGTGCCCGGGTTTGATATCCGCAGACTCACCGCTCAGCAGGACGTCACCCACCTTCACGCCGGCCGGAGCCAGAATGTAGGTTTTCACGCCGTCCGCATACTGCAGCAACGCGAGGTAAGCGGTTCTGTTCGGGTCATACTCAAGGGCTACAACGGTAGCCGGGATATTTTCCTTCGTTCTCTTCCAGTCGATCGCGCGGAGCTTACGCTTATTCCCACCGCCGATGTGGCGAACGGTAATACGGCCGTAGCTGTTTCTGCCGGAAGTCTTCTTGCGAGTCTTCAGCAAGTTCTTCTCAGGTGCCTTCTTCGTTAAGACAGAATAATCAGCAACCGACATCTGCCGTCTGGCAGGAGAAGTAGGCTTGTAAATTTTAACTGGCATGTTCTTCTCTCCTTCTCTTTCTTACTGATTATTGGCCAAAGCCGAATTCTTCAATTACGGTCTTATACTTGCGTTCGACCTTCTTCTCTTTGCCACCCTCAGTGAGGTAGGTTTCCGTTTCAGGATCTAAGTCAATCTGGACAACCGCCTTCTTCCAATCAGAAGTCTTGCCCTGATGCACACCCACGCGCTTCGACTTGCCGTCTACGCGCAAAGTGTTGACCTTAAGAACCTTCACGCCGAAGAGTTCTTCCACAGCCTTGCGGATCTCCGGCTTCGTCGCTTCTTTCGCCACTTGAAAGGTATAACGTCCATCGGCAATTACACTGGTGGAGCGCTCCGTAATGACGGGCCTAATGATGATATCGTGCGCAGCTTTCATTACGCATACACCTCCTGGATTTTCTCCGCGGCGCTCTTCGTCATGACGAAAGCATCATGCTTCAAAATGTCAAAGACATTAATCGTGTTGTACTGGGCAGTATCAATACCGACCAGGTTACGTGCTGAGAGCTTCGCGTTGCGGTTATCTTCTTCCACCACGAACAGGGCCGTGGACTCGATATTCAGGTTCTCCACCATCTGGCGGAACGCCTTCGTCTTCGGCTGGTCGAGAGAAATCTCGTCGATCACATAGACTTGCTTCGCGGCAAATTTGCTGCTGAGCACAGACTTTAGTGCCAAACGTCTCACCTTCTTGGGAACGGTCACACTGTAATCACGCGGGACGGGCCCAAAAATACGGCCGCCGCCAACCCACTGGGCAGCGCGGATCGAACCCTGACGGGCTCTGCCGGTACCCTTCTGTCGATAAGGCTTGCGACCGCCACCGCGGACTTCGCTTCTGCCCTTCGTCTTGGCCGTTCCCTGTCTGCGATTAGCCAGTTGAGCCTTCACAACCTGCAAAACGACATTCTGATTCGGCTCAATCCCGAAGATGGCGTCATTCAGCTCGTATTCACCGACAACACTGCCGGCCATGTTCAATAAATCTACTTTTGCCATTGTGCCTACTCCTTACGCCTTCTTGCCAACCTTACTGACCTTAACCGTGTCAGTAATTGCAACAACCGAGCCGCGGGAACCGGGGATAGCACCTCTGACCGCAAGAATATTGCGTTCGCCGTCCACCAAAACGACATCCAAATTCTGGATCGTCACATTCTTATTACCCATCTGACCGGGAAGTTTCTTGCCCTTCATAATACGAGAGGGGGTTGCGGAAGCACCCATCGAACCAACTTCTCTGTGGTACTTAGAACCATGGGCTTCAAGACCGCCCTTCTGGTTGTGGCGCTTGACGTTACCGGCAAAGCCCTTACCCTTGGATCTGCCATGTACATCCACAACATCGCCTTTTGCAAACATATCGGAAACAACAATTTCCTGACCAACAGAATAAGAGTCAACGTTATCCACCGGGAATTCGCTGACTTGACGGAACGCCTTCGTCCCCGCCTTCTTAAACTGCCCCAAATCAGGCTTGTTGAGCTTCTGCTCTGCTACTTCGTCATAGCCGACCTTAACAGCCTCATAGCTGTCCGTCTCATCGGTCTTCTTCTGGACAACAGTTACCGGACCACAATCAATAACAGTTACCGGAATTGCCACTCCGGCTTCGTCAAAGATCTGCGTCATTCCGGCCTTCTTGCCTAGCATGAACTTCTTCATTCTTACTTCTCTCCTTGCAGGTTATTGGTTCGGGGTCCTCCCGAACATGACCCTCCCAATTACGGGAGTTTACAGCTTGATCTCGATATTGACACCGGCGGGCATATCCAAACGCATCAACGCTTCAACCGTCTTCTGATTCGGCGCCAAAATGTCGATAATACGCTTATGTGTTCTCATCTCAAACTGCTCGCGAGAATCCTTATGCTTATGCGGCGAACGCAAGATCGTGACGATCTCCTTGTCCGTCGGCAGCGGGATCGGGCCACTGATGCTGGCACCTGTTCTCTTCGCTGTCTCAACGATACGCTCAGCCGAGCTGTCCAGGATCTTGTGATCGTACGCCTTCAGTCTGATACGGATTTTCTGATTACTAGCCATTCGATTCTTCCTCCATTTTTGCTGCTTCAGGTAGCTACCTTGCCGGGCGTTTCATGCTTAGCCATCATAAAACCCAGCACAGAATTCTCATTCCTGTCCGGGTCTGATGCCGGCCAACCGGCACACACTGCCAACCAGGTTTCCCCTGTCACCGAATCTCTCAGGATCCGGTTAATCCACCGAAGTTACCCGTAAACACAACGCAGCCGTGTCTGCGGCAATCTCCGATTTCTTGCCCTTTCGGGCACATGCTAGAGCATTGTATCTGAAGAACGATTACAATTCAAGTCAAAAATACGCCGCTTCGCGCTCTTTCGCCGTTTTTCCTGCACACCTTCACAAATTTCGTGAATCTGCACAAAAGCCTCCGTGCAGATTCTTAGCACGCAGTCTTCTCAGCAGTTGTCACACCAGTTTTCACACCAGTTTTCATCCAACCTAATCCGGCCAGGCTTCGGCAGCCATGCGCCGCAATTCTTCGGCAGGAAAGTAGTAATGCTTATTGCAGAATTCACAAGTCAACGTCGCGCCATCATCCTCCAGAAGCTCCTCGAAATCCGAGCGCCCCAAAGTCATCAAAGCCTCCGCCATCCGCTCACGCGAACAAGTGCAGTGGTAAGACGTCGGTTTGACTTCCAGATAGCGCAAATCTTGGCGGCCGGCAAACAAATCGAGGATTTGCGCAGGCGTAAAGCCCTCATCGAGCCAATACGTCACATCAGGGAAACTCCCAATCCGCCGCTCCAGCCAGTCAATCACATCAGGACCCGCCCCCGGCATCGCCTGAATCAGATAGCCACCCGCTTGGCGGATGCCGTTTTTGTCACAATTGACACCCAAGCCCATGATCGTCGGAATCTGTTCCGAGGTCGCCAGATAGTAAGTCAAATCTTCGGCAATTTCGCCGGAAATCAGTTCAACATTGCCGTTATAAGGTTTCGCACCCGCTTGCTTGCGAATCACCGTCAAGATCCCCTGCCCCACCGCGGAAGCAACATCGAGTTTGCCCGGTGACCGAAGTGTCGTCTCGAGATCATTATTGATGACGTAGCCTCGCACCCGCGAATCTTGTTCCACAATCGCCGTCATTCCGCGGATCGGGCCATCAGAACGGATAATGCCCGTGATGGAATCGCCCTCATTTTTAAGATCCAGCGACATCAGCTGCAGCCCCGTCATGAAACGGCCCAGCGCAACCGAGGCCATCGGGGTCAGTCCGTGGATACGCATGGCTTCTGTCACCGTATCCGTCGAGCGAATCGCAGTCATACGAACTTGGTCATCATACACAAGCGCGCGCACAAGGTAATCGCCATCCGGATGTAAGTTTATTTGCGTCATATTTATTCCAATCTTTTTAATCTCACCACGCCTGCAGCGACCACCAGAACAGCGAGCATCTAGCGCAACAGTAGTGTGGAGTTTGGGGTGGAGCCATAGGCTTAGGTGAAGTCTTAGTCGTAGTCTTAGGCTTAGGCTTAAGCTTCGGCCAAAGCCGCCCTCCCCGCCACGATAAAGTGACGGTTGCCTTGAGGATCTACGTTATCCGCTGCGGTGGGTCTGATTTCCCGAGCTGTAAACCCAATCTCTTCCAAGAGTTTGATCACCTCACCCGGAGCATGATAGCACTCCTTGATCTCCAGATCCGTGCGCTGGTAAAGGGCGCCTTGAACGCCTTGAGCGCCTTGAGCGCCTCGAGCGCCTCGAGCAGCCTGAGCACTTTGAGCGCCTTGGGCCAAAAAAATGGTGATGTCCGCGCGATTGACCTGCTCGGCCTCCGAGTAATCGTTTTGCCAAAGCACCGCCCGATCCGCCCCGATCTCATAGTAAAGTTCGTGGCCCATTTTCTCTGCCATGTAATCATGCGTCAAAAGATCAAACAGCAAAATCCCACCTGGATGCAAATAATTGTGTGCCAAGCGCAAAACCTTCTCGAGATCCGCGGGCTCTAAATGATTCATCGTATCCAAAGTCGCGCAAAACATGTTGACGGTTCCGTAAAGTTCAAACTCCGTCAGATCCTGCAGTAAGTAAAATGGCTGCAAAGTCTCGCGTGCATCGTCATCGGCGTCGTCGACCGCATTGCGGGCTTCGGACAGCATGTTTTCGGAGTTGTCGATGCCGATGACATCGAAACCTAGGCGCCCAAGCTCCCGACTCACCCGACCCGTACCACAGCCCAGATCACAAGCAAGGAAAGACCCTCCCCTACCTTGCGGTTCGGAAAGGGCTTCGGCTTTGGCCTCCCGGAAAAAAGTTTCCTTGATAAACTTCGCCCAGAACGCAGGGTCTTCGTTGCTCTGGAAAGCATCGTAAAAAGGGGCTAAGAGATCGTACTCTTGGTTCATCGGGCGTACATGGCCTCATTCTGGGTGAGGTAGTCGAGGGCGGCTTTGAGTGCCGGATCTTGCTCGACGGTGAGCTTATAAAGCGGGATAGAACGGAATTCCGCACTGACCGAATCTGCCGGGATTTCCGGGGTAAGTCCTTTGCCTTCGATCAGGTCGCCCTTTGGCAGATAGTAATTGAAAATGGTGATGTTCGCAGCGGATCCATCGGACAGAGTAAAGGTTCGGGTACCAGAACCCTTGCCGTAAGTGGTTTCGCCGACAAGCGTCGCCTTACCATAGTCGCGCAAAACACCGCTGAATAGCTCGGACGCAGACGCCGTATTGCGATTGACCAAAATCGCATATTTCATGGTTTCCGGAACCATCATATTCGCGTCGGAAGTCCACGTTTCATTAACCGGCTGGCCATTTTCACGGCCTCTGGTCGTGGCAATAATGCCTTCCGGTAACAGCATATCCAAAACATCAATCACCGCTTGCGCCGAACCGCCGGGGTTCCCGCGCAAATCGAAAATAACCTGAGTCGCCCCTTGATCAAGCAAAGACTGCATGCCTGCCTGGAATTGCTCCGGCAAATTAGAAGCAAATTCTGTAATATTCATGTAGCCTGTGAAGCTGTCAACCATGCGAACGTGAACATGTTCCGCAACCACCTGCGCCCGCACAATGGCAAAAGTCATATCCTTACCACTACGATTAATCACAAGCGTGACCGTCGATCCGTCAGCGCCTTTCACTACGTTCGCCAGATCCTGAGTCGACTTAAACGTACTCGCGTCCACCCCATCAACCGAAATGATAATATCATCGGCTTGGAGGCCGGCTTTGGCCGCAGGACCATTCTCGATCACCGAAACCAGTTGGTACGCACCAGTCTCAAGCTGCGTCACCGTCGCGCCAATCCCGGAATAATTCCCATCCATCGACTCAACAAATGAGCTGTAATCCTCCGCGGACATATAGTAGGTATACTTGCTATCCAGCGAATTCACAACGCCCATCGACATCGCATCAATAATCTCCGAAGGACTCAGCACCTTGTAACCTAAACTCCCGCCCCGGATTCACATATACAAAACCCCGTAAAATCTTATAGA
>CAYZSO010000058.1:0-5599 GCA_964479695.1 uncultured Fastidiosipila sp.
TTTGCTTTTATGTGCATGATAGAGCCGAAGTTTATACATGACACGTCACCTAACGCGCGCATATCTTCAAATTTGCTTTTATGTGCATAATAGAGCCGAAGTTGATACATGACATGTCAACCAACTTGCACATATCTTCAAATTTACTTAAGTGTGCAATAGAATATGCTCTGAAAATCAGAATTTATCAGAAGTATCAGTATCCAGGTAATATTTCTATAATATAAATAGATTAGCAATTCCATTCAGGGGATTGATTGATATGCTATATAAATATTTTTACCCAATAAGATTTTATATTAGAAATCACATTATATTAAATTCGTTGAATCTCATGCTTAGGAACAATACCTAATCCTGCGCGCTCCTTCAACGGCTCAACAAGAACATTAGCGAACCAGCATTGAGAACAATACGTCGCCAAATGCGTTCATAACAAGCTTGTTGGATAAAGGAGTTGTCGCACTTATAACAATAAGTGGCTGTGAGCGTTCCATGAGTCTCATCCTAACTTATAACTAATTAAGTTGCGTCTTAGCGTACGCTAACATTCAAAAAACAAGCCGCTCACAACAATCACAACTACGCAAAAAGTATCACAACAAACACAATCAACCACACCAAACGCAATCAACGCAATCAACGCAATCAACGCAATCAACACAATCAACCACTCATTGACAACGCCACAATTTAGGAATACCATTCATAAGCAAACACTTAATTAGCGATTACTAATAAACAGACACCGGAATCTTATTCTGAGGATACATCGGAGGATAAAATGGAGGAGATAGTGAAAGAGACTATGGAAGAAATGATGGAAGGAAATCAAGAGACCGTAGACTTACGGAAGATCGTTCTGGCTAACGATATTCCTGCGACTGTCACTGACCCTATAGTCATTCTCAATCATTGGATGGATTTACCCGAAATCCATATGCATGGTCCCGAGCATCATACTCTTGACGGAGCCGCCCTTCTGGTAGCCCTAGATCATTGGTTTGCTTTAAACCCTGAACGCGCCTCGGAGCTGAATTCTCTCCGTCAAGAACGTGCAGACAAAATTAATGAAATTTTCTCAACTGCAGAAACTAACAATATCCTTCCCCGAAACACAGCTCTCGATGTTTTCGACACTGAAGGGACAGAAGTTCCTGATTCTAAACAATCTGATCCTAAACGAGAAGATCTTACCAATTCCGCAGTCACTGAAACAGAAACAGAAACAGAAACAGAAACAGCTACGGAGTCGGAAGAGCCCTATCGGGTAGACGTTGCAATGGATCTGCCAACAGCCATCGACTGGCTAATCGACCGAGCCGGAGAATATCCAGGTGGGGCTTGTGGTTCTGTTGGGGTTTGTGGAGCTGCAGTTAGTTGCGGGGCTGCATTTAGTATTTTCAGTGTGAACACTCCCTTCAGCGAACAAACCTGGAGCCAGAACGCAGAACTAACCAGCCGAATCATTGGAAATCTTGCCAGCACCTCCGGGCCACGATGCTGCAAGCGTAATGCCTATTTTGCGCTTGAAACAACGGCTAAATTTCTCAAAGAAAAATACAAAATCGATCTCCAAATGAATCATGAGATCAAGTGTCATTATTTTGATAAAAATGAGGAATGCTTGTACGCAGAGTGCCCGTTCTTCTAGATCTTCCTTTACCAAATCCCGCATCGTCAGACTTCATGTCACTACATCCGTGTAAATAGCTTTGCCGAACAAAGCTAAATCATGTCCGGCGAAGAACAGAATGACCAATGATATTCCGTTACTCAACGAAATTAGCCAACAATAAAATCATGACCCCAAACAACTTCCCAATCAACTTCCCAGCCAGCTTTCCAATCAACTTCCCAGCCAGCTTCTCAATCAACTTCCCAAACAACTTCTCAATCGACCGGGATATTTAAAATGAGGGCGACGAGGAGTATCAGAGGCGAGAGGATAACCACTATGATGGCCAAAATGATCTTGAAAATTTTCGGGATCAGGATTGTGAAAACCCAATCCGAAGTCCCACGCATTTGCGACCGCTCAGCAGCAGATTGACGGCTCGCAGGATCGTTTGAATATGACATAGTACGGACCCCTTTCCGTTCCCACCAGGCTTTCCGTTCCCACCAAGTAGGAAAATTTCTTCTCTATGTCCAGTGTACAACGGATCCGCCACGGCTATTGTCCGAAACTCCGGACAGATGAAGAACTCCAGGAGGCAGTTGATGCGAGTTTGATGAGGCAGTTGATGCGAGTTTGGTGAGGGAGTTGAAGGGAGCCTGATGGAGGAGTGAATGGAGGGGTGGATGGGGGTGGCTTTGGCCAAAGCCACCCACCGCAACTATCGATACCAGATGTCCACGGGCTCTCGGCCTTCGTTGAAGTAGATCAAATCGCCGTCCGCATAATGCCAAATGGTTTGAATGATCGATGGGAGCATGACGCCATCGACCTCGTGGAAATCGCTGAATACCTCCGACCAATCGGCCACGGTTTCGGCGCCGTTCATGTCGGTGGCCACGCGATCCGAAGTGCGAAATGACTGGAGTTCACCGCTTTCGGCAAAAGTAAATACGCCACTTGCCGTAAGCCCATTCCAATTGATTGTGGCGCGTGCTTGCTCCGCATTCACCGATTCCCAGCTCACCGATTCCCGGCTCACCGATTCCCAGCTCACAAAGTCCTGCAGCGCCGCACTTGGCAGGAGCAAACTTTCCGCCAGCCAAGTCACCAACCCTGCCCGTGTCATGTTGCTGCCGCGTTGGTCGAAGAGGGGGATGACTTTGGCCAGAAGACCTTTCATGCTCCCCTCCTCGCCATTGAAGGAGTCGAAACCTTCAAACGGAATGCCAAACATCGCGGCCGAAATCAACGCATAACGCTCAGGCCGATTCACAAAATTCAGCTGCTCGTAATCGATGGGGAGCGTCTGCGTCTCGCTCATGACGAAATCGACCCCCTGGAGCTCCGCCCCCATATACAGCATCTTGGATTTCCCTAACCAGCCACTGTAGTGAAAGTAGCGCTGCACCGGCTCCGGCAAATGAGTAATTTCGGCCTCAGTGAAAAGTTCGCCCGTTTCCGACGGCTTAGCGTTCCCCGTTTCCGCCTCCGCTGCTGCGATCCTCTCGCCTGTCACCCGGCCATAATCCGTTCGGGTCGGCGAATACGGAATCTTGAAAAACACCACAATCCCTACGATCAAGGCCGCAAGGACACCCAGGACAATCCACAACACTTTATGTTTCCTTCCTGCCATTTGCAGCTCCTCTCCGCTTTCGCTGAGAATTTTTGGTTTGCTCAATACCTGCCAGTGGTTTCGGCCAAAGCCCTAAGACTCCACCGCCACCTAAGCCGCACCACCACCTAAGCCTCCGCCTCCACCGCCACCTAAACCTCCGCCTAAGCCTACGCCGGGATCTCCACTTCCAGACCATAGCGGAAAGTGGGTTTGGTCCAGGCTTTGGTTCGGATGTAAATCACCAGGACGACAATGAAGGAGACAGACTGTGCGATCGAAATGCGCACAACTTGGAGTTCATCCGCTCCAGTCGCCGTCACGACATGCAAGAGATTGATGATCGTGTTGTTCACAAAATGGTCCGCCATCGGCAGCCATAATGACCCGGAGATTTTCGTCAATAAACTGAACTTCAGACCGGTAATCGCCGAGGTCACAACCAGCAACAGAGCAGACATGAAGGCGCCCATCGGCGAACTTTCGCCGTCAAGAAAACTGCGCACCGGTGCCATGATATGCCAGAAACCGAAGAGCACCGAGGAAAAAAGGGCGGCTTTTATAAAGGAATATTTATTCTCCGCCAACTTGACAAACAGGCCGCGGAAAATGCCCTCTTCCATTACGACATTGATCATATTGCCAACGATAGAAAATAAATAGAAAATCCAGCCTGTTTGCAGCCCGATATTCCCGTCAACCGAATAACTTGTGACGTAAAATTCCAGCTGCGGCAGATTACCATTGGCCAGCTGGATGACATATTCCGTTCCATAGGCCACGAAGTAGGTCCCGAGGCCAAGCAGCAAACCGTAGAGGAGCTTATGTAGGAAGCCACTTACCCCGAAGCCGATTTCCCTCCCCCGCAGGCCGAAATAGCGCAAGGCCACAAAGAGAATGAGAATCCCCGCAAGTTTGTGAAGGAAAGCCTCACCGAAAATGCTCTGATCTGTGCGAATAAATATGTATTCGATGACTCGCAAAGCAAAACATATCAGATAAATTCCGACAATGGCTGCGAGTGGACGCTGAACCGCTGTTCGTTTCATGGCTGGTCTCCGATCGTGTTGAGGATCGTATCCACATATCAATTCGTACATACGTCGCCTCATCGTATCATGAGAAGGTTAGGAGAAGGTTAAGAATGTGAAGAATGTGAAAAATTGAGCAATTTGAGGTGGGATAAGGCGGCTTTGGCCAAAGCCACCCCCAACCACCTACTCCGCTGATTTCAGAGATTCGGCCATGTTGACATTTTTGACTTTTCTGGTGAGAAGCAAACTCACCACGAGCGTAATCAGCAGGGTCAGTGCGAACGACAGCAAATAACTCTGAGGCAAGATCTGGGTCTTGAACGAGACCGCTTCGACATTGATTTCATTCATGACGAAGCTGTGGAGGCCTTTGCCCAGAAGCAAACCGAATAGCGCACCAAAAACCGTCAGCACAATATTCTCGCGGAAAATATAGAGGTAAGACTCCGCATCGTAGAAGCCCAGAACTTTTATGGTGGCGAGTTCGCGGTTTCTCTCGGTGATATTGATATTGCTGATGTTGTAAACCACAACGAAGGCCAGCGACAACGCCAGGGCAATGATGAGCCAAATGATGGAATTGAGGCCTTGCATCATGCGGTCGACGGTGTTGCGGATTTCGCCTAGCATCACAATCCTGGAAATCTCGCTATCGGAGGCTAGACGTGTAAAGGCGGCTTGCTCGTCGCCCTCGGCAAGAACGGTGTACGCATTCTTGTACGCGGGCTCCACCCCGAAACTTTCGGCATAGGTTTCGCCGGTGATAAAAATGTAATTACTGATGTAGTTTTCGAAAATACCGGACACGCGAAGCGATATGAAGTTTTGCCCGCTTTCCGAGCCGCTTTCCGAGCCACTTTTTATGAAACGTACCGTATCCCCTACGTGAAGGCCCAACTCGTCCGCCATCTTGTTACTGATGACTGCCTCCCCAGCGCCGGGGTAAGGAAGGGTAGCCTGCGTAGAGCCGTCATTACCGGGATCAGCGGGATCACTCGAGCCACCCGATCCCGAAGCACCCGACGCCGAAGCACCCGGCCTACCATCCGTTGCCAGCGTCGAGCCCTCCTCATATAAGCCAATCACTTCACTGATCCGCGGATCGTCAGTCGCAACCAAACTCGCACGAAAAGACGACTTAATCGTTTCAGAAGCCGCCTCCTCGGTCAGCAAAACATCTACATTATCTGTGGCAACAAAAACCGCATTCGTCAGGACGTCCGCATATTTTTCACGAAATGCCTCTTGCTCCTCCGGACTCATCGCCGAAGAAAAATGCCCAGGGTGAAGTGATGGCCTTCGGAACACAGTTGATCAACGTTCGCTTTA